>NZ_JBHVDF010000001.1:0-12949 GCF_042802915.1 Nocardia sp. NPDC057440
TACAACCGGGGGGTATGTAAGGCCGGAACCAATTAAATAATTGGCACTGACATTCATCGACACACTATTGAGTTCTCAAAGAACACACGCACACACCATCGCGCAGATTTACTCTGATTGATCGGTGAGGCAACTTTTCAAGCTTAGCTCAGCCGCATACTCCGGTGCAAACCAGGGTCTCGATCGAGCTAGTGTGATCGTCAGGCGCTCCTCGTACTACCTCGTTTCCCTCGCCTCCGCTCAGCGTTTCCGCTGTGCTTCTCGGCTCCGGGTCGGTGTCCGTGTCGCTCTGACTTGAATAAAGTTACGTGTCGGCGTGCACGATGTCAAATCGCCTGGTCAGGAACGGTTTTCGATGACACGTGATCATTGTGTCCGTCCATTCCAGGCGAACAAGATCAATCAGCTGCGCCGACCCGCTCCACTTGACCACCCAATGCCTGCAGCTGCTCGACGAAATTCGGGTAGCCGCGGTCGATATGGAAGACGTCATGCACTTCGGTGACGCCATCCGCAACCAGACCTGCGAGCACAAGGCCCGCGCCTGCTCGAATATCCGACGACCACACCGGCGCACTGGACAACCGCGGAATCCCGCGCACCACAGCGTGATGTCCATCGGTCCGCGCATCGGCTCCGAGCCGGATCATCTCCTCGACAAAGCGGAAGCGCGCTTCGAAGACGTTCTCGGTGATCATCGAGGTACCGTCGGCGATCGCCGCGAGGCCGATGGCCATCGGCTGCAGATCGGTCGGGAACCCGGGAAAAGGCAGTGTGGAGAAGTTGACCGCACGCGGCCGGTCGGCCTGGACGACACGGAAGCCGTCCGGTTCGAACGAAATCCGCGCTCCCGCCGAACGCAGCTTGTCCAGCACCAGGGACAGATGCTTCGGGTTGACGCCGGTCACCCGGATGTCGCCCATAGTCATAGCGGCGGCGATCCCCCAGGTGGCGGCGACGATGCGATCGCCGATCACACGGTGCGTGGTCGGCGAAAGGCGCTCGACGCCCTCGATCGTCAGCACCGATGTGCCCGCGCCACTGATACGGGCGCCCATCTGAACCAGCATGTTGCACAGATCGACGATGTCCGGTTCACGTGCGGCGTTATCGATGACCGTCTCCCCTTCGGCGAGCACGGCCGCCATGAGGATGTTCTCGGTCGCCCCCACCGATGGAAAGTCCAGCCTGATCCGCGCGCCCCGCAGTTCATCCGCCCGCGCGACCACACAACCGTGTTCGATTTCGCTGGTCGCCCCGAGCAGGCGCAGGCCCGCCTGGTGCATATCCAGGGGACGCGAACCGATCGCGTCCCCACCGGGCAGCGCGACAACAGCCCGCTTGCACCGCGCCATCAATGGCCCGAGCACACACACCGACGCGCGGAACTGTGTCACCGCGGGAAAATCCGCGTGGTACTTCGGTTCCGCAGGCGTGTTGATGACGACGACCGAGCCATCGATCGTTACGTCGCAGCCGAGGCCGCGCAGCACATCAGCCATCAACGGCACATCGAGGATGTCCGGACAGTTCGTAATGGTGGTCGTACCCTCGGCCAGCAGGGCAGCGGCCATCAGCTTGAGGACACTGTTCTTGGCACCCCCAACCGCGACCTCACCGACGAGTCGATTCCCGCCGGTAACCAAAAACCTCTCCATGCCGCCTCTCAGTCCGCCTCTCCGGATATGCAGCGCACTATTGAGTGCCACGATAGTTGCGTTTCGGGCCGGCGGTAGGTGCCTGGCTCAGTTCCGGGCGTACCCGGCGAGTTACCCATGTAGTCACGAAATCAGCCGTTGCGTGTCGAGCCCATCGTGTCCGCGTTCGCGTCCATCATGATGCACCCGCCTGGTCTCCGCCCGGCTTCCAGAGCACATCGCCGCCAGGATTGGCGACCCGGCTCAGGATAAACAGCAGATCCGATAGACGATTCAAGTACTTTGCCGGCAGGACGTTCGTGTCGTCCGGGTGTGCCTGCACCGCGGCCCATGCGGAGCGCTCGGCGCGGCGCGCGACGGTGCGCGCGGTGTGCAACAGTGCCGCGAGCGGGGTGCCGCCGGGCAGGATGAACGAATTCAGCGGCGCCAGTTCGGCATTGAATTCATCGCACCAGCCTTCGAGCCGGTCGATGTAGGGCTGGGTGATCCGCAGCGGCGGGTACTTGGGCTCCGCGACGACGGGGGTCGACAGGTCCGCGCCCGCGTCGAACAGATCGTTTTGAATCCGGTGGAGCACCGCATGCAGCTCCGGCTTCGGGCTTCCGAGTGCGATGGCGACGCCGATGGCAGCATTGGTCTCGTCGCAATCGGCGTAGGCGACCAGTCGGGGATCGGTCTTGGCGACCCTGGAGAAGTCACTGAGTCCAGTGCTCCCGTCGTCCCCGGTACGCGTGTATATCCGCGTCAGATGCACGCTCACAAGACCACCTTAGATGTCGGACCTGAACGACTGACTGTTCAGAGGCCTGGAAGCCTGCGGGTGCGGTCGGACGGACGGGATTCGACCCAGGAAAGGAAGGCCGCGAGAGAACCGCGGTCCAGGGCGAGCTCGAAAGCGCCGTCGCTATCGGACACCGCGGTCACCGACAGTTCTTCGGTCATGATGTCGAACTCGTCGCCGCGCGGGCCGCGACGGTCACCGATCTCGATGCCCTGACGTCGAATAGTGGAGTCGGGGCCGAGTTTGAGGCTGGACAGCTTGTAGAAAACCAGCCGATCCTCGTCGTATCGGATCAGGCCGTGCCGCCAGCCCTGGCCGCCGCGCGCGGGCAGCACCCGCAGCAGCGCGGCCGTGCCACCACGACGCAGCATGATCAGACGATAGGTCGAAGCCAGCGCCAGGAAAACGAGCATGAGCACCAGAATGATCAGGAGAACCATCCCGGTCTGCAATGCCGTTCGTCCCTTCGCTCCGCCGCCGTCTCGGCGACACCTCGCGGTCATTCAACCACGGACCCGAGTTTACAAATGGCGGGGCCATGTCTTTTGCCCCGCAGCTCGTACCAACCCCCGAAACGACGCTGTCGGCGGCGAATAGTTTCGCCGCCGACAGCGTCGTGCGCAATGGTGGTGCGTGACTACGCGTTCGCGTTCTGCTCGACCGCGCGCACTCGGGCCTGAGCCGCCCGCTGCTGTTCCTCGGTGGCGTCCGAGTCGGCCAGCACCCGGCGGGCCGCCTCGACGTCGACCTCACCGGCGAACTCCGCGGACTCGGCGAGCACCCGGACCGTGCTAGCGGTCACCGAGAAGAAACCGCCGTGCACCGCAGCGACGATGCGCTGTCCATCGGTGTCGACGATGGTCACGGTGCCGCCCTCGACCAGCTGGCCGAGCAGCGGCTCGTGGCCCGGCATGATGCCGATCTGGCCCTCGGTGGTCTGCGCGCTGACGAACGACGCCTGGCCGGACCAGAGCAGTCGCTCGACCGCGACGAGATCAACTGACATTTCCGCCATCGGTGACTACTTTCCGGCGATCTTCTTCGCGGCGGCCTCGACGTCGTCGAGTCCACCACAGCTGTTGAACGCCTGCTCCGGGAAGTGGTCGAACTCGCCCTTGCAGACGCGGTCGAACGCCTCGATGGTGTCGGACAGCGGCACCACCGAACCCGGCTGGCCGGTGAACTTCTCGGCGACGATGAAGTTCTGGCCGAGGAACTTCTCCAGGCGACGGGCGCGGCCGACGAGGACCTTGTCCTCTTCGGAGAGCTCGTCCATGCCGAGGATGGCGATGATGTCCTGCAGTTCCTTGTACTTCTGCAGGATCCGCTTGACCTCGTTGGCGACCCGGAAATGTTCCGCACCGACGATCGAGGCCTCCAGGATGCGGGAGGTCGAGGTCAGCGGGTCGACGGCCGGGTAGATGCCCTTCTGCGAGATCGGGCGGGAAAGCTCGGTCGTCGCATCGAGGTGGGCGAAGGTGGTCGCCGGGGCCGGGTCGGTGTAGTCGTCGGCGGGCACGTAGATGGCCTGCAGCGAGGTGATCGACCGACCACGGGTCGAGGTGATGCGCTCCTGCAGCTCACCCATCTCGTCGGCCAGCGTGGGCTGGTAACCGACGGCGGAGGGCATACGGCCGAGCAGCGTCGACACCTCGGAACCAGCCTGGGTGAACCGGAAGATGTTGTCGATGAACAGCAGCACGTCCTGGTGCTGCACGTCGCGGAAGTACTCGGCCATGGTGAGGGCCGAGAGAGCGACGCGCATACGGGTGCCCGGCGGCTCGTCCATCTGGCCGAAGACGAGGGCGGTGTCCTGGAGGACGCCCATCTCTTCCATTTCCAGGTGCAGGTCGGTGCCCTCACGGGTGCGCTCACCGACGCCGGCGAACACCGACGTACCGGAGAACTCACGCGCGATACGGGTGATCATCTCCTGGATCAGCACGGTCTTGCCGACACCGGCACCACCGAACAGACCGATCTTGCCGCCCTTCACGTACGGGGTCAGCAGGTCGATGACCTTCACACCGGTCTCGAGGATTTCGGTCTTGCCCTCGAGCTGATCGAATGACGGTGGCTTGCGGTGGATGCCCCACTGCTCACCGTCGCGGCCGAGGCCGGGGGTGTCGAGGCAATCGCCGAGGGCGTTGAACACGTGGCCCTTGACGACGTCACCGACGGGCACCGAGATCGGCTTGCCGGTGTCGGAGACCTTCGCCCCACGGACCAGGCCGTCGGTCGGCTGCATCGAGATGGTGCGCACGATGTTGTCGCCGAGGTGCTGGGCAACCTCGAGGGTCAGGGTCTTGGCCACCGAGGCCAGGGCGATCTCGGCGTGCAGAGCGTTGAACAGCTCTGGGATGGAACCCCGCGGGAACTCGACGTCCACGACGGGGCCGATGACACGGACGACGCGGCCTGTTGTCGCGCCCGTCCGGCTTTCTTGCGTGACTGCTGCGGTCATTATTCTCTTCCTGCGCTTAGTCGCGGTCCGAGCTCGAAGCCAGCGCGTTCACGCCGCCCACGATTTCACTGATTTCCTGCGTGATCTGGGCCTGCCGCGCCGAGTTCGCCTGCCTGGTAAGGACATTCGACAGCTCATTGGCGTTATCGGTGGCGGCCTTCATTGCGGTGCGCCGAGCCGCGGACTCGGATGCCGCTGCCTCGAGCAACGATGAGTAGATACGCGTGTTGATGTACTTGGGCAGCAGGGCTGCCAGCAGCACATCGGCGTCGGGCTCGAACTCGTACTGCGCGTGCACATCGGCGGTGGCCGAATCGGACAGGCTGTCCTCGCCCATGTCGAAGTTCTCGTCGACGTAGCTCACCTGGATCGGCGCCAACCGGCGCACCTCCGGGGTCTGCGTCAGCATCGAGACGAACCGGGTGTACACGATGTGCAGCTCGTCGACACCGGCGATATTGCCGGTGCCGTTCGGAGCGGGAACTTCGCCGTCGGAGCCGGCCATGAAGCTGTCCACCAAGTGCCGGCACGCGGCCGACGCATCGGTGTACTTCGGCTGCTGGGAGAACCCGGTCCACGACGCACGTGGCGCACGGTTGCGGAAGGTGTAGTAGATGAGGCCCTTGTTGCCCATCACGTACACCACCGGCTCTTTACCCTCGCCGCGCAGCGTGGTCATGAGCTCCTCGGCGCGCTTGAGCACGTTCGAGTTGTAGCCACCACACATACCGCTGTCACTGGTGATGACCAGCACAGCGGCGCGACGCGGGTTGGTGCGCTCGGTCAGCAGTGGATGCGAGAGATTCTTGGAAGCACTCGCGAGCTCACCGAGAACCTTGGTGATCTCCTCCGCGTACGGCTTGGCCGCAGCAACCCTGGCCTGAGCCTTGGTGATGCGCGAGGTCGCGATCAGCTCCTGGGCCTTGGTGATCTTCTTGATCGAATTCACACCACGAATGCGGGAGCGCAATTCACGCAGGTTTGCCATCAGCGGTTCACTCTCCCTTCATTCGCGGCATTGGATTGGCGGTAACGCATGGCTCGCCCGCGCTACTTCTCGACGTGCTTGCGGGTCACGGTGAGCGACTCGACCTCTTCGGACTCGAGCTCGCCCGCTCCGTCCTCGCTCACCACACGACTGCCGTCGGAGGCGAGGAAGCCCTGCTTGAACTTGTCGGTGGCCACCTTGATCGCGTCGGCCGCGTCGCCCTGCAGCACCTTGCCGCCCGAGATCGACTCGAACGCCTCGGGTGCGGTGCGGTGCAGCTCTTCGATCAGCTCGGCGTTGAACCGGCGGATGTCGGCAACCGGGACCGACTCGTAGTAGCCGGCGTCGACCAGGAAGATCGAAACGATCTGGTCTTCGACGGGGACCGGCGAGTACTGGTCCTGCTTGAGCAGTTCCACCCAGCGGGCGCCACGCTCGAGCTGGGCGAGGGAGGCCGCGTCCAGGTCGGATGCGAAGGCGGAGAACGCCTCCAGCTCGCGGTACTGCGCCATTTCCAGACGCAGCGAACCGGCGACCTTCTTCATGCCCTTGGTCTGGGCGGCGCCACCGACACGGGAGACCGAGGTACCGACGTTGATCGCCGGACGGACGCCCTTGTTGAACAGGTCGGACTCGAGGAAGACCTGGCCGTCGGTGATGGAGATGACGTTGGTCGGGATGAAGGCCGAGATGTCGTTGGCCTTGGTCTCGATGATCGGCAGACCGGTCATCGAGCCCGCGCCCATCGCGTCAGACAGCTTCGCGCAACGCTCCAGCAGACGGGAGTGCAGGTAGAAGACGTCACCCGGGTACGCCTCGCGGCCCGGCGGGCGGCGCAGCAGCAGCGAGATCGAGCGGTAGGCCTCGGCCTGCTTGCTCAGGTCGTCGAACACGATCAGGACGTGCTTGCCCTGGTACATCCAGTGCTGGCCCAGAGCCGAACCGGTGTAGGGCGCAAGCCATTTGAAGCCGGCGGAGTCCGAAGCGGGGGCCGCGACGATGGTGGTGTACTCCATCGCACCGTGCGCCTCCAGCGCGGTCTTGACGCCCGCGATGGTGGAGCCCTTCTGGCCGATCGCGACGTAGATGCAGCGCATCTGCTTGGTCGGATCGCCCGACTCCCAGTTGGCCTTCTGGTTCAGAATCGCGTCGATGCAGACCGCGGTCTTGCCGGTCTTGCGGTCGCCGATGATCAGCTGACGCTGGCCACGGCCGATCGCGGTGAGCGCGTCGATGGCGGTGATACCGGTGGCCATCGGCTCCTCGACCGGCTGGCGCTGCAGCACCGACGCGGCCTGCAGCTCGAGCACGCGCTGCTCTTCGGCTTCGATCTCGCCGAGGCCGTCGATCGGCTGACCGAGCGGGTTGACCACGCGGCCGAGGAACTTGTCGCCCACCGGAACCGAGAGCACGTCGCCGGTACGACGGACTTCCTGACCCTCTTCGAGGGTGGCGTACTCGCCGAGGATAACCGCACCGATCGCGCGGTCCTCGAGGTTCAGCGCCACGCCGAGCACACCACCGGGGAACTCGAGCAGTTCGTTGGCCATCGCCGAAGGCAGACCGCTCACGTGGGCGATGCCGTCGCCGGTGTCGGTGACAACACCGACTTCTTCGATGGAGGTTTCCGGGGTGTAGCTCTGGGTGTAGCTCTCGATCGCGCTACGGATCTCATCGGTGGAGATCGTCAGCTCCGCCATAGTCTTCCTGCTCTCGCTGTCTGGTCTCGAATGTCGGGGGGATTAGGAGTCGTCAGGCTGTGACATCAAGCCAGGGCCCGACGCAGCCTTTCCAGTCGGCCGGTGGCGCTGCCGTCGATCACGTCGTCGCCGATGTGCACGACGACACCGGTCAGCAGACTCGGATCGACCTGGACGTGCACCGTGACCGGCTTGCCGTAGATGCGCTGCAACGACGCCGCAAGGTGGCCGCGCTGCCGGTCGGTCAGCGCGATCGCCGCGCGAACATGCGCGACGATCTGCTCGCGCCGCGCGGCCGCGAGATCGGACAGCTCGTCGAATGCTTCGCCGATGCCCGTCTTCGACCGGGTGACCACCTGGTCCGCCAGGGTCTGGGTGATGGTGTCGGTTTTGCCCGTGAGCAGACCGCCGATCAGCTCGCGCTTGGCCTCAGCGGGCTTCGCGTGGTCCGACAGTGCCTGCTCCAACTCGGGGTTGTCGCTGATGATCCGGCCGAGTCGGAACAGTTCGTCCTCGACCGCGTCGATCCGCCCGCTGTCGGCAGCCGACTCCAGCAGCGCTTCCTGCCCGAGCAACACCAGGGTGTCGACCAAATCGGCAGTGCGCGACCAGTTCTGGGCCACCGCGGTGGTCAGCACCGCCAGCGTGGCAGCGCTGACCTTGCCGCTGAAGACCCGCTCGCTCAGCTCGGCGCGAACCGCGCCGGGCACCGAAACGTCCGCGAGCGCAACACGCAGCGAACGCTGGTCATCCAGCACGGCGACAACGGCGAACAGTTCCGACCCCGTCGTGGCCGCAACACTGTCGCTTCCGGTCAGAGCGGCCCGAAGCGCCTCCCGGGACCGGGAGCTTGCCTCGCGGCTCGCTGCGTACATGCTTCTCACTTTCGCGTCGCTACCTTCCGACCCCGATGCCGGCATTCGACTGGTCGAGCTCGGACAGGAACCGCTCGATCGAAGCCGCTTGCTTGGCCTCGTCCGAAACCGACTGTCCGATAATCTTTTCCGCCAGATCGACGGCCGTCTGTCCGACCTCGGCACGCAGTTCGGTGAGGATCTGCTGCCGCTGGGCTTCCAGCTGGCTGTGGCCTGCCGCGACGATGCGGTCGCTTTCGGCCTGGGCTTCCGTGCGCATCTGCGCGAGGATCTGCTGGCCCTGTATGCGTGCGTCCTCACGGATGCGCGCGGCCTCGAGCCTGGCCTCGGCCAGCTGCTGCTGATACTGCTGCAGGGTCAGCTGGGCCTCTTCCTGCGCGGCCTCGGCCCGCTGGATGCCACCCTCGATCTTGTCGGCACGCTCGTCCAGCACCTTCATGAGGCGCGGAATTACGTACTTGTAGAAAATGAAGCCGATGATCGCGATGCAGACCACCGACCACACGATGTCGTATGTCTCGGGGATAAGGGGGTTGACATCTCCCCCCTTCTCCGCGGCGAGCACAGAAAGCGTGGTCATCGCAAACTCAGAAAATGAAGCCGGCGACGAGGCCGATCAGCGCGAGCGCCTCGGTGAACGCGATACCGAGGAACATGTTGGTGCGGATCGTGCCCTGCAGCTCGGGCTGACGGGCGATGCCCTCGATCGCCTTACCGACGACGATGCCCACGCCGATGCCCGGGCCGATGGCGGCCAGACCGTAGCCGATGGCGCCGAAGCCCTTGAACGTCGACTCGTTGGTTGCAGCTTCCTGGGCCAAGTACGCGAGGCTCATGAGTTCCATTCCCTTTCTGTTGCCCACACGCCGGTCGGCGGGTGTAGCAGGTATCCGGTAGTTGTTCGGGTCAGTGCGAGTCAGCGTGTTGCGCAAGTCCGATGTAGACGGCGGTCAGCAGTGCAAACACGTAGGCCTGCAGGAAGATGACCAAAATCTCGAAAAGGGTGAATCCGAGTCCCGCGATCAGCGAGAACGGCGAGAACACCTTCATCCATGAGGTGGCGTCGAACAGGAAGAACCAGGTGGCGCTGAAGAACAGCACCAGCATGATGTGACCTGCCAGCATGTTCGCCATGAGTCGGACCGTCAGCGTGAACGGGCGAAGGATAAAAGTCGAGACGAACTCGATCGGAATCAGCAACACGTGCAAGGCGGGCGGAACATTCGGAACCACGATGCTGCTGCGCATGTACTTGAGGAAGCCGTACTTCTTGATACCCACGTAGTTGAACGTGATGTAAGCAAGTGCGGCCAGCACCAGCGGCATGCCGATTCGGGCGTTCGACGAGATGTTCAGCCCCGGAATGATGCCGGAGAAGTTCAGGAAGAGGACCGTGAAGAAGATCGTCGCGATCAGCGGGAAAAACTTGCGGCCGGATTCTTTACCGAGAACCTCGTCGCAAATCTGTTCCTTGACGAACACCAAACCGGTTTCGGCGACGTTCTGCAGGCCGCGCGGGACGATGCGGGGACTCCGGAATGCCAGCACCATCACAATGGCGAGCACTGCCGTCATGAGCAGACGGATCAGCATCAGTCGGTCGAGTTCGAACGGCGTACCCTCGAACAGCACAGCTGGAGGGAAGAAGTCGGACAGCGATGGCGCGTGGAACTCGCCCGCCAAAGTGGTGACGCTCAGCGTTCTCTCCCGTGTTCGGGCCGTGGGTTCGGTCGTACCCACGGTTCGATCGGACATTGACGATCAATTAGTCGACTCAGGTCGGCTCGAATTTCGTCAGCAGCTGTGCGGCGGGATGGATTCCACCTGGCGTCTGTACGTGTGTCGGCGACATCGTCGACATGCAGAACCGGAACACCCCTCGGAGCCCGGCACGGCAGTAAGCATAGCGGCACTCAGCGGGATCGGGGTGATCCCCCCTCGCTTGGTTGCTTGCTTACCAACACTTTACCAAGTTATCTACGACAGTGTGTAGGTGGGTGCGATTTATTACTGACCAGTACCCGGTTCGGGCTCGGCATCGGGCACCGTCACGTACGGAACCTTCTGGCGCAGAACGCCATACGTCTCCGCTCCGAGAACGATGACGAGAGCGCCCACCACGGTCAGGAACAGGGCCATCCGGTTGTAGAAGTCGAAGTTCTGCAGCACCGCCACAACCACCATCGCGACCAGCAGCTTGCCGACCCAGCTGACCAGCATGACCAGGCCCGCAGTGCTCGCGGGCAGCTTCGCGCCGAGCAACACGACGACCGCCGTGGTGAGGATGAAACCGCCGCCGATGGCCGCGCCGATCAGCGCACCCCAGAGGCCGGGCATACCAGCCGCCGCGGAGGCGATCGCCACGGCGAGCACGACCAACACGATCAACCCGATCGCGCCGTAGCGCAGCGCCGCCTTGAGCGGCGCTTCGGGACCGGGGACAGGTGTCGGAGTAAAGCTCACGACCAAAACTTTACCCGGGCGGCGTCCGGTCACCCGCTGCCTCCCCGCGGCGCAGGCCCGGGATGGCGGTGACGACGAGGGCGAAAACCAGTCCGCCTGCCATCAGCAGCACCACGAGCCGCCGGTCCATCAGCGCGGTGCCGACGGCGCCGAAAGCGAGCACACCGACCCACAAATAGATGAGCAAAACCACGCGCCGGTGGGAATGTCCGATCTGCAGCAACCGGTGATGCAAGTGCATTTTGTCCGGAGTCGAAAAACTCACACCCGCACGTACCCGACGGACAATCGCCAGCAAAAGATCGAGCACCGGAATGAACATCACCGCACCGACCAGCAGCAGCGGCGACAGCAGACCGACGATGTCGCGCGGCCCGTATCCGTTCAGCGGAATTCGGCCGGACGCACCGGTCGACACCGCGGCGAGCATCAGCCCGATCAGCATCGATCCGGAATCGCCCATGAATATTCGGGCAGGCTGAAAATTGTGCGGCAGGAATCCGAGGCAGGCGCCTGCCAGCGCGGCGGCGAGCAGGGCGGGCGGATAGGTGTCGACCGAACCGCCCTGGTCGTAGAGCAGCCCGACGGCGAAAACGAAGACCGCGCCCGCGCAGATCAATCCGAGTCCGGCCGCGAGCCCGTCCAGCCCGTCGACGAAATTCATCGCATTGATCAGGGTGACGGTGATCGCCACGGTGACAAGACCGCTCTGCAGCGCATCGAGCACCACCGTGGTGTCGTTGAAGGGGTCATAGATGACGTACCAGCTCAGACCCATCACGGCCATCACACCCGCCGCGGTGACCTGGCCAGCGAATTTGGTGAGCGCGTCCAGACCCCATCGGTCGTCGACGATGCCGACGAGCACGATGAGCGTGGCCGCGACCAGCACCGCGGGAATGTCCGGCGCATAGTCGAAACCGCGGCGCAACGCGGGCAGCTGGTGGGCGAACAGCACGGCCGCGACAACGCCGACGTACATGCCGACACCACCCATTCGAGGAATGGGCTTGACGTGCACATCACGTTCACGCGGCACGGCGACCGCGCCGAAAGCGATAGCGAGCACCCGAATTCCACCGGTGGCCAGGAATGTCACCGTCGCGGATATGAGCAGGACAAGCAGCAGCTCACGCAGCGGAACAACCGAGCCCCACCCGAAAATCGGGTCAGCGAGTATCTGATCGGCGAGGAGATCAGACTGTCCACCGATCACCGCGACACGGCGCCGGTCAGGGCTTCCGGCGACATTCCGAGCACCTCGGCAATATCGGCGACCGACACCGCGCCCTCGCGCAGAATGCGCGGCTGGTCGGCGGTGAGATCGACGATGGTGGAGGCGACGGCATGCTCGGACGGCCCGCCGTCGAGGTAGACCCCGACCAGATCGCCGAGCTGATCGCGCGCCTCGGCCGCGGTCTTGGCAGGCGGCTGTCCCGAAACGTTGGCACTGGACACCGCCAGCGGGCCGACCTCACGCAGCAGCTCGAGCGCGACCGGGTGCAGCGGCATCCGCAGCATCACGGTTCCTCGGGTGTCGCCGAGATCCCAAGCCAGCGAAGGGGCTTGCTGCACAACGAGACTCAGTCCGCCGGGCCAGAACGCACGAATCAGTTCGCGGGCCTGCGGGCGCACCGAGAAGACCAGGCCGTCGATGGTGTGCCACGATCCGACCAGCACCGGCACCGGCATGTCCCTGCCGCGTCGCTTGGCCGCAAGCAGCGAACCGACCGCCGACGAATCGAACGCGTCGACGGCGAGGCCGTAGAGCGTATCGGTGGGCAGCACGACCAACCGCCCGGATTTCAGGGCACTGGTGGCTGCGGTCAGTCCGGCAGCGCGGGAGTCGGGATCCGCGCAGTCGTAGACGGTACTCACGCCCCCCATCCTGTCACAGTGTTTTTTGGCAGCGCCTGCGGCGCTGCGTGTTGGCGGGCCCCCGGGTGGGGGGGGGGGGGGGGGGGGGGGGGGGAGAAGAGCGCGGAGGGGGTGGGGGGGGGTGGGAGGGAGAGTGTGGAGA
>NZ_JBHVDF010000001.1:12959-416730 GCF_042802915.1 Nocardia sp. NPDC057440
CTTCCGAGCCGTCGAGACTCGTGCCTTCGGCGCGTGCGCTTCGACGGCTCGGAAGCGAGACGGGCCGCGAACTCTAATGCTCGGTCTCGCTTCGCTCGGAAGACATCATCGTGCCCAGTGGGGGCGTCAGTGGCTGAGCTTGCTACTTCGGTCGATGCGCTTCGGCTGTTGTCGAGGCGGGACGGACCGCGAACTCTAGTGCTCGGTCTCGCTTCGCTCGGAAGGCGTCATCGTGCCCAGCGGGTGTGTCTGTGGGGATCTTGCGACGTGTTGTCTGCGCTTCAGGGTGTTCGGACGTGCGCTGGGGTCGCCAACTCCAGTGCTCGATCTCGCTGCGCTCGAAAGACATCATCGTGCCCAGTAGGCGCGTCTGTTCATGCGCGGTTGGCGGCGACGAAGCGCGGTTTTCCGGCGAGGTCGGGGTGTTCGACGATGTCGGTGAATTCGCCCTGTTTGCCGAGCATGGCCGCCAGTTCCGAGCCGTTGGCGTCGTCGTGTTCGATGGCCGTCGTGCCGCCGGGGCGCAGCAGGCGGGCGATGGTGGGGATCATCGCGCGGATGACGTCCAGGCCATCGGGGCCGCCGAACAGGGCCAGATGCGGGTCGTGGTCGGCGACCTCGGGGGCGAGTTCGGCGGCTTCCGGGATGTAGGGCGGGTTGGATACCACGAGGTCGACGCGGCCATTGAGCTCGGTCAGCAGGTCCGGGTCGGTGACGTCGTCGGCGTACAGGGTGATGGGGGTGTCGCCGTCGGCGATGCGGAGGTCGGCATTGCGGCGGGCCCATTGCAAGGCGGGCGGATCGATCTCGACGGCGTGCACATCGGCGTCGGGGCGGGCGTGCGCGATGGCCAAGGCGAGCGCGCCGGAACCGGTGCACAGGTCGACCACGATGGGCGTGTGATCGTGCGGCAGCTTCTCCAGTTGGCCCAATGCCCAGGCGAACAGCAACTCGGTCTCCGGTCGCGGCACGAAAACGCCCGGCCCGACCGCCAGGTCGATCTCACCCATCGCGGCCGTACCGGTCAAGTGCTGCAACGGGATTCGTTCCGCACGCTTGGCGACCAGCATCCGATACTGCGCCAGCAGCTCCGGCTCGACCAGCGGCGTCAGCGCCAGTCGTGTTCGCTCGACGCCGAGCAGATGCGCCGCGAGATGTTCGGCGTCTGCCTGCGGACTGTGTACCCCGGCCGCCCGCAGGGTCTCGACGGCTTCATTGATAGCTGGACGCAGCGGCTCACGACTCATAGCGCTGACTTTGCCTGATCGAGGCTTATTCGGCGGCCATTCGGGCTTCGCGATCCGCCTTGCCCAGTGCATCGAGCAGTGCGTCCATATCGCCATCGAGCACAGCATCCAGGTTGTGGGCCTTGAATCCGATGCGGTGGTCGGCGATCCGGTTCTCCGGGAAGTTGTAGGTGCGGATGCGCTCGGAGCGGTCGACCGTGCGGATCTGGCTGGCCCGGCCCGCCGCGGCTTCCTGGTCGGCCTGCTCTTCGGCGAGTGCCTGCAGCCGCGCGGCGAGCACCTGCATGGCGCGTGCCTTGTTCTGCAACTGGGAACGCTCGTTCTGGCAGGTCACCACGATGCCCGAGGGCAGGTGGGTGATGCGAACGGCCGAGTCGGTGGTGTTGACGCCCTGCCCACCCTTGCCGGAGGAGCGGTAGACGTCGATGCGCAGATCGGTTTCGTCGATCTGCACCTCTTCCACCTCGTCGGGCTCCGGATAGATGAGCACGCCCGCGGCCGAGGTGTGGATGCGGCCCTGCGATTCGGTCACCGGGACGCGCTGGACCCGGTGCACACCGCCCTCGAATTTGAATCGCGACCAGACACCGTCGCGTGCGGCGTCCTTGCTCTTGATCGATAGCGTGGCGTCTTTGTAGCCGCCGAGGTCGGAGATCGTGACGTCGAGAACCTCGACCTTCCACCCGTGCCGCTCGGCGTAGCGGATGTACATGCGGGCCAAGTCCGCGGCGAACAGCGCGGATTCCTCGCCGCCCTCGCCGGACTTGACCTCCAGCACCACATCGTCGCCGTCGTGCGGGTCGCGCGGCGCGAGCAGATCCGCCAGCGTCTGCTCCAGCTCGACGACCTGGCGTTCCAGATCGGGCACCTCTGCCGCGAAAGCCGCGTCGTCGGCCGCGAGTTCCCTGGCGGCGGCGAGATCGTCGCGGGCGGTCTGCAGCTTGTTATAGGTAGCCATGACGGGGGCCAACTCGGCGAACCGCTTCCCGACCCGGCGCGCGGCGCCCGGATCGTTGTGCAGCGCCGGATCCGACAGCTGCATCTCCAAGCCCGCGTGCTCGGCCAGAATGTCATCGATCGCGGACGGTTGCGTCACGGTAACTGCTTCCTCTCGATTTTCCACGCCATCCCGGGCGAAGACCGGGACCACACAAAAGCACCGACGCCCGGCCTGCAGAAGCAGGACCGGGCGTCGGCGAGGAAGCTACTTGGCGTCGGCTTCGGCTTCGGCCTTCTTGCCGGCACGCTTGCCGTAGCGAGCCTCGAAGCGGGCCACACGGCCGCCGGTGTCGAGGATCTTCTGCTTGCCGGTGTAGAACGGATGGCACTGCGAGCAGACCTCGACGGTGATGTGTCCCGACTCCTTGGTGCTGCGAGTCTGGAAAGTGTTGCCGCAACCACAGACGACCGTGGTGTCGACATACGTCGGGTGGATTCCTGCCTTCATGGGTGTCCTCTCGATATTGGCCGCCGGGTCGCCCTCGCAGATCGCGAGAGCGTGAACCGGAGCCGACTAGGCGGGAGGTCTGCTCAGTGAGCAGACGCAACGACCGTTCAGTATGCCAGAACTGCCGCTACGCTCCCAAAACGCATCCGGGTACGGGTTTGTTCCCGGGCGGCAAGTACTCCCCCACCCTTCCCGCCCCTGGAAGTCCGGGCGCGCGGATCACACACTCTTAGCAAACTCTTAAGTCGAGTAGTCGGCTACTCAGGGATGCGAACACCGCTGTTCATAGAGTTTGAGCCCTGGTAGCACAACGCCGTGCCGAGACAGAAAGGAGAACTCCATGAACAGCCGATTCGCCCTCGCGATCTTCGCCCTGTTGATTCTCACTGTCGCGGTGGGCTGGCTTGCCGTACCCGACGCCCCGAACACCTCGACCGCCGGATACGCGGTTCCGACCGCTACGGCCTTCGAGCCCGCGCACACCGGTAGCCGTACCGACACGACCGCAACCACCGCAATGATTCTGGGCTGCATGATCATTGGTGCCGCGGCCATCGGACTGGTCTTCTTCGGTCCACGAAGCACTCAGGGGCTCCGTGTACACGGAGCCCCTGAGCTTGCCAGAGCAATTACTGATTTCGCGAGCACATGGGTAACTCCCGGGATACGCCCAGAAGTCGCCGAGTACTCAACCGCCGGCCCGCCGTGCGACTCTCGCGGCACTCACTTGTGCGCTGAAGTCGCGAGGAGGCGGACTGGCTCATTCGTCGAGTGCGCCTGGCGCGGTCTTGCTCACCTGCATCAGGAACTCGAGGTTGTTCTTACTCTTCTTCAGTCGGTCGATCAGCAGATCGATCGCCTGATGCGAGTCGAGGCCGGTCAATACGCGGCGCAGCTTGTGCAGCACCGCGGCCTCGTCGGGGCTGAGCAGTAGCTCGTCCTTACGGGTACCGGACGGATTGACGTCCACCGCGGGGAATACACGCCGTTCCGCGATCTTGCGGTCCAGCTTGAGCTCCGCGTTGCCGGTGCCCTTGAACTCCTCGAAGATCACCGTGTCACCGGTCGAACCGGTCTCCACCATCGCGGTGGCGATGATCGTCAGCGAGCCGCCGTTCTCGATGTTGCGCGCCGCGCCGAGGAACCGCTTGGGCGGGTACAGCGCGGTGGAATCGACACCACCGGAGAGGATGCGGCCGGAGGCGGGCGAGGAGTTGTTGTACGCACGGCCCAATCGGGTGATCGAGTCGAGCAGCACCACAACGTCTTTGCCCATTTCGACCAGGCGCTTGGCCCGCTCGATGGCCAGCTCGGCGACCGAGGTGTGGTCTGACGGCGGCCGGTCGAAGGTGGAGGCGATGACCTCACCCTTCACCGAGCGCTGCATGTCGGTGACCTCTTCCGGACGCTCGTCGACCAGCACAACCATGAGGTAGACCTCGGGGTTGTTGATGGCGATCGCGTTCGCGATGTCCTGCATGATCGTGGTCTTACCCGCCTTGGGCGGGGAGACGATCAGCGCACGCTGGCCCTTGCCGATCGGCATGATCAGGTCGATCACACGCGTGGTCAGCTTGTTCTGCGTGGTTTCCAGACGCAGTCGCTGATTCGGGTAGAGCGGGGTCAGCTTGCTGAACTCGGGACGACGCTTGGCCGCATCGACGTCACCGCCGTTGACGGTGTCCAATCGCACCAGCGGATCGAACTTCTGCCGCTGGTTGCTCTGCTCACCGTCACGCGGGGCGCGCACCGCACCGGTGATCGCGTCACCGCGGCGCAGGCCGTTCTTGCGGACCAGGTTCATCGAGACGTACACGTCGTTCGGTCCGGCCAAGTAGCCCGAGGTCCGCACGAACGCGTAATTGTCGAGCACGTCGAGGATGCCCGCGACCGGCTGCAACACGTCGTCTTCGCGGATCTCCAGCTCACGGGCCTCGCCCGTGCTCGGGCCGCCTTCGCGGTCGCGACCACGACGACGTTCGCGGAAGCGGCGTCCACGCCGTCCGCGACCGCCCTCGTCCTCGTCACCACCACGGCTGCTGTCGCCGCCACGGCTTTCGCCGCCACGGTCCCGATTGCCGTTCCCGTTCTGGTTGCCGCGCTCGGACTGACCACGCTCACCGGACTGGCCGCGTTCGCCGGACTGACTCCGCTCGCCGGACTGACTCCGCTCGCGGCGGCGTTCGCCCTGCTCCTGGTCCTGCTTCGGCTCGTCACCCCGCGATTCAACCGACGCCTCGCCACCGGAGCGGGCCTGGTCACGTCCGCGACGCTGCCTGCCACGACCACGCTGACCCGGCTCGCGGCCGGATTCCTCGGTGGTCTCGGTCGGCGCGGCCTCGGCCTGCGCCGAGTCGGCCTGCGTTTGCTCGGATCGAGCAGACTTCGAGGGAGCGGACTTCGACGTGGCCGCGGGAGCCTCATTCGACTGAGCCGCGACGGGAGCCTGATTCGACTGAGCGGAAGCCTCGTTCACCACGGCAGGAGCCGCGGGCGTCACATCCAGGGTTGCCTGCACCGGCACCGCCTTGGCGGTGTCCGCATCGGACTTCACCTCGCCACGCGCGGACTTTTCTGCCTTCGCCGACTTTCCGGCCTGGTTTTCCTTGATAGCGGCGATCAAATCGCCTTTGCGCATTCCGGAGGTGCCTCGGATACCGAGCTCCCCCGCGAGCGCGCGCAACTGCGGCAACAACATTCCAGTCAGCCCCGATCGTGCGACGTCGGTTTGTTCGCTCATCTTCGAAATCTGTCCGGAGTCACTTTCGCGGTCGCCCGGGGTCGTTGGGTTGGATTCCACCCCGGGTGTCGCGAGCAGGTCCGTATCTGTCACGGAAATCCTTTCCTTCCCTCGATTGCCGTGTGCTATTTCGAGGGTTTGTTCCGCAGTCCGGGCACTGTGCCGAACTCGGAGTACAACCGCCGGACATCCGTCCTGCCGGTCGCTTGTGCCGTATCACCTGCCCCGCCGGACCGGCGGCTTCGCCACCAGTTTGTGAAAGGTGGGAGAGATCATTCCAGTTGCGCAGCTACGCAGCACCCCCATGGCCTGGAGGCTCGAGCCTGGAGCCTGCTGGAGCGATTGCCCTGATGAAGCACCGGCGTCTGATGCGCACGATGTACGGACTCGCTCAGGATAGCTGGCAACTGTCAACCTCGGCAAGGCAGACTCGCCGTCAGTCGACCTGGACGCCTTCTGCGAGTCCCGGCTCGACCACCCGCAGACCGTCCGCGGCAGCCAGTTCGCGGAGTTCCCGGGGGAATTCGCTGGTGACGAGGGCCAGTACGGTCGGGCCCGCGCCGGAAACCGTCGCCGCGATACCGGCCGCCCGCAGCCGATGGATCCATGCGGTCGTCAGCGGCAGGGCGGGCGCACGCTGGCTCTGATGCAGCCGATCCGCGGTCGCGGGCAGCAGCAGATCCGGACGTTCCGTCAGCGCGACCACCGCGAGGGCGGCCCGGCTGGCGTTGAACGCGGCGTCGCCGTGCGGCACCACCTCGGGCAGCAGACCACGGGTGTGCGCGGTGGACGAGCGCTCCTCGGGAATGAGCACCACCGCACGCAGGTCGGGATGCGGCTCGAGGCGCACCGCACGGTAGATCCGGGTCGGCGCGGCCGCGGTGCCGTCCGCGCCCGCATCGGCGGGCCGGTCGGTCTCGGTCCAGGACACCACCACACCGCCGAGCACGCTGGCGGCCGCGTTGTCCGGATGACCTTCGAATTCCGATGCCAGCTGCACCAATTGGTCCGCGCCGGTGGCCAGTGCCGGATCCAATTTCGCGGCGAGCGCACAGCCGGCGGCCAGCCCGCCGACCACCGCGGAGGCCGACGAACCCAGTCCACGCGAATGCGGAATCACGTTGCGGCACAACACATCGAGACCGTCGGCCCACACGCCGGCGGATTCCAGGCCACGCTCGATGGCACGCACCACCAGATGCGAAGGGCCCCACGGCACGTCGTCGGCGCCCTCACCCTCCACCCGGATTGTCAGGCCGGAATCGGTAGTGCGCACCTCGATCTCGTCGTAGATGCCCAATGCCATACCGAGCGAATCGAATCCGGGACCCAGGTTCGCGCTGGAGGCGGGCACCCGCGCGAGCACGGACAACCCAGCGGGCAGCGTCCGCGTCATGGCTGCTGCCCGCTCATGCAGTTGACTTTCCCGAGTGCTCAACTCATGCCAGCTCTAGTTCGGCGGCCACCGCGACCGGGTCGACCTTGATCGCCTGGACCTGCGGCATTCCCAACAGCGCGGTGTCGGGATCCTTGAGTCCGTTGCCGGTGACGGTGCACACAACGGTCAGGCCGGAGTCGAGCCAGCCCTCCTTGCGGGCCGCGAGCAGACCTGCGACGCTGGCCGCCGAAGCAGGCTCGACGAAGACGCCCTCGGTGGCGGCGACCAGTCGGTACGCCTCCAGGATCTCCTCGTCGGTGGCGGCGCGGAACGCGCCACCGGACTGCTCCTTGGCTTCCATCGCACCGTTCCAGGACGCGGGCGCGCCGATCCGGATGGCGGTGGCGATGGTTTCCGGGTCCTTGACCGGGGCGCCGTTGACCAGCGGCGCGGCACCCGCGGCCTGCACACCGAGCATGCGCGGCAGCTGCGTGGTGATGCCGTCGGCGTAGTACTCGCGGTAACCGCGCCAGTAGGCGGTGATGTTGCCCGCGTTGCCCACCGGGAGCACATGCACATCCGGCGCCTTGCCGAGCACATCGCAGATCTCGAACGAGGCCGTCTTCTGCCCCTCGATGCGGGCCGGGTTCACCGAGTTCACCAGACCGATGCTCGGAAATTCCGAGGTCACCTTGCGCGCCAGCTCCAGGCAGTCGTCGAAATTGCCCTCGACCTGGATGATCTTCGCGCCGAGCATGACGGCCTGGGCCAGCTTGCCCATCGCGATCTTGCCCTGCGGGATCAGCACGGCGCAGGTCATGCCCGCGCGGGTCGCGTAAGCGGCGGCGGATGCCGAGGTGTTGCCGGTGGAGGCGCACAGCACGGCGGTCTGACCGCGGTACTTGGCGTCGGTGATCGCCATCGTCATGCCGCGGTCCTTGAACGAACCCGTCGGATTGAGCCCCTCGACCTTGAGATACACATCACATCCGGTCAGCTCGGACAGGTGCGGTGCGGGCACCAGCGGGGTGCCGCCCTCGAAGAGGGTGACCGGCTCCCAGTCGGCTGCGCCCGCGAGTCGATCACGATAGGCCGCGATCAGCCCCGGCCAGCGGGAATGCACTCCGGTCTGCGGCGCGACGCCTGCGGTGTTCATGCCAGCGCTCCCTGCGTCGGACCGGGAGCGGGTGCGCACCGGAAACCTGTCGACATATCGCCTCGAATGTCGGCGATTGTCCGCACATTCGTCCTCATTCTTCGGTGCCTTCCAATCTCAGAACACTGGTCACGGATGTGACGGACTCCATCTCCGCGAGAGCGGCCACGGTGTCCGCGAGCGCCGACTCCACCGCGTGGTGGGTCACGACAACAAGGCGCGCACCGTTGCCGTGCCCTTCCTGGCGGACGGTCGAGATGCTCACCCCGTGCTTGGCGAACTCGCCCGCCACCTTGGCCAGAACCCCAGGACGGTCTTCGACCTGCAGGTTCACGTGGTAACGGGTCGGCGTATCGCCGATCGGCGCGATCGGTAGCTCAGCATAAACCGATTCGCCGGGAGCACGGCCACCGTAGAACTTGTTGCGCGCGGCCATCACCAGATCACCGAGCACCGCGGACGCCGTCGGAGCGCCGCCGGCGCCCTGACCGTAGAACATCAGCCGTCCCGCGTTGTCCGCCTCGACGACCACCGCGTTGAACGCACCGGTGACCGCGGCCAGCGGGTGCTTGCGCGGGATGAGGGCCGGGTAGACGCGCACCGAGACGCGCTCCTTGCCGCCTTCTTCCGGGCCGGGCTCG
The DNA here is from genome assembly GCF_042802915.1 of Nocardia sp. NPDC057440. Classification (NCBI taxonomy): domain Bacteria; kingdom Bacillati; phylum Actinomycetota; class Actinomycetes; order Mycobacteriales; family Nocardiaceae; genus Nocardia; species Nocardia sp. NPDC057440. Next base: position 21,569 of record NZ_JBHVDF010000001.1, read on the forward strand.
CCGGGGCCCGAGTCGACGCGCTCGCAGATGGCGAGCAGCTTGACAGTGCAGTTCAGCTCGGACGCGGTCTCCAGGTCCTCCGCGGAGATCTTCGAGATGCCCTCGCGGTACACGTCGGCGGCGGTGACCCGGGTGTGGAAGGCCAGTGAGGCCAGGATCGCGGCCTTCGCGGCGGCGTCGTAGCCCTCGACGTCGGCGGTCGGGTCGGCCTCGGCGTATCCGAGGCGGGTGGCCTCGGCGAGCGTGTCCGAGTAGTCGGCGCCTGTCTCGTCCATCGCGGAGAGGATGAAGTTGGTGGTGCCGTTGACGATGCCGACGACCTTGTTGACCCGATCACCGGCCAGCGACTGGATGAGCGGGCGCACGACCGGGATGGCGCCCGCGACGGCGGCCTCGAAGTACAGGTCGGCGCGGCTGCGCTCGGCGGCCGCGGCCAGCTCGCCGGTGTAATCGGCGAGCAGCGCCTTGTTGGCGGTCACCACGGACTTGCCCGCATTCAGCGCGGCCAGGATCAGTCTGCGCGGCGGATCGATGCCGCCGATGACCTCGACAACCAGGTCGACGTCGTCGCGGGCGACGAGCGCGTCGGCGTCGGTGGTCAGCAGTCCGGCGGGTAGACCACGGTCGGTGTCGAGGTTGCGCACCGCGACACCGCGGAGCACGACCGGTGCGCCGACGCGCGAGCGCAGGTCATCGGCGTGGTCGCGCAGAATGCGCACCACCTCGGTGCCGACATTGCCCATCCCGAGGACCGCGACCCCGATCGGACGATCGGTTCCCCAGGTCCCTTGCTTCGCGGCATTGGTCATGATTCCACCTCTGTGTTAGTGCGGGATACCCGCACCCGATCGGCTCCGATGAGCGAGGCTGCGTCGGTGTTGCTCATCTACACCTCCAGGCTGAGCAGGTCCGCCACCGTTTCCCGGCGCAGAATGAGTCGCGGAACTCCGTCGCGCACTGCGACGACCGCGGGACGTGTCAGCTGGTTGTATCGACTCGACATCGAGTAGCAATACGCACCGGTGGCCGCCACCGCGACCAGATCACCAGGGCCGACGTCGGCGGGCATCCAGGTGTCCCGAATAATGATATCGCCGCTCTCGCAGTGCTTTCCGACCACGCGAGCAACCACCGGGTCGGCGTCCGAGGAGCGCGAGACCAGACGGCAATCGTAGTCCGCCTGATACAGCGCGGGGCGGATGTTGTCGCTCATGCCGCCGTCGACGCTGACGTAGCGGCGGGTCAGTCCGCCGTCGAGCGAGACGTCCTTGACCGTGCCGACCTCGTACAGCGTGACTGTGCCGGGTCCCGCGATGGCGCGACCCGGTTCCACCGCGATGGTCGGCTCCGGCAGTCCGGCTCGGGCCGCTTCCTCGCCGACCAGCTTGCGCAGGCTCGTCGCGAACTCGTCCAGCGGCGGCGGATCGTCGTTCGGCAGGTACGAAATACCAAGGCCGCCACCGAGATCCAGGGTGGCGATCTGGGCGGTTCGCTCGATGCCGAACTTGTCGACGGCAGCGCGCAGCAGTCCGAGCATCCGGCGCGCGGCGATCTCGAAGCCGTCGAGCTCGAAGATCTGCGACCCGATGTGCGAGTGCAGCCCGACCAGACGCAGGTTGTCGGCCTCGAAGACGCGTGCCAGCGCCTCCATGGCATCGCCGCCCGCGATGGAGAAACCGAACTTCTGATCCTCGTGCGCGGTCGAAATGTATTCGTGTGTATGGGCTTCCACACCGACGGTGACACGAACGAGCACGTCCTGCACGACGCCCGCGCGGCCCGCGACCACCTCGAGGCGATCGATCTCGATCAGCGAGTCGACCACCACGTGCCCGACGCCCGCCGCGACCGCGGCCTCCAGCTCGGGAACCGACTTGTTGTTGCCGTGCAACGCGATTCGCTGGGCCGGGAAGCCCGCGTGCAGCGCGACAGCGAGCTCGCCGCCGGAGCACACGTCCAGCGAGAGACCTTCGTCGCGGATCCAGCGCGCGATCTCGCCACACAGGAATGCCTTGGACGCGTAGTGGACTCGCGCATTCGAGCCGAACGCGCGCACCATATCGCGACAGCGGGAACGGAAGTCGTCCTCGTCCACCACGAACAGCGGGGTGCCGAACTGTGCGGCCAGCTCGTGCACCGGCACCCCGGCCAACTGGACGACACCGTCGGCATCGCGAGAAGCGTTGCGCGGCCACACATTGACGGGCAGGTCGATCATCTGCTTCGGATCACGCGGGCGCTCGGCCAGACTGGGGGCGTGCGGGATCTCGGCGTGCCGGGGTCCGGCTGGATGCGCGCTCACTGAACTACCTTCCTCATACTGCTCGTCTCGAAGCCCGATAGCCCGTTCACATGCGCTCCGGTGCGTTGACGCCGAGCAGCCCGAGGCCGTTGGCGAGCACCTGACGGCTGGCCTCACACAGCGCGAGCCGTGCGGTATGCAGCGGCGTCGGCTCCTCGTCACCCTTGGGCAGCACCTGGCAGGCGCCGTAGAACCGGTGGTACGCGCCGGCGAGCTCCTCCAGATAGCGGGCGACCCGGTGCGGTTCACGCAGGCTCGCGGCGCTGGCGACCACCCGCGGGTACTCGCCGATGGTGCGGATGAGTTCGCCTTCGTGCTCAGTGGCGAGCAACCCGAAGTCCGGGTTCGCGGCGCTCACCCCGAGATCCACCGCGTTGCGCGCCAACGACGACAACCTGGCGTGCGCGTATTGCACGTAGTAGACGGGGTTTTCGTTGTTCTCGCTGGTCCACTGGTTCAGATCGATATCGATGCTCGAGTTCACCGAGCTGCGCACCAGCGCATAGCGGGCCGCGTCGACGCCGATCGCCTCGACGAGGTCGTCGAGGGTGACAACGGTGCCCGCGCGCTTGCTCATCTTCACCGCGACGCCGTCTTTGACCAGATTCACCATCTGCCCGATCAGCACCTCGACGGTGGCCGGGTCGTCGCCGAACGCGGCGGCGGCGGCCTTCAACCGGCCGATGTAGCCGTGATGGTCGGCGCCGAGCATGTAGATGCACAGGTCGAAGCCGCGGGCTCGCTTGTTCTGGAAGTAGGCGATGTCGCCCGCGATGTAGGCCGCGTTGCCGTCGCTCTTGATGACCACGCGATCCTGGTCGTCACCGTATTCCGAGCTGGCGATCCACCACGCGCCGTCCTTCTGGTACAGATCGCCGGAGTCCTTGAGGGTGGTGACGGCCTGCTCCACCGCGCCGGACTCGAACAGCGAGCTCTCGTTGAAGTAGACGTCGAAGTCGGTGCCGAACTCGTGCAGCGACGCCCTGATCTGGGCGAACATCAGCTCGACGCCCTCGGCACGGAACAGCTCGAGCCGCTCGGCCTCCGGCAGCGTCAGCGCATCGGGACGTCCGGCGACGATCTTGTCGGCGATCTCGGTGATGTAAGCGCCCGCGTACCCGTTCTCCGGCGTCGGCGCGCCGGAGGCGGCAGCGACCAGCGACTTGGCGAAGCGGTCGATCTGCGCGCCGTGATCGTTGAAGTAGTACTCGCGGGTCACGTCGGCGCCCTGCGCGGCCAGGATCCGGCCGAGCGCGTCACCGACCGAGGCCCAGCGGGTACCGCCGAGGTGCACGGGGCCGGTCGGATTGGCCGACACGAACTCCAGGTTGATGCGAGTTCCCGTCAACGCTTCCGACGTGCCGTACCCCTGGCCTGCCGCGAGCACCTGCGCGACGATCGCGCCCTGCGCGGACGCGGCGAGCCGGATGTTCAGGAAGCCGGGACCGGCCACATCGGCGGAATCGATGCCGTCGGTCGCGGCGAGCGCGGTGGCCAGCCAGGCTGCCAATTCGCGTGGATTGGTTCCGGCCCGCTTGCCGACCTGCATCGCCACATTCGTGGCATAGTCACCATGTTCCGGATTACGGGGGCGCTCCACACTGACCGCGTCGGGCAGGACCGCAGGGTCCAGTCCACGTTCGACAAGCACCTTCGCCGCAGTTGCGCGAAGGAGATCTGCAAGGTCAGCTGGAGTCACGAGTCTCTATCCTATGGTCTGGGCGGGTGTGCACCTCGAGTGGGCACCGCACTGCCAGCGGATCCATCACGTCGAAAGAGCACAACGAGCAATGCCGAGCACAAGTGCCAAATCGGCCAAAGCCGTCCGGGCCGCCGGGAAGTCGTCGTCTTCGCGCAAAAGGGGCGGTGGCAAGAGCCCGTTCGGCAAGAAGCGCCAGATTCCGTGGCTGGCCATCGGCGCTGCCGCGGTCATCATCGCATTGGTCGGTGTCCTCGCCTACAGCCTGGTCCCGAAGTACCGGGACAAGGCCGACCTCGAGAAATACACGCCGAGCGCCCAGCGCAAAGACCCCTCCGATCAGATCTCGGGCGTGACCAAGCAGGAGTACCAGGCCGGTCTGCACGTCTCGGGCGCCCAGCGGGTGGCCTACGACCAGAGCCCGCCGTTCGGCGGCCCGCACGATCAGGCTTGGGCGAACTGCACCGGCGTGGTGTACAGCAAGCCGATCCGGGTGGAGAACGCGGTGCATTCGCTCGAGCACGGCGCGGTGTGGATCACCTATAACCCGGACAAGGTGGACACCGCGGGAATCGAAACGCTGAAGAAGAAGGTCGAGGGCAAGCAGCAGACCCTGATGTCGCCCTACCCCGGCCTGACCTCGGCGGTGTCGCTGCAGTCTTGGGGCCATCGGCTGACCCTGGACAGCCCCGACGACAAGCGGGTCAACCAGTTCCTCACGGCGCTGCGCGCCAACCCTTACGGCGCCTACCCCGAGGTGGGCGCGAGCTGCTCCAACCCGTCCTTCGACGCGAACAACCCGCTGCCGTTCGACCCGAGCCCGCCCGGACCGGATGCGGTGCCGATGGACGGTAAGGGCCTCGAACCCGATCCGGCCGAGCTCGGCGGCATGCCGGGCCTGCCCGGCGGCATCCCGGGTGTGCCCGGCGTTCCCGGTCTGCCCGGTGCTCCGGGCCTGCCCGGCGGCATCCCGGGTGTGCCCGGCGTTCCCGGTCTGCCCGGTGCTCCGGGCCTGCCCGGTGCGCAGATCCCGACGCAACCTGCCCCCGGTCAACCGACGACGGGCCAGTAGATGGCCGACACAGGAACCGAGCCGGACTCGACCGCCACTTCCGGCAGTGATGCCTGCGGCAGTCCGACCGAACAGGACCCGACCGCCGCATCCGAAGATGGCGACGGCACCGGTCTCGGCGCACAGTTCCGCCGTCAGCGCACCGCGCTGCTGGTCATCGGCGCGATCGGCATCCTGCTGATCGGTTTCGCCGTCGGTGTCCTCGCCCGGATTCCGTTGGACCGCAACGCCGAACCCGACCCGAACGCCGCGGACACCGGTTTCAGCCAGGACATGTCCGCCCACCATGCCCAGGCGGTCGACATGGCGGGCGTCGCGCTCATCGGCTCCGCCGACAACGACGTACGCAGGCTCGCCTACGACATCCTGACCACCCAGCAGGCCCAGCTCGGCAGGATGCAGGGCTGGCTGCAACTGTGGGGCAAGCCGATGCAGGACGTCGACGGCTACATGGGCTGGATGAGTGAACCCGCGGGCGGCGGCCACGACCACGGCGCCGCAGGCAGCACGGCAGGCCACCCGATGTCCGGCCCGATGCCGACCATGCCCGGCATGGCGACCAACGCGGAGATGACAGCGCTGCGCCAAGCCACCGGCCCGGCGCTGGACACGATGTTCCTGCAGCTGATGCTGCGCCATCACCAGGGCGGCATGTCGATGATCCGATACGCGGCCGAGCACGCCGAAACCACCGCCGTGCGCAGCCTGGCGAGCACCATGGAGACAACCCAGCGTGGCGAGGCCCAGCTGATGACCACCATGCTCACCACCAGAGGCGCAACACCCCTGCCGGTGACCTGAGACCCGGGTCGAACCCGCGAAACCACCCGACCCGGCGCACTTTTTGGCGGACAGCTGCCAATGCGATACGCTTGCCCCGCCCGATCGGCCGCCCCACCCGGCGTCCGGCCGAGATCTATCCCGCCCTCGTAGCTCAGGGGATAGAGCGTCTGCCTCCGGAGCAGAAGGCCGCAGGTTCGATTCCTGCCGAGGGCACCGAAGAAAGGCTCCTGACCAGACAGTTCCTGGCCAGGAGCCTTTTCTGTTCACTGTCTCGGCACGCATCAGTGGCACCGGATGACGCTTCCTCGTCGACCACCGCGTCAATAGGTTATCTGCGACGATCTCGGTCATACGTCGCATCATGGAGTACGCGGTAAGGCAGCGGCCGCGACTTTCGCGGGTGGCATGACGCTGCGCCGCGCAGATCGCCGTTACGCTCGACTCGATCGTGAGCCGAACACTTCCGGGACAGCGCATCCGGGCCGCTCATGGTTCAATCTGCCCGTGGACAGTGCGCCCCTCTACCCTCGGTTACCCCGTGCCGGTATTCGAAGGAATCGTTGCCCGATATCTGCAGGAGCCTGCGATCGCAGGAGGTGTGGATGATCACGGACGCTGATCTCGACGGGATATCCGGGTGGTTTTACCCCCCCGATCCGATGCTGTTCCGGTTCTTCCTCGAGCTCTCGGAGCATAGATGCGGGGTTGCCGATCTCGCCGAAATCGGTTGCTGCTTCGGCAAATCCTCGGTCCTCATCGGCGAATACCGGCGGAGCGGGGAAGAGTTCACGGTCGTCGATCTGTTCGAGGACCCCGCGCCAGACCCGTCCAATTTCACCGAGAACCGTCGCGATTACGGCGATCTGACCGAATCGGCATTCCGAGCCAACTATGCGCGGTTCCATTCGTCACCACCGCGAATCCTGCGAATGGACAGCCCCGCAGCCCGCCCGATCTTGGCGCAGCGCCGCTACCGTTTCGTGCATATCGACGGATCGCACCTCTATCGAATTGTGCGGGACGATATCGAAACAGCGCGAAATATACTGGTGGACAACGGTATTGTCGCGATGGACGACTATCGGTCCGAACACACACCCGGCGTCGCGGCTGCCGCGTGGACTGCCGCCCGGGACGGTCTGCGGATCGTTGCCCTCTCGCCGACGAAGCTCTACGGAACGTGGGGCGACCCGCGGCCCTGGCGATCCGCACTTCACACCCGGCTCCTCGACTCCGGAGTGTCCTTCCAGACGCAAGAAATATTCGACGACGAGATCATCCGGGTCATCGGATAACGGAGGCTGCGCCGAGATCAACGGATCCCAGGTCGGCCGGGCCGGCCGCTGGAGCCGACTGCCCGCACCGGGCAACCCCTTACGATCTACGGTAACCAAGGTCGGAGCCGGGTAACGATTGCGGCGATGACGCGACGGGAAGTCGAAGTGGCGGCACCGTGATCGAATTCGGTCACCAACAACTTGGGGATCGTGATTGTCGGCCTCCGCGCGCAGACCAACGGAACATCCGTAACGTGCCGGGTCACCGGCGATGGCAAGGTGACCGACGAGAAAACCGCTACCGGCAAGGACGCCGCGGTGGAATGCTCGGGCAGCACCTTCTGAGCGCGTAACCTCCAACTCTTGCGTACTCGGGTCAGTCCGCGCTCGCGTGTATGGCCTTCACGCCCATGATCAAGTCGCGTGCACGGTCCCCGAAAACGGCCCTCGAGCCGTGATCTGGCCCGCCCGTCACCGATAGCAATTCACACGGTCGCCACGTGGCGGGCCGACTCCAATAGCTCGGCCCGCACCGCATCGATTCGGTGATGGACAAGTCGCCCACCGCGTTTGACGATCTCGCCGCCGACCAACACAGTGTCGATATCGGCAGGTCCGGCAGCAAGGACCACTGCGGCGATCGGGTCGAGTAGGGCGCTCATGCCGAGGCTGTCGGTGCGCAGCACGAGCAGGTCGGCTTGTTTGCCTGGGCGCAGCGAGCCGGTGACATCGCCGAGGCCGAGTACCTGCGCGCCATCGAGGGTGGCCATGCGCAGGACGTCACGAGTGGTGAATTCCAGTCCGGGACGGGCCCTTTCGAGTAGGTAGGCGGCCCGCATCACGCCGAACATGTCGCCGGGGCCACTGGTGACGGAGTCGGTGCTGAGAGAGGTTGGGATACCGGCCGCACGCAGGCGGCCGGTTGCGGGGTAGCCGATGTGCAGGCCTGCCTCGCTGATCGGCGCGATCGACGCAGTGCCGCCGGTATCGGCTATCTGCCGCAGTTCGTCGTCGGAGAAATAGTTGGGGTGGATATACGTGGTGTGCGGCCCGAGCAGCTTGTTCGTCGCCAGCACGGCCAATCCCTTTGCCGCGCTTTCTCTTCCATTGCCGCCCATGTGCACGGTGATCGGCAGACCGAGATCCCTGGCTTCGCGCCATTCTCGAATCCCCTCGTCCGCTCCGGCGATTTCGGGCCCCATCGCGGCGTAGGCGAACGTCAGCCGAGGCATGACCGACGCGGGAGCGGGCCCGCCATAGGCGAATACACCGCGGATGCCCGACTCGCGGAGTCCCTGGATCGCGGCGTCGGTGTGTTCCGGAGTGGCATTGAGCTGTGACCAGTCGAGCAGCGTCGTTGTACCGGAACCCAGCGCGTCCAATGCTCCCGCGAGGTTGCCGATGCGAACGTCGGCAGGTCGATAGCGCGGCGCGTAACCACCGAGGACACGCGCGAGGTAGTCGCCGAGGGTGGCGTCGGCCATGGTCGCGCCGATGGCCGCCTGCCAGGTGTGCCGATGAGTGTCGACGAACCCCGGCATCACGATGTGACCGCTGACGTCGAGCACCTCGGGTGCGCTCAATCCCGTTCCGAGAGCGGCGATTCGACCGTTCTCGATCAAGACGTCGGTGTGCTCGGTGACCCGCGGCCACGGCTCGGTGTCCAGCACGATGCCGCCGCGGAGAAGAAGTGTCGAACTCATAGCCCAAGGCTAGATGAAAAGCTTTTAAGAAAGCAATAATGAAAGCTAGTAAACTTCCCGCTGTGCAGGATGACGTCGACGAACTGGTGCCGGGATGGCAGGCCAACGGCCTGTCCGACTCGTTGATCGCGACGCTGGAGCTGAGCAAGCGGATCTCGCGACTCGACGGGGTGATGCAGCAGGCGATCCGGACCGAGATCGCCGAATTCGGGCTCACCTATGCCGAATTCGATGTGCTGGCAGCACTATTGCGCGCGGGCGCCCCACATCGACTCAAGCCGAGCGAGCTCAGCCGCGCACTGTTTCTGACCTCGGGCGGCACCAGCAACGTGCTGCAGCGCCTTACCTCCGTAGGCCGCATCGAACGCGCCGACAACCCGGGCGATGGCCGCAGTCGGTGGGTCCAGCTGACGCCCGATGGCCTGCGCATCGCCGAGGCCGCGGTGGCGACCGCGGGCCGCGTGCACGAGCAGGTGATGGCCGGCGTACCCGACGACGCGATACGCCGAGCCGCGGACGCGCTGCGCGACATCAACGCGATTGTCGGCCGCCGCCGCCCCCGCTGACCAGCACCTGCTTGCCCACGGCCGGTCATCGCCAGCGTTCTCCCGGTTCCGTTCGCCCGGTCTCCCAGTGCCGTAATCTTCGTGGCAGACCGGGGGTGAGCGGAGGGATGGGACGATGACATATCCGCCGAGCGGGCAGCAGCCGTACGGATCGCAATACCCGGAACAGCCAGGTCAGCAGGGGTATCCACAACAGGGGCCGTACCCGCCGCAGCCGCAGCAGCCCTACGGGTACCCGCCGCAGGGTGGCGCGGGCTACCCGCCGCCCGGATATCCGCCGCAGGGGTACCCGCAACCGCCGAAGAAGAAGCGAACGGGACTGTTCATAGGTTTGCTGGTGCTGGTGCTGATCATCGCGGGCGGGATTGCCGCGGGTGTGGTGCTGACGGTGCAGGGCAAGACGCCGCTCGCTTCCGACGAAAAGAAGATCGAGGTGGCGATCCACGACTTCTATGACGCCCTCGGCAAAGACGGCTTCCGGGCGGCGGCCGCGAAGGCGTGCGCGTCGGATCGCGCCGAGTTCGACGCGCTGAGCGAGGAGCAGAAGCAGGCCTTCGATGCGTCCAAGGTATCGGTGACCATCGATAGAATCGAGAACATCGTGATCACCGGAGACCGGGCGACCGCGCACGTTGTCGGACACCTGACACTCACGCTCCCCGGCGAAGCGCCCGACACCGACGACAGCACCAATGAACATTTGCGGAAGGAAGACGGCAAGTGGCGGGTCTGCTCGGCGGAAACGGACAAGTACTGAACGCGCACCGTCGTCTATGAGTTGCTGCGGCCCCTCGCGCCGAACCCTGCTCGCCGCCATCGGCCTTGCCGCGCTACTGCCCGTCACAGGCACGGTCCGATCGAGTGCGGCTCGGGCACAACCGAATTCACTGGTCGCCACCGACCTGGAAGTCGTCACGATCACCGATCGATCGGTGATTCTGACGTGGACCACGGTGACGCCGGATCCCACGGGACGGCTGGTGCCCGCGGACTCCGACACCGAAGTTCGCCTCGGCCCCGCCGACTCGCCACGCGCCGTGACACCGGTCTACACCGACGCCGAGCCCACCCCGTTCCACTACGCGGAAATCGACGGCCTCGAACCCGGGCGCCGCTATCGATTCGAGGCGGTGTCGAACGGCGTGCGCGCGAGCCCCGCACTCTCGTTGACCACGCTGACCCCTGGCAGTCCCGAATCCACCAGCGAATTCACCACATTGGTGCCGCCACCGGGCCGCCCGCTGCGCACCCTCGCGCTGGCCAACGACGTGCATTACGGCGAGCAGGTCAGCGGTCTTGTCATCGGCGACCTGCCGCCCGGATTCCGGCAGGAACCCGACCTGCCGCCGTATCCGGAGGTGATGCTCGCGGCATTGCTCGACGACTTGCGCCGTCCCGACCGCGACGCCGACCGGCTGATCATCGCGGGCGACCTCACCAACGAGGCGACGGCCGCGGAGTCCCGCGCCGTCCGTGCCCACCTGGACAGGTGGGGCACGCTGGGGCGTGACTATCTCGTCGCGCGTGGCAACCACGACCGGCCCCATCTCGGTGCGGCTTATCAAGCCTGTGCACCCGCGGCCGCCGACCATCACGACTGCTGGGCCCACGAATTCACCCCACGTCAGCAGCTGATCGAGCACGAGGTCGGCGGGCTGCGGCTGATCGGCCTGGACACCAGCGAGCTCGACGGCGCGGGCGGCAGCATCGAGCGCCCGCAATTCGAGCACCTCGCCGAACTGCTGCACGCCGACCCGGACCGTCCGACGCTGGTGTTCGGCCACCATCCGGTGACGATCGAGTCCGGACTCACCAACACCGCAGGACCCGGGTTCGTGCTGAACCGCCCCGACAGCGCCGAACTGCAGTCGCTCTACGAGCGGGCTCCCGGCGTGTTTTTGCAGCACAGCGGCCACACCCACCGCAACAGACGCACGCGCCCGGACGCGTCGTGCGCCGTCGAATTCCTGGAAGTGGCCGCCGTGAAGGAATATCCGGGCGGCTACAGCCTGCTTCGACTCTACGAGGGCGGGTACATGGTGAATTTCTACAAAACCCGCACACCCGCGGCCAAGCGATGGAGCGCGACGACCAGAGCCGAATACTTCGGCCTGCTGCCGGATTACACGCTCGGCACGTGCGCCGATCGCAATCACGTTGTGCTGCGTGATTTCTCGGGACTCCGATAACAGCCCGAAAAGGGCGTGGCTCGGGCGACCTGCAAGCCGTCACGGGCGGTGTTGTTCGACCGGCCCGCACACCGTCACCAGCGGCCGTCGCGCATTGCGGCCGCATCAGGACCGATACCATCCGCGCACGTCGAACGCGGTATGTTGCTTAGGTAAGCCTCATCATAGGTAGGCGGGCTATTACGTGTCGGAAGGACAGATAATGGTGTCGGTCAGATGGAAATCGGTGTCCGCGACGCTCGCGGTCGCGGTCGCGGTGCTAGGGATGACGGCCTGCTCCAATTCCTCGGACGACACCAACGAAATCACGGTCTACAACGCACAGCACGAATCGCTCACCAAAGAGTGGGTGGACGCGTTCACCAAGCAGACCGGCATCAAGGTCACCTTGCGGCAAGGCGGCGACACAGCGCTGGGCAACCAGCTCGTCGCCGAAGGCGCCGCCTCCCCCGCCGACGTCTTCCTGACCGAGAACTCCCCCGCCATGGCGCTGGTCGAGAACGCGGGCCTGTTCGCCGACCTCGACAAGCGGACTCTCGATCAGGTGCCTGCGCAGTTCCGCCCCTCCACCGGTAAGTGGACCGGAATCGCCGCCCGCTCAACGGTTTTCGTCTACAACAAGGACAAGGTCGCCGCCGATCAGTTGCCCGCGTCGCTGCTGGACCTCGCCCAGCCGCAATGGAAGGGCCGCTGGGGCGCGGGAGTCTCGGGCGCCGACTTCCAGGCCATCGTGGCCGGCCTGCTCGCGCTGAAGGGCGAGGACACCACGCGCGCCTGGCTCAAGGGCATGAAGGACAACGCCACCGCGTTCCCGAACAATGTCGCCACCATGAAGGCCGTCAACTCCGGCCGGCCCGACGGTGGCGTGATCTATCACTACTACTGGTACCGCGACCAGGCCAACACCAAGGAGAGCAGTGCCGACACCGCGCTGCACTACTTCAAGAACCAGGACCCCGGCGCCTTCGTCAGCGTGTCCGGCGGCGGCGTGCTGAAGTCGAGCAAGAAGCAGGAATCGGCGCAGAAGTTCCTGGCGTTCATCACCGCCGAGTCCGGGCAGCAGATCCTGCGCGATGGCAACTCCATGGAGTACCCGGTGGCCAGTGACGTCGCGGCCAACCCGGCGTTGCCGCCGCTCGCCGATCTGCAGGCGCCGTCGGTCGATCCCAGCAAGCTCGACGCCAAGAAGGTGACCGCGCTGATGACCGAGGCAGGTCTGCTCTAACCGTGGCTGTTCGGACCGCCGTCGTTTCCTCCCGGATCGGCAGACCCGGGCCTCTCGTCACGACCGTCGCCCTGCTGCTTGTCGCGGCGACGTTCGTGCCGCTCGGCTACATCGTGTCCACGATCTTCTCCACCGGTCTCGACCAGGCCGCCGATCTGGTGTTCCGGCCCAGAGTCGGTGAACTGCTGCGCAATACGGCCGGACTGGTGGTGCTCACGGTGCCGATCTGCGTGGTGCTCGGGGTCGGACTCGCCTGGGTGGTCGAGCGCACGGCGGTCCCCGGCGCGGCCTGGTGGGGTCCGGTGTTCGCGGCTCCGCTCGCCGTGCCCGCCTTCGTGAACAGCTACGGCTGGGTGAGTGCTTTCCCGACGATGCACGGGCTGCCTGCCGGTGTCGTCATCTCGACCATGTCCTATTTCCCGCTGGTGTACCTGCCTGCGGCGGCGACACTGCGTCGCCTCGATCCCTCGGTGGAGGAATCCGCGCGTGCCCTCGGTTCCGGACCGGTGGCGGTATTCCTGCGCATTGTGCTTCCGCAATTGCGGTTGGCGATTCTCGGTGGCGGGCTGCTGATTTCACTGCACCTGCTCGCCGAATACGGCGCGTTCGTGATGGTCAGATTCGACACCTTCACCACCGCGATTTTCGAGCAGTATCAATCCAGTTTCGCCGGTCCCGCGGGCAGCATGCTCGCCGGCGTGCTCGTGCTGTGCTGCCTGGCGCTGCTCGCGGGCGAGGCGGCGGCCCGCGGTAGTGCGCGCTACGCCAGGATCGGCAGCGGCGCGCCGCGCGCCGCGGCGCGGGTTCGGCTCGGGTTCGGCACAATCCCGGTGCTCGTCGCACTGACAGCGGTGACCGCGGGCGCGCTCGGGGTGCCGCTGTGGACGATCGTGCGCTGGCTGCGGTCGGGTGGTGCGAAGGTGTGGGATCTCGGCGAGATCGGCCAGGCGCTCGGGCAGACCGTCGCGCTGGCCGCCATGGCCGCCCTGATCACTACCCTCTGCGCGTTCCCGGTGGCCTGGATCGCGGTGCGCTCTACCTCGGCGTTCGCCCGAATTGTGGAGGGCGCCAACTACATCACCAGCTCGTTGCCCGGCATCGTGATCGCCCTGGCCATGGTGACGGTCACCATCCGATGGGCGCCGCCGCTCTACCAGACGGTGACCATGGTGGTGGCCGCGTATGTGCTGATGTTCCTGCCTCGGGCGCTGGTCAGCGTGCGAGCCGGGCTTGCGCAGGTGCCGATCGGGTTGGAGGAAGTGTCGCGCTCGCTCGGGCAGTCCGGTGTGGCCACCTTCCTGCGAGTGACGTTGCGGCTCAGCGCGCCCGCCGCGGCGTCCGCGGGCGCACTGGTCTTCGTCGCCGTCGCGACCGAACTCACCGCGACGTTGCTCTTGGCGCCCAGCGGAACTCGCACGCTGGCCATGCGGTTCTGGTCGCTGTCGGGCGAATTGGACTACGCGGCCGCGGCACCCTATGCGCTGCTCATGATCGTCGCGGCGGTGCCGGTGACGTATCTGCTGTTCACCCAATCCAGGAAGGCGGCGGGAGTATGAGCCGACTTGTCGTGGCCGACGTCGCGAAGGCGTTCGGGCACACCCAGGTTCTCGGTGGGATCACCCTGGAGGTTCCCGACGGGAGTTCCACCGCGGTGGTCGGCTCGTCCGGCTGCGGCAAGACCACGCTGCTCCGGGTGATCGCGGGCTTCGAGTCGCCGGATGCCGGATCGGTGTCCATCGGCACGGAAACCGTTGTGGGGGATCGATTCTCGGTGCCGCCGCAGCGGCGCAACATCGGCTACGTCGCGCAGGACGGCGCACTGTTCCCGCATCTGACCGTCGGCCAGAACATCGCCTACGGTCTGCGCAGCGGATTCCGTGGGATGCGCCGCGGCAAGCACCGCGTCGGCGAACTGCTGGATATGGTGTCGCTGGACCCCTCCTATGCCGACCGCCGCCCGCATCAGCTCTCCGGCGGGCAGCAACAGCGCGTCGCGCTGGCCCGCGCCCTGGCACGCAGACCCGACGTGATGCTGCTCGACGAACCGTTCAGCGCTCTGGACGCGGGCCTGCGCACCACCACCAGACAGGCGGTCGCCGAGACGCTGCGCGCGGCAGGCATGACGAGCATCCTGGTCACCCACGATCAGGAAGAGGCGCTCTGCTTCGCCGAGCAGGTCGCGGTGATGCGGCAGGGCCGGTTCACCCAGGTCGGTGCGCCCGAGCAGGTGTACGCCGCGCCCACCGATCTGTTCACCGCCCGCTTTCTCGGCGACTGCGTACTGCTCGACGGGATCGTCGACGCGGATATCGCCAAGTGCGCGCTCGGGCGAATCCCGGTGCAGAAGTCGGCGCCTTCGGGCCAGGTGACCCTCATGATCCGTCCGGAACAGCTGGTGGCCCATGTGGTTTCGGATGCCGAACAGAGCAGCGGCGTGGTGCGCGAGGTGGAATTCCGTGGCGCCGATGTCATGCTGACCATCGCCTTGGACGGCGACACCGACCCGGTGCGCGTGCGCCGCGCCAGCGCCGCGGCCCCGACCACCGGCCAGCGCGTGCGCCTTGACGTGCTCGGCGCCGCAGTCGCCTACGAAGCGGCAGACGAATCCTGAAGCAGGTGCTCGGCTCGGTGATGTCGTTCCACCGAGCCGAGCACCCTGGCGGCACCCTTGACCGCGTAGAGCGAGCGGCGGGAATTGAACCCGCGTAAACGGCTTTGCAGACCGTTGCCTCAACCACTCAGCCACGCCCGCCTCGCACTGAATAGTGCCGTTTCGAGCCGAGCCCGCCCACCCTTGCGCTCACTCTGATTCGAAGTGGGTTCGCGCGTTCCGAGCCGGACCGGATGTGGCGGGATGGCGGGATGGTGGCCGTGCGCATGGAATGATCGGGTGCATGTCTCGGCCACGCCCACTCCCGCTGGACCCGATCGAGGAGGCCCATCGCCAGTGGGTCGACCACGGCTGGGGTGATGTCGCCGACGGAATGGCCGCCGTGACCTCTCTGGTGCGGGCCCAGCAAATCGTCATGGCCCGGGTCGACGAGGCTCTGAAACCGACCGGTCTGACCTTCTCGCGCTACGAACTCCTGATGTTGCTGAACTTCAGCAAAACCGGCGCTCTGCCGATGACCAAGGCGAGCGCCCGACTTCAAGTGCACCCGACAAGCGTGACGAATACCGTCGACCGGCTCGAAGCGGCGCGGCTCGTCGAGCGAGTGCCGCACCCCAGCGACCGTCGGGCAACATTGGTCGAAATCACCGACGCGGGAAGGGAATTGGTCGCCGAAGCGACCGCGGAGCTCAATGCGAAGGTGTTCGCGGTGCCCGGGCTGGAGCCGGATCGACTGCACACGTTGTTGCAGTTGCTCGCAGAATTCCGGCATGCCGCAGGCGACTTCGACACCGAAGGCGAACCGGCTCGCTGGACAGCCGCCGATCACTGACTTCCACACGGGAACTGGTCGGTCGATACCTGAACTCGACGACCGTCCGGTAACGGTCCGGCATCCAACTAGCGAATTACCAGCCCCGTCGTCTTGGCAGCGGCGCGGAAAAGGTCCACCATGGATCCATGGTGCTGGTCTTGGGGGTATCGGCGGGCGCTGGCGGCGCGCGCGCGATGCTGACGCATTCCGATCAGCCGCACCTCCCCCCGATCGATCGCTGCGAGGTGCCGCGACGCGCGGGCGGTGGCGTCGACGAACCCGTTTTCGAGGCGATTCGCCAGATGAGCGGATCCGCCGAGCACCGCGACGAGCTGATCACCGGAACCGCGGTGACCTGCCGCTGCCCGTTGCACGCCGAGTCCATCCGAGCCGCGGCGGGCCGCACCCGGCTCACCATCGTCGACGAACCGCTCGCCCAGCTGCGGTATCTGCGCTTCACCGGCCTGCTCCCCGACACCGGCTCGGTGATCCTCTACGACCTCGGCAGCTCCGGCCTGACCATCACGCACGCCGACTGCCGGACCGACACCATCCTGTCCAGCAAACGCAGCACCGTGCTCGGGGGCGACGGCTACGACGCACTGCTGCGCTGGCAATTGGCCCGCGGCAGCGTGCTCACCGACAAACTGACAAGCCGCAGACACCGCGAAGCCCTCAGCAGCGTCAGGGTGGTGACAGCCATGGACCCCACCACCGGCGGCCGAGCCGTTGTCACCCGCAGCGATCTCGCCGAACTGTGCGCGGCGAGCATCCATCATTCGGCGTCGTTCGTCCGTCAGCTCATCGAGGAAACCGGCGTGCACCCCGAGGCGATGGTCCTGCTCGGCGGCTGCACCCGCAACCCGAACATCCGCGAGGCGCTCGGCGACATGACCGACCTGCCGATCATCTACGACTCCGAACCCGAATACGTCTCCGCCCGGGGCGCCGTCCTGGTCGCCGCCGAACGCCCCACCGGCGACGTCCGCATGGCCCGAATCCGCACCGGCGCAACCCTGCCCACCCTCACCTCGGGCACCGTCGGCCGGAGAAAACTCATCGCCGCCGTGGCGGTCACCGTGGCACTCGGCGCCACCATCGCCGGATTGCTTGCCATGGACAAGAATTCGGCGCAGTCCCCGGGCGGGGGGACCGCGCCGACTCCGGTAGAGGTGGCGGGCATCCCGGCAACCCCCTTCGGCTGAGCCTCCGACACCGAGCGCAACCGGTCGTTGTGCCTGCTCCGAAAACCACGAGGCCCGGCCGAAGTGCTCGGCCGGGCCTCCCTCATCGGCTATGTCAGCGGTTGGTGAATTTCGCGGGGCGCTTCTCGACGAAGGCGGACATGCCTTCCTTCTGGTCCTCGATCGCGAAGAGCGAGTGGAAGACTCGACGTTCGAAGCGCAGGCCCTCGGCGAGGGTGGTTTCGAAGGAGCGGTTGACGGCTTCCTTGGCGATCATGGTGACCGGCAGCGACATCGAGGCGATGGTCTCGGCGACCTCGAGTGCGGTGTCGAGCAGGTCGGCGGCGGGCACGATGCGGGAAACCAGGCCGGCACGCTCGGCTTCCTCGGCATCCATATTGCGGCCCGTGAGCACCAGGTCCATGGCCTTGGCCTTGCCGACAGCGCGGGTCAGGCGCTGCGAGCCGCCGATACCAGGGATGACACCGAGCTTGATCTCCGGCTGGCCGAACTTGGCGTTGTCGGCGGCGAGCAGGATGTCGCAGATCATGGCCAGCTCACAGCCACCACCGAGCGCGTACCCCGCGACCGCGGCGATGGTGGGCTTGCGGAATGCGGCGAGCCGATCCCAGCGCGCGAAGTAGTCGTTCATGAACATGTCCATGTACGACTTGGGCTGCATCTCCTTGATGTCGGCGCCGGCCGCGAAGGCGCGCTCCGAGCCGGTGATGACGATGGCGCCGATCGCGTCGTCGTGCTCCAGCTCATCGAGCGCGGCGATGACATCGTCGAGGACCTGCGCGTTCAGCGCATTGAGCGCCTTGGGGCGGTTCAGCGTGATCCAGCCGACCCGGCCCTTGCGCTCCAGCAGAATCGTCTCGAAGTCCGGCCCTCCCGTCACCCGGCCTCCACCCCCCACGGAATCGCTTCGCGATGCGTCCATTTTTTCAGGCACCCTCTTGGTCGGATCGGTTACGGATATCGGTGACGATAGCCGAGAAGTCCTTTCCAGCCTCGGCCTGGTTGAACCGGGTGTAGATCTCGGCGGCGAGCATGCCGAGCCTGCCGTCGATGCCATTGTCGCGCAGGGCGTTCGCGGCGAGACCGAGGTCCTTGGTCATCAGCGCGGTGGCGAAACCGGGCTGGTAGTCGTTGTTGGCCGGGCTGGTCGGCACCGGGCCGGGGACCGGACAGTAGCTGGTCAGTGCCCAACTCTGGCCCGACGCGGTGGAGACGACGTCGAAGAACGACTGGTGGCTCAGGCCCAGCTTCTCACCGAGCACGAGCGCCTCGGACAGGCCGATCATCGAGATGCCGAGCAGCATGTTGTTGCAGATCTTCGCGGCCTGGCCGACACCGGGGCCTCCACAGTGCACGACCTTGCCGCCCATCACCTCGAGCACCGGCAGTGCGTCGGCGAAGTCCGCGGTGTCGCCGCCGACCATGAAGGTCAGCGTGCCCGCGGCAGCGCCTGCGACACCGCCGGACACCGGGGCGTCCAGTGCGCGATGACCCGCGCCGACGGCGAGCTCGGCCGCGGCCTTGGCGTCGGCGACATCGATGGTCGAGGAGTCGATGAACAGCGTGCCCGGTGCGGCGGCGGAGAGCAGATCCGCGTAGACATCGAGGACCAGTTTGCCGTTGGGCAGCATGGTGATCACCACATCGCGGTCGGCGGCCGCCGCGGCGGCGGTGTCCACCACGGTGGCGCCGTCCTTGCGCGCCTGCTCCTGCGCGGCGGGGACCGGGTCGAAGGCGATGACGTCGTAGCCCGCCCGCACCAGGTTGGCGGCCATGGGTCCGCCCATATGGCCGAGGCCGAGGAAGCCGATCTTCTTACTCACTGCTGTCCCTCCGGAATCGTCGAACCCAGTTCGTACTCGCCCAATTCGGCGAAGTACGCGTCGACCCGCGCCACCGTGACATCGGCGAGCGTCGCGGGCGACCACTGCGGGTTTCGGTCTTTGTCGATCACCTGCGCGCGGATGCCCTCGACCAGATCATGCGAGGCCAACGAGGCGACCGAAACGCGGTACTCCTCGTTCAGCACTGCCTCCAGGCTCGACGAGGCGCGGGCCGCGCGCAGTGAGCGCAGCGTAACCTTCAGTGCGACAGGTGATTTGCCGAGAATCTCGGCAGCAGCCGTGATCGCGGCAGGTGAATCGCTCGCCTGCAGACGGGCAACGATCTCCTCGACGGAGTCCGCGCTGTAGCAGGCATCGATCCAGTCCTGCTCGGCGAGCAACTCGGATTCCGGTGCGTCCGTGGCGAACTTGGCGATCGCGATCTCGGCCGTCTCCGAGCGCAGCGTCTCCAGCAGTGCCGGAATGTTTTCCGAGGGCACGTAGTAGTCGGCGAAGCCGGTGGCGATGGCATCGCCCGCGCTCATCCGTGCGGTGGTCAGCGCGACGTGCGTGCCGATCTCGCCGGGGGTGCGAGCCAAGAGGTAGGTGCCGCCCACGTCGGGGATGAAACCGATGCCGACCTCCGGCATGCCGATCTTGGAGCGTTCGGTGACGATGCGATGGCTGCCGTGGCCGGAAATACCGACGCCGCCGCCCATCACGATGCCGTCCATGACAACGACGTAGGGCTTGATGTAGCGGCCGATCAGCGCGTTGAGGATGTACTCGTCGCGCCAGAAGGCGGCCGTCGCGCTGGTGGCGGCGTCACCGCCGGCCTTCGCGTCGTGGTGGATGGCGACGATGTCGCCACCCGCGCACAGCCCGCGCTCCCCCGCGCCGGTGACGACGACGGTGCGCACCTCGTCGTCCTCGGCCCACTCGCGCAATGCGCGCGACATGGCAAGCGCCATCTCGTGATTCAGCGCATTGATGGCCTTGGGCCGGTTCAGCGTGATCAGGCCGAGGCCGTCGCGCTTGTCGATCAGGATGTCGGGTTCCGTTCCGGTCATGCCGCTCCTACCACCGAGCGGGCGACAACCACCCGCATGATTTCGTTCGTGCCCTCGAGAATCTGGTGCACCCGCAGATCGCGGACGATCTTCTCGACGCCGTATTCGGCCAGGTAGCCGTAGCCGCCGTGCAGCTGAAGCGCCCTATTGGCGACATCGAAACCGGCGTCGGTCGCGAATCGCTTGGCCATGGCGCACAACTCGACCTTGTCGTCGGCATCGGCGTCCAGTGCCGCCGCGGCACGCCACAGCAGAGTGCGGGCCGCCTCCAACGAGGTGCGCATATCCGCCAGCTCGAATTGCAGAGCGGTATTGTCCAGCAGCCGGGCGCCGAAGGCTTTGCGCTCGCCCAGGTAGGCGACCGCCTTGTCCAGTGCCGAGCGACCGCCGCCGAGCGAACAGGCGGCGATGTTCAAGCGTCCGCCGTTGAGCCCGTTCATGGCGATCCGGAAACCGTCGCCCTCCAGGCCGAGCCGATTCGCGGCGGGAACCCTGGCGGCGTCGAGGATCACCTGACGGGTGGGCTGTGCGTGCCAGCCCATCTTCTTCTCGTTGGCGCCGAAAGATACTCCCGGTGTG
Source organism: Nocardia sp. NPDC057440 (assembly GCF_042802915.1). Taxonomy (NCBI): domain Bacteria; kingdom Bacillati; phylum Actinomycetota; class Actinomycetes; order Mycobacteriales; family Nocardiaceae; genus Nocardia; species Nocardia sp. NPDC057440. Next base: position 42,487 of record NZ_JBHVDF010000001.1, read on the forward strand.
TCCGCGGGAACGATGAACGCCGAGATGCCCCGCGCACCCGCGTCGCCGGTGCGCGCCATCACGACGTACACGTCGGCGCTGCCCGCGCCGGAGATGAATTGCTTCACCCCGGTGAGCAGATAGTCGTCACCGTCACGAACGGCCTTGGTGCTCAAGGCCGCCGCGTCGGAGCCGGCGCCGGGCTCGGTCAGCGCATAGCTGCCGAGCCATTCCATCGAGGTGAGCCGGGGCAGCCAGCGGTGGCGCTGCAGCTCGTTGCCGTAACTGTCGATCATCCACGAAACCATGTTGTGGATGGAGATATAGGCGGCGATGGCCGGGCAGCCGGTGGAGAGCTGCTCGAAGATGCGGACGGCATCGAGCCTGCGCAGCCCGGAGCCGCCGACATCCTCGCCCACGTAGATGCCGCCCATGCCCAGCGAGCCCGCCTTGCGCACCACATCGACCGGGAAGTGTTTCTGCTCATCCCATTCGAGGGCGTTCGGGGCGAGTAGCTCGTCGGCAAAGGAGCGGGCGGTCTCGGAGATCGCCTTCTCGTCGTCGTCGAGTACGAACATGACCTCAGTCCATCGTCGGGATGACGAAGGCATTGCTCTCCTTGAGGCCGGAGGGCCAACGCTGCGTCACCGTCTTGGTCTTGGTGTAGAAGCGGATCGAATCGGGGCCGTGCTGGTTCAGGTCGCCGAAGCCGGAACGCTTCCAGCCGCCGAAGGTGTAGTAGGCGATCGGGACCGGGATCGGAACATTGATGCCGACCATGCCCACCTGGACGCGAGCGGCGAAATCGCGGGCGGTGTCGCCGTCGCGGGTGAAAATCGCTACGCCATTGCCGTATTCGTGCTCATCGGCCAGGCGCAGGCCCTCTTCGTAATCCTTGGCGCGCACCACGCTGACCACCGGACCGAAGATCTCTTCCTGATAGATCCGCATCTCCGGGGTGACCTTGTCGAACAGGGTGGCGCCGACGAAGTAGCCGTTCTCGCCGCCTTCCACCGTCAGCCCGCGGCCGTCGACGACCAGTTCCGCGCCCTCGTCGATGCCGATCTGGACGTAGTTGTTCACCCGGTTCACGCCGTCCTGGCCGACCAGCGGACCGAGGTCGGCGCCGGGATCATCGGAGCGACCGATGTTGAGCTTGTGCACCCGCTCGGTGAGCTTGGCGACCAGGCGATCCGCGGTCTCCTCGCCGACCGGCACGGCGACCGAGATGGCCATGCAGCGCTCGCCCGCGGAACCGTAGCCGGCGCCGATCAATTGGTCTGCGACATCGTCGAGGTCGGCGTCGGGCATCACGATCGCGTGGTTCTTCGCGCCGCCGAAGCACTGCGCGCGCTTGCCGTTCGCGGTCGCGGTTTCGTAGATGTACTGCGCGATCGGCGTAGAACCGACGAACCCTACGGCCTTGATCCTCGGATCGTGCAGCAGTGCGTCGACGGCTTCCTTGTCACCGTTGACCACGTTGAACACACCCGCGGGCAGGCCCGCCTCCAGGAACAACTCCGCCAGGCGCAGCGGCACCGAAGGATCGCGCTCGGAAGGCTTGAGCACGAACGCGTTTCCACACGCCAGCGCCGGACCGGCCTTCCACAGCGGGATCATGGCCGGGAAGTTGAACGGGGTGATGCCCGCGACGACACCGAGCGGCTGCCGCATCGAGTAGACGTCTATACCGGTGCCCGCGCCCTCGGTGTACTCACCCTTGAGCAGGTGCGGGATGCCGGTGGCGAATTCGATCACCTCTAGGCCGCGCTGAATATCACCCTTGGCGTCCGGGATGGTCTTGCCGTGCTCGCTCGACAGCAGCGCGGCCAGCGAATCCATCTCGTCCTGCACCAGCGTCAGGAACTTCATCAACACCCGCGCCCGCTTCTGCGGATTGAAGGCGGCCCACACCTGCTGCGCCTCGGCGGCGTCGGCGATGACCGCCTCGACCTCCGACTTGCTCGCCAGCGGCACCCGCGCCTGCACCGCTCCGATGTTCGGATCGAAGACATCGCCGAACCTGCCGGACGTGCCGGCGACATGCTGCCCGCCGATGAAGTGTGTGAGTTCGCGAACCATGCCAGTCCTCAGGTGTCGACAACGGCGGCGTGGAACTCCACGCTCGATTTACGGTCATCCTATAGTTGGATGTCCAAGTAAATCCACGGCGAGCGCGCAGATGTGGGATATACCACTCCACAAAAGCGCAGGTCAGGCAGAGAACGGCCAGCTCAGGGGCTTCAGAGCGAGCGGCCACACCGCAGGCGCGGGTGCGGTTCCAGTACATAAGGCCACCCACTGCACCGGCCGGCCGGATTACGCGAAGAGGCCTCCCGATGGATGAGCCGCTGCCGCAGCACTTCCGATCTCGAACATCCGCGCGATCGCCACACCGACCATCGTGCGAGCTACATGGCATTGTGACTGTCATCACCGTACGATTAGTTTGACGTCCTAGTATCGGGCGCCAAAAGAACTCGCCGGAGGACCACCGTGGCCGATAGCAGCGCGCTTCACACGCCCGCCAACCCCGTCCGACTCGTGACGTCCGCCGCCCTGTTCGACGGGCACGACGCGGCGATCAACATCATGCGGCGCATCCTGCAATCACAGGGCTCCGAGGTGATTCATCTCGGCCACAACCGGGCGGTGCACGAGGTCGTCGCCGCGGTGGTCGAGGAAGATGTGCAGGGCGTTGCGGTCAGCTCGTATCAGGGCGGCCACATCGAGTACTTCGAATACCTGGCCACCGCGCTACGCGAGGCCGGGGCGGGGCATGTGCGGATCTTCGGCGGCGGCGGCGGCGTGATCGTCCCCGAGGAGATCGCGCGGCTCGCCGAATCCGGCGTGACGATCTTCTCGCCAGAGGACGGACAGCGGCTCGGCCTGCCCGGCATGATCAACGAACTGGTCCGGCAGTGCGATGTCGACCTGTCGACCGACCGGCCTTCGATCGATGCGGTGCTCGCGGGCGAACGCACTGCGCTGGCCAGGGCCATCACCTGCCTGCAACAGGACAGCCTCGCTCCCGCCGATCGCGACGCGCTGACCGCGGCAGCAGCCGCGCGGACAGTACCGGTGCTGGGCATTACCGGCACGGGAGGCTCCGGAAAATCCTCTCTCACAGACGAATTGGTGCGACGACTGCGCTCGGATCAGCAAGACAAGGTCCGCGTCGCGATCCTCGCTGTCGATCCGACTCGGCGCCGCGGCGGTGGCGCACTGCTGGGCGATCGCATTCGGATGAACGCCTTGGACGGCGACCACATCTTCTTCCGGTCGCTGGCCACCCGCGGCAATCACGAACTGCCACAGAATATCGATGTGATCATCGCGGCCTGCCGAGCCGCCGGATACGACCTGGTGATTCTGGAGACGCCGGGCATCGGCCAGGGCGACGCCGGGATCGTCGACCACGTGGACGTGTCGATGTATGTGATGACACCGGAATTCGGCGCAGCCTCCCAGCTGGAGAAGATCGACATGCTGGACTACGCGGATGTGGTGGCGATCAACAAGTTCGAACGCCGCGGCGGCGCCGACGCACAGCGCGATGTCTCGCGCCAGCTGCTGCGCAATCGCGAGGCGTTCGGGGCGAGTCCGGACGAGATGCCGGTATTCGGCACCAGCGCAGCGACATTCAACGACGACGGTGTGACCGCCCTGTACCAGCACCTGACCGCGCGACTGGGCGAGCACGGCCTGCGGCTGGAACCCGGCACACTGCCCAGGGTCGAGACCCGCGCATCCACCCGCTTCGCCCAGATCATTCCGCCTGCCCGCGTCCGCTACCTCGCCGAGATCGCCGAGACAGTGCGCGCTTATCACGCCGACACCGATCGGCAGACGCGCGCCGCGCAACGGGTTCAGCGCTTCGAACAGGTGCTGGCGGAACTCCCCGACGACACAGCGGTCGCCGCCTTGCTCGATAACGCCCGTTCGGATCTGTCCCCCGAGAACACGGCTCTGCTCACCGACTGGCCCGCCGTCGCCGAAGGTTACCGCGGCGCGGAGCAGGTGGTACAGGTGCGCGATCGCGAGATCCGGACGCCGTTGCGCCGGGAATCACTGTCGGGAAGCAGCATTGCGCGGGTCGCGTTGCCGCGCTACACCGATCACGGCGAGCTGCTGCGCTTCCTGCGCTCGGAGAACCTGCCCGGCCGCTTCCCGTTCACCGCGGGCGTGTTCCCGTTCAAGCGCGACAACGAGGATCCGGCCCGGATGTTCGCGGGCGAGGGCGATCCGTTCCGCACCAATCGACGCTTCAAGGTGCTCTCCGAACATGCCGAGGCGACCCGCCTTTCCACCGCCTTCGATTCGGTGACTCTCTACGGTCGCGACCCCGACGAACGCCCCGACGTCTACGGCAAGGTCGGCACCTCGGGGGTGTCGATCGCCTCGGTCGACGATATGCGGGCCCTCTACGACGGATTCGATCTCACCGCACCGACCACCTCGGTGTCGATGACCATCAACGGACCCGCGCCGACCATCCTCGCCTACTTCCTCAACACGGCCATCGATCAAGCGCTGGCACGGTTCTCGGCCGCCGAGGGTCGCCGACCCACCGCCGGCGAGGCAGCCGATATCCGGGCGAGGACCCTTGCCACCGTGCGCGGCACGGTGCAGGCCGACATCCTCAAGGAAGACCAAGGCCAGAACACCTGCATCTTCTCCACCGAATTCAGCCTGCGCATGATGGCCGATATTCAGGAGTGGTTCGTGCGCAATGGCGTTCGCAACTTCTATTCGGTCTCGATCTCCGGGTATCACATCGCCGAGGCGGGCGCGAACCCGATCAGCCAGCTGGCGTTCACCCTCGCCAACGGCTTCACCTACGTGGAGGCCTACCTCGCGCGCGGCATGCGGATCGATGAGTTCGCGCCGAACCTGTCGTTCTTCTTCTCCAATGGCATGGACCCGGAGTATTCGGTGATCGGCCGTGTCGCACGGCGCATCTGGGCCGTGGCCATGCGTGACAAGTACGGCGCCGACGAACGCTCACAGAAGCTGAAGTATCACATTCAAACCTCGGGCCGCTCCCTGCACGCGCAGGAGATGAACTTCAACGACATCCGCACCACGCTGCAGGCCCTCATCGCCATCTACGACAACTGCAACAGCCTGCACACCAACGCCTACGACGAAGCGGTCACCACCCCCACCGAGGAATCGGTGCGCCGCGCGCTGGCCATCCAGCTGATCATCAATCGCGAGTGGGGCCTCGCGATGAACGAAAACCCGTTGCAGGGCAGCTTCATCATCGATGAACTCACCGACTTGGTCGAGGAGGCGGTGCTCACCGAGTTCGAGCGGATCAGCGAGCGCGGCGGCGTGCTCGGCGCGATGGAGACCGGCTACCAGCGCGGTCGCATCCAAGACGAATCCATGCTCTACGAGCGCCGTAAGCACGACGGCTCGCTGCCGATCGTCGGTGTCAATACCTTCCGCAATCCGCACGGCGAACCGCACCGTGAACTCGAACTCGCCCGCGGCACCGAAACGGAGAAGACCTCGCAACTGGATCGGGTCCGCGAATTCCAGCAGCGTCATCGCGACGAGGCCCACGACGCCCTGGCCCGCCTGGACGCCGTGGCCCGCACCGATGACAACATTTTCGAGGTCCTGATGGACGCGGCCCGGGTCTGCACACTGCAGCAGATCACCGACACCTTCTTCACCGTCGGCGGCCAATACCGCCGCAACGTCTAGAACCGTTCAGAAGATCCGCACCTCGGGGACCGACTCCATGAGTCGCGCCCATTCCGGATACTTCGCGACCTTGGCCTGGTGCAGCGCCATGATCTTGTCGCGCAGTTCGGGATCGGTGTCATCCGAAACATCCGGCCCGATCGCGATTTTCGCGAGGTGCGGGATGATCTGCGGATCACCGTCGAGGTGCACCGGGTCGTGCATATAACGCTCCAGTGCATCGAGATCCTCGATGCCTACGCAGTAGGCATGGGTGAACCCTTCGGCGCCATCCCCCAGGTTCTGTCCCACCGACGAGAACGACACCGACTCCACGGCGGCAGTCCGCTTCATCAGGGCGAGCACCGCTGCCCGATCCGCATCCGTGGCCTCGTCCCGGAATCCGAAACGCAACAGGTGAACGATCATGACCATCTCCTTACTTGAACCGACTAGTTCAAATTAATAAACGAACCAGTAGATGCACAAGTCTGAACCGACGAGTTCATTTCGGAGAGTGCGAGCGCTACTATGCAGGGGTGACGGGAGCAACGGCCGCGCGGGGCCGGATCGATAAGCGGGAGGCGATCCTGAATGCGGCGTTCACCGTCTTCGCCCGGCGCGGGTACGACAAGGCCTGTGTGCAGGAGATCGCCGACGAGGCGGGCGTCGCCAAACCGACCGTGTACAACCACCTCACCGACAAGGAGACGCTCTTTCGGCACGCCATCCTCGCGGCGGCCGACGCCGTGACGGCCGAAAACCTCGCCATCGTCGAACGATTGCGCGACCCGGGCGACGACCTGTCCGCGGCCCTCAGCGACACCGCGTATCGACTGCTCGAGGTGTGCGCGGCCGAGCGCGCCCGCGACCTGCGACGGCTCACCTACGCGCAGCACGCCAACCTGCCCGACCTGACGGCGACCGTGCTGGAACGCACTGCGCAGGGCGTGGCAGAGGCACTGGCCGACCGGCTGGCCCGACTGGCGCTGGCAGGCAGATTGCGCCCGTGCGACCCGACCGTCGCCGCCGAGCAACTGCTCGCACTGCTCACCGGTCCACTGGAGCGGCGCTCACAACTCGGTGCCCGAGACGTGCCGGACACCGAATTGCGTGCTGTCGCAGAAGCCGCCGTGCGCACCTTCATCGCGGCCTACGGCACCTGAGTACGCCAAAGCCGAGGCCATCATGCGCACTGTGCGGGCGACCTCACGCGCTGAGCCGGACGGCTACGGCGAGGTCTTCGACGCGCGCGCCAGCAGTACCGCGCCGACGATGAGAACTAGTGCGCCGACGGCCAATACCGAACCCGCCGCGCCGACTGCTCCGTCGGTTCCCTGCCATACCGCCTCCGCGGCGGATAGGGCAACCGCGACGCCGCCACCGATGACCAGAACGGCTGAGCGCTGCGCGGCATAGAACGCGAAGCAGGCGATGGCCACCACGGCGGTGAGCAGAGAGGCCGGGGTCAGATTGTGTTCCCCGGTCAGTTGAGCGCCGAGCAGGGAGATCAGGATCGCTACCGCGTAGCCGGCCCAGAGCTCGGCGAACGCGCCGATTCGGGTGAGCGCGAACCAGATTCCGCCGAGCCCGAACAAGCCGACGCCGATCCACGGCTCGTCGATGCCGAAGGCCACATCGAGCACCGCGGGGACCATGCAGGCACTGAAAACAGCGCAGGTGAGCAAGCCGGTCAGGGAAGCAAGCGCGAGGTAGCCGAGGATGGCCGCCAGTGTGCCCGCGACGCTCGCACCGACCCACCCGGCAGCGCTGTCACCGTTACCTATCCCGGTGCCCACCGTCACCGTCACCGCCCCCGCGGCAAGGGCGAACAGCACTGTCGCTAGCCGCAGCCGCGCGGCGCTTCCGTCGACCGCGTGGTGGAACAGCGCGGAAAATCCACCGGCCACGGCGATCCCACCGGCCGTGAGCCCGATCGCCACCACCGCGAAGGTGACGATCCGTGCGGCACGCGCCATGTCCTCCCACGACCCGGCGAGCACGAGCCCACCGCCGCCGAAGAGCAAGCCGGCACCGACATAAGCGGCGATCTCGGCGAACAGCTTGCCCGGCGGCCGATTGCCGGATTCCTCGGCAGCCAGCGCCACCGCGACCGCCTCCAGCTGGGCCGCGGTCAACACCCCCTCGTCGACGAGGCGCTGCAATGCTGCGGACGTCGGATGATCTCCTCGCACCCGGTGATTATCGCCCCCGCTCCCCCGGTGACATGTGACAATCGCCGGAGCGAACGGTCGACGTCGACGGGACGGGCACCATGGACCTCACGGGCATTCGCATCATCGATGCGCACATCCACCAGTGGGATCCGCTGGCGACGCCACGCGACTTCAGCGCCATGGCGCGACTGTTCAAGTATTTGCCGCTGCCGATCGAGATCGCGATCCGGCTCGCGCCGCGGCGGGACCGCGAATTCGTCGGCGATCCAACATTCTTCGCCCATCCCTACCTGCCGCCGGACTACCGCGCGGATGCGGAGGCGACGCCGGTCGAGGCGATCGTGCACATCGAGGTCGGGTGGTCGGGTGCGGGACCGCTGGCCGAAGCCGACGAAACCCGTTGGGTCGCAGGACTACCGTTCGGCGGCGCGAATCCCGCGCTCGGCGCGATCCTCGGCCACGCGAATCCCGCGGCACCGAATTTCGCCGAGCTGCTCGACGCGCATCGCGCCGCCTCTCCTCTGCTGCGCGGTATCCGCGCCATGGTCGCCCACCACCCCGACCGCGATGTGCGGTCGTTCACCAAGACCGAAAGCGCCCTCACCACGAAAGCATTCCTGGACGGCTTCGCCGCACTGGCAGAGCGCGGTCTCTGCTTCGAGGCGTGGGTATATTCGCACGCACTGCCGGATGTCACCGCGTTGGCCGCACGATATCCCGAGGTGCCCATCGTGCTGAACCATCTCGGCACTCCCGCAGGCATTTTCGGCGCCGTCGGCAAGCACACCGGCACGAATCCGAGCCTGCGCCGCGAACTGTTCATCCGCTGGCGCGACGATCTCACCGCGCTTGCCACGAATCCGAATGTGTTCGCGAAGGTCAGCGGACTGATGATGCCCGTCCTCGGCCATCAGGTCCCCCGTCGCGGTCACCCGACACCGGTTCCCGTACTCCTGGACCTGATCGCCCCACTGGTCGAACACGCGCTCGACGTCTTCGGCGCGGACCGACTCCTGTGGGGCTCCAATTTCCCGGTGGACAAACCGATTACAAGTATCGGCAATAGCACGCAGGTGATAGCCGCCGCGATCACCGGCCACGGCGGCGGCAGATCCGAACTCGAGCAGATCTTCCGAACCACCGCGCTACAGCTGTATCGAATCGATACCGCAACCTGAGTTCCCAACCCCAACGGGGAATCGGCCGTCACGGGGATCTTTGTGACGGCCGATTCAGTGGTGTCGTGGGTCAGGCGGGGTGGGGTGCGCCCAGCTGACATGGGCCGCGAAGGCGGAAAGATCCCGGACACCCGTGACCGATCCGAGCGCGGCCGGATCTGTGGGCAACGTGTCCTTGTGGACATTCCGGCGGCTCCGCAGACTTGTGCTCATGGAGTCGAGCGCGCAAGGCGCCGTCGTCGTGGCGATATCGGATGGCGTGCTGCTGCTCGATATCGCCGGGCCCGTCCAGGTTTTGCATTGGGCCGGGCACCACGTCCGGTTCGCCTCGCCGGACGGTCGGCCGGTCCGCACCGATGTGGGTGCGCCACTCGGCGTGGAGTGCGCGATCACCGATCTCGCCGGTGGTATCGACACCTTGATCGTGCCGGGATACGCGGCACACGAACGGGTTTCGCCCGCGCTCGTGCAGTCGGTGGGTGCGGTCGCCGAGGGCGTGCGGCGCATTGCTTCGGTGTGCACCGGAGCGTTCGTGCTGGCCGAAGCGGGGCTGCTCGACGGACACCGCGCGACCACCCATTGGTTGGCGTGTGCTGATCTCGCGCAACGCTTTCCGCATGTGGAGGTCGATCCGGACGCGATCTATGTGCGCGCCGGGCGGATCGTGACGTCGGCCGGGGTCACGGCCGGTATCGATATGGCGCTCGCACTGGTGGAGGAGGACCACGGCGCAGACCTGGCCCGATCCCTGGCCAAGCACCTTGTCGTCTTCCTGCGGCGTCCCGGTGGGCAATCGCAGTTCAGCGTCCGCAATAGCGTGGGCACGCCGCGGACGGACCGGCTGCGGCACGCGGTGGATTCGGTCGTGGCAGACCTGGCCGCCGACCACAGCCTGGCCGCGATGGCGACCCGCGCCGCTCTCAGCGAACGCCATCTGACCCGGCTGTTCCGCAAGGAGATCGGCATGTCGCCCGCGCAATATGTCAAGCACGTGAGGGTGGAGGCGGCTCGAGCATTGCTCGAATCGGGCGACGATGGTGTCGCCACTGTGGCGCGACACTGCGGATTCGGCTCCGAGGAGACGATGCGGCGCACATTCCTCGAACTGCTCGGTACCACGCCGACCGACTATCGCCGTCGATTCCGCTCGCACTGAATTCCACGATTCACCAAGGAGATGAGTATGTCGATGTCACGTCGTGCTGCGCTCGGCGCCGGTCTGGCCGGCACCACGATGGCACTGTCGGGGAAAATCGCTTCAGCACAGGAAGATTCGTTGGGTCTGCCGTCGACGCCATTGGCGGGCACAGCGAACGAGTTCATCGCTCGGACGCTGGCGCCGCACCTGCGCAATCACAGTGTGCGCGGATTCCTTTTCGGCCGGGCACTCGCGGCGCGGCAGGGTGTGCGACCCGGTGCGGACTACGACGAGGAATCGATGTTCCTGATCTGCGCGTTGCATGACATCGGATTGGCCGAGGTCGCCAATGGGAACCAACGGTTCGAGGTCGACGGCGCCGACTACGCCGCGATATTCCTCGAGGAGAACGGCGTCACCGACGCGCGAGTCGACACCGTCTGGGATGCCATCGCCGCGCATACCTCGGGCTTCAGCGACTCGCCGGTCTTCCGCCGTCGCCGTCCGGCAGAGGTGTGGATTGCCGTGGACGGCATCGGACTCGACGTCGGTGGCAGCCCCGCGGACCTGCCGCCGGGCTACGCCGATCGCGTGCACGCGGCCTACCCACGGCTCGGTGGCACCCGCGCACTCACCACGTCCATCGAAAACCAGGCACTTGCCAACCCCAGCAAGGCATTCCCCGCCACGCTGGCGGGCGAGATCGTCCATCAACGCCACCCCGACCTGCCCTACATGACCTGGGATTCGATTCTCGACTCGAGCGGCTGGCGGGACTAGCAGACAAGGGCACGATCTGGCAAACATCGAGCAATCCACACTCGTATGTCCCGCTCGTCGCGTGATCAGCTGGCCGATTGCCTGGTTGACCCCGGGCGGAGGCCGTACCGTGGATGGCATCGAGCACCGCGTCGACCGCGCCGAGGATTCCGGCCGTGTGACGCGGGGCGACGTGAGCTCGCAGGCCAAAGGAGGTCGCATGAGCGGGAACGCGATCGATCATGAGGTGGTCGTCGTCGGAGCCGGGTTCTCCGGGATCGGCGCGGCGATCAAGCTACGGGAGGCGGGGTTCGACGACTTCCTCATCGTGGATGAAGCCGATGGGGTCGGCGGGACGTGGCATTGGAACACCTACCCCGGTGTCGCCGTCGACATACCGTCGTTCAGCTACCAGTTCTCCTTCGATCAGCGGGCGACCTGGTCGCGGGTGTACGCGCCGGGGCGGGAACTGAAGGCGTACGCCGAATCGTGCGTGGACAAATACCAGCTGCGGTCCCGGATCCGGTTCGGCACCACGATTACCGATGCCGAGTTCGACGAAGACCTGCACTGCTGGCGATTGCGCACCGGGGACGGCACCGAGCTCACCGCACGCTTCCTCATCAGCGCGACCGGCGTGCTGACCAGGCCGAAGCTGCCCGATATCCCCGGCGTCGCCGACTTCGGCGGTGTCACTATGCACACCTCGCGCTGGGATCACGGGCAGGATCTGCGCGGCAAGCGTGTCGCGATTATCGGGACCGGCGCGTCCGCGGTCCAGGTGATCCCCGAGATCGCACCGGCGGTCGACCGACTGACGGTGTTTCAGCGCACCCCGATCTGGTGTTTGCCCAGACCGGATCTGCCGCTGCCCAAGCCGGTCCGGTTGGCGCTGCGCGTGCCGGGTGGACGGACGCTGACCCGGCTGGTCAGCCAGACCTACGTGGAGTTCACCTTCCCGATCTCGGCGCACTATTACGGCACGCTGCCGATGGCCAAGCTCGCCGAGCGGGCGGGGCTCGCGCGCCTGCGGCGCCAGGTCGCCGATCCGGCAGTCCGTGAAAAGCTCACGCCGCGTTACGCTCTCGGCTGCAAGCGGCCCGGCTTCTCCAACGACTACCTGGCCACCTTCAACCGCGACAATGTCACGCTGGAAACCGACCCGATCCAGGAGATCACCGCCACCGGGGTCCGCACGTCGAGCCGCACCGAGTACCCCGCGGACGTGCTCATTCTGGCGACCGGCTTCAAGGTGATGGAATCCGGCAATATGCCGACTTACGATCTGCGCGGCGTCGGCGGCCGCGATCTCGAAAAGTGGTGGGACGACAACAGATTGCAGGCCTACGAGGGCGTCAGCGTGCCCGGCTTTCCGAATTTCTTCTCCATCATCGGACCCTACGGCTACAACGGCTCGTCGTACTTCGCACTGATCGAGTATCAGGTCAGGCACATCCTGCGCTGCCTGCGAGCGGCCCGTGCGGCCAACGCCACCCTGGTGGAGGTCACCGAGGCCGCCAACGACCGCTTCTTCCGGGAAATGCTGGCGCGCCGCGACGGCCAGGTCTTCTGGCAGGACAGCTGCGCGCTGTCCAACAGCTATTACTTCGACGCGCACGGCGACGTCCCGCTGCGTCCGTCCACCACCGTCGAGGCTGCCTGGCGCAGCGGCCACTTCGACCTCGCCGACTACCGATTCGCCACGAGTAGCAGGTAGGTCGAGCTGCGGCTCGGCGGGCGCAACCGACCCATCGATAGCCGACAGGATCGGGCCCTGTCCGGCTGCGATCACTGCCTTGACAATTCGCAGGCGATTTCTATCCGAGGCCTCGACCCCCGCAGCGGCCAGTGGGTCTGTCATGGGACGGGCGCATGCGAGGGCACGGACTGCCCGAGCAGCCCGCACTTGTCGGTGCCGGTCGCTACCCTCTGCCGCATGAAAGCAACCGGCACTTTTTCCGTCGCGTCCTTCGTCCCTACCGATGTCGTGCCCGACCCGGCGATCACCACCGCGCTCCCGGTCGGCATCGCACACATCCAGAAGGAATTCGAGGGTGAGATCAAGGGGCGCTCGGCAACGTTGTTCACCTCCGCGTTCGACCAGGCCACCGGTGTCGGTACCTACGTTGCGATGGAGTCTTTCGAAGGCACGCTGAACGGCGCCGCGGGGGCATTCAACTTCGCCCACTCGGCAACCACACTCGGGACCGACCGCGGGGCCGAGTTCTTCATCATCGTCCCCACCAGCGGCACCGGCGACCTGGCGGGCATCAAAGGCACCGGCGGCCTGACCGTGGACGAAGACGGCACCCACCACCTCTGGTTCGACTACGAGCTCGGCTGAGACACCCTGCCGCCACGGTGACCGCTGGGCGCTCTGCTCGCGCAGCGGTCAACTCGCGCGGTCTATTCGATCGGCGAGCACAGCGCGGGCCGTGGCGAGAGAGGGGCCGTACCAGGTGAGTGCGCGACCTTCGACCAAGGCCACGGGGATGCCGGGGAAGGCGTCGGGGCCGTCGGTTTCGGTGAAGACGTACGGCTCGTCGGGGAGGACGGCCAGGTCGATGTCCGCGGTCAGTTCGTTGTCGGTGAGGCGTGGATAGCGGTCGGGGCGATCGGCGTGCACCAGGTTCAGGCCGAGGCGACGGGCGAGGTCGCCGGTGAAGGTGTTGCGGCCGACCACCATCCACGGGTTGCGCCAGATCGGGATCACGGCGTTGTGGGTGGGCGCGGGTGGCATTGCGGCCCAGGAGGTTTCGGCCTCGGTGAGCCATGTCGGCACCGCAGCGCCGAGAGCAACGGTGAACAGCCTGGTCAGCGAGGTGATGGCCGCAGGCACCGTCTCGATCCTGGTGACCCACACCGGGATTCCGGCGCTGCGCAGGCGTTCGACGTCGATGCGGCGGTTCTCCTCCTGATTACACAGCACCAAGTCGGGAGCCAGTTCGACAATGCGGCGAACGTTCGGGTTCTTGGTTCCTCGGACACGCTCGACATCCAGATCGACTGGATGACTGCACCAATCAGTCGCCGCGACAAGGGTTTCCGGGCAGGTGACTGCCATCGCCTCGGTCAGCGAGGGCACCAGGGACACAACCCGCCGTACCCGCCCGGCGAGCACGACTTCGACCCCGAGGTCGTCCGCGACCGACATCATCGAAGCACCGCCCGCCACCGAAAAAACGCCAGGCTGTCCACGCCCGAGGACACCGAACCACCGCCGGCCGCCACCCGATCGCGCTCTGGTTGTCCGCCCGAGATCACCGAACCACCCTCTGGCACCCCATCGCGCCCAGGCTGTCCATACCCATGGCCACCGCCCCATCGCGCCCGGGCGTCCACGCCCGCGATCACCGCCACCGAACCGGATGCGCCACGGCATGATTCGCTGCCGGTCCGCCTGTCGATACTCATCTCACGATCCGACGACAGAGCTCGCGAAGCTGCTCCGGTGGCACCGCGGGGAGCACACTGCCCGCTCCGAGCACGAGCAGGTAGAGGATCTGTGCGATGTCGTGTGCATCGGTCTCCGCGTATCCGGACTCCCTCAGCAGAGTCCGCAGGAAACCGAGCCGGGCGTTGTCTACGCGTTGTTTGGCCGCGGCGGCGATCGGGTCGTTGAGCGCCCATGCCCGCACGGCCATTTCTATGTTGGCCGGCTCATCGTCTTCGAGCACCAAGTCGATCAGCAGCTCGAGCCGGCCGCGTCCATCGAGCCGCTCGGCCGCCCTCACCTCGCGCAGGTAGCGGGTGGTGTGCATTTCCTCGAAGTAGGCGAGCAGCGCGGTCTTATAGCCGGACATGCCCGAAAAGTGATGGTAGAACGACCCGGTGCTGAGCCCGGTCGCCGCGACCAACTTGTCGATCGTGAGGCCCGTCGGCCCCGCCGTGCCGAGGATCACCAACCCTGATTCCAACCATGAACTCTTGCCTGCCACATCACCAGCCTATAACATAACTTTTGTTCTGTTCGGGAAAGCAACCCGAGTTTCCGCGCTTATGGAGGTCGCGATGACCGCGATAACAACCTCGTCCGCATCGAGCAGCACCACTTCCGCACGATGGGCCGCACCCGTCCATTTCACCGGCGCCGCACTGCTCGGCACGATCGGCCTCGCGCACCTGCTCGTGGTGCATGCCTTCGGCGGTGCGGATACGCCGGCAGAGGAAGCGATCAACGAACTGTCCGCGAGTACAACGACGAGCGTGATCGAGGGTGGCCGACAGCTCAGCGTGTTCGACCTGAATACCGGCTACAGCGTCGGAATGGGGCTGCTCGGCATGCTTTTCGGGCTGGTGGTGATCTCCGCCGTCCGCGCCGCCCCACCATTGATCGCCCGCTGGTCAGTGTTCAACGGCGTCTGCGTCGTCGCGGCAGCAGGCGTCCTCTGGATCGCCCTGCTGTATTTCCCTGAACCGGTGATCGTGATATCCGGCCTGGCAACCCTGTGCTTCGCCGCGGTGTTCGTGGCCGGGAGCCGCAGCGTTCGGTCGCGGTGATGCGCCGTCAGCGTCCGAGCTCGTCGTAGAGCGTGCGCAGATCACGCAGCCCGGCGGCGGCGGTCTGTTCGTCCTCGGCGATCATTCGCAACGCTCGTCGCAACAGCACCGGATCCAAATCATCCATGGCCGAATGGAATTCGATCTTCGGGAGCTTCGGCAACTCGGTCCGGTCGCCGTAGGGATCATCGGACTGCGACGGATTCGGGTCCCGTTCGATGCCCGCGATGAGCGTGTCCAGATCGAGCCCGCGCAGCGTCAGAATCTCGCGCGGGCGTTCGTCGAGCCGTTCGGCGAGCAGGTAGCAGGTCGCGGCGACGTGCTTGCACGGCCAGCCGGGATCCGGGCAGGTACAGGCGAAATCCAGATCCGCGGCCGTGGTCGGCAAAAGATGCGGGCCAAGTCCCGTCGGCAATGCGCCGGAAGCGATCTCGGCGAGCATTCCCGGTGCGGTGCGGATGGTCTCGATGAGCAACGCCAGTTCCTCCTCCCGCAGCGGTCGGACGGTGAACACCGCCGTGAACGGACGAGGCTGGCTGCCCTGCACTTCGGCGGTCACCGCGCCCGGCTCGATCCGATAGCTCACCACCTGCCCGGATCTGGCATAGGTGCGGCCACGGGCCAGCCGACCCGGCTCCGACATGGCCTCCACTGCCTCGATCAGTGCCTTCCCCCACCAGGTGTGCCCGAATGCGCCACGGCGGCTGCGCGCTTCGACCCCGCCCGACACCGGGCGGCGCTTACCGTACTCGCGGTAATCGGCGTAGCGACTCAATCGCCTACCGCCTCGGCCCCGAGGGCGAACAGGTCACGCAGTTCGTCGGTGCTCAGCTCGGTGATCCAGTTCTCCCCCGCATCGATAGCCAGATCGGCGAGTTGCCGCTTGCCGCTGATCATTTCGTCGATCCGCTCCTCTATGGTGTCGACGCAGATCAACTTGCGCACCTGCACATTGCGCTGCTGACCGATGCGGAACGCACGGTCGGTGGCCTGGTTCTCCACCGCCGGATTCCACCAGCGGTCCAGGTGCACCACGTGATTGGCCGCGGTGAGGTTCAGTCCGGTGCCGCCTGCTTTGAGCGACAACAACATCAATGGCGGGCCGTCGAGCTCCTGGAACCGGGTCACCATGGTGTCGCGACGCTTCTTCGGCACACCACCGTGCAGGAACGGGATCTCGGTGCCGAAACGCTCGATGAGGTAGGGCGCGACGAGGTCGCCGAATTCGCGGAACTGGGTGAACAGCAATGCCTTCTCGCCGTCGGCGAGCACGGCGTCGAGCACGTCCTCCACCAGGGCCAGCTTGCCCGAGCGATGGCTGCCGCGATGCAGCACACCGGATCCGTCGCCGAGGAAATGCGCCGGATGGTTGCACACCTGCTTGAGGCGGGTCAGCGCCCCGAGCACAGCGCCCTTGCGCGCCATGCCCTTCGCGTCCCTGATCTTGTCGATCATGTCGTCGACCACCGCTTGATACAGGGCCGCCTGCTCCACCGTCAGGTTGGCCCGCACCGTCATTTCCAGCTTCTCCGGCAGGTCGCTGATCACGGTGGGATCGGTCTTCACCCGGCGCAGCACGAACGGCTGGGTGATCATGCGCAAGCGGCTGACCGCGTTCTCATCACGCTCGCGTTCGATGGGCACGGCGAAACGCGCGCGGAAGGACTGCGGTGTTCCCAGTAGCTTCGGGTTCGCGTAGTCCATGATCGACCGCAGCTCCTCCAGCCGGTTTTCCACCGGAGTTCCGGTGAGGGCCAGCCGATGCCGTGCCCGCAACGACCGTGCCGCCCGCGCCTGCCTGGTCGCCGCGTTCTTGATGTGCTGCGCCTCGTCGAGCACGATCCGATCCCACTGCCTGCGACCCAGCTCGGCGGCATCCCGAGCCAGCAGCGCGTAGGTCGTGATCACCAGATCCGCCGCCGCCACCGCCGCGTCCAACTCGTCACCGGCCAGCCGCCCGACCCCGTGATGCACCCACACCCGCAGATCCGGCGCGAACCGCTCGGTCTCGCGCTGCCAGTTGCCCACCACCGACATCGGGCACACCAGAAGGGTCGGCCCCGGCGAACCCTCGCCCGACTGTCCACCACCGCCGTGCCACCCGCCCGCCGCTTCGCGCTCGTGCACCAGCAGGGCGAGCACCTGCACCGTCTTGCCGAGACCCATGTCGTCGGCAAGGATTGCGCCGCACCCCAATCGGCTCATGGTGGCCAGCCAGGACAGGCCGCGCTCCTGGTAGGGCCGCAGTTGTGCCTTCAGTCCGATCGGCGTGGGCACCGGTTCGGGTTCGCGCGCCTGGTCGAGCAGTTGGGCGGCCCAGCCGGTCGCGGTGACTTCGGTGATCGGCACCTTCGCGACATGGCCCGCGCCGAGTTCGCCGATCAGATCGGCGAAGGTGAGTTCGGTGTCGTCGGTGTGAGCGGCGACGTAGCGGGCCGCGGCGGCGAGCACCTTGTGGTCGGCCTGCACCCACTCGCCGCGCAGCTGCACCAGGTCGGATTTGGCGGTGATCAGTCGGTGCATCTCGGCCTTGGTCAGCACGGTGTCGCCGAGCGCGAGTTCCCAACGGTAGGAGACGAGTCCGCGCATGCCGACGGTGCTCTCGGCGGCGGGCACGGCGCTGTCCACCCGCATGCGCATGGTCGGGGACGAGATGTTCCAGGCCCGCGGCAGCATCAGTCGAATGCCGTCCGCCTGCAGCGCGTGCGCACCGTGGGCGACCAGGTCGACGACCACCGCGGTCGGCAGCAGCAGATCCAGCGTGCGCGGGTCACTCGGCAGGTCGCGCAGCCGCGGATAGGCACGTTGCGCGACCCCCAGCTTTTCCACCGCGGTGCGGACCAGACTCGGATCACCATGCAGCGGTACGGGGCTCGGGGCCTCGCCCTCGGTTTGCAGGCACACCTCCAAGCGCCACAGGGCCACCGACTCGTCCTCGGTGCCGAGTTCGCCGTCCGGCTCCAGTAGCCGCAACACCAGATTCGGCTCATCACCGGTCAGGCTCACGCGCCACCGCTCGAGCGCCTCGGCCAGCTGGTGACTTCCGCCGTCCAGCGCCAGATCACCGAGCAGCGCGGCCACCAGCGGATGCGTCGACTCCCCGAGGTCGAGCAGTTCTCTGGCAATGGGATCGGTGAGTTCGGCGACCATGTCGTCGAGCACTGCGCCGGGTCGACCGGCAACGCGTAGCGCGGCGGGCATGGCCACCGCGAGTTCGGCGAGCCAGGCGCGCTGCCGCTCGCCGCCGACCAACCGCCAGCGCACCCACCATTGGCCGTCGTCTCGGCGCAGCTCCGGCACGATCCGGCCGGCCCGCGCCCAGCGTTCGATGCCGTGCGCGACATGGGCGAGGAAGCGCAGATCCCCCGCGACCGCCTCGGCGGGCAACCGCTGCCGCAACGCGCCCGCCGCCGCGGCCGGCGCCATGGCGTGCGCGCGCACCTGCTGGGTCGCCGCCGCGTGCGCACGCGGGTGCGCCGCCGCGTGTCCACGCGCTTGCTCGGTCGCCATCGCGTGTGCGCCCCCGGCCGGGGACCCATGCACCGGCGTTTGCTCCGCATCCGACCCGATGACCAGCACCTGCGCCCGATGCCGGAATCGCGATGTCCGCAGCACACTGCCCAGCGGATCGGGTAGCTCGACGACCGGCGAGTGCTGCCACAGCAGCAACCCCGATCCCGGCGACCACAGACCGTGCAGCATCAATCCATCCAAGCAGGCGGGTCCGACACTCCCGCGCGGGCCGTCGCGCCGGATTCCTGGATTTCTGAGCGCGCTCGGAACATACTGGGATATCCCCTGGTCATGGCGGCTGAATCGGAACCAGGTGCCAGCGGGAAGCTTAGGTATCTACCACAGAGTTTTAGGTATCTATGAAAGGCGGAGGGCAGCAGCATGACGATTCTGCTCCAGGCACTCGAGCAGAGCTTCACGCCTACGACGCCGTGGGAACGACGCAGATTCACCTTCGTGAATACCGCCAAGATCGTCGGTATGCGTCTGGACGGACAGTGCGGCGTGTGGCTCGACCTGTCCCGCCCCGGTGAATCACAACGCTTGGCCCGCACACTGGATCCGCATGACGCGATCACCTTCCTGCTCACCGCCTTCGCCAAGATCGCGGAGTGTGAGGAACGCGGCGGATCGTGGCTGATCGGGCATGACGGCGTGCGCGTCGAATCCATCGCGGCCACCAGGTTCCCGCCACGCTCGAGCGAAGTCACCGACGACGAGTTGCTGGCTCGCGCTTGGTTGTGAGGTCGGCCCACGGCGATTTCTGTACCGGGCGCACGATCTCCGGGTTCTACAGATGTCGGTTCACGCGGGTAGATCCGACGTCTTGCCGACATTCGGCGATGGCTGCTGCGCTCAGCGCATGGCTGCCGCCCGCCCGTGCGGGCAATGCCCTACGTGGGTAAATCCAGCACTGTCACCATCCGACATGACCTGCCGGTGACCGCCGACCGACAACGCCGCGCCGAACGACGTCGCCCGCGCCTGCCGTGATCGAACCTCAGCTGCCGGTGGCGACCGGACGCTTGGGATCGTTCGACCATTGCGACCACGAACCCGGATAGAGAGCGGCCTGCACACCGGCGACCGCCAGAGCGGCGACCTGATGCGCCGCGGTGACGCCGGAACCGCAATACACGGCGACCGCGCCGGAGCCGAATTGGGCGAAGCGGCTGCGCAATTCGTCCGCCGCGCGGAAGCGTCCGGCGGCATCCAGGTTCGCCGAGGTCGGCGCGCTGTGCGCGCCGGGGATATGTCCCGCCTGCGGATCGATCGGCTCCACCTCGCCGCGAAAGCGCTCGCCCGCGCGCGCATCGAGCAGCACGCCGTCCCATTTGGCGGCCGCGTCGGCGTCGATGGTCGGCAGGTGCCCCGGGCTGAGCTGCACATCGCCGGGTTCGGGATCCGGCTCGCTGCCCGCGGCGATCGCACCGCCCGCACCCGTCCATGCGGGCAGTCCGCCGTCGAGGATCCGCACATCGGCGATTCCGGCCCAGCGCAGCAGCCACCAGGCCCGCGCAGCCGCCATGCCGCCGGTCGCGTCGTAGACGACGACGGGATCACCGGTCCGCACACCCCAGCTGCGCGCGCACTTCTCCAACTGGGCGACCTCGGGCAGCGGATGACGTCCGCGCGCAGGCGAAGGCGGCGCGGCCAGTTCGGTCTCCAAGTCGACGAACACCGCGCCGGGAATGTGGCCGTCGAGATAATGCTGCGGGCCATCCGGGTCACCCAATGCCCAGCGCACATCGAGCAGGCGAACCCGCTTGTCCGCCAAGGCTTCCCGCAACTCCCCTGCCGAGATAAGTACCGCGCGCACCACAGCTCCTCGTTCAGAATCCGTACCCTCGAGCACCGACTTTCCCCACCCTACGCAGGTGCGGGCCGCGGTGTCCGGGCGGATCGCAGGAACTCGCCGGTAGTTCCGATCCGGCCCGGGTCCGCGGTCCTGTCCGCGTCGCGGCCGGAATTCAGTCCAGTTCCGGACCACTGGCTGGTGACATGCGGCGGCGGTGACGGGCAGTATCCCGGGGATGTCCCAGGTTTCCCCGGCGTCCGAAACGACCGATCCGATGTCGGATTCGACCATGCCGCACGAACCGACGGCCCTTCCCGGATCGACGGTTGCGTCGGAGCCGACCGACTCGTCCGAGCACACAGTGCCGGCCAGGTCGAGCGTGCCGCCGGAGCCGACGATCGCGACCGCTTCGAGCGGGTCACCCTCGCCGGTCGGGTTGCCCGAAGCCAAGGGAGACTCCACCGAAACAGGGCTCGCACACCCGCTCGGGGCCGGGGTGGTCACCGCTCTGGTCGGGTTCACCAGTTCGTTCGCGGTCGTGCTCGGTGGTTTGACCGCGGTCGGGGCCACCTCGGCGCAGGCGGCGTCGGGGCTGCTCGCGATCTGTGTCACCCAAGCGGTCGGCATGATGTTGCTGAGCTATCGGTATCGAATGCCGATCACGCTGGCGTGGTCGACGCCGGGTGCCGCGCTGCTCGCGAGCACCGGTGCGGTGGCGGGCGGCTGGGCCGCGGCGGTCGGCGCGTTCGCCCTCGCCGGTGTGCTGATCGTCATCACCGGGTTGTGGCAGCGGCTGGGCCGGCTGGTTGCCACGATTCCGGTGGAGATCGCACAGGCCATGCTTGCGGGCGTGCTCTTGCCACTGTGTCTGGCTCCCGCGAAAGCGGTGCAGACCAGTCCGGCGGTGGTGGTTCCGGTGATCGGCGTCTGGCTGGTGCTGCAACGCGTGGCCAAGCGGTGGGCGGTGATCGCGGCGTTCGCCACCGCGGCCGTGGGGGCGGGGATCAGCATCACGGTGCAGCACAAGCACCTCGATCTCGCCGCGATGACGCCCTCGATCGAACTGACACTGCCGCACTGGAATTGGCAGGCGATGATCGGCGTCGCGATTCCGCTCTACATCGTCACGATGGCCTCGCAGAACCTTCCAGGCATCGCGGTGATGAGTTCCTTCGGCTACAAAGTGCCGTGGCGCGCGGCCATGAGCGTCACCGGCATCGGCACTATTCTCGGCGCTCCCGCCGGCGGCCACGCGATCAACCTGGCCGCGATCAGCGCCGCCCTCGCGGCCGCGCCCGCGGCGCACCCGGACCCCAAGCGACGCTGGATTGTGGCATTCACCGTGGGCATCACCTACCTGGTCCTCGCGCTCGGCTCGGCCGCACTGGTCACCCTGATCGCCACCGCACCGAAGGGCACCCTGGAAACCGTTGCGGGCCTCGCTCTCCTTGCCACCCTGGCCGCGGCATTGGCAGGCGCACTGAAGTCGGAGCAGCACCGCGAAGCAGGCGTCGTCACCTTCTTGATCGCCGCGTCCGGCGTCGGCTTCCTCGGCATCGGCGCGGCCTTCTGGGCGCTGATCGCCGGACTGGTGGTCCGCACGGTCCTCACACACCGCACAGCTGAGGCCTGAACCCTCAGCGTGCGGGTGCGGCACCGACCACTGCGAGCGCCGAAGTGACTGTGTCCGTCAGTGTTTCGGCCACCGGTACCCCATAGCGCCGCGCGGTCGACACCAGGTAGCGGTTGCGCTCCGGGTTCGGGCAATCCGGCGGACACCCGAGGACGACCCGGCCCGAGCGGGCATACAGGCCGAACTCCACGTTGGTCGTGAAGCCCGGCAGCCGCCGAATATCCCGCGGGATCCAGAACAGGATCACGCCGGCGCTGTCGAGTCCGGCGACCTCCCAATCGACCTGATCCTCGTAGTCCGATTTCCGCAGTCCGCCCGCGGTTTCCGGAGCAAGCACCAGCAGCGATCCAGGACCTTGCCAGTGCGCTTCGATGGCGGCTATGGCAGCCGGACGCCAGGACGGCGTTTCGGCGTCCCGTGGTGTCGGGCCGGCGAGGAACACGCTCGGCCCGGCCGGGATGGGCTCGCGCGCCCAGATCACAGTGACTCGGTCGTTCATGCGCGTTCCGCCTCCATGCCTTGCCGTCGGGGACCGGTCCTATGAGACCACAGACCCGGATCGGCAAGCGGGTAAGTGGTTGGGCCCGAGCGGGGACGGCTGCCCTGTTCTTCGCGGTGATGTACCGGGCCGCGCACCCGTGCATCGGCGAAGGTGCGACTACATGCGGCCGAGGAGGGTCAGCGGGTCCTCGAGGAGACCTGCGACGGTCGCGAGGAATCGGGAAGCGAGCTCACCGTCGATCATGCGGTGATCGAAGCTGATGCCGAGGGTAGTGACCCAGCGGACGGCCACCTCGTCGCGGAACACCCAGGGCCGCTTGCGGATCGAGCCGAGGCACAGGATCGCGGCCTCGCCGGGATTGACCAGCGGAACCCCGATGTCGACACCGAACACTCCGACATTGGTGATGGTGAAGGTACTGCCGCGCAGGTCGGTGGGCGTCGCGCTGCCCGACCGGGCCGTGTCGGCCAGCCAGCCGATCTCCTGGCACAGCTCCCGCAGGCTCAGCGCATGAGCTTCCTTGAGATTGGGCACCAGCAGGCCGCGGTCGGTGGCCACCGCGATGCCCAGATTCACATAATGCTTGGTGACGATCTCCTGCTTCGCCTCGTCCCAGAATGCGTTGAGATCGGGGAATTCCGCGAGGGCGGCGAGAACGGACTTGGCGATCAGCGCGAGCGGAGTCAGCGTCAGCCCCTGGAACGACGTCGTGGTGCGCAGGTGGTCGAGCAACTCCATCGATGCGGTGAAGTCGAGGGTGACGAAGGCGCTCGCCTGCGGGATGGTGCGAGCGCTCGCCACCATGGCCGCCGCGGTGCGCTTGCGAATACCGCTGATCGGGGTGCGTTCTTCGCGGGCGGCGGGCCGGATCAGGCCGTGATCGCTGTCCGACCGCGGGTCCGCCGCTGCCCGCGCCGGGGCGGGAGTGGCGGCCGGGCGCGGCTGGGAGACCGGGACGGCGTCGCGGACATCCTCGACGGTCACCGCACCGTCAGGTCCGGAGCCTGGGACGTACCAGAGGTCTATCCCGAGTTCGCGGGCGAGCCTGCGGGCCGCCGGTGTCGCCGCGGCTCGGTCGGTCTGCGGCACCGGTGTGGCCGTATTATCCTGCGGCGCGTCGGGTTCCACCGCAGCGGGAGCAGGCCTGCGGCGACGGGAAACCGCTTCCTCTTCGGGACCGTAGCCGACGAGCACGGCGGTGCGCCCGGTGCCGTTCGCCGAACTGTCCGGCACCGAACTGTCCTGTTCCACGGCGGTCGGCGCGGGGGCATCCGCCTCGGTGCGCACGCGGATCAGCGGCGCGCCCACCAGCACCGTGTCGCCCGGCTGGGCGAGCAGTTCGACGACCGTCCCCGCGAACGGCGACGGCAGCGCGACGACGGCCTTGGCCGTCTCGACCTCCGCGATCGTCTGATTCAGCTCCACCGTGTCGCCGGCGCCCACCGACCAGGACACCAGTTCGGCGTCCGCGAGCCCTTCGCCGAGGTCGGGTAGCCGGAATTCCAGATCTGCCACGGAGGCACCTCTCACTGAGCGGGCGAGGTCAGGCGGCGAGCGAGCGATCGACCGCCGCCAGGATGCGGTCGGGGTCGGGCAGGTGGTGCTTTTCGAGCTTAGCCGGGGGGTAGGGGATGTCGAATCCGCCGACGCGCAACACCGGCGCCTCCAGGTGATAGAAGCAGCGCTCGGTGATGCGCGCGGCGATTTCGGCGCCGAGCCCCGCGAAAACCGGCGCCTCGTGCACCACGACCAGCCTGCCGGTCTTGGTGACCGACGCCTCGATGGTGCCGAAGTCGATCGGCGAGAGGCTGCGCAGATCGATCACCTCGAGCGAATGCCCTTCCTCGGCAGCGATTTTCGCCGCGGTCAGCGCGGTCGCCACGGTGCCGCCGTAGGCGACGACGGTCGCGTCGGCGCCGGGTACGCACACTCGCGCCCGGTCCAGCGGGATCTCCTCGATCGCGGCGAAGTCGACGTCGGCCTTGTCCCAGTAGCGCCGCTTGGGTTCGAAGAAGATCACCGGGTCGTCCAGCGCGATCGCCTGGCGGATCATGAGATACGCGTCGGCCGGGTTGGTCGGTGTCACTACCCGTAGTCCGGCGGTGTGCGCGAAATAGGCCTCCGGCGACTCCGAATGGTGTTCCACCGAGCCGATCCCGCCGCCGAACGGGATGCGAATCGTGAGGGGCGCGATCACCTTGCCCTGTGACCGAAAGTGAATCTTGGCGACATGCGAGACGATCTGGTCGAATGCTGGATACACGAAGCCGTCGAACTGGATCTCGCACACCGGCCGGAAGCCGCGCAGCGCCATGCCGAAAGCCGTTCCGATGATGCCGGATTCAGCGAGCGGGGTGTCGACGACGCGATTGTTGCCGAAGTCTTTCTGCAAGGTATCGGTCACCCGGAACACGCCGCCGAGGTGGCCGATGTCCTCGCCCATCAGCACGACCTTCGGGTCGTCTTCCAGCGCCCGCCGCAATCCCGCGTTGAGGGCGGCCGCGAAGGTGGTGATCATGAGTGGACTCCTTCCTGGTGCACCGCAGCCTCGCCGGGATCGCCGGCCAGATACTGCGCGTACTCGCTCCGCTCCTGGGTGATCAGCGGATGCGGGGTGGCATAGACGTGCTCGAACAGTGCCATCGGCGCCGGGTCGGGCATACCGATCGTCGCGGATCGCACCTGATGCGCGACCTCGTCGGCGTGCGCGGCGACTCGCCGTTCGAATGCCTCGTCCCACAGCGACTCTCGTTCCAGCAGCTTGCGCAGGCGGTCGATCGGGTCGCGGCGCTTCCACTCCTCGGTCTCGGCGGCGGAGCGGTAGCGGGTCGGATCGTCGGCGGTGGTGTGCGGGCCGATTCGGTAGGTGATGGCCTCGATGAACGACGGGCCGCCGCCCGACCTGGCCCGTGCGATGGCCTGCCTGGTCACCGCCAGCACCGCGAGCACATCGTTGCCGTCGACCTGGAGGCCGGGAATGCCGTAACCGTAGGCGCGGCGCGCGATCGGCGTCGCGCTCTGGATGCGCACCGGGGAGCTGATCGCCCAGTGGTTGTTCTGGCAGAAGAACACCACCGCCGCACTCCAGCTCGCGGCGAAGCCGAGCGCCTCGGCGAGATCGCCCTGACTGGTCGCGCCGTCGCCGAAATAGGCGATGGTCGCGATTTCCGCGCCCTCGAGGTGGGCGGCGTAGGCGTAGCCGGTCGCATGCAGACCCTGGGAGCCGACAATGATGTTCGGGTTGGTCATGTTCACCGCGTGCGGATCCCAGCACGAGTGCGCGACGCCGCGCCACAGCCGGGTCAGTTCGGTGGGATGGACGCCGCGGCAATAGGCGACAGCATGCTCGCGGTAGCTGCAGAACGCGTAGTCGTCGGGGTGCAGTGCCCGCGCGGAGCCGATCTGGGCGGCCTCCTGGCCGAGCATCGGGGCCCACAGCCCGAGTTGGCCCTGGCGTTGCAGTGCGGTGGCCTCGATATCGATCCTGCGGGTGACGACCAGATCCTCATAGAGGTCGCGCAACTGCTCGGGCCCGATATCGGCGACCAGCGCGGCATACTCCCGGTCGAACACCCGACGGCCGTCGGGCTGGATCAATTGAATGGGATACGCAGACTTGTCTGGCATCGTGATCGCCTCCTCACCACGGGCGCCGAGCGTATGTGTCCTACATCACACAGCATGCCTCAGATGTCGATCTGCGCAAGTGTTCGGCATGCGAGTGAGCAGAATGCCCAATTCCAGCACCGCCCCCAGTGTCATACTGCGTTGTATGTCCAGTAGAGAACCCGTCGACGCCACCTTGGACGCCACCGATGCGCGGCTGCTGCTGGAACTCGTCGCGAATCCACGCGCGACCGGCGTGGAGCTGGCCACCCGGCTCGGGCTCTCGCGCAATACCGTGCAGGCCCGGCTGGCGCGCTGGGAGGCGAGCGGTGTGCTCGGCAGCTTCGAGCGGCGGGTCCACGCGCGAGCTCTCGGCTATCCGCTGTCGGCCTTCGTCGCGGTCGTCGTCGATCAGCATCAGCTGGATTCGGTGGTCGACGAACTCGCCGAGGTGCCGGAGGTGACCGAGGTGTGCGGCATGACCGGGCCGACCGACCTGACCGTCCGGGTGGTCGCCCAGGACGCGGACGACCTGTACCGGATCGCCGGGCAAATCCTCAAGATCCCCGGCGTGGAACGCACCAATATGGCGCTGGTGATGCGGGAATTGGTCGGGCCGCGCACCGCTCCGCTGCTCGACCGGCTGGCCGGGTCGGGTTCCTATCCGCGGTCGCCACTGGAACCCGGCAGCCGTCCGTAACAACGACGCTGTACGAGGTGGTCGCCGAGTTCTAGGGTGCGGGCATGGATATTTCGGGCAAGGTTGCGATCGTCACCGGAGCGGGTGCGGGCATCGGGGCCGCGCTGGCGCGAGAGCTGGCCGCGAACGGTGCGCGGGTGGTGCTCGCCGACCTGGATGCGGACGCCGTCGCGGGCGTCGCCGATTCGATCGGCGCGAGCGCGGTGGCGGTCGGCGGCGATGTCGCCGACGAGAAGGTGATCCAGGGGTTGATCGATCGCGCCGCCGCCGAGTTCGGCCCGGTGGACCTGTATTTCGCCAACGCCGGAATCGGCGGCGGACCAGGGCTCGACAGCACCGACGCGCAGTGGTCGGCCGCGCTGGAAGTCAATGTGCTCGCCCATGTGCGGGCCGCGCGACTGCTGATGCCTGACTGGCTCGAGCGCGGCAGCGGCTATTTCGTCAGCACCGCGTCGGCGGCCGGACTACTCACCCAGATCGGCTCCGCACCGTATTCGGTGACCAAGCACGCCGCCGTCGGCTTCGCCGAATGGTTGTCGGTCACCTACGGAGACAAAGGGATCCGCGTCAGCTGCGTATGCCCGATGGGCGTCGACACTCAGCTACTACGCGGCGGGCTCATCCCCGAAGACGCCGCCGCAGGCGAACTCGCCGTCAAAGCCGTCACCACCGCGGGCGCAGTGCTGACACCCGAGCAGGTCGCCGAGGCCATCCTCGCAGGCGTAGCCGCCGAACACTTCCTGATCCTCCCCCACCCCGAAGTCCTGAAAATGTACCGCCACAAAGGCGCCGACTACGAGCGCTGGCTCGACGGCATGCGCCGCTTCCACTCCGCCCTCCAGAGTTAGCCGATACCCGAACAGTCGAATGGCGGCCCAGGAGCGCTGCCCCAACCACCGTTTCACTACCGCCGATAACCTGACGGCCCGCCGGAAGGTCCGATGACGCGCGATGGGTGCGGCGGTCTACTCGGTGACGAGCGTGGCGGCAGCAGTTCGGATGATCTCGGGAATCTCTACCGGCTTGCGGGTCTCGGCGTCGACGTACACATGCACGAAGCTGCCCGTGGCGGCAAGCTCGAGAGCGTCGCCGTCTTCGCGGAAGATCGCCAGGTCGTAGGTGATGCTGGAGCGCCCGAGCCGGGAAATGCGCAAGCCGACCTGAAGTCGGTCGGGAAAGCTCAGCGAGCCCAGGTATTGGCAGGAAGTCTGGGCGACCACACCGAGCGCGGGCAGCTCCCGAATGTCGGTGCCGGTGGCCTGAATCAGCCACGCATTGACCGCGGTGTCGAAATACGAGTAGTACGTCACGTTGTTCACGTGCCCGTAGTGGTCGTTATCGGCCCACCGGGTCGGCACCGGCCAGAGAACTGGATACTCCTGTGTCACCCGGCCGACGATAGCTCAGCAGGGGTCGCGCCTTGACGGTGGTCGCGTGGGCTGACACCGAAGTGACGTTTGAACGCGGTGCTCAGCGCGAAGGCGCTGCCGTAGCCCACTTGGCGGGCGATCGACTCGATGGTGGCGTCGGACTCCTGGAGGTGGTCGGCGGCGAGTGCGAGACGCCATTCGGTGAGGAATGCCATCGGTGGCTCGCCGACCAGGTCGGTGAAGCGGCGGGCCAGTGCGGCTCGTGAGACGCCGACCGCCTCGGCCAGGCTGGCGACCGTCCAGCCGTGCGCCGGGTTGTGCTGCAGGAGCCGCAGCGCTTTGCCGACCAGTGGATCGCTGTAGGCGTGGTACCACGCGGGTGCGTCGTTGCGGGCGAACCAGGCGCGCAGCGCGGTGATCAGGACCAGGTCGAGCAAGCGGTCCAGGACCGCGGTCTGGGCGGGCTCGTCCTTGGCGGCTTCGTCGACGAGCAGGTCGAGCAGCCGGTTGTCGAGGTCGCCGCGCGACAAGACGACGACGGGCGGCAGGGCACGGAGTAGGCGCTGGCTGGCCGCGCCCGCGGACTCATAGGTGCCGGTCACCATGGCGGTGGCGGCGTCCGCATCGGTTCCCCATTGACGCGTGCCGAGACTCAAAGTCTCGCACAGGATTTCACCGTCGGGAGTCTTGGTGACATTGCCGGGGTCGATATAGATCTGTGGTTCGGTGGCGGGGTCGTCGGCGAGTGTGTAGTGGTCGGGTCCTCGGAAGATGGCGACATCACCCGCACTCAACTTCCGTGGCGCGGCAGGCTTTCCACCCGGCTCTGTCATCACCCACGCGGTGCCGCGGATCATCGACACCACCGTCAGCGGGGCCTGGTCCTGAATACGCAGCGACCACGGCGGGTCGAGCAGCGAGCACATGACGAACGCACCTCTGGCGCGTGGACCTTCGAGCAGACTGGCGAGCGCATCCACACGACAACAGTAGACGAATACACATGATCATGAGCCGCTGAGCTATGTCCCGTCTCGAGCTGTGCCGGTGTACTCGAACCATGACAAACAGCACCACTCACCAGCACCTCATCCTCGTCACCGGCGGCACGGGCAAGACCGGCAGCCGCATCGTGACCCGATTGCGGGCGGCCGGTCATCCGGTCCGGATCGGCTCCCGCACCGCGGACGTCCCGTTCGATTGGGAAGACCACGCCACCTGGACTCCGGCACTGACCGGTGTCGACGCGGTGTACATCGCCTACCAGCCCGACCTCGCCGTGCCCGGCGCACCGGTGGCCATTGGCTCATTCGCCGCCGCGGCCAAGGCCGCCGGAGTAAGGAAGCTCGTACTGCTGTCCGGCCGCGGCGAGCCGGAGGCACTGGAATGCGAGCAGATCGTGCAGGATTCCGGCCTCGACTGGACCGTTGTGCGCTGCAGCTTCTTCGCCCAGAACTTCAGCGAGGGCGCCTTCACCGACTATGTGCTCGCCGGCGAGGTCGCGCTGCCCAACGGTGATGTACCCGAGCCGTTCGTGCACGCCGACGATATTGCCGACGTGGCTGTCGCCGCGCTCACCGAGGACGCGCACAAGGGCGAGGTCTACGAGCTGACCGGACCGCGCGCGCTGACCTTCGCCGAGGCGGTTGCCGAGATCGCGGCGGCGACCGAGCGCGAGATCGCCTACATCCCGCTCTCCCGGACCGATTTTATTGCGGCATTGACCGAATACCACGTTCCCGCCGATGTGGTCAGCCTCCTCGACTACCTGTTCGGCACGGTGCTGGACGGCAGGAACTCCGCGACCGCGGACGGCGTGCACCGCGCGCTCGGCAGGCAGCCGAAGGACTTCGCCGAGTACGTCCGGGATGCCGCGGGCTCCGGAGTCTGGAACACACCGGGTCAGTAGGGTCGGCCACCGGGTGGGTGGATCGCGACGCCACGATCGCCCCACCCGGCCCGTGGTGAACTCGCGATCCGAACAGCCCGTGGCCACGACCGCGGCGAGACCGCTCGCCCATCGGAAATATCGTCGGTACCGTCGAATTGGTGGCGACCTCGACGATCGACCCCGCGACCCGTCTCGCTCGTGCCGCAGTGTTCGTGGTCTTCGCGCTGAACGGTTTCCTGCTGGCTATGTGGGTGGTCCACATTCCGGCCGTCACCGATCACACCGGCGTCTCGAAGTCGACGCTGGGTATGTTCATCCTGCTGATGGCAGGCGCGGGCATCGTCGGCATGCGGATCGCGGGCCCGCTCGCGGACCGCTTCGGCAGCCGCACCCTGGTCGGCGTGGCCGCGGCCATCGCGTCGGTCGCGGTGCTCGGCCCCGGCCTTGCCACCGGCCCTGTCACGCTGGCTATTGCGCTGGCCTGCTTCGGTTTCGGCAACGGAGCACTGGACGTGTCGATGAATACCCAAGCGGTACACGTGGAACGCACCTATGGACGCCCGATCATGTCCGCATTCCACGCGCTGTTCTCCGGCGGCGGACTCCTCGGATCGCTGATCGGCGCGGCGACGCTGCGGGCAGGTTGGGACGCGCGACCGACCTTGACGCTCGCGGCGATCGCCGGCTTGATCGTCACCGCCGCGGTGGTCCCGCTACTGCTGCGCGATACCCGATCCGAATCGAGGGTTTCCGAACCGTCCCCCGCGCCGACGCCACCGCCCGCACTGCCGGATGGGGGCAGCCGAACAGAATCGATCGACAGCCCCGGAGCGCAGGCGAGGCGGCAGCCCAGTCGTGCGGATCAGAACCGAAAGGTGCTGGCGCTGGCAGCTATAGCCTTCGGTGTGCTGCTCGCCGAGGGCGTGGCCAACGACTGGAGCACACTGCAGATGCGCGAGCATCTCGGAGTCGAGGATGCCACCGCGGCACTGGCCTACAGCGCCTTCTCGATCACCATGACCGCGGGCCGATTCACCGCGGACCGCATCAGCGGCGCGTTCGGCCGTGTCATGTTGGTCCGCTACGGCAGCGCACTCGCCGCCCTCGGCCTCGGCCTGATCATGGTGTCGGGCTGGGTACCGCTTTCCTTGCTCGGCTGGGCCATCGCGGGCCTCGGCCTGTCCGGCATCGTCCCCCAGATTTTCACCGCGGCAGGCAACCTCGGTACCGACACCGCCGCGACCGACATGTCGCGCGTCTTCAGCCTCGGCTACTTCGGCCTGCTCGCCGGCCCCGCGGTGATCGGCTGGCTCACCGCCCTGGTGCCCCTCACGGTCGCGATGGCCGTCCCGTTCATCGCCGTACTCCTGTGCTGCCGCTACGCGGGTGCTGTCGCTCCGCAACGGAAATGATGCTGGACGCACTGCGGCAACCGCCGCGAAAGTGTTGCGCCGCAGCCGACGGCCACGCCGGTATGTTCGTAGGATGTTCGACAACAACAGACTCGAGCGCAAGATCGAACGGCTCGAACGCAAGCTCGATCTGATCATGAAGCATCTCGGCATCACCGACCCCGCCGCGACGCTCGGGCACACCGAGATCGACGAACTCATCCTGCAGGGCAAGAAGATCCAGGCCATCAAGCGCTATCGGGAACTCGACCCGAGCGCCGGGTTGAAGGAGGCCAAGGACGCGGTCGAGGCTCGCGAACATCAGCTCGGGCACCGCTGACTCCGCGACGCGGGAAAGCCCGCCTCCGCGAACGGAAACGGGCTCTCCCGATCCCGGTGCGGCCTGAGAGAGCTTGTGCACCAGGGAGTTTCGAAGCAATGCGAATGCCCCGCTTGCTGTCTTTACAGCGCCTTGAGTTCCTCGGTGACCGCGCCGACGGACTTCTTGGCGTCACCGAACAGCATAGAAGTGTGGTCGGCGTAGAACAGCGGGTTGTCGATACCGGCGAAGCCGGAATTCATCGAGCGCTTGAGCACGATGACGCTCTTGGCCTGGTCGACGTTCAGCACCGGCATGCCGTAGATCGGCGAGGCCGAGTCCTCGCGAGCCGCCGGATTGGTGACGTCGTTGGCGCCGATCACCAAAGCCACATCGGTACGGCTGAATTCGCCGTTGATGTCGTCCATTTCCTTGAGCGCGTCGTAGGAGACCTCGGCCTCGGCCAGCAGCACGTTCATATGGCCGGGCATGCGTCCCGCGACCGGATGGATGGCGTACTTGACCTCGACACCCTTGGCTTCGAGCAGCTCCGCCATTTCCTTGACCGCGTGCTGAGCCTGGGCGACAGCCATACCGTAGCCGGGGACCACGATGACCTGGTTGGCGTACGCCATCTGGATCGCGGCGTCGGCGGCGGAGGTGGCCTTGGCCTGCTTGGCCTCGCCGTCACCACTCGCGCCGGGAGCCGTTCCGCCACCACCGAATCCACCGGCGACGATGGCCGGGATAGACCGGTTCATCGCCTTGGCCATCAGGTTGGTGAGGATGGTGCCGGACGCGCCGACGATCATGCCCGCCACGATCATCGCGGTGTTGTTCAGCGCGAGACCCGCGGCGGCGGCCGACAATCCGGTGAGCGCGTTGAGCAGCGAGATGACCACGGGCATGTCCGCGCCACCGATCGGCAGCACGACCGCGAGGCCGAGCACAGCGGCGAGCACGAGCACCGCGATCATCCACAGCTGCGACACACCGTCATCGGTGGCGCCGATACCGATCACCACGGCCGCTGCGATCGCGCCGAGTAGCAGCAGCAGGTTCAGCGGCTGCTGGAGTTTGCCGAGGCCGATCGGACGGCCGGGCAGAATCTCCTGCAGCTTGCCGAAGGCGATCAGCGAGCCCCAGAACGAGATCGAGCCGATGATCGCCGCGAACAGCGAACCGACCACGATGTGCACGGTCGGCTCTTCATCGAAACTCGAGAAACCTTGGCTGTTGATGAATTCCGACCACGCGATCAGCGCGACCGTGCCACCGCCGACGCCGTTGAACGCGGCGACCAACTGCGGCATGGCGGTCATTTTGGTGAACTTCGCGGGCGGTACACCGAGGGCGATACCGACCACGAGCCCAGCGATGATCAAGATCCAGTTACTGGTGTGGCGCACCGAGATCAGGGTCGCGACAACGGCGATGAACATGCCGACCGCGGCGATCAGGTTGCCGCGCACCGCGGTCTTCGGACCGGTGAGGCCCATCAGGCCGTAGATGAACATGCCGAAGGCCACAATGTAGAGGCCGTTGACCAGATAGGTCACATTGTCGAAGGTGTGCATCAGTTATCCGCCTTTACCGGCGCAGCGGCCTTCTTGCCCTTGAACATGCCGAGCATCCGGTCGGTGACCACGAAACCACCGATGACGTTCAGTGTTCCGAACACGACGGCGACGAACAGAATGATCTGCGTCAGGATCGAGGGATCCTGCACATTGCCGAGGGTGACCAGCGCGCCGAGCACGACGATGCCGTGAATGGCGTTGGTGCCCGACATGAGTGGGGTGTGCAGCGTGTTGGGCACCTTGGAGATGACGGCGAAGCCGACGAACCCGGACAGCACCAGGATCGCGATGTTGGCGAGCAGTTCGGTGTACATCAGGCATCACCCTCACGTGTCACGCAGGAATCGGCGAGCACCTGATCGCTGAAATCGGGCGCGAGCTTGCCGTCGACCAGCATCAGTTCCAGCAGTGCCGCGATGTTCTTCGAGTACAGCTCGCTGGCGTGCTCGGGCATCGTGGCGGGCAGGTTCAGCGGCGAGGCGATGGTGACCTCGTGCTTGACCACGACCTCACCGGGCTCGGTGAGCTCGCAGTTGCCACCGGTCTCTCCGGCCAGGTCGACGATCACGCTGCCGGGCTTCATGCCCTCGACCGCTGCGGCGGTGACCAGGCGCGGCGCCGGACGGCCCGGCACGAGCGCGGTGGTGATCACCACGTCGAAGCCCTTGATGGCGTCTTCCAACGCCTGCTGCTGAGCGGCCTTTTCCGCATCGGTGAGTTCACGGGCGTAGCCGCCCTCACCGGCGGCGTCGATGCCGAGGTCGAGCCACTGCGCACCGACCGAGCGCACCTGATCGGCGACCTCGGGGCGCACGTCGTAGCCGGTGGTGCGGCCGCCGAGGCGCTTGGCCGTGGCCAGCGCCTGCAGTCCGGCGACACCGACGCCGAGCACCAGGACGGTCGCGGGCTTCACCGTGCCCGCCGCGGTGGTGAGCATCGGAAAGAATCGCGTCGATTCCGACGCCGCGAGCAGCACGGCCTTATAACCGGCGACGTTGGCCTGCGAGGACAGTGCGTCCATCACCTGGGCGCGCGAGATACGCGGGATGGCCTCGACCGCGAATGCCTGCACCCCCGCGGACTTCAGCGCACCGATCTGGTTCTCGGCGTTGCGCGGGGCGAGGAAGCCGATGAGGGTCTGTCCGCTGGACAGCTTCTGCACCTCGGCGTCACTCGGCGGGGCCACCTTAACGACCACCTCGGCCGACCACGGGTCGCCGATAGTCGCGCCTGCCTCGACATAGGCGGCGTCGGGGATGAGCGCGCCAAGACCGGCGCCCGTTTCGACCACCACGTCCACGCCGTGCTTCAGCAGGCTGGGGATGATCTTCGGCACCAATGCGACACGCCGTTCGCCCGCGTTTGACTCGCGAACGACTCCGACACGCGCGCCACGTGGCGATTGATCGCCTACGCTCTGCGTTGTCTCCACTTGTCAGACTTCCTTCTCGTGCTGAGCTTCAAGCAACCGGACGACGGCCGGACGATGTTACTTCAGAGTAAGTTCGTCCAAATCCTCGCAACTGTACCCGGCTCGCGGTGAGCGTAGCTGAGATGGCCGTCACACATTGCTGCCGGATTCCACCGGTATGCCGGTTCCGGGGTGTTGGGGCGGACATGGTCGGTACCTCCGGCACTGGCGATTGATCGGGACATGCTGCGCTCCGATGGTGGTCGCCGCAGGTGAACGCGACAAGACCGAACGTAGAAGTCCTTTACCAACCCCGAGGTTCGCGAACAGGTCAGCGGCTCGAGACGCCGGCCGACAGTGACGTGCATCATGCCGAATGCCGCATTCGGGGTACGCCGCACTCGTCGTACGCCGTATGGTCGGCGATGTGAACGACTGCGTCTTCTGCCGCATCGCGGCGGGCGAAGCCCCGGCGACGAAGGTCTACGAGGACAACACGCTGTGCGCCTTCCTCGACATCCGTCCCATCGCGCGCGGCCACACCCTGGTGATCCCGAAGCGCCACGCCACCGAACTGGAGGACCTGGACGCCGAGCTCGGCGCACACATCTTCCGGGCCGGACACCGGCTCGCCCTGGCGATTCGCCGCAGCAGCCTGGCCGCCGACGGCGCCAATCTCGTCCTCAACGACGGCACCGCGGCCTTTCAGACCGTGCCGCACGTGCACCTGCACGTCATACCGCGCAGACACGGCGACAAGCTGCGCTTCGCGGCCGGACTGCTCCTGCGCCGCCCGCATGACGCCGCGACCACCGCCGCGGCCATCAAGGGCGGGATCGCGGCACTGGACAACGAACAAGAGCCGAGCAACGACGAGGCGGAGCCGACCGGCCGCGCCGAGAAAGGACCACAAGGATGACCGACCCGACCCTGGACCGGATCGAGCTGATCGGCACGCTGTCCCAACAGTGGGACGCCATCGCGGCACTGGTCTCGGATCTCGACGAAGACCGTTGGCGCACACCGTCTCCGCTGCCGTGCTGGACGGTATTCGATGTGGTCGCCCATGTCATAGGCACCGAATCGTGGCTGCTCGGCGAGCGGCCGCCCGCGCACGATCCGACCAGGGAGAAGACCGATGTGCGCGCGCTCCCCCACGTGCGCAACGAGACCGCCGTCCTCAATGAGATCTGGGTCGACCGGTTGCGGCCGCTGTCGGGTGCCCGGCTGCTCGAGCTCTACCACGATGTCATCGACCGCAGGCGCGCGGCGCTCGCGGCGGTCGGCGACGTCGAATGGCAGGCCGAAACTCCCTCGCCGATCGGCCAGGTCAGCTACGGCCGGTTCATGCGGGTGCGGCTGTTCGACTGCTGGATGCACGAATTCGATATCGCCGACGCGCTCGGTGTGTCCGTCGAGGAGGGCGGCAGGCGCGGTGAACTGGCGTTCGCCGAGTTCGCCGGTGCGATCCCGCGGGTGGTCGTCAAGCGCGGCAAGGCACAGGACGGTGCGCGAATCACCTTCGAGCTGACCGGCCCGCTGGCCAGGACGCTGCACATCCAGGTCGCGGGCCGGGCGGCGTACGTGGACGCGTTCGATACCCCCGCTGACGTCGAGATCCGCTTGGACTCCGGTCTTTTCGTCCGCCTCGGCGGCGGAAGGACCGTCGCCGACAAGCACCTCGACGAGATCGCCATCAGCGGCGACGAACAGCTCGGCCTGCAACTGGTGCACAATCTGGCCTTCACGATCTGAGCCGCGGTGCGACTGTTCCTGTCCAGCTACCGATTCGGGGCGCACTACGACCGGCTCGCCGCACTCGTCGGCACGCCGGGCCGGGTTGCGGTGATTCCCAACGCCTGTGATGCCTGGCCCGCGGCATGGGCGGGCGCGGTCACCAGCGACTCGGTGCCGCTACGCAAGCTCGGCTATACGCCGGAGACGCTCGATCTGCGCGATTACCTCGGGCGCGCAACGGAATTGGAGCGGGCGCTGGCCGAATACCCGCTGGTGTGGGTGCGCGGCGGCAATACTTTTGTGCTGCGCGCCCAATTCGCCCGCAGCGGAGCAGATCTGGTGCTGCGGAAGTTGCTGGCCGACGACGCGCTCGTATACGCGGGATACAGCGCGGGGGCCTGCATCATGGGCCCGGATCTGCACGGCCTCGACGAGCTGGACGATCCCGCCGAAGTGGCGCCGAGCTGCGGCGTCGAACCCCGATGGGACGGTATGGGATTGGTCGACCGACCGATCGTGCCGCACATCGACTCCGCGACGGACCCGGACGGTTATGGCAACCGGCTCGCCGCGCGCTACCGGGCCGAAGGCACTGCGCACTGGGCGCTCACCGATGACGATGTGGTCGTGATCGATGGAGACAAGACCGAGGTGCTGCGCTAGCCGGAACTTCGGGCGTCCGTGCGGCGGAACACCACCCAGCGCATCGCGCTGTACATATAGACCGCTTCGCAACCACCTGCCAACAGCCTCGACAGGTGGTACTCGAGGCCGAGGGCGGTCAGCCCACTGCCGACACCGAGGATGAACGCGACGTAGTTGATCGTGACAACCACGGTGTACACCACCGCCTGCCTGCCGACCGGCGCATGCGAATGGAAATTGAAGGTGCGATTGAGCACGAAGCTCAATCCGAAGGCGCATACGTAGGCCACCGTCACCGACAGCCAGACCGGAAGGCCCCACCAGCCGTGCAAGGCCGTCAGCAACACCAGGTCGACGCCGAAGGTGCAGCCGTTGATCAGCGCGAAGCCGAGGAAGGTCGGGGCGACAAGACCATCAAGGCCCCAGGGCAAGCGCGCGACGACGGCCACGCACCAGCGGGTGAACCTGTCGGCAACGGTGTCGGTGGTCGTCGCGAGGCCTGGCACGCCGCCAGCATGGCAGCGACAGGTGTCCACGAAGTGATCGCCGGGCAAACCGGCAGGTCTAACGGCCGCAATCACCCGATCCGAGTGAGCGGAGGACGGCGGTCGAACGCCGACCACGCGGCCAGAGTGCGCCTGCGGGTCATGTCGTCGGCCTCCTCCAGCAGTGCGTCGAGCAGGACGAGCGGGTCTTGTCGCCATTGCTCGGCGACGGTCGCCAACGCCGCTTTGTCGAAGACTCCGGAACGATCCAGCGCGGTGAGCCATTCGCCGAACTGGCCCGCATGAATTCGGCGCAGCACGCTCGCATCGATCCCACCGTCGAGGAACTCGTGCGAGAACATCGCCGCGACCAACTCGCGGTAGTCCGGTGATACGACCTGCATCAGTGCCTCCTCCAAACGCCGAACGCGCCCCTCGCCTGAAATTGTTACCACCAGCGGGCCCGAGCACCACCTCCCAACAGCGAGGACACCACCCCGAGCGAGCTACCCCCCGCCGACGCGCGGGTCTGTCCGGCACGGTGCGGACCGCGATTCCGGCCGCCGATCAACCTGCCGCCCGATGTCATGAATACCCGGCGGCGGGTCCGGCCACGGTCGAGCAGATACCGTGACCTGTGTGGAACTGGATGACCTGATCGCTCGGCTGCCCGACGGTGCGGTGCTGACCGACGCCGATCTGCTCGAAGGCTACCGACAGGACTGGGCGCGCGACCCCGATGCCGGCGTTCCGCTGGCCGTCGTGCGCGCCACCAGCACCGACGATGTCGCCGCGACGCTGCGTTTCGCACACGCGCACAAGATCGCGGTGGTCCCGCGCGGCGCCGGGTCCGGACTGTCCGGCGGCGCGACGGCCGTCGAGGGCGGCATCGTGCTGAGCACCGAGCGCATGCGCGCCATCGCCGTCGACCCGGTCACGCGCACCGCGGTGGTGCAGCCCGGGCTGCTCAATGCCGAGGTCAAACGCGCGGTCGCGGAGGAGGGTCTGTGGTATCCGCCGGACCCCTCGTCGTTCGAGATATGTTCGATCGGCGGCAACGCCGCCACCAACGCGGGTGGTCTGTGCTGTGTGAAGTACGGCGTGACAACCGATTACGTGCTCGGCATGGAGGTGGTGCTCGCCGACGGCACCGTAGTGCGCCTGGGTGGTCCCCGACTCAAGGACTCGGCCGGGCTGTCGCTGACCAAGTTGTTCGTCGGCAGCGAGGGCGCACTCGGCGTGATCACCGAACTGACACTGCGCCTGTTGCCCGCGCAACCGCCGCAGAGCACGGTTGTCGCATCGTTCGCGACGCTGACCGCCGCCACGGACGCCATTCTCGGCATCACCGGGAAGCTACGCCCGTCCATGCTCGAGTTCATGGACGCGGTGGCCATCAACGCGGTCGAGGACGAGATGCGGATGGGACTGGACCGCAACGCGGCGGGCCTGCTGGTCGCGCGCTCGGACGCACCGGGCGAATTCGCCCGCAACGAGGCCGAAATCATGGTGGCCGTGTGCGAGCAGGCGGGCGCCACCGAGGTCTTCCACACCGAGGATCCCGAGGAGGGCGAAGCCTTCACCGCCGCACGACGTTTCGCCATTCCGGCGGTGGAGAAGCTGGGACCGCTGCTGCTGGAGGACGTCGGGGTGCCGCTGCCGCGCCTCGGTGACCTGATCAATGGCGTCGCGGCGATCGCGGCACACAACGACGTGCTCATCTCGGTGATCGCGCACGCGGGCGACGGCAATACCCACCCGCTGATCGTGCACGACCCGACCGACGCCGCCATGACCGAACGCGCACACCGCGCCTTCGGCGAGATCATGGACCTCGCGATCGCGCTCGGCGGCACCATCACCGGCGAACACGGTGTCGGCAGGCTGAAGAAGGCGTGGCTGCCCGATCAGCTGGGCCCTGACGTGATGGCGCTGACCCGGCGTATCAAGGACGCGCTCGACCCGCATGGCATTCTCAATCCCGGCTCGATTCTGTAGACCAGGCCCGACCAACACGACAGCCGCAGGAACATTCCCGGCCGAGAAGGAGTTTCATCAGATCATGACCACCAGGCTCGAGCACAACGCCGTCGATACCCGCTTCGAGATCTATATCGACGACACCCTCGCCGGGTACGCCGACTATGCCGACGCCGAGGACACCAAGGTCCGCGACTTCCACCACACCATGACCTTCCCCGAATTCCGCGGCCGCGGCGTGGCCGCGCAGGTGGTCGAGTACGCGTTGAACGAGTCGCGCGGCGCGGGCTTCACGGTCATCCCCACCTGCTGGTATGTCGAGAAGTACATCGCCGAGCATCGCGAATACGCCGACCTGGTCGCCTAGTTCCCGTATCGGCCGACCACCGCCGATGCCCACTCACCACGCGGGTACTGCGCGAGAGTCGGACCGATCACCTCGAGGCATGCGGGCTGGTGAGCGTGTTGTGTTCGCGGCCGTGCAACTCGACAACTGACATGCCCCGAAAAACGGAGTGGCCCGAGGCATTCGCCCCGGGCCCCCCAATGAATGCGGCTACTCAGCCACGCAGCAGCGCGCGCGACATCACGACGCGCTGGATCTGGTTGGTGCCCTCATAGATTTGCGTGATCTTGGCGTCGCGCATCATCCGCTCGACCGGGAAGTCGGTGGTGTAGCCCGCGCCGCCGAAGAGCTGAACGGCGTTGGTGGTGACCTCCATGGCCACGTCGGAGGCGAAGCACTTGGCGGCCGCGGAGATGAAGCCGAGGTTCTTCTCACCACGCTCGGCGCGGGCGGCCGAGGTGTAGACCATGAGGCGGGCGGCCTCGATCTTCATCGCCATGTCAGCGAGCATGAACTGGGTGCTCTGGAAGTCGGCGATGGCGGTGCCGAACTGCTTGCGGTCCTTGGTGTAGGCGATCGCGGCATCCAAGGCGCCCTGCGCGAGGCCGACGGCCTGCGCGCCGATGGTGGGGCGGGTGTGGTCGAGAGTCTGCAGTGCGGTCTTGAAACCGGTGCCCGGCTCGCCGACGATGCGGTCACCCGGCACCCGGCAGTTCTCGAAGTACAGCTCCGCGGTGGGCGAGCCCTTGATGCCGAGCTTGTGCTCGAGCGGGCCGACAACGAAGCCCTCGTCGTCCTTGTGCACCAGGAATGCCGAGATGCCGTTGGCACCCTTGTCCGCGTCGGTGACCGCCATGACGGTGTACCAGGAAGACTTGCCGCCGTTGGTGATCCAGCACTTGGAGCCGTTGAGCACCCAGTCGTCGCCGTCCTGCTTGGCGCGGGTGCGCATGCTCGCGGCATCGGAGCCCGCCTCACGCTCCGACAGCGCGTAGGAGGCCATTTCGCCGTCGACGATGTCCGACAGCACCTTCTGCTTGAGCTCCTCGGAACCGTTGAGGATCAGGCCCATGGTTCCGAGCTTGTTGACGGCCGGGATCAGCGACGACGAACCACAAACGCGCGCAACCTCTTCGATCACGATGCAAGTCGCGACCGAGTCCGCGCCCTGGCCGCCGTAGGCCTCCGGCACGTGCACCGCATTGAAGCCCGCGGCGGTCAGCGCGGTCAGCGCCTCCTCGGGGAAGCGGGAGTTGGCATCGACGTCCTTGGCGTGCGGGGCGATCTCCTTCTCCGCGAGCCCGCGGATGGCCGCGCGCAGCTCGTCGTGGAAGTCCTCGAGCTTGAACAGGTCGAAATCGGGGTTTCCCGCCATGGGGCACACTCCTGGTCGTCGGTCGTGATCACTGCGTCCCGAAGCAGCCCGGAACGTCCAGCTCCTCGGCACTCAGTGCCAGATTAACTTCGAGTATACGCCCGTATCTCGCGCCAAATGCAGGTTTTCGATGGCACCGAGTGTCATCTTCCACATATTATGATTTACGTCACAGACTACTCAGCCGCCGGGTCACGAGATCAGCGACCTGTCGCGGCGGCATGTGACGCGGAAACACCGCGACCACCATGTCCTCGGCGCCCGTCGCACGCCCCGCACCCCGCGGGATCGCCGCCAACTCCACCCGCAGGTCCGCGGCACCCGCGTCGGACTCCCCACGCACCATCCGCCGCAAGAGATAGTTGTGCGTCGCCGTGACCGTCGCCGTGAACTGCACCCGCGTCAGATCCGGCGCCTCGGGCAGCCGCTCCCGCAGATAGTCCGTGAACAACCGCTCGTAACGGAACACCGTCACGATCTCCCGCTCGCGCAGCGCGGGCACCCGCCGCACTACTCGATAGCGCCGCTCCGCGATCTCCCGCCACTGTGTGAACCGCTCGAACACCTGGACCACCGCGGCGCACACCGCCTCCCACGGATCCCCCTGCGCGGCGGCGAGAAACTCCGCCGCCTGCGCCAACTGCGACTCGTGATCGGCGAAGATCACGTCTTCCTTCGACCGGAACTGCCGAAAGAACGTCCGCCGCGAAATCCCCGCCGCCTCGGCGATCTCGTCCACCGACGTCGCCTCGTACCCCTGCTCAGCGAACAGCCGCAGAGCATGATCAACCACCGTCAGCCGGAACCTGGCCGTATCGTCGTCACTTGCCACCGGACCACCGTAGTCAGGCGGCCGTCCGGCTACCCGAGCAGCTTGGTGCGCAGCGCCTCGTCCTTCTGCAGGACCATCTCTTCCAAACCGGCCTGGAACTGTTCCATGCGGGCACGCAGTGCCGGGTCGGCGGCGGCGAGGATGCGGACAGCGAGCAGCCCGGCATTGCGGGCGCCGCCGATGGAGACGGTGGCCACCGGGACACCAGCGGGCATCTGGACGATCGACAGCAGAGAGTCCATGCCGTCGAGGTACTTCAAGGGGACGGGGACGCCGATCACCGGGAGGGGGGTCGCCGAGGCGACCATGCCGGGCAGGTGGGCCGCGCCGCCCGCGCCCGCGATGATGACCCGTAGACCGCGGCTCGCCGCGTCACGGGCGTAGTCGAGCATGCGCTGGGGCGTGCGGTGCGCGGATACGACACCGACCTCGAAGCGAACACCGAACTCCGCCAAGGCTTCCGCCGCGGCCTCCATGGTCGGCCAATCGGAGTCGCTGCCCATGATCAGGCCTACTTGCGGTTCATTCGCCATGGGGATCCCATCCGTCGGTCCACATCGCGTGCGACATCCACCGTGCCGCGCGCTCAGCCTTTTCCCGCACCACCGCGACGTCGTCGCCGAGCACGTTGATATGCCCGATCTTGCGGTCCTCGCGTTCACCCTTGCCGTACAAGTGCACCTTGGCATCGGGCATCCTGGCGAACAGGTGGTGCAGCCGCTCATCCATCGACATCGCCGGAGCCTCGGGCGCGCCGAGAATATTCGCCATCACGGTGACAGGGGCCAGCGGGCTGGTGTCACCGAGCGGATAGTCGAGCACTGCGCGCAGGTGCTGTTCGAACTGGCCGGTGCGGGCGCCGTCCATGCCCCAGTGCCCGGAGTTGTGCGGGCGCATGGCCAATTCGTTCACCAGCAGGGCGCCGTCGTGGGTCTCGAAAAGTTCGACGGCCATGGCGCCGACCACCCCGAGCGCCTTCGCGAGGTTCAGTGCCAGCGTCTCAGCCTCGGCCGCGAGCTCCTCCGCGAGCTCCTGCGCTGGTGCGATCACCACCGCGCACTGTCCGTTGCGCTGCACCGTCTCCACCACCGGCCAGGTCGCCGCCTGACCATAGGGCGAGCGCGCCACCATGGCCGACAGTTCCCGCTTCAGATCCACCCGCGCCTCGGCGAGCAGGTGCACACCGTGCACGAGCTGGTCGTCGACGATCGCCTCTGCCTCCGCCGCCGTCTCTGGCATCCAGACACCGCGGCCGTCGTAGCCACCGCGCACCGCCTTGAGCACCATCGGCCAGCCGTGTTCATCACCGAAGCGCACCGCGTCGGCCGCCGTGGTCACCGGCGTGAACGCGGGCACCGGCAGCCCCAGCTCGGACAACTTGGTGCGCATGGCCAGCTTGTCCTGCGCGTAGATCAACGCCTGCGGCGGCGGCTGCACGTTCACACCCTCGGCGACCAGCGCCTCCAGGTGCGCGGTCGGCACGTGCTCATGGTCGAAGGTCAGCGCGTGCGAGCCGACCGCGGCTTTGCGCAGCGCGGCCAGATCGGTGTGGCTACCGAGCACGACCTCCGGGCTCACCTGCGCGGCCGGATCGTCCTGACGCTCGGCGAGCACGCGCAACCGCTGCCCGAGGGCAATGGCCGCCTGGTGGGTCATGCGCGCCAGCTGGCCGCCACCGATCATGGTGACGGTGGGCATGACGGCCGGATCGAAGGAACGTGGGCTCACGATCGCGCCTCGCTGACGCTCGGCTCCGTCGTCCGCCCGCGTGCGGCATTCAGGGTTCGCTCGCTGCGCTCGCTCACGACTGCGCCTCGCTAACGCTCGGCTCCATCATGAGCCGGGCTGCTGTGTCGATGGTTCGCTCCCTCACGTCTGGCAATCTTGTCACGTCGAGCCCGAATAACCGCTACCGGTACACTCGGGCCTTGTGTCATTCGTCGACGACGTGGTCAACGTCCTCCCCCAACCGCTGCGGGAGATCGCGTACCGCCACCATGAGCTGATCAAATTCGCCATCGTCGGCGCTACCACTTTCGTGATCGACAGCGGCATTTTCTATGCGCTGAAGTGGACGGTCCTGGATACCAAGCCGGTCACCGCCAAGATCATTTCCGGCGTCATCGCCGTCATCGCTTCCTACATCCTCAACCGCGAATGGTCGTTCAAGAATCGCGGCGGGCGTGAGCGCCATCACGAGGCGCTGCTGTTCTTCGGCGTCAGCGGTGTCGGCGTCGTGCTGGCCTTCCTGCCGCTGTGGGTGTCGAGCTACGTCTTCGATCTGCGCCAGCCCGATGTGAGTTTCACCGTCGAGAACATCGCCGACTTCATCAGCGCCTTCATCATCGGCAATCTGCTGCAGATGGCCTTCCGCTTCTGG
The DNA here is from genome assembly GCF_042802915.1 of Nocardia sp. NPDC057440. NCBI lineage: Bacteria > Bacillati > Actinomycetota > Actinomycetes > Mycobacteriales > Nocardiaceae > Nocardia > Nocardia sp. NPDC057440. The sequence continues at coordinate 87,406 of NZ_JBHVDF010000001.1, forward strand.
GCAATGCGCCGCTGGGTTTTCCCCGACGAAATGCAGGAGATCGTCGACGAATTCGAGGATCTGCTCGAGGAAGAGCAGCTCGGCCACAGCTGATTCAGCGCGGTTCGGGCACTCCGCTCGCCGACCGGATGGGCGTGGTCGCCCCGAGGAACACCGCGAACAACGCGGGCCTGCGCCGCTGCAACTCCAAGCGCCCGCCGTCGGCCTCGATCAGCGCCCGTGCCAAGGCCAACCCGACACCGGTCGATCCGCCTGCCGAGAATCCCCGATCGAAGATGTGCGGCGCGAGTTCGTCACGCACTCCTTCACCCTCATCGGCCACTTCCACGCACACCAGCGGCTCCCTATCTCGCCCTGGGCGCACCGTGCGCACCGACACCGTGCAGGTGCCGCCGCCGTGCATGAGAGCGTTGTCGACGAGCACCGCGACCGCCTCGCGCAGCCGCGACCCGGTGATCGGCGCGCACAGCGACTCGTCACCGATCAGCGACAGCGTCCGCCCGGCCTCGCTGAACGGGTGCGTCCATTCGGTGACGACACCGCGCAACTCGGCCATTACCGGCACCGGATCGCGGTCGGCCGCGTCCTCGTCCCGCGACGCGCGGACCAGGTCGTCGATCGCCTCGGTCAGCCGGTCGACCTGCGCCATCGCCTCCTCGGCCTCGTGCACGACATCGGGATCGGTGTGAGCGGACAACTCGTCCAAGCGCAGCCGCACCGCGGTCAAGCGGCTGCGCAGCTGATGCGACACGTCCGCGACCAAGGCATGCTCGCGTTGCAGTCGGCCGGCGATCTCGACGGTGGCGGAGTCGAGCACATCGGAGACCCGGTCGAGTTCGGAGATGCCATGCCTGCGCGGATCGGGCCGGAAGTCGCCCTTGGCCAGCCGCGCGGCCCGTGCCGCCACGTCGCGCAGCGGATCGGCGACGCGGCCCGCGGTGACCATCGCGACCGACACCGCCGCACCGAGCGAAGCGAGCACCGCGAGCGCCACCACAGCGACCGCCTGCCGCTGCCTGACATGCATCGGCCCCGACGGCACCTCCAGGCGCAGCGAGCCCGCGGTTCCCATCGACAGCGACTCCACCAGTGGATCGGTGACCCGGTCCACGCCGATGTCCAGGCGTGAGGCGTTGTCCTTGGGCGCCGGATAGACGATGGTCAGCCTGCCGCCCGCGGGCACGAGCGGCCGCACCGATCGCTCGTCGAACTCGCCGGTCACCAAGCCGTCGCCGTGCTCCTGCACGATGACCTCCGCGGCGATCCGCTCCAGCCTGCTCTGCAGATCGTTGCGGGTAATGTCCTCGACCCACAGCCAGGCGGTGTAGATCAGCGGAACGCCGAGCACCACCGTGGTGATGGTCAGCACCGTGAGGATGGATCGCAGAATTCTGCGCCGCATGTCAGTCGGTGTTCAGCCGGAAGCCGACGCCGCGGACAGTGACGATGCGCCGCTCGGCCATCGGGCCCTCGTCGCCGATCTTGCGACGCAGCCATGACATGTGCATGTCCAAGGTCTTGGAACCGCGCAGCTCGGCGTCGCCCCAGACCTCCCGCAGGATGGTCTCGCGCGCCACCACCTGGCCCGCGCGATCGATCAGCACCTTGAGCAGTTCGTATTCCTTGTTGGCCAAACCGATCTCGACGCCGTTCACCAGCACCCTGCGGGCCGCGGGCTCCAGCCTGATACCACCGACCTCGACGACGTCGTCACCGATTCCGCTGCGCCGCAACAAGGCTCGCACGCGAGCCAACAGCTCGGCGAGGCGGAACGGCTTGCCGACGTAATCGTCGGCGCCCGCATCGAGCCCGACGACGAAATCCACCTCATCGGTGCGCGCGGTGAGCATCAGCACGGCCAGATCCGCGCCGCGAGCACGCACCTGACGGCACACCTCCAGCCCGTCCATACCGGGCAGGCCGAGGTCGAGGATGAGCAGATCGTGGTTGCCCTCCAACGCCCGCTTGAGCACGGCGGGCCCGAAGCGTTCGACTGTCACCGAATAACCCTCGCGCCCAAGGGCCCGGGACAGCGGCGCGGCGATGGCCTCGTCGTCTTCGGCCAGGAGTACGGCGGTCATGACCCCAGATTACGGATCGGCGCGGCAGCGGCCGGGCATCTCATCGGTGGCCGCCGCCGGGTGTTCCATGGCGACCGCGCTCGTCCCACCGGTCCCCGTGGCCCTGCGACTCCTCGAACACCTGGTGATACAGCAACGCATGCACCTGCTGCACCTGCGGGATGTCGTCGTATTCGAGCGGTTCTTCCGAGGACGAGCCGATGATCAGCGTGCCGGTGCCGAGCAGTCGGTCGAAAAGACCGTGCCGGAATTGCACGCTGGAAATACGACTCATCGGGATATCGATGCCGGTATGCGTGATCACGCCCTGACGAATGAGGACCCGTCGGTCGGTCGCGATGAAATGGGTCGATTTCCAGCTCAGAACCGGTGCGACACAACGCCATCCGAGGATGCCGAGCCAGCCGACCAGGATGACGCCGAGCAGGATCGACCGCGTGGTGGCTTCGGTGTTGCGCCAGGCGAGGCCACCGAGGAAACCGGCGAGCGCGGTGGCGACGATCAACGTCACCGCCGGCCAGAACAGCATTTTCCAATGCGGATGACGATGGAGTATCAACTGCTCGTCCGGCGCGAGCACCTCCTCCGGATAACCCATGCCGGAACCCTACCGTGTACGGATGCCAGAATGCCTGGACACCGGTGCGCGCCGTGCTGCACAATCGTCACCTCGGGCAGCCCTCGTCGCGCCCGAGATTCTCCCGCTCGCTCAAGTGATGTCCGCTCGACCTAGCTCTGAACGCTCTACCTGCGGAAAAGCCAAGTCCTGCTAGACAAAATGTTGATCCGACCGTGGAGGCGAGAGTGACCAAGGATCTGAATCAGCTGGAAATCCTGACCGAACTCGAACCGGTGGCCGAAGCGAACCTGAACCGGCACCTGTCGATGGCCAAGGATTGGCATCCGCACGACTATGTTCCGTGGGACGCGGGCCGCAACTTCGCGGCGATGGGCGGGATCGACTGGGCGCCGGAGCAGTCCAAGCTGAACGAGGTCGCCAAGGCCGCGATGATCACCAATTTGCTCACCGAGGACAACCTGCCCTCCTACCACCGCGAGATCTCCGAGCACTTCTCCTCCGATGGCGCATGGGGCACCTGGGTCGGCCGCTGGACCGCCGAGGAGAACCGGCACGGCATCGCGATGCGCGACTACTTGGTCGTCACGCGCGGCGTGGACCCGGTCGCGCTCGAAGAGGCCAGGATGATCCATATGACCAAGGGTGTGCACTCCCCCGAATACTGGGGCGGGTTCCTGGTGAACGTCGCGTATGTGACCTTCCAGGAATTGGCCACCCGGGTCAGCCACCGCAACACCGGCCGGGTCTGCGACGACCCGATCGCCGACCGCATGCTGCAGCGCATCGCCACCGACGAGAACCTGCACATGATCTTCTACCGCAACCTGTGCGGCGCGGGCTTGGATCTGGTCCCCGACCAGGCCATGGTGGCGATCACCGGGATCCTCGCCAATTTCGTCATGCCCGGCCACAGCATGCCGAACTTCCGCCGCAACGGCGTGCTGATGGCCAAGCACGGCATCTACGACCTGCGCCAGCACCTCGAGGAAGTGGTGCAGCCGGTGCTGAAGAAGTGGAACATCTTCGAGCGCAACGACTTCGGTGCGCGCGGCGAGGCCGCCAGGGAAAGGCTCGGCGAATACCTGGAGAAGCTGGCGGGCGATGTGCTCAAGTTCGAGGAGCAGCGCGATCGGATGTTCGCGCGGGAAGCCGCCAAGGGCATCATGCAGCCGGTGTGAGTTGTTCGGTGTTCGCGACCCCGGCGAAGGCCGGGGTCCCACAGTGGGACGGAAGGCTCAGACTTCGGCGCGCAGGTGGGTGACGTCGCCCGCGGACACCGACCGATCACCGATCAGCAAGCGCCCGGTGGCGTCGACATCGGTGGCCGTGCCGGTCAGCGTCTGCCCACCGGGCAGCTCCGCGCGCACCCGCGCACCCAGCGTGGAACACCGCTCGCGGTAGGCGGCGATCAGATCGCTGGTCGCCCAGTTCGCGGCCTGCCACGCCGTGAAGCGTCGAGCGAATTCGGTGAGCAGGGACTGCACCAGCAGCGTGCGGTCGGTGTCGGCGGCACCGGCCAGCGTCAGTGAAGTGGCGTGCGGCACCGGCAATTCCGCCTCGGTGAGGCTCACATTCAGGCCGATGCCGATCACCACGGTGGGTGCGCCGTCGCCCGCCGCGACCTCGGCCAGAATGCCCGCGACCTTGCGGCCATCGATCAATACATCGTTGGGCCACTTGAGAGTCGCGGCCACACCCGAGGTCGAGCGCAACGCATCGACCACCACGACCCCCGTGAGCAGCGGCAGCCAGCCGAGCGATGCCGGGTCGACGCCGGGCAAGCGCACCAGCAACGACATCGACAGCTGCGCCCGTGGCGGGCTCACCCAGGTTCTCGCATGCCTGCCGCGGCCGTGCTCCTGCGCTTCCGCCAGGAGCACGCTGCGATCCGCATCCGGCTCCCCGGCGCGCGCGATCAGGTCGGCGTTGGTGGACCCGGTCGACTCCAGCACATCGATGCTGGAGAAGAACGACAGCTCGGGCACGTCGGTGAGACTGCGCCGCAACTGCTCTGCATCCAACGGTGGCCTGTGCACATCGGCAGGCTACTCGGTGCCGGCCGACCGGCTTACCCCGATAGGTCGGCGGAGCCGTCGCCATCGGGGTACACCGACGCAGCCGCGGTCAGCAGACGAGGTCGTACTCGCGAATCGGTGCTCGCACACCGGAGACGTCCGCCTCGTCGCCTTCCGATTCGCCCGCCTCGGCCCAGAATTCCGGGTCGACGACGGTCGGTTGCGCAGGCGCGGTCTGCCGTCTCGTCCAGGTCGCCTCGGTGGCGTATTCGGCGACGGTCCTACCCCATTCCCACATTGCCTCGCTCCTCCCCTGAGCCCAAATCCGGACGCATTCAGGCTATCTGGGCACCCGCGCGCCGCACCAATGATTTTCTTGGAGGCCAACGCGATAATCGACCAGGAATTTTCTGTCCGATGTCACAACGCAACGTGATCTAGCTGCGGTTTTTACTCGCCGGTAGCCGGTGCTCGTTTCGTGCGAGCCACTGGTACTCGTTACACTCCGGAGCCATGACGAGTGTCCAGCAGCAGCCCTCCTCGGAATCGGCGGGCTCCCCCGATATCCACACCACCGCTGGGAAGCTGGCTGACCTGCGGAATCGGCTGGAAGAAGCCAAACACCCGATGGGTGAGGCCGCTGTCGACAAGGTGCACGCCAAGGGCAAGATGACCGCCCGCGAGCGCATCCTCGCACTGCTGGACGAGGGCTCCTTCGTCGAGCTCGACGCGCTGGCCCGCCACCGCAGCGTGAACTTCGGCCTGGAGAACAACCGTCCGCTCGGCGACGGCGTCGTCACCGGCTACGGCACCATCGACGGCCGCGACGTCTGCATCTTCAGCCAGGACGTCACCGTGTTCGGTGGCAGCCTCGGCGAGGTCTACGGCGAGAAGATCGTCAAGGTGATGGATCTGGCGCTGAAGACCGGCCGCCCGCTCGTCGGCATCAACGAAGGCGCAGGCGCGCGCATCCAGGAGGGCGTCGTCTCCCTCGGCCTCTACGGCGAGATCTTCCACCGCAATATCCAGGCCTCCGGCGTGATCCCGCAGATCTCGCTGATCATGGGACCGGCCGCGGGTGGTCACGTGTACTCCCCCGCGCTCACCGACTTCGTGGTGATGGTGGACGGCACCAGCCAGATGTTCGTCACCGGCCCCGACGTCATCAAGACGGTCACCGGCGAAGACGTCACCATGGAGGACCTCGGCGGCGCGCACACCCACATGACGAAGTCCGGTGTGGCGCACTATGTCGCCTCCGGCGAGCAGGACGCCCTCGACTACGTCAAGGATCTGCTGTCCTACCTGCCGAGCAACAACCGCGCCGACGCGCCGCGCACAGCGCCGACCGACCCGATCGACGGCGCCATCGAGGACTCGCTCACCGACGAGGACCGCGAGCTGGACACAATCATCCCGGACTCGCCGAACCAGCCCTACGACATGCACGAGGTCATCCGTCGCCTGCTCGACGACGACGAGTTCCTCGAGGTGCAGGCCGAGCGCGCGATGAACATCATCTGCGGTTTCGGACGCGTCGACGGCCGCAGCGTCGGCATCGTGGCCAACCAGCCCACCCAGTTCGCGGGCTGCCTCGACATCGACGCCTCCGAGAAGGCCGCGCGCTTCGTGCGCACCTGCGACGCCTTCAACATCCCGATCATCACCCTGGTGGATGTGCCGGGCTTCCTGCCCGGCACCGGCCAGGAGTACAACGGCATCATCCGGCGTGGCGCGAAGCTGCTCTACGCCTACGGAGAGGCCACTGTGGGCAAGATCACGATCATCACTCGCAAGGCCTACGGCGGCGCCTACGACGTCATGGGTTCCAAGCACATGGGCGCCGATGTAAACCTGGCCTGGCCGACCGCTCAGATCGCTGTGATGGGCGCTTCCGGCGCCGTCGGCTTCGTCTACCGCAAGCAGCTGCAAGAGGCCGCCAAGAACGGAAACGACGTCGATGCGCTGCGGCTCGAGCTGCAGAACGAGTACGAGGACACCTTGGTGAACCCCTATGTCGCGGCCGAGCGCGGCTATGTGGACGCGGTCATCCCGCCCTCGCACACCCGTGGTCAGATCGTCTCCGCGCTGCGCCTGCTCGAGCGCAAGATGGTCACCCTGCCGCCGAAGAAACACGGCAACATTCCGCTGTGATCAAGCGATAAACCGTCATGGGCCGCGCACACTGGATCATAGAGCTGCAATTCAGTCGGTTCCGGAGGAAGATCATTTCATCGGTTCGACATCGAGTTGGGGAATAAGCCCGACCGATATAGAGAAAGGATCTGGCACTGTGACGACCGTGGCAGAGGATGTGTTGACCGCCGTCGAACTGGAGTTCACAGTCGACCCGATCACCGACGAGATCGAGGTGGCCATGGATCTGGTCGCTTCGTCCGCCGAATCGGGCGAAAAGCCGTTCATTCGCATCGTCAAGGGTTCGCCGAGTGACGAGGAGGTCGCGGCACTGGTCTGTGTGCTGACCGCCGCCGCCAACAGCGCGAGCGCCGCCCGCTCGACCGGCCCTGCCGACAACTGGGGCCGACCGACTTTCATGCATCGCGGCACGTCGCCGTTCTCGCCCTACGCCTTCCCGCAGCTGTCGCACCTGCGCGACTGACGTGAGTCGACGCACCGAGCCGACCATCGACACCATCTCTTCGAGGCACGTCGCGACCGAGCGCAACGGAGCGCGGTCGTGACCCGGCTGATTCTCGCGTCCGCCTCGCCCGCACGCCGCGAAGTGCTGCGCTCGGCGGGCATCGACCCTGTTGTGCGGGTGTCGGATGTGGACGAGGACGCCGTCGCCGCGGCGCTGCCGGACAACACGCGGCCGCAGGTCGTCGTGGTCGAGCTGGCCAGGGCGAAGGCCATGTCGGTTGCCGCCGTGATTCCCGAATTCGCCACGGATTGTGTGGTAGTCGGCTGCGATTCGATGCTGCTGATCAACGACGAACTGCAGGGCAAGCCACACACTCCCGAGGTCGCACGGACCCGTTGGGCCGAGATGGCGGGGCGGAGTGCGGATCTCATCACCGGACATTGCGTCCTGCGCATGCGGGACGGGGCGGTCATCGCCGAGTCCGTCGACTGCAGTTCCACCACAGTGCATTTCGCCAAGCCCGAACCCGAGGAACTGGACGCCTACATCGCGACCGGCGAGCCACTCCAGGTGGCGGGGGCGTTCACCCTCGATGGCATGGGCGGCTGGTTCGTCGATCGCATCGACGGCGACCCGTCCAGCGTGATCGGGATCGGTCTACCACTGCTGCGCCGACTGCTTGGCGACGTTGGGATCGGCATTGCGCAGTTGTGGGGCCACGCGGCCCGCTGACGGCGTCGCGATCCGCGGCTCGGCGGCGGCCTCGGCGCCGACCGGCACCACCGTCGCGTCCCGGCTGATGTCCGGCTCCCGTCGCATCTCCTGCTCATGTTGCGCCAAGAGCTCCAGTCGCACTACGCAGAGCTCCGGCTCGACGAACGGGTGCAGCCGCACATTCACCGCACCGCGGTCCCCGCCACGGTCGAGCACCTCTTTGATCAGGCCGAGATGCACCCCGCACACCACCTCGGAGTGCGTGCGCGCGAGCTCACGCAGTGGGCAGGCCGTCAATCTGATCGGCGTCTGATCGTCGGTCTCGGTGGCCTGATCGCGTTCCGGCGCGAAGCCGAGTTCCGAAAGGAGCGTCATCGCGAGGTCCTTGGCGTCTTCCAGCGTTGCTATCCGCTGGTCACCGACGTCGAGCTTGGCGCCCCATGCGCGCCCGGCGGCGATGGCCGCCTCCGAACGACGGCGAGGATCGGGGCCGAGCTGGTCGGCGAGCACCTGCGCGAGTTCCTGATAGCCGACCGATCGCTGCACCGCGCTGTATCCGATACGCGGGCGCCCGCGGCCACGCGGTGGCTGCTGGAATTGCCGCACCAGGGATTCCTTGGTGAGTACGTCCAGGTGAAACCGAACCGTGGTGACGTGCTGTCCGGTGATTCTGGCCAGTTCCTGGGCGTCGAGAGGCTCACTGGCGCCACGTAGGATCGCGAGCAGTCGCCGCCGCGGCCAAGAATCGGACATAGCTCACCCCTCCTCCTGGGAGACTTTATCGGATGTGGGTTCGATTTATTCGCCCATTAAGCCGATTTGTGATCTGAAACGAGAGTCACTATCGCCTCACACCTACCATCGCTGTGAGACCCGAACCGCTGTAACCACCGTCTACCACGCGTGAAGGACCCACATCGTGCCCGTTGCCAAGGACCCTCATCCCTCATTCGGTTCCTACTCTCAACCTCACCGACTGGTAACCACGGAGTGGCTGTCTGCAAACATAGGCACGCACGGACTCAAGATCGTCGAGTCCAACGAGGACATACTGCTCTATGACATCGGGCACGTTCCCGGCGCCACCAAGATCGACTGGCGCGGCGACCTGAACGATCCGGTCACGCGTGACTATATCGACGGTGTCCGTTTTACCGAGCTTATGCGCGCAAAAGGAATCGGGCGCGACGACACGGTGGTGATCTACGGAGACCGGGGCAATGCGCAGGCGGCGCACACCGCGTGGCTGTTCACGCTCTTCGGCCACGAGGATGTGAGGCTGCTGGACGGCGGGCGCGACGCTTGGATTTCCGAGGAGCGCGACACCACCTTCGATCTGCCGCATCTCACGCGCAGCGAATACCCCACCGTGCGCCGCGACGACAGCACCGCCCGCGCCTTCCGCGAGGACGTGCTCGGCCACCTCGGCAGGCCGCTGATCGACGTGCGCTCGCCCGAGGAGTACTCCGGCGAACTCATCCAGCCACCGATCAATCCCGAGGATGCCGCGCTGCGGGGTGGACATATCCCGACCGCCGTGAATATCCCGTGGACCGCGACTTTCAATTCCGACGGGCGATTCCGTTCCCGCGCCCAACTCGACGAGGTCTACGGCGCGCTGGCCGCACCGGACGATCTGATCGTGTACAGCCGGGTCGGCGAGCGGTCGAGCCATACCTGGTTCGCACTGACGTTCCTGCTCGGATTCGACACGGTGCGCAATTACGACGGCTCGTGGACCGAATGGGGCAACTCGGTGCGAATGCCCATTGCCAAGGGAGCTGAACCAGGCGAGGCTCCGGCCGCTGCATCACGCAAGACCCGCAGCAGATAAGGCCTACGCCACACCCGGCACCCTGGTGTGATGTGCGACCTACTGTTCAGTAGGGCTATCCGAGTGCACTGTCTGTTGGCAGACTGCCTACACTCGCCCGAGACGTAAGTTTGATCGACCACGGGGCGACCAAAAAGATTGCACACAGGAGGCTCAGTGCCCAGCCATGCCAGCGCGCGGATAACGAAGGTACTCGTAGCTAACCGAGGCGAGATCGCCGTGCGCGTGATCCGGGCGGCCAAAGATGCCGGAATCGGCAGCGTCGCGGTGTACGCGGAGCCGGACGCCGACGCCCCATTCGTGAAGCTCGCCGACGAGGCCTTCGCCCTCGGCGGTCAGACCTCGGCCGAGTCGTATCTCGTGTTCGACAAGATCCTCGACGCCGCGGCCAAGTCCGGCGCAGACGCCATTCACCCCGGCTACGGATTCCTCTCCGAGAACGCCGACTTCGCCCAGGCCGTCATCGACGCCGGGCTCATCTGGATCGGCCCCTCGCCCCAGTCGATCCGCGATCTCGGTGACAAGGTGACCGCGCGCCACATCGCCGAACGCGCGAACGCGCCGATGGCCGCGGGCACCAAGGACCCGGTGAAGAACGCCGACGAGATCGTCGAGTTCGCCAAGCAGTACGGCGTGCCGGTCGCGATCAAGGCCGCCTTCGGTGGCGGTGGCCGCGGCATGAAGGTCGCGTACTCCATCGAGGAGATCCCCGAACTGTTCGCGTCGGCGACCCGCGAGGCGGTCGCCGCCTTCGGACGCGGCGAGTGCTTCGTCGAGCAGTACCTCGACAAGGCCCGCCACGTCGAGGCACAGGTCATCGCCGATCAGCACGGCAACGTGATCGTCGCGGGCACCCGTGACTGCTCGCTGCAGCGTCGCTTCCAGAAGCTGGTCGAGGAGGCTCCGGCCCCGTTCCTCACCGACGACCAGCGGGCACGGATCCACGCCTCCTCCAAGGCCATCTGCAAGGAGGCCGGCTACTACGGCGCGGGCACCGTCGAATACCTGGTGCAGGGCGACACCGTCTCCTTCCTCGAGGTGAACACCCGTCTGCAGGTCGAGCACCCGGTCACCGAGGAGACCGCGGGAATCGACCTGGTGCGCCAGCAGTTCCGCATCGCCAACGGCGAAGAGCTGGAGTTCAAGGAAGATCCGGCCCCGCGCGGCCACTCTTTCGAGTTCCGCATCAACGGTGAGGACGCCGGTCGCGGCTTCCTGCCCGCGCCCGGCCAGGTCTCGGTGTACAAGGAGCCGAGCGGCCCCGGTGTGCGCGTGGACTCCGGCGTGGTCGAAGGCAGCGTGATCGGTGGACAGTTCGACTCGATGCTGGCCAAGCTGATCGTCACCGGCGAGAACCGGACCCAGGCGCTGGAGCGGGCGCGACGCGCGCTTGCCGAGTTCCATGTCGACGGTCTCGCCACCGTCATCCCGTTCCACCGCGCGATCGTCGAAGACCCCGCGTTCATCGGGGACGGCGAGAAGTTCGATGTCTACACCAAGTGGATCGAAACCGAGTGGGTCAACAACGTCGAGCCGTTCACCCCGGCTGGCGCCGCTGCCGATGAGGACGAGGAACTGCCGCGGCAGAAGGTCGTCGTCGAGGTCGGTGGGCGTCGCGTAGAGGTGTCGCTGCCCGGCCAGTTCAGCCTCGGCGGCGGTGGCGGTGCCGGTGGCTCGACCGGGGGCAACGGCGCTGGTGTGGTGCGCAAGAAGCCCAAGCCGCGCAAGCGTGGCGGCACGGGTGCCGGTGCGGCCTCCGGTGACGCGGTCACCGCGCCCATGCAGGGCACCGTGGTCAAGGTCGCGGTCGAGGAAGGCCAGTCCGTCGAGGCGGGCGACCTGATCGTGGTGCTCGAGGCCATGAAGATGGAGAACCCGGTCAACGCGCACAAGGCCGGCGTCGTCACCGGTCTTTCGGTCGAGACGGGCGCCGCCATCACCCAGGGCACCGTGCTCGCCGAGATCAAGTAAACGGCTCCGCACAGCCGAGGATGTGCCCCGTTAACTGCACATGAGCAACCGCTGGAGCGGGCGCTGGACCCCAACGTCCGCGCCCGCTCTGTCGTATGGTGGATCGGGTGACCAGTTCGCCCGTTGTCCCTGCCGTCACGGAGGTCATCCGCGGCCGCCGTGAATCCGCGAGCCGCAGCGACGGACATCGCCTCGCGCTGGTCATCGAGGGCGGCGGCAGCCGAGGCGTCTATTCGAGCGGCATGGTGCAAGCGCTGGAGGAACTCGGTCTCGCCTCGATCTTCGATGCCGTCTACGGCACCTCCGCGGGCGCGATCAACGGCGCGTGGCTGCTGTGCGGGCGAGCGCTGCCCGGCATGCGGTCATGGACCGATCCCGCCATCATGCGGCGCGCTGTCGATCCGGCTCGGCTGCTGCGCGGCCGACCCGCCTTCGACCTGAACTACCTGGTCCATCAGGTGTACGACGGCGTCGAACCGATGGACTTCCCCGCGATCCTGGCCAATCCGACCACCTTCCACCCGATCGGCACCGACATCCGCACCGGCCTCGCGGTCGACCTGCACCGCCACATCGTCGACAAACGGACGCTGATGACCGCGCTGCGCGCCTCGGCCGGGCTGCCGATTCTGGCCGGACCTCCCGTCCCGCTCGGCGACTCCCATTACCTCGACGGCGGTCTCGCCGAAACCGTGCCCATCCGCACCGCAGTCGGTGACGGCGCCACGCACGCCCTCGTCCTGCGCACCCGTCGCACCGACGAACAGCGCCCGCCCGCCTCCCGGCTGCATCAGATCGTCGGCGGCGGCTACCTACGCGTCCGCGCCCCCGGCGCCTACCGGGCCTGGTTACAGCGCCCGCTCCAGCAACACGTCGAAGACCGATTCCTCACCGGCCTCGGCCACGCCGCGCTCCAAATCCACCCCCCGCTAGGCTCCCCCGACATCGACAGCGCGGCACGGGACACCACCCTCCTGGCCCGAGCACTCGAGATCGGCCGCCGGGCCGTCCACTCCCATCTCGCCGCCGCACTGGACATCACCAGCGAAACCGCCTGACAGAGGTCGACCGTCGAACAGTACGAATCGACCACTGCGTCCACCTCGGACACACCGCCGGCACAGCGACCGCGACACTGTGCGACCCGCGCGGCGGCCCGTGGTCAACCCACCATCACTGTGACGCCCTGGGAGAGTGGGAAGTCGTGTAGTTCGAGGTGACTCGGGGTGGCGTCGGGGGCGACGTCGAAAACCAGTTGGGTGGTGGCGGATTGGCCTGGGTGCAGTTCGAAGGAGTAGTTGTGGCGGGCCTGGGTGGTCTGCCACATGGTGGCGGCGGGGTCGTGGTCGATCACGCGGCCCTGGGTATCGATGAGGCGCTGGCCGAATGGCAGGAACCGCTTCGACTGGTCGGAGATGTTGTTCACCGTGACAGTGACGATCACGAAAGAACCGCGAGCGGATTGGAAGCCGACGCGGGAGATGCCGGAATCGGCACTGGTGACCACGAATTCGAACTTCCCGTCGCGCACCGCTGACTGCGCGGGCGCGGGGCCGGCCGGACCGGGTTCCGGCGGCGGCGCGGGATGTTCTTCGGCCGCCGCCGTCGGTCGCGCTGCGCTCGAACCACCGCTCGAATCGCTGCCCCGGCTGCCCGAGGCCAATAGCGCGATGCACCCCGCCGCGAGCACGAAGGGCGTCAGGAACACCACGACGAGGGCGCCGATCACCTTGGTGAGCACGCCGCCCGACCGTCGACGGCGTCGACGTGGGGCCGCGGGCGGCGGCGCGATCCATGGACGCCCCCGCGACACCGGCCATCGCGGCGGCGCAACCGAGGCGCCGCGCTGCCGCTTCGACTTCGGTTGATAGGCAGGCCGTTTCGCCGGGACCGGTGGCGGGAAAGTCGCATCGGGCCGCGCGGGCGCGTACGGCGCGTATCGCGAATTCTGCTGCGGGACAGCACCTCTTACCGGTGGCGGCGCAAGCGGCGGTACGAGCCGGGTCACCACCAACGTCGGTGTCGGCCCCGGCTCCGGCATCACCTTCGTCGGCGCGGGCTGCTTCCGCGCAGGCTGGACCGCTGACCGCGCATCGGCCGCCGAGTTCGGCGACTTGCTCGGAACAACAGGCGCTTTCACCAGCGACGGAAGTGACGACGGTTGCGGGCCAGGCTCCGGCATCACCTTCGTCGGTGTCGGACGTCGAGGCGCGGGTGGTACCGGCGACTGCTGTCCGGCCACCGGCGGATCCGGCGGCGGGCCGTTCGGGGCAACAGGTGGTGGCAGCGGCGCCGACGGTTCCGATCGACCAGTCGCCACCAGTGTCGGCGTCGGTCCTGACTGCTCGAGCAGCTTCGTGCGCGGCTTCGGTGTCGGCACGAGCGAAGTGACCAGCCGATTCCCGGCGCGCGGATTCGAGCGTTCCGAGCCGACGGCTGCGCGGGCGGCGGCCGCGAAGTCCCGGGCGCTCGGGTAGCGCCTGGCCTGATCCTTGGCCATGCCACAGGCGATGACCGCGTCCAACGCCGCCGGTACCGACGGATTCACCGAGGCCGCGCACGGCGGCGTGGCCATCAGGTGATCGTGCATCTGGCGGGGTGGGTCGGTGTCGCCGTACGGGCGACGGCCGGTCAAGCATTCGTACAGTACGCAGGCCAGCGAGTAGATGTCGGAGCGCGCGTCGACCGTCCCGTTGAACCGCTCCGGCGCCATGTAGGGCCAGCTGCCGATCGCCATACCCGTTGCGGTGACGGCGGTCTGTCCGATGCCCTTGGCGATGCCGAAATCGATCAGGTACGCGTGCCCGGCACTGTCGATCAGGATGTTGGACGGTTTGACGTCACGATGGATCAGCCCCGCCCGATGCGCGGCATCCAGTCCCGAGGCCACCTGCGTGACGAAGTCGACGGCCGCGGCCGCGGCAAGTGTGCGGACCCGGCCGAGCATTTCAGCCAGATCGATGCCGTCGATGTAATCCATCGCGATGAACAGTCGGCCGCCCTGCTCGCCGAAGCCGTGAATGCGCACGATGTGAGGGTTCCGGAGGGTAGAACCGAGCCGGGCCTCCCGCTCGAACCGCCGCCGATACTCCCCATCGGCCGCCAGGTTCTCCGACAACACCTTCAGCGCGACCTCGCGCCCGCTATCGGTGTCGCGCGCGAGCCACACTTCCCCCATCCCGCCCCGACCGAGCAATCGGTCGAGCCGGTAGTTCCCGAACTGTTCCTCCCCCATCGCTGACCTCCCGGTAACCGCGCCGCTGCGGGTGGGGCGGCAACCCGGCGACCCCGGATTGCCCGAACCTGTTCCGACCCTAGCCCCGCCACCCACCCCCGCACAGTGTGATGTCCCCTACGTAGCACTACCTCACCACCGAAGCGCAGGCACCCATCCGATGTCGTCCACGCGACGTACCCGCTGACCACTACTTGCCTGGTTTGCTGCGGCCTGGTTTGCCGTTGTGCGGCTTGTCGTTCCCGTGACCGGTGTTGCCAGAGTGACCGCTGCCGTTGTCCGCGTTGCTGTCGTAGTTGGTGCCGTTGTCGCTGTCGGCATCGGAGTTGCCGCTGCCCGGGGTGCTGTCGCTGCCCGGGGTGTTACCGCTGTCGCCAGAGTTTTCCATGGCTGGTTTGTCGTTGGCCGGTTTCGGCGCGTCGGCGTGGGGCCGGGCTGGAATCCACTCGGCGAAGTGGCCGTCGGGCAGGCAGGCGAGCGGGGTGCCGTCACCTCCGACCGTGCTGCCGTCCACGGCGGGGTTGCACGGCTGCCCGGCGGCCGGGACGAGCGCGATCGGTGGCTGTGCTGGTGCCGGTCCGATCGGGGCTAGCGGCCGCGGCACCGGACTCGCCGAGGTCGGTATGGATGACGGTGCGGCGGAATCGGTCTCGCTGCCTGGGGGGCGCCCGAGCCACAGCGCCATCCCGACCATCGCGAGGAGGGTCGAGAGAGCCGCGGCAGCGAGACCCGTGCCCCGGACCCGGGGCGGCTCGTGATCGCCCGGCGGTTGCGCCGCACGCACCGATCCGGCCATACGCAACGGCTCGATCCCGCGCAACGAGTCAGTCTCAGCTGACAACTCCGCTCCACGCAGCGGTCGCGCCGCACGCGCCGACTCGACCCTGTGCTGAGAGCCGACCATGCGCCACGGTTGCGGCAGGGCTGTTCGCGTGGGCACAGTTGCCGCGGTGATCTCGACCGTCGCCGTCTCCAGACCCGTGACCGCTGCATACGCATCGGAGGCCATTTCGCCTGCGCTGGACCAGCGCTGGTTCGGGTCCTTGGACATGCCGCGGGCGACGACGGCGTCCAATGCCGCAGGCACAGTGGGATTCACAGCGGTGACCCGTGGTGGGTCGGCCATCAGATTCGCGCGCAATTGCTGTGTGGAATCGACGGTGCCGAAGGGCCGCTTCCCGGTGAGGCATTCGTAGAGCACGCAGGCCAGCGAGTACTGGTCGGCGCGGCCGTCGCAGGTGCCGGTGAACCGCTCCGGCGCCATGTACGCGAGGGTGCCGACCACGTTCGTGCTGGCCGTGATCGTGGGCTGGTCGATCCGGTGGGCGGTGCCGAAATCGATCAGATGGACGAAGCCGCTAGGGCTCACCATGATGTTGGACGGTTTGACGTCGCGGTGCACCAGCCCGGCCCGATGGGCGAGGTCCAGCGCCGCCGCGGTCTGCGCGACGATCTCCACCGCTCTGGCCGGCGACATCGGCCCGTCGCGTCGGAGCAGACCAGAGACATTGGTGCCCTCGATGAACTCCATGTCGATATATAGGCGACCGTCGAGTTCGCCGAATGTGTGGATCGGCACCAGGTGCGGACCACGGACCTGGGCGGCCAGCCGAGCCTCCCTGGTGAACCGCTGCCGGTAGGTGGCGTCGACGGCATGCACCGCGGCCAACAGCTTCAGCGCGACGTCACGCTGTGTGACGCTGTCGTGCGCGAGCCAAACCTGCCCGGTGCCCCCACTGCCGAGCAACCGGTCGAGGCGGTAGTGGCCGAACCACATCTCGCCCATATCGAAACCTCTCACTAGCCTGCTCTCTATCGAACAGGTACCCGAAATCCGCACCGGCACTACAAAACCGAGAACCCCACTGCGACAGCCGTCGATCATTTCGCAATCCGCCACCTTCGGGGCACGGAATTCTCCCACCACCCGCACCGGGTCCATCGACGTACTTCGGTCCGTCGACACCCATGTGCCACGTCGGTCCCGACTCCCCCGCGCCGGGTCGCACCGGCCGCATCGTCATCGACAGCCGCTAGCCTTGCTGGTATGAGTGACGTGCCCGAGATCCGCATCGGCACCGCGGAGCGTGAGCAGGCGATGCAACGACTGTCCGACCATTTCGCCGCCGGTCGGCTGAGCGTCGCCGAGTTCGACGAGCGCAGCGCGGTGGTCGCGGCCGCGATGACCCGCGGTGATCTGGACGCGGTATTCGTAGATCTTCCCGAGCCCGTGGCGGCGACCGCGGTGCCTGCCAAGCACGACACGGGGTTCATGGCCGAGTGGCCGGAGCGACTGATGGCTGTCATCCCGATCGTCGCGGTCATCCTGTTCTTCCTCACTCATAGCTGGCTGTGGTTTCTGGCGATTCCATTGATGGGCGCGCTGCTGTACGGCAATCGGCACGATCGCGGGCGGGACCGGCGCAGGGGTCGTCGCGCGGAGGACAAGGACTGATGGAACCGGTCGAGATCAACGCAGGCACGTGGTACCTGCGCGCACTGCGCGCCGACGAACGCATCGATGACCGGCCTGCCCTGGCTGCGGGCGGCATCGATGACCCCGACTACGTCCTACTGCGTACGACGCAGTGGGACAACGAAACCCATTATTCGTGGGCGGTCTGCGAACCGACGACCGCGGAGATGGTCGCCGAAATCGGCGTGACCCCGGGGGCCGACGACACCGCCGACATCACCGGCTGGGCCCGGCCCGGCTACGAACCCGCGCTCGAGTCCGGCCTGACCTCCGTCCGGCGATTCGTCGAGGGCGGCCTCGGACTGCGGCCGAGCACCCACTGAGGCGTATCCGGCCGCTCCCCGAGCTATCGCATGACGCCGGTATGTCCGGTGGAGTAGCGGCCGGGTTGTGGCCAGACGGTCAACCCGTGTGCTCCTCGGCCAACCGGTATGCGGGCCAACAGGTTCCAATGGACGATATCTACGGCGTAGACCTCGCCGTGGTGGCGGCCCGAGACCCAGAAGACGCGGCCGTCAGCGGAGATATTGCCCATGTCGGGGCTGCCGCCTCCTGGGATGTGCCACGTGTTGACCAGCTTGTTCGCCGCGAAATCCCATACCGAGATGCTGCCCTCGTGGCGGTTGGTGATGAGCATCTGCTGGGAGTCGCGGGTGATGTAGAGGCCGTGCGCGCCCTTGCCGGTGGGGATGAAGCCGGTGTTCTCGAAGCGGAGGGCGTCGACGGTGTAGACACCGTTGGCGGCCATATCGGCGATGAAGAAGGTGCGTCCGTCCGGCGAGAGCTTGACGTCCTGCGGCATGCCGGACCGCCCGCCGGGCAGATCGATCGTCTTGACCTGGGTGCGCGCCGCAACATCGAAAACCAGCATGCGCCCGGCGAATTCGCAACTGGCCAGTGCGAACCGGCCATCGGCGGTGAAGTCCATGTGATCGATGCCTGCGCACGCGGGCACCGCCATCGAGTACAGCTTCTGCCAGCTGTGCGGATCGTAGAAATCCAGCGACTTGTCCGCCTCCGCGACGACGAGCGCGAACTGACCGTCCGGCGTGTAATACATGTTGTAGGGGTCGCGCACCGGAAACACCGAGCCGGGCAGGCCGGTCCTCGGATCGATGGACAGCAGGCTGCCGCCGCCGATCGGCAGATCATTGGTGACATACAGCGTCTGCATGTCGTAGGAGGGCACCACATGCTGTGGTTCCGTGCCGCCCGACCGGAAGGTGTCGATCACTCGAAAGCTGGCCTGGTCGATCACCGAGACAGTGTTGGATTGACTATTGGGCACGTACACCAGCGACCGATGGTCGGCCACCTCGGGGCTGAGCTCGCGGTTCGCGGCGTACACATCGGTCGGTGACAGCGGCGGCGGCATACCCGGTAGCAGGTTCTGCGGGTACGGAGGCTCCGCACTCGTGGTCGGCTCCGCACTCGTGGTCGGCGCGGCAACCGTGCTCGGCGCGGCAATCGTGCTCGGCGCGGCAATCGTGCTCGGTGTTTGCGACACGCCCGTCGAACCCGCGTCGCTGGAGGCGCACCCCGCCACGGCCGCCGCTACGGCTAGGGATGCGATGAATTGAAAGGGGGCCGTGGCCGGATGTCGGTCCGGCCGAGCGGATGGTGCGCAGCTGCGGAACATGCGCTGCCGGTTCACGCGTCGCACCGTGCCAAGGGGTGGTGAAGACGAGATGACATGGGTGCGAAGCCTAAGTGGTGGGGCGCGGATTCCGCGGTAATCCGCGCCGAATCCACCGATGCGGCTTCGGTCATCCAGACATTCGCGACAGAACTCCTCCGAGGCCGGTCAGAGCCCCGATCCGTAGCCACCGCACTGGGCAGGGCGGGTAGCCGAGGTCGGTGGCGGCGCGGATTCCGCAGCGATCCGCGCCGGATCCACCGGAAGGTTCGGTGGATCCGGACATCGGCGACTGGACTAACCGAGGCTGGTCGAACCCCGAGCCAGAGCCTCGACCGTCACGCCGAACGCATTCCGCGTGATGGCCGGTCGACGCCGGTCCTGCGATCCGGACATCAATGGCGAACTACCCGAGGCCGGCGAGAACCCGATCCAGGGCGTCGACGGCCACATCCAATTCGGCATCGCTGACAGTGAGCGGCGGCCGGAAGCGGATGCCCCGTTCGCCGGTGCCGAGTATCAGCACATGCTCCTGCGCCCACAGCCTGGTCAGCACTTGGTCGCGCAGCTGCGCCGAAGCGACCGTGACCGCGCACATCAGGCCGCGCCCACGGGGTTCGGTGATGCTCGGGTGCGCCTCGGCGAGCCCTTCCAGTCGCCGCAGCAGATGCGCGCCGAGCTCTCGAGATCCCTCGATCAATCGGTCCTGCTCGAGCACCTCGAGAATCCGCCTGGTGCGCACCATGTCGGTGAGGTTGCCGCCCCAGGTGGAATTGAGCCGGGAGCTGACGACGAACACATTGTCGGGCACCTCGTCGATGCGGCCGCCCGCCATCACGCCGCACACCTGAGTCTTCTTACCGAACGCGACCACATCCGGCTCGAGCCCGAGTTGCTGGTAGGCCCAGGTGGTTCCGGTCATGCCGACCCCGGTCTGTACCTCGTCGAGCACGAACAGCGCGTCGTTCTCGTGACACAGCCGCTGCATGGCCTGCAGGAACTGCGGCCGCAGGTGCCGGTCACCGCCCTCGCCCTGGATCGGCTCGGCGATGAAACACGCTATGTCGTGCGGGTTTTCGGCGAAGGCCCGCCGCGCCTGGGCCAATGTGGTCGCCTCGGCGGCATCGATGTCGAGGTCGTCGCACAGATACGGCGCATCGATGCGCGGCCAGTCGAACTTCGGGAAGCGCGCGACCTTCACCGGATCGGTGTTGGTCAGCGACATGGTGTAGCCGGTGCGGCCGTGGAACGCTCCGGTCAGGTGCAGCACCTTGGTGCCGAGTTCCGGTGCGCGGCCGTGGGATTCGTTGTGCCTGCTCTTCCAGTCGAAGGCCGCCTTCAGCGCATTCTCCACGGCGAGTCCGCCGCCGTCGATGAAGAACAGGTGCGGTAGCCGTGGATCGCCGAGCACCCGCGCGAATGTCTCCACGAACCGCGCCATTTCGACCGTGTAGATGTCGGAGTTGCTCGGTTTGTTGAGGGCGGCTGCGGCGAGTTCGGCGCGGAAGACTTCGTCCTCGGCCAGTGCGGGATGGTTCATCCCTAGCGCGTTCGAGGCGAAGAAGCCGAACATGTCGAGGTAGGAGCTGCCGTCTCGTTCGTCGACGATCCGGCAGCCACGCGAATTACGGAGATCCAGCACCAAGTCGAATCCGTCGGCCAGGATGTGCGCCGACAAGATCTCGTGTACCCGGGTTGCGGGGGTGACCGGTGCTATGTCACCGTCCGTGCGGGTGCGGTCCAGTTCGAGGGTCACACCGGTCAGGGTACGGAAATATTTACGGAATCTCTACATCTCTTCGTACTAATTACGGCCAATTGTTATCTGTCATAGAATGTCTGCAAGATGATGGTGCTTCGGGTCCTGACGTTGGCGGTCGCCCTGATCTCCTGGAGCAGCTGCTCGAGGTGCCGTGGCGAGGCCACTCGCACCAGTAACACATAGCTCTCGTCACCGGCCACCGAATGGCACGCCTCGATACCGGGGATGTGTTGCAGAACGGCAGGCGCGTCATCCGGTTGCGAGGGGTCGAGAGGAGTGATGGCGACGAATGCCGACAACAGTTGACCGAGCGCCTCGGGGTCGACATGGGCCGTGTAGCCCCGGATCACCCCACGCGCCTCTAACCTGCGCACCCGCGATTGCACGGCGGAGACCGATAGGCTCGCCTTCTCCGCCAGGTTCGATAACGTGGCCCGACCGTCGGCCATCAGTTCCCGGATCAGCAGGCGATCGATGTCATCGAGTGCGGGTCTTGCCGGTGTATCCGCCATCAGCGAAGGCTAACTCAGCAAGCGCGACTCGTGGCGGAAACCTCTACTCGTTCACTTCCCGTAACAGCACAGGATTGTGCGAATGCCCAAAGCGACAGCGGAGCAATCGATGACACACACGCTCGACGATCACCTCACCATGGACCTGGCAGCCCGTGCGGCGGCGCTCTTGCGCGAGCTCGGCGCCGAGCCGCCCGCGGCGGGCGCATTGCCTGCCCGCACACCGATTACCGGCGGTCAGCTCCTGACGCTGGCCGCCGACTCCCTCGACGACGTCGACGCCGCGATCGACCGAGCCGCCCTGGCATTCCGCGGGTGGCGCACCGTCCCCGCACCCGTGCGGGCCGCGGTGGTACGGCGGCTGGCCGAGCTGCTCACTGTGCACAAGTCCCAACTCGGCGAGTTGGTCACGCTGGAGGCTGGGAAGATCGGCCCGGAGGCGCTCGGCGAAGTCCAGGAAATGATCGACATCTGCGAGTTCGCGATCGGACTTTCGCGGCAGCTGTACGGCAAGACCATGCCCTCGGAACGGCCGGGGCATCGGCTGATGGAGACCTGGCATCCGCTGGGTGTGGTCGGGGTGATCTCCGCGTTCAACTTCCCGGTCGCGGTGTGGGCGTGGAATACCGCCGTCGCCTTGGTCTGCGGCGACACGGTGGTGTGGAAGCCGTCGGAGACGACGCCGTTGACGGCGCTGGCCTGTCATACCCTGCTGCGCCGCGCCGCGGCCGATGTCGGCATGGATCCCGAAGTGCACCAACTCATTCAAGGTGGCGCCGAGGTCGGTGCACGGCTGGTCGACGACGAGCGCGTCGCGCTGGTGAGCGCCACCGGTTCGGTCCGGATGGGGCGCATCGTCGCACCGCGGGTGGCCGCGCGCTTCGGGCGGTGTCTGCTGGAGCTCGGCGGCAACAACGGCGCGATCGTCACGCCGTCGGCGGATCTGGAACTGGCGGCGCGCGGCATCGTGTTCGCCGCGGCGGGCACGGCGGGTCAACGCTGCACGACGCTGCGACGGCTGATCGCGCACGCCGATGTCGTCGGCCCACTGCTCGAACGCGTGGCGGGTGCGTATCGGCAACTGCGCGTAGGCAATCCGCTCGAGGACGGGGTGCTGGTCGGCCCGCTGATCGACGGGCGGGCCTACCAGGGGATGCGTGCCGCACTGGATCGGGCGCTCGCCGACGGCGGCGAGCTGGTGTGCGGCGGGGAACGGGTGGAGGGCTTTGGCGACGACGCGTTCTACGTGCGTCCGGCGATCGTGCGGATGCCCGCACAGACCGCGGTCGTGCGCGAGGAGACCTTCGCCCCGATCCTCTACGTGCTGACCTATCACGACTTCGACGCCGCGATCACCCTGCACAACGCAGTGCCGCAAGGACTTTCATCCGCCGTTTTCACCGCCGACCAACGCGAGGCCGAGCGCTTCCTCGCCGCCGACGGCTCCGACTGCGGCATCGCCAACGTCAATATCGGCACCTCAGGGGCCGAGATCGGCGGCGCTTTCGGCGGTGAGAAGCAGACCGGCGGCGGCCGCGAATCCGGTTCGGACTCCTGGAAGGCCTATATGCGCCGAGCAACCAACACCATCAACTACTCCGACCAACTCCCCCTCGCGCAGGGCATCCAGTTCGGCTGACAGGGCTCTGACCTCGCGATTAGGTCGGACAGCCACCCCATGCGTAGTCTTATGGCTACCCAACGCGGGGTGGAGCAGCTCGGTAGCTCGCTGGGCTCATAACCCAGAGGTCGCAGGTTCAAATCCTGTCCCCGCTACTACGAAACAGCCCCGGAACACGTGTTCCGGGGCTGTTCTCTTACCCGCGTCAGGGACTTCCCAGGCCACCGAACGCCACGGGGCGACTTCGTCGAGCATCACGCGGGCGGCGGATGCGCTCACCCGACGATGGACTTCATCCAGCCGACCACGGCCGCGTGGTAGTCGGCGGTGTTCCGTGCGAGATTGACCGAATGGCCACTGCCCGGCAGCACAAAGGCCCGCAACCGCGCCGCGGGACCGAAGTACGGCGCTTCCGCGGCCAACAGCGTCGCGGTATCGACGCACACCGAGTAACCAGGACCGCACGACAAACGGTCCATGCTGCCGTTGACCAGCAGGACCGGGGCGGTGATGAAGCTGGACATGCCGGGCAGAGTAGAGGTCAGGCCGTCGGGATACTCCGTGAGCGAGAAGGCTTCCTTGGTCCTTTCATCGACGGCGAGTACCTCGGGATCGACATTGCCGGGCCCGAAGAAATCGCCTTCGCGGGCGCCCGGTCGGGTGACCAGATAGCCCGAATCGTGTCCACGGCCAGTGAATTCGGGATCTGCCGCAGCCTGATGGTAGGTGCTGATCACGCCGAGTACTTCGGGAATGTTCAGCGCGTGCGAGTAGCCGGTGAGCAGTACACCGTCGACATCGTGATACGCCGTGGCCTCCATGACCGAGGTACCGGAGCTCAGCGAATGACCGCCGATGACGACCTTGCCGAAGGGTTGCGCGCCCGACAGTCCGCGCCGTAGGCCCTGGACCAAGCCGTGCAGGGCTTCCGCGGTGGCGGACGCGGTCAGTGATCCGCTCGGGGGCCTACTGCTCGCTCCGTTTCCGAGCCGATCGGCAACCAGTGTCGCGTAACCCGCCGAGTTCATTGCCCGCCGGAAACTGTAAGTCTCCGGCGCGTAGGGAAAGTCCCAATACGTGTGGTTGTAGTTGGACCCCGCCATCAACACCATCACGGTGTCCGTGGGCCCGTCCGACGGCAAGCACAGCGTCGCGGCCAACGTGCCCTGCGCGACCGGAAACGAGATTTCCCGACAGTGGTTCGACGGTGCGGGTTGATCGGCACGAGCAACACCGGGCGTGAGACACAACAGTGTCGACACCGCTGCTGTGGCTATGGCCCGGACGGAGATTCGCACGCGACGCGCTCCCTTGTGACGATGCGCAAGGACCGACGACCGACATCCTTGCTCGGCTATCAGTCAGGCACGCTATAGCGCGCTCCAGTCGACACGCAAGAGTAGCCGCGACATCACGGAAGTTCTGGCGCCGCACCGAACATCGTTGTCACCGCAAGCGGAATCCTCCGCGCGCGATTCGAATCCGGTTGGCAGACAATCCGTCAGAGTGCGCTCTACGATGCACGACATGAGCGTGCGGACCGTGCATTTCGTTGGCAGTTTTCCGGCCGAGAGCACAGACGCCGCGATGCGGGCGATGCTGGACCGCGCGAGTGCTCGACGGCTGACACTGCCGACCGGTGAGACCCGTCGTTACGAGTGGTACGTCCAGCCTATCGTCGAGGAGCTCGTGGCACAGGGTGCGCTGGAAGTGAAGAAGATCGGAACCTGGCGCTCGAGTCGAGACCGAACGATCCATCGTCCTGCTCGCGATGCTGAACTGACCGGCGACATGATGCGCCTCGGGTATCTGGAAGAGGCGACGGAGGCACTGCCGACATTCCAGCGTCTGCGGGCCGACCGCGGTCTGCCCGAGCTCGCACTTCAGATCGGGATGCCCACCGATTTCACGCTGACGTTCATAGCGATGGGCGCCGCCGGTGTCCGGTCGCACCGGCAAGCATTCAGCGACGCCACCTCGCGGGATATCGCGGCCGTCCGCGAAATAGCCGGAGACGACGTCGTCGTGCAGTTGGAGGCCACCGCCGAAATGGTGCTCATGGCAAAGGCACAGCCGCTCCAACAGCCGATCAACGCGGCGTTGGGATTGGGAAAGGGCATCGCGGCACTAGCCGCCAACGCCCCGGCGGGAACTCGATTCGGAGTGCACATGTGCCTCGGCAGCATGCGCAACAAGGCTCGTGCCACGATGCGTGATGCCCGGCCATTCGTGGATCTGGCCAATTCCGTTGTCCGACACTGGCCTTCGGGTCGCCGTCTGGAGTACATTCACGGCCCACTCGCGGCGGGCGAAATACCGCCGTCTACGAAACCCGCATTCTATGCGCCACTCGCGGGCTTGTCCCTTGGCGCGGGCACCAGATTCTTCGCCGGGTTCGTGCACGAAAGCCCCTCCCTCGCACAACAAATCGAAACATTGCGGATGATCGAGAAGGCATTGGGCCGTCCGGTCGACGGCGTCGCCACCGCATGCGGCCTCGGCCGCCGTCCACGCCCGATAGCCGACGCGCTGGTGGCGCGCTCCGATATTCTGGCCGCAACACAATAGTGGGGCGGTCGCGGCGCCTTCGCGCTGAAAGTCTCACTGCTTTCGACCGACGCCACCCAAGATCACCACCCGGGTGCTCGGCAGGTCGTCGCCGAGCCACTCCTGGACCGGCGCCAGACCTGGTCCGACCGCATCGAAACCATCGAGGAAGGCCGCCACGGTGGCCGGCGAGCGATAGCGGACCTGAGATGAGCTACCGACCGTGTCACTCGACGACCGCTCGATGAAGTCCGCGTGCGTGTTGTCCGATGCATGCGTGAAAGCCAGGTAACTTCCCGGCGCCAGCACGTCGCGCAGCACCCCGACGATCTCGGCCGGATGTTCGTCATCCATCACGAAGTGGAGCACGCCGACGATGAGAATCGCGACCGGCTTGTCGAAATCGATCAAGGCCTCGGTGCGCGACCGCTCGATGATGTCGTTCGGACGGCGAATGTCGCCCAGCATCGAGAAAACGCCGGGCACACCGGCCAGCAGCGCGTTGCCGTGCGCGTACACAACCGGGTCGTAGTCGATCGAGACCACTCGCGCCGAGGCATCGATCTGCTGGGCTACCTCGTGCACATTGGGTGAAATCGGGATTCCCGCACCGATATCGATGAATTGCCGGACACCGGCCTCGGCAGCCAACCGAACGGAGTGCAGCAGAAACTGACGACAGAACCAGGCCAGCGTCCTGGTGTCCGGCGCGACGGCGAGCATGCGATGGGCGACCAACTCGTCCACCTCGTAGTTGTCCTTGCCGCCCAGCAGGTAGTTGTACACCCGAGCCGAATTCGGCTTGGTCGGGTCGGTACCCGACGGCACTCGGTCAGCCTTCGGCACAGCACCTCCCTCGACATCCCGATGAGCGCTACACAGCGCCGCCGCGGACCCGGAATGCTCGGTGAGCCGACACTACCTCCACCACATCACGAGGTGCGCCAGATCCACCGAATACCGGGAACCATCCCGAAACAGCAAGCAGTGGTGAACATTCGAGCAACTTTCACACAGAATAAGGGGCCGCCTCAGCGTCCTGCAGTCAGGCATGATGAACGGTTCTTGTGGGTCGCGATCCCAACCCCCTCGAAATCGGGCAGGCCTTCCTCCGGCCCCTGTGGAGATCGATGAGGCCTGCGCGGCGCGGCGGCTCACTCGTTTTCGGCTACTCCGAGAATCTGTTTGCCCACCACACCCGCGAGGACCTCGGTCGAGTAGGCCATCAGCTGGCCTGCTTCGGCATCGCGCAGATGGCGTTGGATCGGAGACTGTTTGAGGTAACCGGAGGCGCCACCGATGCGGACGCCCAGTTGCGCGACATCCACCGCGATCTTGTTGGCGAGATATTTGGCGCGAGCCAAGTTCGGGAAGAAGGCGGGGATGCCATTGTCGGCCTCCCAGAGCGCGCGGTCGTAGAGCGCGTGAGCGGCGGTGAGCCGGATCTCGACGTCGGCCACTTCGAACTGCACCCACTGCTGGTGCGACAGTGGCTTGCCCATGATCACTCGCGACCGCGCGTGCGCGATCAACGCGTCCAACGCGGCGTCGGCGATGCCGAGGGAGATCGCGGGAAGTCCCGCCGGGATGACGGCGAAATCGCCGGGACCCGGTGCGCGACCACGATATTCGGCGCGCAGCACGGTGTTGTCGAAGGAGAGCAGTTGGCTGCGGGTCGCGCGCAGGCCCAATGTGTCCCAGATCGGGATCACCGACACCGTGGCGTCGGGGATCACGCCGAAAAAGGTCGGCACATCCTCGACACGCGCATTGACCAGTAGATAATCGGCGATCTCGCTGGCCGAGACGAAGCGCTTGGCGCCGGTGATCGACCAGCCGCCGTCGACGGGAAGGGCCTCCTGTTGCGGATTGAGGAAACGGTTTCCACTGGCCGGCTCCGACAACGCGTTCGCGAACCGCTTGCCGGCGAGGAATTCGTCGGCGAAGAACGAGCCCAATGAATCCCGGGTGAACTCGGCGAGCGCGACACCCGCTCCGGCATGCATCACCCAGATCGTCGCCGTCGAGGGATCGGCCTTGGCGAGTGTGCGCACCAGCTGCCCGAATGCCAGGTAGCTCAGGCCGAGACCACCCACCTGCTCGGGCAACACCGCCCGATCGACGTCGGCCTCGTGGAGTGCGGCCAGATGCTCGACCGCGATCACGGCGCGCTCGTCGTAATCCGCAGCGGCGGCATCGAAATCGATGGCCAGCTCGGCGACCCGGTCGAGGATCTTGCGCTCGACATCGCGCAGCGGGCCTGGGAATTGCGCAGTGGTCACGAAATACTCTCCGGTAGTGGCGGTTCCGCGATCGCGAGGCGATGTGTCGATCAGGGTACGCAGCGCGAGTACACCGGAGAGCGGAAAAGTGCGAAACCCGCCGCCTGTCCACCCGGCCGAGCGGCAGGCCCCTGCGGAGCTCCGCGACCGTGACGGCCCAGGCGAGACGGCCGCACACCGCCGGGCCTTGGCCGTTACCCCGCTTGCCTCGGACCGGCCGTCAACGGTCCGAGGCAGCAGTTCGTTGCCGACTACACCCGCGGCGGCTCGATGCCGAGTTCGCGCAAGCCATTTCGATACAGCTCGACGTTGGCGAGTTTGATGTCTTCATAGCCGCGGACGATGTCGGTGAGGGCGGCCGCTTCGACGGCCCGGTCGTAGCCGGCCGGGCCGAGGTCGGCGGCGAGCGCCGTCACCATCTCGGTGTAGTGTGCGAGCAGGGCGCGCTCCACCCGGCGAACGTGGGCATAGCCGAAAGGATCGAACTTGGTGCCGCGCAGCCGCTTTCCCTTGGCGAGAACCCGCAGCGCGAGGTGACTGCGTGGACCGAGGCCGATCTTCTTCTTGCGGCCCATGGCGCGCAGCACCGGCGGGTGCAGGCGGTAGGTGAGGTTGGCGCCTTCGGGGAGCTGGTCGGCCACATCATCCAGGAACGCCGGGTCGGTGAGGCGGCGGGCGACCTCGTATTCATCCTTGTAGGCGGTGAATTTGTAGAGGCCGCGGGCGACCTGCTCGCTGAATTCGGTGCGGTCGGTGACACGATGCTGCGCATCCCAGATGTCTTGCACCGTCCGAACATAGGCACGGGCGACCCGGACACCTTGGAAACCGAGCAGCTCGACGGCGCGCAGCTCGAGCAGACGCCTGGTCTCTCCTGTCGCGGTCACTTCATCGAAAAGGTTTGCGGGGACGTCGATCTCGGCACGCTTGCGCTGCCTGCGCGTGGTGGCGTCGGTGAAAGCATCCGGGCGTGCCACCGCAACCCGTCCCCAGCGGAATGCCGCGATGTTGGCGGCTACGGAGACGCCGTTGATCTCGATGGCCTCCTCGATCGCCGTGGCGGGCAGGCGAAGGCCGCCGATCTGATAGGCGGCGCCGACCATCAGGAAGTTCGCGGCGGCGGTGTTGCCGAACAGCGCCTCCGCGGCGGCGAGCGCGTCGAACGAACGCACCGAGCGCGACACCTGCTCGAGGCGCGACAGCAGCGTGCTCTCGTCGGGGTAGGCGACGGACTTGTCGTAGACCATGTCGCCCGTGGGGGTCTTGCTCGTCGAAGCGACCGACAGGGTGGCTGCCTTCGAGCCGTAGGCCAGGTTTTTGTTGTCCGTGGCGGCGAGCAGGTCGAAAGCCACGATGCAGTCCGCGGAACCGGGGGTCAGCCGGTTCGCGGGCTCCAGCTCGCCGGAGGCGAACCGCAGGTGTGACACGACAGGTCCGGCCTTCTGGCTCAGGCCGATCTGGTCCAGGCTCGCCACCTCGTAGCCTGCGCGCAGCGCGGCGGTCGCGAGCACCTGGTTCACCGTGACGATGCCGGTGCCGCCGATCCCGGCCAGGAAGACATTCTGGGTCGTCGTCGGCGTCGTGTCCCGGAGGTCGGGCAGCACCGGCGGCTCGGCGCGAGTGATCGCGCCGCGCTTCTTCGCTTTCGTCGGCTCCGGGAGCTCCACGGTGACGAACGAAGGGCAGTCGCCGTCCATGCAGCTGTAATCGGTGTTGCAGGAGGTCTGATCAACTTTGGTCTTGCGGCCGAATTCGGTGTCGACCGGCTGGACCGACAGGCAGTTGCTCTTGACGCCGCAGTCGCCACAGCCCTCGCAGACCGCCTCGTTGATGACCACCCGGGTGCGGCGAACCGGCAGGGTGCCGCGCTTGCGCCGGCGGCGCGCGTCGGCGGCACAGTGCTGGTCGTAGATGAGGACCGTGACGCCGGGGACTTCCCGCAGCGTGCGCTGTGCTTCGTCGAGCCGATCGCGGTGCCACAGCAGAGTGCCCGCGGCGAGATCGCGCTTGCGGTACTTCTTCGGCTCGTCGGCGCAGATGATGATCTGCCGCACGCCCTCGGTACGGAGCTTGTGGGTCAACCTCGGCACCGCGAGCGCACCCTCCGCGTCCTGGGCACCGGTCATCGCGACGACGTCGTTGTACAGCAGCTTGTAGGTGATGTTGACACCCGCGGCGATGCAGGCTTGCACGGCGAGCTGCCCAGAGTGGAAATACGTGCCGTCACCGATGTTCTGGAACAGGTGCGGCACGTCGGTGAACGGCGCCTGGCCGATCCATTGCGCGCCTTCGCCGCCCATCTGCGTCAGCCCGGTGACCTTGCTGTCGTCGCGCCCCGACATGGTCACCATGGTGTGGCAGCCGATGCCGCCGCCGGCCAGCGAGCCATCCGGCACCGCGGTTGATCGGTTGTGCGGGCAGCCGCTACAGAAGTAGGCGGCCCGCTTGGCGGGCAGCACCGACAGCGACAGTGGTTGCGGCAGTGGCCGTTTCATCTCCAGTTGCCCCTGCAGCGCGCGGCGCAGTGGCGCGACGATGCGGCCGGTGGTGAGTTCTCCGTCCTGGCTGAACAGCGGCCGGTTGTCGGCATCGCGCTTGCCGATGATCTGCGGCGCGTTCGGTGTGCCGTACAGGATCTCCCGGATCTGGGTTTCGATGAAGGCGGTCTTGTCCTCGACGACCACGACGCGCGAAAGACCGTCGGCGAACTGCCGGACCCGTTCGGGCGCGATCGGATACGGCATGCCGATGCGCAGCAGCCGGACTCCGGCATGCTGCAGCGCCGCATCGTCGACGCCGAGGTCGACGAGGGCCTGACGCACCGCGTCGAAGGTGGTTCCCGTCGCGGCGATGCCGAGGGTGGCGCGGGCCGGGTTCACCTCGATGACGTCCAGCTCGTTGAGTGCGCTGTAGGCCTTGACGATTTCCCAGCGCGGGCCGTACAGATCCGCCTCGGCGATCACGCTGTCCATCGGCGCCGCCATCGGCCGCTGCAGATAGCTGAACGGCTCACCCTCCCAGTCGATTTCCGGCACGGTGATGGCGATGTCGCCCACCGAGCCGTCGACCGTCCAGGCACCGTCGGCCACATCCGCCACGATCTTCAGCGCCACAAGGCATCCCGAAGCGCGGGACAGTGCGACACCGTGCAGACCCATGGTGACGATCTCGCGCGCATTGCGCGGAAACAGCACCGGGATGTTCAGCGCCGCCAGCGAGCGCTCGCTGACCGCGGGCACCGTCGACGACTTGGAGGCGGGGTCGTCGCCGACCAGCAGCAGCACGCCGCCCCGCGGATTCACCCCGTACATGTTGGCGTGCCGTAACGCATCCGTGGCTCGGTCGAGCCCGGGCCCCTTGCCGTACCAGACCCCGACTACGCCGTCATGCGTCGCGGCGCCCGCGGGCAGGTCGGCCTGACTTCCCCACACGGAGGTGGCGGCGAGTTCCTCGTTCAATCCCGGCACAAAGGAAATGTCGTGCTCGGCAAGAACGTTCGGCATTCCGTTCAACATCTTGTCGACGCCGCCGAGCGGGCTGCCCTGATACCCAGAGACGAACGTGCCGACCCGCTGCCCGGCGCGCAGATCACGCACATGCTGTTCGACCAGCTGTCTGGCAATCGCCTGGACGCCGGTGAGGACAACGGTTGCGGCGCCGACCCGGTAGCGGTCGGCGAGGTCGTACGGGGCTGAGATCAGTTCGCGGTCAGCGAGCTCGGTCATGCAGTCCACCCATCCGCTCAGCGCCGATCGGACGCTTCGCTTCGTTGAGCACTTGGTGCCGTCATCCTGTCTTCGAAGACCTGAACGCACAATAGTGGTGGAAAAAGTTGAGCAGAGTGCTCAATCAAAGGAACGCACAGTGGGCACGGCCTATGCAGGATGTGAGGTATGTGTGACCGCGACCACGCTACGCACGGGCCGCGGATTTTCCTCGCAGCCGCGCGCGGGCCCGCCGCCGGCCACGGCGGCCGATCTCGGGCCGCAGCCGACACCCGGCTATCTCAGCGCCACCGCACCGATGATGTCGCAGGCGATAGGCGAACCCTTCGACCGACCATCCCGGCTTGGAGCGGAACTCGGCCACCGCAGCCATGGGCGACCGCACCCCACCCGACCTGCTGGGCGGCGAACTAGGCAACTATTCGGCATCCATGTGATCTTGACCAAGCTCACATGGGTTAGGTTGTGAAACTGACAGTTTCAGCAAGACGGTGTGGTCGTTTTCGTCGAGTCGACGATAACTTTCGCATCGGATGGTGTCGCTACGGCGGACACCGGCAGCCTACGAGCCGAAGGAGGTGCGACAGCCTGCCGTGATCGGCTCGTTCGGTCCGGTTGCCGGTTCCCCCTTTCCGTCTACGCAGTGAACGCAGAGGTTCACTGCGTTTCCCCCGTGTAGTGCCGGCCCGTCCGATGCGCTGAGACCCTGAGGCTTTGCTGCCTCAGGTCTGCTTCGCCGGTGGCGGCTGCCCCATCGAAGGAATGCCTTGTCCAGAGTTCCCTTCAGGATCGCGATCCTGTTGTTGAGTATCATTTCGCTCGGCCTGCTCGGCGTGCCCGCAAATGCCCAGCCGCTGTATCCCACCCCCGATCCCGATCCCTTCTACACACCGCCATCCGAACTAGAGGCGCTGCGCCCGGGCGACGTGGTCCGGACCCGCAAGATCGACACCGCGTTCTACGTCGGAACCGAGGGCTGGCAGGTCGCGTTCCGCTCCACGAACTCGCTGGGCGGCCCCGTCATGGGGGTGACCACCGTCCTGCTTCCCATTGGTGTGAAGAACCCGCCGCTGGTCTCCTACCAGGCGTTGATCAACTCCCTCGGCACCCAGTGCAACCCGTCGCGATCGCTGTTCAACGGCGAATTGCAGGACGCGCCCGGCGCCATGCTCCCCATCGGTCGCGGGTGGGCGGTCTCGCTGCCCGATTACCTCGGCCCCACCTCCGCCTATGGCGCCGCGAAGCTCAGCGGCATGATGACCTTGGACAGCGTCCGCGCGGTGCAGAAGGTGACCGAGCTCGGTCTGTCCACCTCGCAGGTCGCCATCGCGGGCTACTCCGGCGGCGGCATGGCCACCGCGTGGGCGGCGGCACTGCAGCCCACCTACGCCCCCGACCTGAAACTCACCGCCGCGGTCGCGGGCGGCATCCCCGCCGACCTCGAAGAGATGGCGCTGTCGCTCGGTTTCAATCCTCACCCCGGATTCGGCCTGGCCTTCGCCGCGGCCATGGGCCTGGAACGCGAATACCCGAACCGGTTGCCGATCTCCGATCAGCTCAACCCGAACGGCCTGTGGTTCCGGGAATTCACCCACGACGCCTGCCGCCGATTCCTGCTCTTCCACGGCGCGTTCCGCAGCGCCGAGCAGATGGCGGCGTCCAAGAGCCTGATGGACAGCCCCGAAGCGCGCGAGGTCTTGCGCGAGAACAGCTTGCGCCACTTCCCCGGCATCCCGACGGTGCCGACGTACATGTGGCAGGGCCGCTTCGACGAGCTCACCTTCTTCCCCCCGGTGGCCGAGGTCGCCGACCGCTACTGCCGCGCCGGGGCCCCGGTCGAGTTCCGCCCCTACGACATCGCCGAACACATGACCACGGCCGTCGCCGGTTTCCTCGACGCGTGGAACTACGTGGAAGCCCGCTTCCGCGGCGACCCGGTACCGACCAGCTGCTGAGCACTCACCACGAGGCGGCCTCGGAGATGTTCTCCGAGGCCGCTTTTCGTTGGTAACGAGCCGTCGTCCAGGTCGATGAAGCAGGTACCCCAGGCATCGCAGTATTCGTCGACCGGCCTGGAGCTCCTAGTAGAGAAGACATGTCGCACAGTTTTCGCACGCTCGCTTTCGCGAGTGTCACCGTCGCCGGGTCGTTCGCGCTCGTGCTCGGCGGTTGTTCGTCTCCCCCGACCTCGACGAGCGGTGTGACAACCGCTCCCTCGTCCAGCGTCGCGGCGCACACCACCACAGCCGCACCGACCACTACCGCGCAGGCCGCGGTGACGCCGCCGACCACGCCACCCGCAACCACGAACTACATCCCGCCCGCGGCGATCCTGCCCGCGCCGCAGAACGGTCCGGCCGTGTGCGGCCCGAATTCCTACCTCAATTCCTACGACCAGTGCGTGCACCGCCCGGAATCGGCCGCCGCCCCACCACCGGGAGCGACGGCACGGTGCAAGGACGGCACCTACAGCTTCAGCAAGAACCGCTCCGGGACCTGCTCGGGTCACAGCGGGGTCGCGACCTGGCTCTGACCGCTTCCAGGCCGCCCACCGACGGTCCGCGCACCGACACGCCGATCGTCCGCTACCCGGACCACACGTTCTACACCCGTCGTCACGGCCGCCGCTACGGACTGGGCACCTATTCGCACGCCCCGGTCCCGCTGACGCCGACAGCGACACTCGCCTCCGCTGAACAACCGTTCCGCGACAACGACTTCGGCGACGCCTTCGCCGCGGCCACCGCCATGGTTCCCGCCTTCCGCAACGCCACCCGCGGGCACCGCCTCAACGGCGTCTTCGCCCTGACGCCGGACGAACTCCCCCTCGTCGGCCCCGCCGCGGGCGCGCCCGGCCTGTGGATCGCCGAAGCGTCCTGGGTAACCCACGCAGCAGGCGTGGGACGCCAGCTGGCCAACATGCTCCTCGGCACCGGCGACTTGCTGGTCGCCCCGGACCGCCTGTCCCCCAACCGCTTCGCGCACTGGAGCGACGAGCAGATCCGCGCCACCGCCCTGACCAACTACCAGGGCATCTACGACGCCCACTGAGTCCCGGCGAGAACCCGCTCCACGCCGCCGAGCGGCACACGGCCGCGGTACCCGCCAGTAATCCGCACCACCATGTGCCACTCGAGAGGCGAGCGGCCGGCGAGGGTCGTGGCGTCCCGATTTACTGTGGTGGACGAAATACCCGGTGGGCGCGGGCAAGCGGTCACTCGGTGATCGAGCGGACTTGCTGCTCGTACTCGGCGCGGGTCTCGTTGTCGGCGGGGTGCAGGGCGCGGTCGCCGTCGAAGAGCCTGCGCACCAAGCGGACTGCACGTTCGGGGGCAGCCGCGAGGGCGATGTCGATGGGGCCGAGGTAGTTGGGGACCGCGACCTCGGCTTTGCGGGTGTGCACGGTGTGCACGATGGTGGCGGCGACGTCTTCGGGGTCGACGGTCGGCATGCCCTTGCCGAGGGTCAAACCCGACGATAGACGCGTGCGGACCGCCGAGGGCAGCACACAGCTCACACTGATGCCGTGCGGCGCGAACTCCAGGCGCGTTGCCGCCGAGAGACCTACGGCGGCGAACTTGCTCGCGTTGTAGACGGCGAGACCGGCTACCGGGATCTTGCCCGCCAGCGAGGCCACATTGACGACGTGGCCGTGGCCACGCTCGATCATGCCGGGGACCACGGCGCGCATGCCGTTGATCAGGCCCCACACATTGATATCCATAGTGGCGCGACCGACGGCGTCCGGTTCGTCGAGAAAAGCGCCCGCGGGCATGACGCCCGCATTGTTGACCAGGATGTCGATGCGACCGAAGTCGGCGACCGCCTTGTCCCATTGGTCGCGTGCCCGCACATCGAGTTCGTAGGCGCGCGCGCCGATGGCGGCCGCGGCGGATTCGGCTGCGGCGGTGTCGACGTCGGCGATCGCGATCTCGGCGCCCTCGGCGGCGAACAGTTCCGCGGTGGATCGGCCGATGCCGCGGCCCGCCCCGGTGATGAGCACCCGGGCGCCCTTCAGGTCGAAGCCGGGGTAGCCGGGTCCGAGAATGCTCATGCGAAGGCTCCTTGTTCCAGCGCCAGGCGGGTGCTGCGCAGACTGTGTTCGAAGGTGTCGAGACGGCGGCGGCCGTCCATGAAATTGGGGCCCATCACCGCGAGGTCCTCGGCGGTCGCGTCGATGCGCAGCACCGTGGTTCCCGCCGCCCGCAATGCCGCGACCTCGGCATCGAGTTGGGCGCTCATACGGCTTCGCAGCTGCCGCTCGAGGAAGTGACCGGGTCCGGTTGCCGGAATCTTCCCGGTCGAGGCCATGGGGGCGAGCACAACAACCTCATCCAGCTTGTCCGGGATGAGCAGGTCCACCGACGCCGTCGAGCCCGCGCCGCCATCAATGAAGCGGCGTCCCGCGATCGGGACCGGCGGGAACCAGCCGGGCACGGCCCACGACGCCCGCAACGCCTCGCCCAGCGTTGCCTCGGGCGCGTCGGGCGCCCCGAACGCGACGCGCTCCCCGGTGGCGTAATCCATGGCGACCAGCCGGGTCGCGGGATGCGGCACCCAGGTGCGTCCCGGGTTCAACCGCGCGGCGAGTTGCTGCAACCAACCCTGGTCACCGCCGCCGACCGGCAGCAGGCCGCTGCCCGCGGTCAGCAGCGCCTGCCCGGACTCGGTGCGGCGCAAGGGCAGTCGCAGTGAGCCGAGCCGCGGGCGCGGCAGCGGCGGAAAGCGTCCGGGTTCGGACCGCATGTGCGCCAGCAGAATCGGATTCGCGGAGGTGCCGCGTTGCATCGCGACCAGCTCGTCCACCCCGATGCCGCTGCCGAGCAGCGTCATCATCTCCGCGCCGGCCGAAGTGCCGATCAGCACGTCCGCCTCGCGCGGATCCCAGTCCAGTACGTCACGGGTCGCGGCGAGCGCGGCGACGATCCAGGCGGCGCCGAGCGTGCCACCGCATCCGATGGCCAGGCCACGCCGCTGTGACCCGTTCTTGTTACCCATAGTTCCAAACACTAGCAGAATCCAAATACCTACGGTATCTGAAATCTGTCGGTACGTAGAATCGTCCGCATGGCACGTCTGACCCGGTCCGAGAGCCAGGCCCGCACCCGCGCGGACCTGATCGTCACGGCACGCGACCTCTTCCTGGCCGAGGGCTACGCGAAGACCAGCCTGGAGCGGGTCGCCGAGGAAGCGGGCTATTCGAAGGGCGCGGTCTACTCGAACTTCCGCACCAAGAAGGAACTCGGCCTCGAGGTGCTCGGGCTCATCCATGCCACCAAATTCCAAGAGGTCACCGACCTGATCGCGGCGGGCATCACGTTGGACGATCAGCTGGAGCGCTTCCAGGAATGGGCCGAACGGACCATCGGCGACGTCGGCTGGACCCTGCTGGAATTCGAGTTCGCGACGGTCGCCCGCGACGACCCCGAGCTGCAGGCCGCGCTGGTGTCCAGCCTCGCCATGGTGCGCGGCGCCGTCGCCGCGCAAGTACAGAGGTTGTCCGACACCGTCGGAATTCCGCTGCCGATGCCCGCGGAAGAAGCCGCGAGCGCGATCCTCAGCATGGGTATCGGCCTCGGCATGCAGCGCGCCATAGATCCATCGATCCCGGCCCGGCTGATCACCGATGCCGTGCGGCTGCTGGTGACCTCCGGCGGCGGGGCGCTGCGTGCGCAACCGCGCACGCTCACGCGGTGAAGTGCAACGTCCACTCGCCGCGATAGTGCAGCCTGGTGACGCTGCCCGGCGGAATGTCGATGCGCCAGAACGATTTCGGCGGCGCGTCGAGGGCGACGAGCAAGGCCGCCCTGATCACCGCCGGATGAGTGATCGCGATGGTGGACATGCCCTCGGAGGCGATCTCGGCCATCCAGTATCTGGTCCGCTCGACCACGTCCACCACGGATTCACCGCCGTGGCCGCGGAACTGCGGGTCGGTCAGCCAGGCGTATAGCTCGTCCTGCGGCACCGACATCAACTCGCCGCCGCGCCACGCCCCCGCGTCGAGGTCGCGCAGCCGGGTGTCCTCCGCACCGGGCAATCCCATCAGGGCGGCGGTTTCCACAGCCCGGCGTTCGGGGCCGGTGAGGACTCGGGCGGCGGTGAGCGGCCCGCATGCGGCGATTGCCCTGCGGCCCGCCTCGGTGAGCGACTCGTCGACTGGAAAACGTGCCTTTCGCATCGCCTCGGTCATGCCATGGCTGACCAGGTCGAGTCTGAGCACCTTTTGCACGGATGGAAGCGTACGGCGCGGCGGAGGTGGCCGTTATTCGATTGCTCTGCCTTCGCTCGGACAGTTGGCAGGACGGGGACGCCGCCGCCGGGTTGCCTGTACGGCCGGATGAGTTGTCGGTACCCAGGTGCAGACTGGTGCCATGGCTCAGTTCTCCACCGCGACCCAGGAGTGGTTCGACGGGGCCTTTCCCGCGCCGACCGCCGCTCAGCTGGGCGCATGGAAGGCCATCGCGGCAGGTGAGCACACGTTGGTAGTGGCGCCGACCGGGTCGGGAAAGACATTGTCGGCGTTTCTGTGGGCGATCGATCAGCTCGCGGGCCGGCCGAAAACCGAAGGCAAGCCCCCTGGCCGCGGCACCTCGGTGCTCTATGTTTCACCGCTCAAGGCGCTGGCGGTCGACGTGGAACGCAACCTGCGCGCACCGCTGGTCGGCGTCACGCAGACGGCCGGACGGCTCGGCCTCGATCCGCCCGCCATCACGGTCGGGGTCAGGTCGGGCGACACCAGCGCGGCGGACCGGCGGTCGATGCAGCGCACGCCGCCGGACATCCTGATCACCACACCGGAATCCTTGTTCCTCATGCTGACCTCCGCGGCGCGGGAGACCCTGAGCGAGGTCCACACCGTGATCGTGGACGAGGTGCACGCCATCGCGGGCGGGAAACGCGGCGCACATCTGGCGCTGTCACTGGCCCGCCTCGATCTGATGACCGAGCGGCCGGTGCAGCGGATCGGTCTCTCGGCGACCGTGCGCCCGCCCGAGGAGGTCGGGCGATTCTTGGTCGGCGATGCGCCGATCACCATCGTGTCGCCGCCCGCGCCGAAGACCTTCGACCTGTCGGTGCGTGTGCCGGTGGCGGACATGACCGAGCCGGGCGACTCCGATCAGCCGGGTTCCATCTGGCCACATGTGGACGAAGCGATCGTGGACCTGGTACTCGAGCACCACTCCTCCATCGTCTTCGCGAACTCCCGGCGGCTGGCCGAACGACTCACCGCACGGCTCAACGAGACCTACGCGGCGCGCATCGGCGAGCCCGTCGACACCGAGCACAAGCCGCCCGCGCAGCTCGGGGCGTCCACGGAAGTGATCCATGGCGCCGGGCAACTGCTCGCGCGGGCGCACCACGGTTCGGTGAGCAAGGAGCAGCGCGCGCTCATCGAGGACGACCTCAAGAGCGGCCGGCTGCGCTGCGTGGTGGCCACCAGCAGTCTCGAGCTCGGCATCGACATGGGCGCAGTCGATCTGGTGGTGCAGGTGGAGGCGCCGCCCTCGGTGGCAAGCGGATTGCAGCGGATCGGGCGCGCCGGACACCAGGTCGGCGAGATCTCCCGCGGCGTGCTGTTCCCGAAGCATCGCACCGATGTGATCCACTGCGCGGTCGCCTCACAGCGCATGACCGCGGGACAGATCGAGGCGATGCAGATCCCAGCGCATCCGCTGGATATTCTGGCGCAGCAGACGGTCGCCGCGTGCGCGCTCGAATCGATCGACGTCGACGGGTGGTTCGAAACAGTGCGCGGCACCGGCAGTTACGCCGCGCTGCCGCGCTCGGCCTATGAGTCGGTGCTGGATCTACTGTCCGGCCGCTACCCCTCCGACGAGTTCGCCGAGCTGCGACCACGAGTGGTGTGGGACCGGGACGCGGGCACATTGACAGGGCGGCCTGGCGCGCAACGACTCGCGGTGACCTCCGGCGGCGCGATCCCCGACCGCGGCATGTTCGCGGTGTACATGGTCGGCGAAAAAGCCTCGCGGGTCGGCGAACTCGACGAGGAGATGGTGTACGAATCCCGCGTCGGCGATGTCTTCGCCCTCGGCGCGACCAGCTGGCGGATCGAGGAAATCACCTTCGACCGGGTATTGGTGACCCCCGCGTTCGGGCAGCCGGGACGCCTGCCGTTCTGGCACGGCGACGGGCTCGGCCGCCCCGCGGAACTCGGCGCGGCGTTGGGCGAATTCATCCGCAAAGCCGGACAAGACTCCACCGCGGCCCTTGCGCAGCGCACCGCCGCAACTGCCGATGTGCCTCGGAAACGGCCGTCGCGCAGTAAAACCGGTGCCTCGGCGAGGGTGTCGGGCGTGGCCGATTCGTCGCACAATGGCGCAGGCGCAGGCTTCGCGCAGATCGTGCGGGGCGCGGGCCTCGACGACAACGCGGCCACCAACCTGCTCACCCTGCTGGAGGAGCAGCGCACCGCCACCGGTCAACTGCCCACCGATCGAACGTTGATCGTGGAACGGTTCCGCGACGAGCTCGGCGACTGGCGGCTGGTGCTGCACTCGCCCTATGGGCAGCCGGTGCACGCGCCATGGGCATTGGCCATCGGCGCCAGGCTGCGCGAGCGATTCGGTGTCGACGCCAGCCCGACTTCCTCCGACGACGGCATCGTGGTGCGGCTGCCCGACACCACCGACGATCCACCCGGCGCAGAGCTTTTCGTGTTCGAGCCCGACGAGATCGATGAGATCGTCACCGAGCAGGTCGGCGGGTCCGCGCTGTTCGCC
The DNA here is from genome assembly GCF_042802915.1 of Nocardia sp. NPDC057440. Classification (NCBI taxonomy): domain Bacteria; kingdom Bacillati; phylum Actinomycetota; class Actinomycetes; order Mycobacteriales; family Nocardiaceae; genus Nocardia; species Nocardia sp. NPDC057440. Next base: position 127,743 of record NZ_JBHVDF010000001.1, read on the forward strand.
TCCCGTTTCCGGGAGTGCGCCGCGCGGGCGCTGCTGCTGCCACGGCGCGATCCAGGCAAGCGGGCGCCGCTGTGGCAGCAGCGTCAGCGCTCGGCGCAGCTGCTGGATGTGGCGCGCAAGTTCCCCGACTTCCCGATCCTGCTGGAGACGGTGCGTGAATGCCTGCGTGACGTCTACGATCTGCCGTCACTGCGCGATCTGCTCGGGCGGGTGGCGCGCCGCCAACTGCGGCTGGTGGAGGTGGAGACCGCGACGCCGTCGCCGTTCGCCAACGCCCTCTTGTTCAACTACATCGGGCAGTTCATGTACGACGGCGACAGCCCACTCGCCGAGCGCCGCGCCGCGGCACTGTCCTTGGACTCCAGCCTGCTCGCGGAACTGCTCGGCCGGGTGGAGCTGCGCGAACTATTGGACGCGGCGATCATCGAGCAGACCGAGCGGGAACTGCAACGGCTGACCCCGGAACGCCGAGCCCGCGATGCCGAAGGTTTGGCCGACCTGTTGCGCCTGCTCGGGCCGCTCACCGCCGACGAGGCGATCGCGCGATGCGTCCGCGCGGACGACACCGACCAGGACCGAGCGAGCGGCGCTCGCGCCGAGGACGCCCGATCGGATGCCGACCCGGCCGAATGGTTCGCCGAACTGGTGAAAGCGCGTCGGGCGCTGGAGGTTACCTTCGCGGGCCGCAGCTGGTGGGTGGCAGTGGAGGACGCCGCCCGGCTGCGCGACGCGCTCGGGGTGCCACTACCGATCGGCACGCCCGCGGCCTTCATCGAACCGGTCCCCGACCCGCTCGGCGACCTGGTCGGGCGCTACGCACGCACCCACGGGCCGTTCGGCACCGAGGCGGTGGCCGCCCGATTCGGCATCGGCACCGCCGTCGCCGCCACCGCCCTGCATCGCCTCGTTGCCGAAAAGCGCGTGGTGGAAGGTGAATTCACGCCGGCGGCCAGCGGCTCGGAGTGGTGCGACACCCAGGTCCTTCGCCGCTTGCGTCGCCGCTCACTGGCGGCAGCACGGCATGAGGTCGAGCCGGTCGCCACCGCGGCCTTCGGGCGTTTCCTACCGGCTTGGCAGCACATCGGCACCGGCGAACTGCGCGGCGTGGACGGCGTCGCCAGTGTGGTGGAACAGCTGGCGGGGGTGCCGATCCCCGCCTCGGCCTGGGAATCGCTGATCCTGCCCGCCCGTGTCCGCGACTACTCCCCCGCCATGCTCGACGAATTGATGGCCACCGGCGAAGTGATCTGGTCCGGTCACGGAGCCATCACCGCCAAAGACGGCTGGATCGCCCTGCACCTGGCCGACCAAGCACCCTTCACACTGCCACCCACCGACGACATCGAACTGTCCGAGGTACACCTGCGCCTGCTCACCGCACTCGGCGCATCCATCGAACCGTGGACGCCGATCGAGGCTACGGCCTCGGCCGAACCGACGGTAGCGGTCGATGTCACGGCCGCCGGACATCGTTCAGTGGACGACGGCAGCTCGCCGTCGCTGCGACTGCCGCCGATGACGCAGGGCGGCGGCGCGTATTTCTTCCGGCACCTCTCCGACTCGACCGGACTACTGGATGACACGAAAGTGGCTGCCGCACTGTGGGAGCTGGTGTGGGCCGGTGTCGTCGCGGGTGACACCTTCGCACCGGTCCGCGCGCTGTTGTCCGGCACCGCACGCACGACTACCGCGCACCGCATGCCCCGCCGGGCACCCCGGGGCCGCGCCTACCTGCCACGGCCGAGCACGCCGACGCGGTCCGGACCGCCCGCGGTCGCGGGCCGGTGGTCGCTGCTGCCGGACCGGGTGTCGGACAACACCGTTCGCGCGCATGCGACGGCGGACATGTTGTTGGAGCGTTACGGCGTGCTGACCCGTGGTTCGGTCCAGAACGAGGGTGTGCCGGGCGGATTCGCGCTCATGTACCGGGTGCTCACCGAGTTCGAAGACCGTGGACGTTGTCGCCGCGGCTATTTCATCGATTCGCTGGGCGGCGCACAGTTCTCCACCACCGATGTCGTCGACCGGCTGCGCTCGTTCGACACCGACCGTTCGCGCACCTCCGAGAACCGCGGGCACACCGGTTCCGCGCTCGCGCTGGCGGCGAGCGATCCCGCGAATCCCTATGGCGCGGCTTTGCCATGGCCCAAGGGATCGAGCGACGGCGCGGGCCACCGGCCCGGCCGGAAGGCGGGCGCGATCGTCGTGCTGATCGACGGCGAGCTGACGCTCTACCTGGAACGCGGCGGCAAGACGCTTCTCACCTTCACCGAGGATCCGAACGCGCGCCAGGCCGCCGCCACCGCGCTGGCCGGCCTGGTCCGTGACCGCCGCGTCGACTCGCTGGTGATCGACAAGGTCGACGGAGAATCCGTGCACGGCAACACCTTCGCCGGTTTCCTCAGCGAGGCGGGCTTCGCACAGACGCCACGCGGCCTCCGACTGCGGAGGCAACCGTGACCCACTACGCCGCTACCGGCTACGGCCACTCTGCACCCGTCCGCTCCGCGACCGACCGCGTGTCGACCGACCTACCGTCCGGCCATGCCTGAAGGCGACACAGTTTTCCTGACCGCGAGCAGGCTGCGCCTCGCGCTCGACGGAAAGACACTGACCCGCAGTGATTTCCGAGTGCCCCGCTACGCCACCGTCGACCTGCGCGGACAGCAGATCGAGAGCATCGGCAGCTACGGCAAGCACCTGTTCATCAGGACACCGGAGGTCAGCGTCCACACCCACCTGAAAATGGAGGGCGAATGGCGCACCTACTGCACCGGGGAGCGCTGGACCCGGCCGCGGGTGACCGCGCGCCTGGTACTGGGCACCGAGGACACCGAGGCGGTCGGCTTCGCCCTCGGCACTGTCGAAGTGCTGCGCCGCGCGGACGAGCACACCGCCATCGATCACCTCGGTCCCGATCTGCTCGGCGCGAACTGGGACGCCGCCGAGGCGATGCGGCGGCTGACCCAGCACCCCGCGCAACCGATCGGACTCGCGCTACTCGACCAGCGGAACCTGGCGGGCATCGGCAATATCTACCGCAGCGAGATCTGCTTCCTGCGCCGGGTGCACCCGGCCACCGCCGTCGCCGCTGTCCCCGACCTGCCGGCATTGGTCAACGAGGCGCATCGGGTGCTCACCAAGGCCGCCACCGAACCGCCGTGGCGTCCGCTGGCCTATGGCCGCACCCGCCGCCCCTGCCAACGCTGCGGCACACCGATCGTGGTCCAGCTGCTCGGCGAAGCCGGGCCGGGTGACCGCATCACCCAACGCGAGCGCGGTATCTATTTCTGCCCCCGCTGCCAGCCGCCACCTGCCTGACGGGCCCGCCGGGTACGCACCGACACGCAGACAGCCCTGCTGCCGGTGTGATTTGCCATTTCATTGCTAATACTTCTCCACTGCCGCGCGACAACATCATCGGAAATCGTCAGCGAGCACCATGAGAGCAGGCAAATAATGAGTGGGCCGACCAGAAGGTCGCAGCTATTCGCGATTGCCATTCGTCTGCTCGTTGCCGCCGTGGCCATCGCCGCCACCGTGGTGTTCACCTACTGCCTACTGCATTCGACTGCGGCGAAGGATGATTCGACCACACCTGCTCCGCGGCCGCCCTCGATCTCCACCGAGGATCTCGGCGAGCGCCTTCCCTGATTAATTAGACCGGTCGTCATAGTTGCTGCTACCGTCGGATCATGGCACCACGCACCAGCTCGCGACAGCGCTTCCTCGATGCCGCCGCCGATCTCTTCCACACGCAGAGCTATCACGCCACCGGCTTGAACCAGCTCGTCGCCGCGGGCGGCGCCCCGAAGGGCTCGTTCTACTTCCACTTCCCCGGCGGCAAGGAACAACTCGCAGCCGAGGCGCTCACCCAGTCCGGCGAGCGCCTGCGCGACGCCGTCGACGCCATCCTCGGCGGCGGCGGCGACCTGACCACGGTCTTCGACGCGCTGACCGCGATCCTCGTCGACTCCGACTTCGAGCGCGGCTGCCCCATCGCGACCATCGCGCTGGACGCCTCGGCCGACAGCGAACCCATCCGGCAAGCCTGTGTCGCCGGTTTCGAGTCCTGGCGCACGACAATCGAAAAGTTCCTGCGGGACAAGGGCATCGAAGCGGGCCGCGCAGCCGGGCTCGCCACCGTCGCGCTCGCCATGATCGAGGGCGCCCTGCTGCTCGCCAAGACCCAACGCGACCCCGCGCCATTGCACGCGGTCGCCGACCATCTCCGCACCACCTTCGAACGAGAGCTCTCCTGATGCGAATCCATCACCTCAACGGCGGCACCATGCGCCCACTGGGCGGCCGACTCATCGACGGCACCGGCGGCCTGCTGCGCCGCGCCGAAATGGTCTGCCACTGCCTGCTGATCGAGCTCGATTCCGGGCTCGTCCTGGTCGAGACGGGAATCGGCGAACAGGCGGTGCGCCACCCCAAGGAATGGCTCGGCAGCAAGTTCCTGCTCCTCACCAACCCGGTCCTCGAACTCGAGCAGACGACGGCATACCAGGTGGAGGCGCTCGGCTTTCGCCGCGAGGACGTCCGCGACATCGTGCTCACCCACCTCGATCTCGATCATGCGGGCGGCCTTGCCGACTTCCCGAACGCGCGGGTGCACGTGTACGCCGAGGAACTGCGCTCCCTCGAAGGCATTTATGGACCCAAGGAGCGCTTCCGCTACAAGGCCCCCCAGTTCAGGCACGGCCCGCACTGGGAAGCGTATTCGGACCTCGGGGAAAGCTGGTTCGGATTCGACGCGGTCCGACAGTTGACCGGCCTGCCGCCGGAGATCCTGCTGATCCCGCTGTCCGGGCACACCAGAGGACATGCGGGCGTCGCGGTCGACACCGGCGACGGCTGGCTGCTCTCGGCGGGCGACTCGTATTTCCATCCCGGCACGCTGGACCCCGTTCGTCCGCAGCAGCCGATCGGCGTCTCGATCTTCGAACGCAGCGTGCAGACACTGCCCAGTCCCCGCATCGAAAACCAGCACCGCCTGCGCGAACTGGTGCGCGACCACGGCGACGAGGTGACCACCTTCTCCGCGCACAACGCCGCCGAACTACGCGCGCTCCAGAACGTGCCTACGTGAATCGAAACCCTTGACGCCGCACACCCTTCCGATTAACTTACAATTTGTAAGTTAATCGAGGGAGTGCGCTGTGAACGATCCGCGACGGTATGTGGTCATCGGAGGCGGGCTCGCCGGGCTCGCCTCCGCCGTCTGGCTGGCCGAGGCAGGCAAACAGGTCACCCTGCTGGAGCGTCGAGGCAGGCTCGGCGGCCGGACCCACGCCATGAAGGTCGATGCGGTCGAGGATCTCCCCGACAATGGCCAGCATGTGATCGCCAGCGGCTATGACCACCTCTTCCGGTACCTGACCAGCATCGGAACCCGCGAGTTCGTCGCCTTCCCGCACCACGCCACGCTGCGCTGGCCCGATGGCCGCAACGCGACCATGGCGACGAAGGGCATCGGCGCACTGCGCACCCTGTTCGGCGCCCACCCCGACGCGAGCCTGCTCGACCGGCTGCGCGCGGCGCGGGCCACCCTGCGCCTCGGCTGGCAATGTCTGCATCAGCCCGCCGATCTCGCCGATCTCACCACCGAGCAGTGGTTCCAGCGGATCGGCATGCCCGCCACCGCGCGCGAGGCGCTGTGGGACTGGCTCGCACTCGGCGTCGCGGCCGAGCCGGTCGGGCAGGAATCGGCGAAAGTACTCGCCGACGTCATGGCCACCGGAATCCGGCTCGGCATCAAAAATCGGCAACCTGCCACCATCGGCTATCCGACCACCGACCTGGACACCCTCTTCGTCACCGGCGCCGAAAAGCTCTTCCAGCGGCACGGAGTCGAAGTCCGCAGGCGTGCGGTGGCCCGGCGAATCCACATCGTCGACGGCGCGGTGACCGGCGTGGCGCTGGCCGACGGCACCGTCGTGCCCGCCGACGCGGTGGTGTGCGCGGTCCCCAACTCCAGCGTGGGCGGCCTGCTGGACGAATTACCGGAGCACGCCGAGATCTACGCGGCCGCAGACAAACTCGGCTACACCCCGATCGTGAGCACCAATCTCTACCTGGACCGCCCGCTGGGCACCACATCGCAGTTCGAGGCGCTGATCGGCGGCACCGGCGTCATCGACGAGGTCTTCGACCGGCAGCGGATGACCGGCCGCAACACCGACAAAGCCTGGCTGTACTGCCTGACCACCAGCGGCGCCTACCAACAGATCCACAAGACCAACGAAGCGATCGTCGCCGAGCAGATGGAGCTGCTGCGCCGCTACTACCCTGCTGCCGCGGACGCGAAAGTGATTCAGGGCCATGTGGTTCGGATGCCCAAGGCCACCTTTTCCCAGGTGATCGGCACCCATGGGCTGCGGCCGGACCAGCGGACATCGGTGCCGACACTGGTGCTGGCAGGCGACTGGACGGCCACCGATTGGTCGGCCACCATGGAAAGCGCCGTCCAGAGCGCCGCGCGGGCCGTGGACCAGCTGCTTGCGCTACCGTCTGTATTGTGACCACGCAACGCTCCACATCTGAGCACCGCGCGGCCCGGGCAAGCATCGCAGAGCCCGACACCGCGCCGAAGCGCCGCATGTCCGCAGCCGACCGGCGCACGCAGTTGCTGGATGTGGCGCGCGACATCGTGGCCGCCGACGGGTTCGGCGCGGTGAGCATCGATCGCGTGGCACGAGCGGGCCAGGTCGCCCGAGCTCTGGTGTATCAGCAGTTCACCGACCTGTCGGGCCTGATGAACGCGCTGCTGGAACGTGAGACGGCCATCGCGCTGGCCGGTGTCAGCAGCGTCGACTGGTCGGGCACCGACTACGACGTCGACGAGGTCGGCCGCGGCGTGCTCGCCTATCTGCACGCCGCACCGACCAGCTGGCAGATCATCCTGAGCCCGCCCGACGGCGGTCCGCCCGATCTGCGCGAACGGCTCGAGCTCGGCCGCGCCTACGCGCGCGCGATCGGTGCTCGTCACCTGTCGCACTTCACCGGAGTCACCATCGATCCGGACGGCGCGACCGAGCGGATCATGTTGGCGGCCTTGGAAGAACTGGCTCGGCTGCATCTGACCGACCGGGATCGGTACCCCGACGCCATGGTGCTGCGGTACCTGCGTTCGCTCGTGGCATGGGCCGCGGGCGTCGAAATGTCGAATAAGACCCGCTGACCAGCAGTTTCGTCGTCATCACGAAATCCTCACAGTGCGATTGGTTTTCTTGTTCCAGCGCGGAGAACCGCGCGGGAAACGAGAGGACATCCAGACCATGAAGACCAAGACCGCCATTGCCGCAGGAATTTTCGCCCTCGGCGTCGTCGCCGCGGGCACCGGCGTCGCCAACGCCGAGTTCATCGGAAACTACGCGACCTATGAGGCCTGCGCGGCCGACGGCGACTCCCCCAGGACCGGCGGCACCCAGTGGCAGTGCGTCGAAGTCGCCAACGGATGGGACCTGCACACCTTCTGATCGATCGAGTTCCGAATACCGACTGGCCCGGAGGGGGTCGGGCCGGTCGGACTCCGGCCCGCACGCGGTGTCTGAAGTGCCTTATTCTCAGACCTCGTGCGGGTTTTGGTGGTCGAGGACGACGAGGGTCTCGGCAATGCGGTGGCAGCGGGGTTACGGTCGGCGGGCTTTGCGGTGGACCTCGCACACCACCTCGCCGACGCCGATCTCAAGATCACCATCAACACCTACGATTGCCTCGTCGTCGACCGCGGACTGCCCGACGGTGACGGCCTGCACCTCGTCGCCGCCCAGCGCGCCGTGGGCAGGCGCGTGCCGGTGCTGATACTGACCGCCCGCGACGGGCTCGCGGATCGGATCGCGGGCTTCGACAACGGCGCCGACGACTACCTGGTCAAGCCCTTCGCGCTGGCCGAACTCGCCGCCCGCGTGCGTGCCCTGTGCCGTCGGCGCGAGCAGCCCGCGCCCGCCCGGATCGTGCTCGGCGACATCGACATCGATCTGCCGCGCCGCCGCGTTCAGCGCGCGGGCATCCTGCGCTCACTGACCCCCAAGGAATTCGCCGTGCTCGAACTGCTCGCCACCCGCGCGGGCAGCGTCGTGTCCCGCTCCGAGCTCATCGAATGCTGCTGGGACGAAATGGCCGAACCCGCGTCGAACGTGGTCGACGCGGTGGTCGCGCAATTGCGCCGCAAGCTCGGTGCGCCGCCGGTGATCGAGACCGTTCGCGGTACCGGCTTCCTGATCGGAAGTGAACCATTCGCACCGTGAGTTCACTGCCCGCACCCCTCGGCGGCAGCTCCATCGGCTCCGCCGCCGACCGCCCCGCGGTGGCACGGCTGCGCCGGACCCGCTGGCAGCTGACAGCGCTGATCACCGCGATCACGGCGACCGCGCTGATCATCCTCGGGCTGGTCGCGGCCACGATCGACTCGCGGTCACGCGATCACGCCATCGACAATTCCCTCGACCGAGTGGTGACCGGGCTGTACCGAGCCGTCAACCTCCCGCCCGGCGAGGACGCCATCGACCTGAGCCAGATCGAGAACGACGCACTCGCCAACGGCGAAACCGCGGTCATGATCGTCAGTTCCGACGGCGACGGCAAGTGGACAGAGAGCTATGCGCACCTGCGCACCTGGTTGCCCCAGGACCACGGTGCCGCCGCCCTCGCCGACGACGCCGTCTTCGCGGGGGAAACGGTGTTCCGCAACGGAGTCGACAATATGGGCCGACCCGTCCGCATCGCGGCGACGCCGATCTCCTGGGAGGACTCCCGAATCCAGGCGGTCGTCATCGCGGGCACCAATCCTGGCCTGTGGGACCGTGATCGAGCGCTGCTGATGTGGGGACTCGTCGTCGGCGGCGCAACGCTCGTCGCGCTCTCGGCCATTGCGGGACACCTGCTTTCGGGGCGCAGCATGCGCCAGGCCCTGGTGATGGTCGAGGAGCAAGAGCGGTTCCTCGGCGATGCGGCCCACGAACTGCGCACCCCGCTGACCACGCTGCGGTTGGTCACCGAGCCACGCGACCGCGCGCCGCAGGAGAATCAGCGGGCGCTGACCGACGCACGGGCACTGGGGGACAGGATGGAGCGGATCGTCGCCGGTCTGCTCGCCAGGGCGCGCATGCAGGCAGGCGTCACCACGATGGAGAAGGTACAACTGCTGCTCGATCAGCTCACCGAATCGGTCGTCGAGGAGTTCCCGAAGGCGAATATCGTTGTCCAGGCCCATCCGACGGTGGTGATCGGCGACCCGGGACTACTGAGCCTCGCGGTGCGCAATCTGATCGAGAATGCGATCGTGCACGGCGCGGTGAACCGCACCGCGCCGATCGAGGTGCACGTGGCAGACGGTCGCGTCAGCGTCCGCGATCACGGTGCGGGCATCAATCCGCAGCTGTCGAGCAATCCGTTCCAGCGCGGCGTGACCGCGGGACGCGGCAGCGGCATCGGCCTGGCGCTGGTGGCCTGGATCGCGGACCTGCACGGCGGCAGCGCATCGATGGAACCGGCCGGGGGCGGCGGCACCATCGTCTCGATCGCTCTGCCGCCGCCGTCGCTCGGCCATACCTGACGGCTCAGCTGTCCAGCGGTACCGGTTCCAGAATCTCCGGGCGCGGCTCGGGTGCGGCGACGCGCAGTGCGTCGGCGGCGGCGTCGTCGGGCTGGGTCTGCGACCGAATCTCGGCCTCGACCCTGGCCTGGTAGGTCTTCACCTCGCGGTCGATATCGTCGTCGTCCCAGCCGAGTATCGGCGCGACGAGCCCGGCCACCTGTTCGGCGCAGTTCGCGCCGCGGTGCGAATACTCGATGGAGATCCTGGTCCGCCTGGCCAGAATGTCCTCCAGGTGCAGCGCGCCCTCCGCCGCCACGGCGTAGACGGCTTCCACTTGCAGATACGACGGCGCGTCCGTGATCGGTTGCAGCAGTTCAGGTTTACCGTCGGCCATAGCCATCACCTCGTCGATGAGCGAGCCGTAGCGGTCCAGCAGGTGCTCGATCCGATACGGGTGCACGCCGTAGGCCTCGGCCAGCTGCACCGTTTGGTTGATCAGCGCGAAGTAGCCGTCGGCGCCCAGCAGCGGGACCTTCTCGGTGATCGATGGCGACACCCGGGCCGGAATATCGTGCGCCGCTTCGTCGACCGCGTCGTAGGCCATCACCCGATAGGTGGTGTACTTGCCGCCCGCGATGCCGACAAGTCCCGGCGCGACCCGTGCGACGGCGTGCTCACGCGACAGCTTCGAAGTCGAATCACTCTCTCCCGCAAGCAAAGGCCGCAGACCCGCGTACACGCCATCGATGTCGGCGGGTGTGAGCGGCGTGACCAGCACCTGGTTCACCCGGTCGAGCAGGTAGTCGATATCCGCCTTGGTCGCCGCGGGATGCGCGAGGTCCAGATTCCAGTCGGTGTCGGTGGTTCCGATGATCCAATGCGCGCCCCACGGAATCACGAACAGCACCGAGGTCGCGGTACGCAGGATGATGGCGGTATCGCTGACAATGCGGTCGCGCGGCACCACGATATGCACGCCTTTGGAGGCGCGCACGTGGAATCGGCCGCGATTGCGCGAGAGCGCCTGCACCTCGTCGGTCCACACACCGGTCGCGTTGATCACCACATGGCCGCGGACTTCGGCGGTGCGGCCGTCCTCGCTGTCGCGGACCTTCACTCCGACGACGCGGTCGGCCTCGCGCAGGAAGCCGACGACCTGGGTGGAGGTGCGGATCACGGCACCATAATGCGCGGCGGTGCGGGCGACGGTCATCGTGTGCCTGGCGTCGTCGACGACCGTGTCGTAGTAGCTGACGCCGCCGATCAGCGAATCGGGCCGTAGGCCGGGAGCCAATCGCAGTGCGCCGTGACGAGAGAGATGGCGTTGTCCCGGAACGGATTTGGCGCCTCCCATGGTGTCGTAGAGCACCAGACCGGCCGCGACATACGGGCGCTCCCAGGCACGGCGGGTCAGCGGGTAGAGAAAGCACAGCGGTTTCACCAAGTGCGGCGCCAGCGTGGACAGCGCGAGTTCGCGCTCGCGCAGCGCCTCACGCACCAGCCCGAACTCCAGCTGCTCCAGATACCGCAGGCCGCCGTGAAACATCTTCGAGGACCGGCTGGAGGTGCCGGAGGCGAGGTCACGCGCCTCGACCAGGGCGACACCGAGGCCACGAGTCGCCGCGTCCAGCGCGATTCCGGCCCCGACCACTCCACCGCCCACCACGACGACGTCGAAGTGATCCGTGCCGAACCGCTCCCATGCCACCGCGCGCTGCGGGGGGCCGAGGAACTGCGATTTCTTGGTCATTGCTCGACTCCTCCAGCCCGACGACGGCGTCGGGTGTAGACGACGTTGTGAGTCTTCACGGGCACACGATCGAGCTGTTCTGGATACAGGCTATGCGAGTCGGGGAGCAATCCCCGGCCGCGGCGCCTACCGTGTCGCCGGGGAGCTACCCGCCGGTAACCGAGGTCCACAGTAGTCCGGCGACACCCGCCACGCGAGGTGATGCGCAGCGCGCTCGACACCCGCCGCGTCGCGTCGTTCGACACGCAGCGCGCGCCGTATTTAGTAGCCTGCACGAATGCGTCGCTATGTGGCCGCCATTGATCAAGGCACGACGTCGAGTCGGTGCATCGTGTTCGACAGGCAGGGCCGCGTGGTCGGCGTCGCCCAACGGGAGCACGAGCAGATCTTCCCGCGACCGGGCTGGGTCGAGCACGATCCGGAAACCATCTGGCGCAATACCGAATTCGTCCTCGGCGAGGTTTTGCAGACCACCGGTCTCGGCGCGGACGACATCGCGGCGGTCGGCGTCACCAACCAGCGCGAGACAACGGTGGTGTGGGAACGCGCCACCGGCAAACCGATATACAACGCCATCGTCTGGCAGGACACCCGCACCGACCGGCTGGTGACCGAACTGGGCGGCGAGTACGGCGCGACCCGCTATCAGGACCGCACCGGCCTGCCGCTGTCCACCTACTTCGCCGGACCGAAACTGCGCTGGATCCTCGATAATGTCGAGGGCGCGGCAGCGCGCGCCGAGGCGGGCGAGTTGTGTTTCGGCACCATCGACAGCTGGGTGCTGTGGAACCTCACCGGCGAGCACATCACCGACGTGACCAATGCGTCGCGCACCATGTTGATGGATCTTCGCACGCTGCGCTGGGATCCACAGATCTGCGCGGAATTCGGCGTGCCACAGGCGATGCTGCCGCAGATTCGCAGTTCCTCGGAGGTGTACGCGGAGATCGCGGCGGGCCCGCTGACCGGCATTCCGGTCGCAGGCATCCTCGGCGACCAGCAGGCGGCGACTTTCGGCCAGGCCTGTCTGGCCCCCGGCGAGGCCAAGAACACCTACGGCACCGGCAATTTCATGCTGTTGAACACCGGGACGACGCCGGTGGTCAGCAAGCACGGACTACTCACCACCGTGTGCTACCGGCTCGGCAACGAGCCCGCGGTGTACGCGCTGGAAGGCTCGATCGCGGTCACCGGCTCACTCGTGCAATGGTTCCGGGACAACCTCGGCATCATTTCCGCGGCCGAGGAGATCGAACCGCTGGCCCGTAGCGTCGACGATAACGGCGGCGCCTACATCGTGCCCGCGTTTTCCGGGTTGTTCGCGCCGCGCTGGCGGCCGGATGCCCGCGGCGTGATCGCCGGCCTCACCCGCTTCGTCAACAAAGGTCACCTGGCGCGAGCGGTGCTGGAGTCCACCGCATTTCAGACCCGCGAGGTGGTGGACGCCATGCGCGCGGATGCCGAATCCGAACAGCTCGGCCTGCAATTGACGACGCTGAAGGTGGACGGCGGCATGGTCGGCAACGACCTGCTGATGCAGTTCCAATCCGATATTCTCGACGTCCCGGTCGTGCGCCCGGTGGTCAACGAAACCACCGCTCTCGGTGCGGCTTACGCTGCCGGACTCGCGGTCGGCTACTGGCCGAATACCGATGACATCCGCGCCAATTGGGCGGCCGACACGACCTGGGAACCGACCATGTCCGCCGCAGACCGCGACCATCACCTGGCGGAGTGGAACAAGGCCGTGGAACGAACCTACGGCTGGGTCTCTTGATCATCCCGAACCGCCAGTAGCACAACCTATTCGCCATCCGGCACGCTACACCCGGCCATCACATTTCCGGATACGGAAGCCGTGGGTTATACCGCACTCTGCGATGCGTCCCACGGCTACGCCGCGATGATTCGCGCTGATCGTGGACTAGAACTCGGACAGCGGCAGAGCGGCGGGCTGGCACCACGTCGTCACCGGCTGGCAGGGCGGCGGCGGAGGCGGGCAGTCGGTTGTCACCGGCTGACAAGGACCCGCCTCGGCAATACCCGGCGCAAGAAGAACCATGCCGCCGGCAATCAGCGCACCCGTAATGAATTTCGCGATCATGAATAGATTCCCTCCCTCTGGATCGAATACCGACGCTACCGCAGCGGGTCACTCCACAGCGATCGGATCGATCAAGGTGGCAGTCCGAAAGATGATGTGGCAGTCAGTGATTCACGACAGCACGCGCCAAGCGGTCGATAGCCTCGGTCAGCGTCGCGGCATCCGAGGTGGTGAAGCACATGCGCATCGAGTTGCGGTAGCCGCCGTCGACAGCGAAGGCGGAGCCAGGAACGTAGGCGACGCCTTCGTTCAGTGCGCGCGGGAGAAGCGCCTGAGTATCGGTGTCGTCGGTGAAGTCGGCCCAGACGAACATGCCACCGGTCGCGTCGGTGCAGGTTATCCGATCGCCGAACCGGTTGCGCACGGCGTGCACCAGGGCCTTGGCCCGGGTGCCGTAGGCGGCGCGGACAGTGTCGATGTGGGCGGTGAGCCAGGTCTCGTCGGCGAGCAGCTCGGCGGCGATCTGCTGGGTGAGGGCCGAACCACAGAGGTCCGCACCCTGTTTCAGCAGTTCCACCCCGCGACAGACCTGATCCGGTGCGACCATCCAGCCGACGCGCAAGCTGGGCGAGAGGATCTTCGAGGCGCTGGAGAGCCGAATCACGTTGCTCGAGTAGGTGGCAACCGGTTCGGGGGCGGGGCTGTCGAACCACAGCTCGCCATACGGGTCGTCCTCGATCACCCAGAAGCCGTGCGCGTCGGCCAGTTCCGCCAGTTCGCGACGACGCTGCCGGCTCATCGTCACCCCGCCGGGATTGTGGAAGTTGCTGACGGTGTGCACGAACGCGGGACGTTCGCCGCGCATGAGCAGCTCCGCGAGCACGTCGACCCGCATGCCCTCGGCATCCAGCGGCACCGCGATGATCCGCGCCCCAGCTGCCCGGAACACTTGCAGCGCACCGACATACGCCGGATCCTCGACGATTACCAGTGCGCCGGGATCCAGCAGTACCTCGGCAAGCAGCGACAGCGCCTGTTGCGAGCCGTGGGTGACGAACACCTCGCCGACCGGGACGACGCGGCCGAGCCGGGCCGACTCACGCTCGGCGAGTACGGCGCGCAGCGGCGCCCAGCCGGACGATTCGGTGTACTGCAGGCAGCTCGAACCGCTCAGCGCGATCTCCGCGGCGGCGGCGATCCCCTCGCGCGGCATCAGCGCGGCATCGGGCAGGCCGCCCGCCAGGCCGATCACGTCGGCCCGGGTGGTGAGCTTCAGCAGATCACGGATCGCTGAGCTCTGCAGACTGCCGAGCTTGCCTGCGAGCGGTGGGATAGTCGGCGGCATGCGCACCTCCGGGAACACCATGGACACGTGACCCAACTGTCCCAGATCCATACCAGAATATGAAACAGATTCCCATACTATGGGAAACGATCAACGTTCCCGGACCGCGAATATCAGCTTCCTGCCGTCCCGGTCGACCGTGATGACCGTTTGCGGGTACACGATGGTTGTGCCGTCGGTACGGTGCGCGGTCAAGTCCACATCGTAGGTGTCCGGGGCGGTCTCGGTGATCCGCACACAATGCGTGGTGCCTACCGGGATCTCCTCGTTGATGGCCTTCTGCAGGACTTCCGCGGGCGACAAGTACTCCGCATCGGGCGCGAGGTAGCTGCGGGCCCGCTCCCCACTGCGCTCGACGAAGTACGCGTACTGGAAGCCGAGGATCGCGCCCGCTCCACTAGTGGTATCACCGGCGCCGTTGCCGACGGTGACCTTGCCGTCCTTGCTTGCCGGGCAGCTCAACGCGGCTGTCGGCGTCACGGGCGGCGGCGCAGCGGACCCGCCGCCGTTATCGCGGTTCACCGCGATGATGGTCGCCACCAGCGCGCCGACGACCGCCGCCGCGGCGACCGATCCGAGCGCGATCCAGCGGCCGCGCGAACCCTTTTTCGGCCGATTCGTGGTGAACACCGGGGTCGGGATGGCGCTGGGAGCCAAGCGCTTGGCAATGGGATCGTCCGACCACGACAGGCCGGGCGCGGAAGCCGGCGGTGGCGTCGGGACACCGCCGCCGTCGGCGGGCCGATTCCACCAGGTATCGCGTTCGACACCGGGCGGCGCCGCCTGGGGACGCGGGGTGGTGAGATCTTCCTCCGCATCGACCGGCGGCTGCGGCGCCTGCTGGACCGGCGGCACGGGCGGCGGCGCATCGGGGAAGACGGTGGTGTCGGGCGCTCGATACTGCGCGGGCGGGGGCGGCATCGACGGCGGTTCGTCCGCGGGACGCCAGATCAGCTCGGGATGATCGGCCGCGGGCTCCGGCCACTGCGGCGGTTGACCACTCGTCGGCGGACCGAAATCGTCCACGGGCGGACCGAAGTCGCCCATGGGAGGGCCGAAGTCGCCGACCGGCGGCCCGAATTCCGATACCGGCGGGCCGAAGTCGCCCATCGGTGGACCGAATTCCGACCTGGGCTGGCCGGATTCTCTGCCCTTCGCATCGTCCTCGGAACCCACACCAAATCCTTTCCCCAGGACACACGTGTGGGGCGGTCGCGAACGACCGCCCCACCCGTCGAATCAGCTCGTGTCAGTACTGGAGCGAGCCACCCCACTGAGTCGTGACACCAGCAATGTTGACCGTCTGCGGAAGCAGTTCACCCGGCTGCACCGGAAGTTTAACTTGTGCTGCCGCCTCGAGGGCAGCCGCGCCACCGGGCTGTGCCGCGATCCAGTGCTCGACGGCCGCCTTCGCCTTGTTCAGCTCGGTGGTGTCGAGAACGACGGTGTTCTTGTTGTCGGCCAGGCCCTCGCCACCGGTGTAGCTGGTGAGCTTGATGGTGTTGGCATCGACGTACTCGACCGAAACACCGGCCTCGCCCGCACCGGTCGGGGTGTGGTAGCCGACTGTGCCGACATAACCCGCCGCGTTGTTGAAGTGGTGGGTGTTGGCCGCGAAGCCGGGCAGTGCGCCACCACCGTCGATGTTCGCGCCGAGCTCCGCGTGCGGACCGGTCATCTCGACGACCGGAGCTGCGGGCGCGGCCTGCAGACGCGGCGCCTGCCAGCGCGGCGGGGGCTGCACCAGGGTCTGCGATTCGGGCTGTGCCGCCTCGACATTCGCCTCGCTGCCCGGCGCGGCGCCGGGGGTGCCCGGCTTGGTCGTGCCCGGCTGGACCGGCTTCGCGTCGGTGCCTGCTGGATCCGGCACGACAGCGGGCTGGGCGGGTGGCTGCTGACCGGGAACCGGCAGCGGCGCAATCCGCGGGGTGGTCACACCCGGCTGAGTCGGCGCGGCGAGTTTCGGATCCTTCGGATTCGGCATCACCTGGTTGGGGTCCGGCGTCGTGACACCCGGCTGGCTCGGGGTCGGCTTGGACTCCGGCTTACCGGGTTCCGGCTTGTTCGGCTCCGGCTTGGTGGTTTCCGGCTGGCCCTGGTCCGAAGGCGCGTCGATACCCGGCTGCGCAGGTGCAGGAGTGGTCGGCGTGGTCGGCTGATCGTTGGGAACTGCCCCCGCCGGCGCCGCGAAGAGAGTCGCCACAGCGGCCGCAGTGGCCAGCGGCAACGATGTACTCGCCATCGCTCGCTGCGCCCGACTCGGCTTACGATGTTTCACTTTTCGCACGTCCCTTTCCCGGGTGCGACCGAACCGGCCGCACTCAGTTGTCTCTGGTGAGACGCACGGCCGCCGAACGGCTTCAGGGCCGTTCGCCGTATCCCGGTTGGAAAGGAACTAGCCCCCCACACAGAACCTCGCGACCGCCCGCCGATCGCATCTCTGCGGGAAGTGAACCACATGTAAGCCGCACTGGCAACGCATTGAAATATGCCCAATGCCAGGAACACTCACGCGGCCATGATCAGCGCTCCCCACCCGACCGGCCCGAAGCCGATCACCGGTCGTCAGTCCAAGTCGTCGTGGCGCATCAGCAGGCGGGCGGCTTCGGTAACAGAGCCGGTCAGGGACGGGTACACCGAGAAGGTCTGGGCGAGATCGTTGACGGTCAAATTGTTCTGCACCGCAAGGGCAATCGGCAGAATGAGCTCCGAAGCGATGGGGGCCACCACCACACCGCCGATGACCACGCCGGTCGCGGGCCTGCAGAAGATCTTGACGAAACCTCGTCGCAAGCCCGACATCTTGGCGCGCGGGTTGGTGTTCAGGGGCAGCATCACGGTGCGGGCGGGAGTCTCACCATTGTCGATGGCGGTCTGGCTCACGCCGACCGTCGCGATTTCCGGGCGCGTGAACACCGCGGAAGCCACCGTCTTCAACCGAATCGGGCTCACGCCCTCACCCAGCGCGTGGTACATCGCGATGCGGCCCTGCATCGCGGCCACCGAGGCCAGCGGCAGCAGGCCGGTGCAGTCACCCGCGGCGTAGATGCCGGGCACCGAGGTGCGCGACACCCGATCCACCCTCAGATAGCCGCGGTCGAGCTCGATGCCGACCCGCTCCAGACCGAGGTCATCGGTATTGGGCGTCGAGCCAACGGTCATCAGCGCATGGGTGCCGGTGACGGTCCTGCCGTCGGACAGCTTGACCACGATGCCGTCGGCGGTGCGCTCCACCGCGTCGGCGCGCGCGTGCTTGACCAGTTCGACGCCGCGTTCGGCGAGCGCATCCTCCAGCACGAGCGCGGCGTCCGCGTCCTCGCCGGGCAGCACCCGGTCGCGGCTGGACACCAGCTTCACATGCACACCCATTTCGGTGTACGCGGAGACGAATTCGGCGCCGGTGACACCGGAACCGACCACGACCAGGGTCTCCGGCAGCTCCTGCAGGTCGTAGAGCTGACGCCAGTTCAGGATGCGTTCACCGTCCGGCTCGGCGCCGGGCAACACGCGCGGGCTCGCGCCGGTGGCGATCAATACCACTTCGGCCTCGACGATCCGCTCCTCACCGCTGTCGAGCATCGCGCGCACCTGATGCGCGGCGAGACCGGTCGCGGCATCGATCAGCTGCCCGCGTCCTGCCAGCACCGTCACCCCGACGGTCTGCAGCTTCGACCGAATATCCGAAGACTGTGCGAGCGCAAGCGCTTTCACACGGGCGTTCACCTCGGGCAGCTGGATGGTCGCCTGGCTCGGATCCAGGGTGATGCCCAGGTCACGGGCACGTCGCAGGTCGGTCCGCACGCCGGTCGATGCGATGAAGGTCTTCGAGGGCACACAGTCCCACAGCACGCACGCACCGCCGATGCCATCGGAATCGATCAGGGTCACCGAGGCGCCGTGCTGTGCCGCGACCAGCGCCGCTTCGTAGCCGGCCGGCCCGCCACCGATGATCGCTATGCGGGTCATGGATACCTCCGCTCGAGCAGTTCGACCGGGATCTCCGGTACCTCGGACAACGTTAGCTGGGGCGGTTTACCGCTGCTGCGCGTGGTTGCGGCCATAGTGGCGGCGCGCACAACACGGACATCTGCCGGGATGGAGTCGATGTGCGGCGGTTATTGGATACCCTTTGCTGGTGCCGATCTACGCCGCCTACGGGTCGAACATGGACTCGTCTCAGATGCTCGAGCGCTGTCCGCACTCCCCCATGTCCGGTACGGGCTGGTTGGAGGGCTGGCGTCTGACCTTCAGTGGCGACGACATCGGCTGGGAGGGGCCGCTGGCCACCGTCGTCGAAGAGCCGGGGTCCCGGGTCTTCGTCGTGCTCTACGACGTCTCGCCGGAGGACGAGCAGCGGCTGGACCGCTGGGAGGGCTCCGACTTCGGAATCCATCGCAAGGTCCGGCTACGCGTCTCGCCGAATCCGGGCAGCGGCGCCCAGCCGATCCTCGCCTGGCTGTACGTACTGGACGCCTACGAGGGCGGCCTGCCCTCCGCGCGCTACATCGGCGTGATCGCGGACGCGGCCGAGAAGGCAGGCGCGCCCGAGGACTACGTGCATTCTTTGCGCACCCGCAATAGCCGCAACGTCGGTCCCGGCAACTTCGGCTGACCGACGCTCTCTCCGACGCACACAGCTGCGGCCGGACCCAAGGGTCCGGCCGCAGCTGTGTGCGTAATGTCTGGTCGCTCAGTCCGCTTGCAGCACGATATTGCTCAGCACGCGGACGCCGACCGCAAGCGCCCGCTCGTCGATGTCGAACGTCGGCTGGTGCAGGTCGAGCTGTTCGCCGTGACCCGACCAGACGCCGAGCCGCGCCATCGCGCCGGGCACTTCCTCCAGGTACCAGGAGAAGTCCTCGCCGCCGCCGGACTGCATGGTGTCGGCGAGCGCGTCCGGACCGATCTCGCGGATCGCGTCCTCGAACATCCGCGTCGACTGCTCGTCGTTGACCACCGGTGGCACGCCACGCTTGTAGTTCAGCTGGTACCGCACCCCGGTCGGGGCGAGCAGGCCGTCCACGATCTCGCGCACCATCGGCTCCAACAGCGACCAGGTCGCGTGATCGCCGGTGCGAACGGTGCCGGTGAGCATGCCGGTCTGTGGAATCGCGTTGGGCGCCTTGCCAGCGCTGACCGCGCCCCACACCATGACGGTGCTGGTACGCGGATCGATGCGACGACTCAGCAGCCCGGGCAACCCGGTGATCACCGTGCCGATCGCATAGACCAGATCGCTGGTCAGGTGCGGACGCGACGTGTGGCCGCCCGGTGAATCGAGCACCAGCTCGATCGTGTCGGCAGCCGAGGTGATCGCCCCGACGCGAATTCCGACGCGCCCGACTTCCAGCCGCGGATCACAGTGCAGCGCGAAGATCCGCTCCACACCCTCCATCGCGCCGGTGGCCACCACGTCGATCGCACCGCCTGGCATGACCTCCTCGGCGGGCTGGAACACCAGCCGCACGCCACGCGGCAGATTCGCGTCGGCGAGCGCGAGCGCGGTGCCGAGCAGAATCGTGGTGTGCGCGTCGTGCCCACAGGCATGCGACACGCCCGGCGCGGTGGAGGCGAAGCTGAGCCCGGTGAACTCTTGTAGCGGGAGTGCGTCTATGTCAGCACGCAATCCGATCCGCGGTCCATCCGGTCCGATGTCACAGATGAGCCCGGTCCCACCCGGAAGCACTCGGGGCGAAAGCCCAGCCTTCGTCAGCCACGCCGAGACGAACTCGGTGGTGGCGAACTCGGTACGAGAAAGCTCCGGGTTGGCATGGATATGCCTGCGCCATTGGACGAGGTCGACCGTATGCTCGGCCAACCATGCCTCGACCGCTTCCTGCCCGGTTCGCACGGTGTCCGACGATGCAGCGCTCGCCGAGCTCTCCGTGGTTGCCGGGGCCACCGCTTGCGGGCCCGATGCCGGGGCCGCCAAACGGCTGGTATTGCTCACCGGATGTCCTCCTGTCGTTGAACGAGCCGTTGCAACAACCTGTCTCTATCTACATCATCGCGAGCGACGGCAATAGCGGTACGCGCGAGCGCTAGTGCGCCGTCGGTGACCGCACGATCCGCCGAGGCGTTGATACTCGCCGCGGCGAAGCCGGGCTGATGTGTCACCGCCCCACCGGCGTCTATGCCGATGACCGGATGGATGCCCGGAATGACGTTGGTGACGTTGCCCATGTCCGTACTCCCGAGCGGTCGCTGCGCCTCGAGCTCCGGTGCGATCGGCACCCGGCCCAATTCGACGATCTGCTCGCGATAGGCAAACAGTAATCCCGGATCGGGAGTTAGCTCGGTATATGTCGGCGCAACCGTCCGGATTTCGTGCGTGCAGCCGGTCGCCAGAGCGCCCGCCTCGAAACAATCCGCTGCTCGTTGCATCAAATTGTCGAGAGATGCGGAGTCGGCTGCACGTAGGTAATACAGCAACTCCGCACGTCCGGGCACAATGTTGGGGGCTACGCCACCGTCGCTGACTATACCGTGCAGTTGCTGACCAGGCAGAAGATGCTGTCTCAGCAATCCGAGAGCTACCTGCGCGACCGTCACCGCGTCACCGGCGTTGCGACCCAGTTCCGGCGCGGCGCTCGCGTGCGCCTCGCGCCCGTGGAAGGTGACCGACAGATCCGCGAGGGCCAGCGAGCGCGCGCCGACGATGTCGAACGGGCCGGGGTGCACCATCATCGCCATCGCGATGTCGTCGAAGACGCCGCGTTCCAGCATCAGCACCTTGCCGCCGCCGCTTTCCTCGGCGGGCGTCCCGAACACCACGACCGTGATCCCGAGCGCATCGGCGACCTCGGCAAGACCGATCGCAGCGCCGACCGCCGACGCCGCGATGATGTTGTGCCCGCAGGCGTGGCCGATCTCCGGTAGCGCGTCGTATTCAGCGCAGATGCCGACCGTCAGCTCGCCGCTGCCGTAGGTCGCGCGGAAGGCGGTCGGCAGGCCGGCCACGCCGGTCTCGATCTCGAAGCCGCGCTCGGCAAGCGGCACGATGGTCTTGGCGGCGCTTCGTGCCTCCTCGAACGCCAGCTCGGGCTCGGCATGGATCGCGTGCGACAGGCCGATCAGCTCGGCGGCCGCGGCGTGGATCGCGGCATCCGCCGCCTCGGCCGCCCCCATCCGCCCAGCGTGGTGGTCGCTGCGCGATTCAGGGAGCCCGCTGCGCGGTGGTGGCATGGAACACAGTGTTGCACTGCGCCGGTGATAGGGCGCGGGCCACATCAGTCTGACTGCTCACATCAGGGCCTGATCACGGGTTATCCGGCGGCGAATGCCAGGTTCTCCGGGGTGGTCGGGGTGGCGAGGCCGGCAAGCGCCCTGGCGTGCAGCGCGCGCTTGATCACCGGCAGGTTCGGTTTGCGGTTGCCCGCCAGTGCCGCGGCCCGCGCAACGGCGGCCCCCAGCACTGCCTCGGCGTCGGCCTTGTCGTCGACAATGCCCGCGGCGATCGCCTGATCCGCCGAGTAGCGGTGGCCGGTGGTCATGGCCTGCAGGGCGACCTGGTTGGCGAGCCGCTCGGTGAGCAGTGCGTTCATGCCAACAGTGAACGGCATCCCGAGGTGCACCTCGGGCAGGCAGTAGAAACCGCGGTCGGCGCGCATCACGCGGAAGTCGTGCGAGGTCGCGAGCATGGCGCCGGCACCGAAGGCGTGACCGTTGATCGCGGCCACCGTCGGCATCGGGAAAGTGAGCAGCCGGGTGTAGAGCGAGTGCACACGGTCGAGGTAGCCGTGCGTCTTGTCCAGATTGCCGAACAACCAGTCGGTGTCGAGACCGTTGCTGTAGAACTTCCCGGTCGCGGTGGTCACCAGCGCGGCAGGCCCCTCGGACGCTTCGACCTCGTCGAGCAGGCTGTGGAATTCGTCGATCCAATCAGGATGGAAGCGGTTCTCGTTATCGGTCTGCCCCTCGTTCCCGAGGTAGACCACGAACACATCTCCTTCACGTGACAGATACGCCATGCGTGCAGCGTATCGGGTGCGGAGCACCACCCCTACTCGCGGGTAGCTTGCGCCAGGCAGCGCGCGCAGGCACCGCACAGCACCGAGTCGTGAGCATCACACGAGTGCCCCGGCAGAGCAGCCGTACAAGCGAAGCCCGCGACCCGCGCCCGGCTAACAGCCGTGCACCGATGCCGCGAACGTCCCTCGCCGCCCGCACCCACGTGACCCGAGCAACGCACCAAGGTCACGAACCTCCCCACCGAAGCACCGACGGCGGAGCGAATCCGACAACCGGCCATTCACGACCCACCCAACCCCACAGCGCACCAAAGTCCGAGCCACCCCACCAAAAGCACCCACCACGGAGCGAGTCTTACGAGCGACCGTTCGCGGCCGGCTCGCGTCCGAGTGGCCGAAGCGCATGCGACGAAGTCGCGAGTCTCGGCCACTCGGACGCGAGCCTTCGGGGCCGCGAACACGCAGCGCCGCAGGCGCTGCAAAATCAAACACAGCCGCGAACACGCAGCGCCGCAGGCGCTGCAAATCAGATACATTGACCTTCATGCTTGCCGAACAGGCCGCCGAGGCGATCGCCGAACGTACGGGAGTCAAGCGTCACCGGGTTGCGGTGGTGCTGGGGTCGGGGTGGCAGGAGGCGGCCGCGGAGATCGGGGCGGCGACCGCGTCGGTGCCGATGCCGGAGCTGCCCGGGTTCGGTACGCCGAGTGCGCAGGGGCATGTCGGCATGGTGCACTCCGTTGCGGTCGGCGAGACGCCGGTGCTGCTGTTGATGGGCCGCCAGCATCTGTACGAGGGCTATCAACCTGCCGAGGTCGTGCATCCGGTGACCGCGGCCATTGCCGCCGGCGCCGAGACGGTGGTGTTGACGAATGCGGCCGGCGGCATCCGTGAGGGATTGCGTGTCGGTGAGCCCGTGCTGATCAGCGACCATCTGAATCTGACCGGTCGCACGCCGCTGACCGGTGCGACCTTCGTCGACCTCGTGGACGCTTGGGATCCCGAACTGCGTTCGCTGGCAAGGGAAATCGACCCGAGCTTGACCGAGGGTGTGTATGCGGGACTGACCGGGCCGCAGTACGAGACGCCCGCCGAGATTCGGATGCTGCGCACGATCGGCGCCGATCTGGTCGGCATGTCGACGGTGCTCGAGGCCATCGCGTGCCGCGCGCTCGGTGCGCGGGTGCTCGGCATCTCGCTGGTCACCAATCTGGCCGCCGGTGTCACGGGTGCGCACCTGTCGCATGCCGAGGTGCTCGCCGAAGGGCATGCGGCCGCGCCGCGCCTCGGCAAGCTGCTGCGTGGCGTGCTGGAACGGCTGTAGATGCTGCGCTTCGGCACTGCCGGGCTGCGCGGGCCATTGCAGGATGGGCCCGACGGCATGAATCCGACGACCGTGAGCAGGGCGACGGCCGGTCTCACCGCATGGTTGCGCGACCGTTGTCTCGGTGGCGGTGCGGTGGTGGTCGGTCGCGACGCCCGTCACGGCTCGGCCGAATTCGCGATCGCGACGGCGGAAATCTTTGCCGCCGCGGGCTTTCCGGTGACGCTACTACCGCGCCCACTGCCGACGCCGGTCGTCGCGTTCGCGGTTCGGGAGCTGGGAGCCGTTGCCGGAGTGCAGATCACCGCATCGCACAACCCGGCGACCGACAACGGCTACAAGGTGTATCTGGACGGTGGCTCGCAACTGATCGCCCCGGCCGACACCGAGATCGAACGCTGCATCGAGGCAGTCACCGAACCGATTGCCAGGATCCCGGTCACCCCCGCCGATGACGATCTTGTGCGCCGATACCTCGACCGGGTGGCCCAGTTGCCGAAACTCATCGGCGGTCCCGGTGAACGCTCCGATATCCGGATCGTGCTGACCCCGTTGCACGGTGTCGGCGGCGATACCGCGGTGAAAGCCCTTGCGGACGCCGGATTTGCCCACGTGCACGTCGTCGGTGAGCAATTCGCGCCCGACGCCGACTTCCCGACAGTCGCGTTCCCGAACCCCGAAGAGCCGGGCGCCACCGACCTTTTGCTCGCCACCGCGGAGCGGATCGGCGCGGACATCGCCATTGCCCTGGACCCGGACGCCGACCGCTGCGCCGTCGGCATCCCCGATGGCAGCGGCGGCTGGCGCATGCTGCGCGGCGACGAAACCGGTGTGCTGCTCGGAGATTACGTGCTGCGCACGGCACCGACGGACTCGCTGGTGGCCACCACCATCGTCTCCTCTCGACTGCTTTCGAAACTCGCCGCCGCCCGCGGCGCGCGCTACGCCGAAACCCTGACCGGCTTCAAATGGCTGGCCCGAGCGGGAGACGGCCTGGTCTACGCCTACGAAGAAGCCATCGGCCATTGCGTCGACCCGGCCACGGTGCGGGACAAGGACGGCATCTCCGCGGCCGTCCTCGCCGTCGACTTGGCCGCCCGCTTGAAGGCCGTCGGCCGCACCCTGGCCGACGAACTCGACGACTACGCACTCGAATTCGGCGTACATGCCGTCGATCAGGTCTCGCTGCGCCTTCCCGACGCGGCCGCGGCGGCCGCCGTCGTCGACCGCTTGCGCGCCGCCCCGCCCCGCGAGATCGCGGGCGAACCGATGGAATACACCGACCTGCTACAGGCCCGCGGCCGATTGCGCACCGACGCACTGATCTTCGAGGGCGCCACCACACGCATCGTCGTCCGCCCCTCCGGCACCGAGCCCAAACTCAAGTGCTACCTCGAAGTAATCCGCCCCGCCCCCACCCGCCCCACCTTGTCGGCCGCCAAAACCACCGCAGCCCAACATCTCTCCATCCTCCGCACCTTCTGCGAGCACCTCGCCCAGTAGCTTCCAGCGAGCGCAGTGAAATGGTGGCTCCACCCCACGGACCAACCACCATTTGACTACCCTCATCAGCGGAAATGCCTGGAACGCAACCACAGCTGGTCCTTGCGCTGGAGGCTGCACGCCTGTCTAACCGGGCTGTGGAGGAGAAGCTGGGACAAACCCACAGCGATTACCGCTCCGACCACCAGAAGCCCAACAACGCAACCACGGCTGGTCCTTGCGCTGGACCCCGCACGCCCGTCTCTGACCGGGCTGTGGAAGAGCAGCTGGGACAAACCCACAGCGATTACCGCTCCGACCACCAGAAAAGCCCTGCAACGCAACCCCAACCGGTCCTCACGCCGGAAGCCGTTGCCTGCCTACCCAAGGTGCGGAAGAGAAAGCCGGGTACGGCACACGACGTGCCCAGCACTGCCCGGAACACCGCTGGGACGTGAGCTCGCATGTCGAACCAGGGCACGCCACCCGGCTTCGGCCGACCGATTCACGGCACTGCGCTGGGAGGTGAACTCGGCGAACTGTTCTGCGCGCTCGATGGCAAAGGTCAGCGCGGGCCGAATTGACGGTCGCCTGCGTCACCGAGACCGGGCACGATGTAGGCGTCGGCGTTCAGTCCCGCGTCTACGGCGGCAGTGACCAGGCGGACCGGGAACCCTGAATCTTCCAGCGCGGCAACACCTTCAGGTGCGGCTACGACGCAGACCGCGGTGATGTCCGTGGCGCCGCGAGCGGCGAGCAACCCCAGGGTGTGGCACATCGAGCCGCCGGTGGCCAGCATCGGGTCGAGCACGTAGACCGGCAGCTCGGAGAGGTCCTCCGGTAGCGACTCCATGTAGGGGACGGGCTGGTGGGTCTGTTCGTCGCGTGCGATGCCGACGAAGCCGACCCTGGCATCCGGAATCAGTTCGGCGGCCGCGTCGATCATGCCGAGGCCCGCGCGCAGAACCGGCACCAGCAGTGGTGGTTTCGCCAAGCGCACACCCTCGACCGGCGCCACCGGGGTGGCCACCTCGAATCGGGCGACGGGGGCGTCGCGCAGCGCCTCGTAGATCAGGATTCCGGTGAGATCGCGCAGTGCGGCGCGGAAGGCCGGGTTTGCCGTCCTGGCATCGCGCATCGTGGTCAGCAGGGCGGCGGCGAGTGGGTGGTCCACGGTGTGCGTGTGCATGAGTGAACGATAAGGTTGGCAACGAGTTCGACGCCGAACCTCCGACCAGGAAATTTTTTCGATGGGGCTGGAACCGATCCGGAAGGCAGCGCGTCGAACTAGGTGGATGACGTACTCTGCCTGGGAAGAAAACAGATGGGGGAAGCACTATGCGAAAGATGTCGGCCGACACCGAGGGCATCGCAGCCTATGGTGCGTCCGCCCACACCATGGCTGCGGAGATGGCGGCGGCCAGTGCGGGCGCGGCGGGCGCCGATCCCGCCTTACTAGGTCCCATCATGGGCTTGGTCGGTGGTGATTTCATGGCCGCCTACGCCGCTGCCCATGCCGGGCACGTCGCGGCGATCGGCCAACTGTCGGCCGTGCTGACGAGCGTGGGTGGGGCCGCGACCGGTGCCGCTGTCGTGCTCGACGAAACCGACCAGACCAATGCCGCCGCGATCGACAGCGCGGATTCCGGACTGGGCGCGTGACCCGATGATCGATATCAGCGTGCTGGCCAAGCCACTGCTCGACCTGCTCTCCAGCTTCGGCTCGGGAGTCCTGCCCACCGACGGCCCCTCCGGCCAGTTGCAGTCCACCTCGAGCATCATCGACCAGATCCACGCGTTCGGCCGCAACAGCATCAACAGCATGAACGAGGCGTGGGACGGCCGGGCTGCCGATTCCGCCACCGCGAAGGCGTTGCGTGTGCAGACCTCCGCGGCGACCATCTCCGATCGCGGCAACGACATGGCCACGGTGGTCGATCAGGCTGCCGCCCAGGTCGAGACCGGGCAGAAGGAACTGAGCGCACTCGTCGAGTCGTTCGTGAACACGGCGTCCGCTCTCGGTCCGACCATCGCGACGCCGGAAGGTCTCGCGGTGCTCGTCGGCTCCGCGATCGACCATCTCGGCCAAGGCTTGAACGTGGTCGGGCGGGTGCGCAGCGAACTCGACACGCAGACCGCGAGCATGACCGAATTGACCCCGCCGCCGTCGACCGCGCCCGCGACGCTGCCCGCTGGTCTGGCTGGCGGTGCGAGTGCGCTGGCCAGCGGTGCGGGTTCGGGAGCGCAGCAACTGCTGTCGACGCTGACCAGCGTCGGCGGTTCCGCGGGCAGCATGCTCACCAGCATGGCGACCCCGTCGATGTCCGGCTCCACACCGTCCAAATCCGGCTCGTCACCCAGCACACCCGGCCAGCAGAAGCCCAACAGCGGGTCTGCGGGCGAGACGCCGGACGGCAAGGGCGTGAAGGTCACACTGCCGGACGGCAGCATCGTCGAGGCGCCGAACGAGCAGGCAGCGCAGGCGGTTCGCTCCGCGCTCGGCACCGTCGGCACGCCGTACGTGTGGGGCGGCACCAGCCCTGGCGCCGGGCTGGACTGCAGCGGTCTCACCCAGTACGCGTACGGCGAGGCAGGCGTCGAACTGCCCAGGCTTGCCCAAGAACAGGGCAACGGGCACATGGGGGTCTCCCCCGGTGACCTCATGCCCGGCGACCTGGCCGTGTGGGACGGCCATGTCGCCATGGTGATCGGCAACGGGCAGTTCGTCGAGGCCGGTGACCCGGTCCAGATCAGCTCGATTCGAACGGAGAACATAGGCATGGACTTCTACGGCTTCTACAGGCCGACCACATGACCGAACCGAAGCCCCCGGCCGTCCCCAATGTCACGGTGGCGGCGAGCACCAACCGGTCCGGCACCATCTCGGTGCGCGCCACCGATCAGGGTATGCCGGTGGAGATCAAGTTCGAGCGCAGCGAATACCGTTACGGCGCACAGACTCTGGCGGACGAAATCCTGCGGCTGACAAAGCGCTCCACCATCGCCGCCCGCGCCCGCAGGCGCGAAGTGCTCGCCGAGGCCGGCCTGCCCGCCGACATTCTGGACCGGCTCAACCTGCCGACCCGCCAGGCCGCGGTGGA
Organism: Nocardia sp. NPDC057440; assembly: GCF_042802915.1. Classification (NCBI taxonomy): domain Bacteria; kingdom Bacillati; phylum Actinomycetota; class Actinomycetes; order Mycobacteriales; family Nocardiaceae; genus Nocardia; species Nocardia sp. NPDC057440. The sequence continues at coordinate 156,303 of NZ_JBHVDF010000001.1, forward strand.
CGAACTGGACCGGATCGATGACGCAGACACGGGACCCACTAGCTGGATGAGGCCGGTATGAGTGAGCGAAGCATCGCCACAGTCGCGCCCGCGATCACGACGGAGCCGAGCGCTGGCGAGGCGCGGTCATGAGCGCGGAGATGGATGCTCTCGTCGCCAACGCGACGCAGAAGCTGGAGGCGCTGGAGGCCGCGCTCTACGGCCTCAAGCAGGTGCGCGGCCGATTCCGCACCGAGGATGGCGCGGTCGGGGCCGAGGTCGACAGCGATGGCGCGCTGGTCGCTCTGACCCTCTCGGAATCGGTCACCACGCTGCCTCCCACCGAGGTCGGCCAGCTCATTGTCTGGGCCTGCAAGCAGGCCGCGGAGGACGCGGGCACCCAGCGCTCGAAGGTCGTTGCGACACTGAACGAGTCGTTCGTCCCGGCCGCAGAGGGGGCTCCGGGAACCATTGGAGGCGGGCCGGATAGTGCCTGACGCGGAAGGTCGATAGGCTTCCGCTCATGGCTTCTGGAGACATCGTCCCGATCGAGCTCGGCCTGACCGACGGCGATCTCGTCACCCTGTGGGCACCGCGCTGGCGCGACGGTGACGACGAGTGGGAGGCGTTCCTCGGACACGAGGACTCCCTCTACGGTTTCGAAACCGTCGCCGAGCTGGCCGCTTTTATCCGGACCAACTCCGACAACGACCTCATCGACCACCCGTCGTGGAAGGTCGTCGCCGGTCTTTCCGCGGTGGAGCTGGAGCCGGAGGAGAACTTCACCTTCGATCTGGTCGCGGTGCCGGAGCTGGCCGCGGGTGATCCCGATGTCGATGCCATCGCGGAGCTGGAGGACACCCTCGCCATGGTGCGCAACATCGGCGAGGTGTGCGAACTGGAGACGGTGACCAAGTTCTTCGGTTCGCACCCCGTCCTCGGCGCGCTGCCGGGCGGGGTGAGCGCCTTCGTCGGGCGCGACGGCGAAGACCTTTGGGATCAGATCGGCGCCGCCATCGCCAAGGGCTGGGACGACGTCCTCGATGCCATCGACTCCGTGGTGCAGACCCCGGATGTCGACCCCGAGGCCGTCGCCGTCGCGGAGGCGGAGCTGCTCGCCGCCGAGGAGAACGTCGTCGACGCCGACGACGCGGCCGACAGCGAGGAAGAGGAAGAGTTCGAAACCGTCGATCTCGACGCGGACGACGAAGAGGACGAGGACGAGGACGACGAGGAAGAGGACGATTCGTTCTGGCACGAGGTCGGCATCGACCCGGTCAAGATCGTCACTGCCGACGGCAACTACTTCACGCTGCGCTGTTACCTCGACGACGAGCCGATCTTCCTCGGCAAGGACGGCTCGATCAGCGTCTTCGGCTCCGAGCGGGCGCTGGCTCGCTACCTGGCCGATGACCACGAGCATGATCTGTCGCGAGTGAGCACCTACACCGATGTGCAGACCGCCGCCGTCGACGGCTCGCTCGAGGTCGAGGTCACCGACGAGAATGTCTACGTGCTGCCCGGCTTGGCCGACGATCTGGCCGAGGGCCCGGAGGCGATCGACGTCGAACAGCTCGATCTCGCGGTCGAACTGTTCACCGACGCCGCCGACTATGCCGACGACGACACCGTGGAGCAGGCGCTCGCCCAGTCCAACCCGCTCGGCTGGTACGTCTCCTACCTGCTGAACCCGGATCCGAACCGGATGGCCCCCAACCCACCGTTCGCCGCCGAAGCACAGAGCTGGCGGGAGCTGGAGCGCAACTTCGAGAGTCGGCTCGCACCGCAGTGACCGTTCGGACGCTCCGGATTCCCGCTCGATTCAACGGCCCGCCCGGCTCCGGCAACGGCGGCTACGTGGGTGGGCTGCTTGCCGCGCAGCGCGACGATGCCGCGGTGACGGTAATCCTGCGTAGCCCGCCGCCGCTGGAGAAGGCACTGCAGATGCGGGCGGGCCGGTTGTACGACGGCGACACCCTGCTCGCCGAATCGCGAGCGGGTGAGTTCGAACGGGACGCCCCGCAGCGCGTGTCGTTCGTCGACGCCGAGGCCGCCGCCAGCTCCTATCAGAGCAACGAGTTGTTCGCGCACTGCTTCGTCTGCGGCAGTGCTCGCGCCGATGGCCTGCGGATCGAGGCGGGCGTTGTCGGCGACGGATTGGTCGCCGCACCATGGGTTCCCGACGATTCCCTGCCGCTGGAGACCGCGGTGTTGTGGGCCGCGATGGACTGCCCCGGCGGCTGGTCGCTGTCGGGGATGTTCGAGCGGCCCGCGGTGCTCGGCTCGATGACCGCCACCGTGCACGCGCTGCCCGAAGTCGGCGAGCGGTGTGTTGCCGTCGGTGAGAATCACGGAGAACAGGGCCGCAAGGCCTTCGCCTCGACAGCTGTATACGGCGCGGACGATCGACTGCTCGGCCGGGCCGAGCAGGTCTGGATCCGCATCGACTGAGGCAGGACCGCGCGCACCTGGCAAGCCGAATACGCGCGAAAGCCCTTGCCGCCGTGGCTATCCGAGCAAGACCGCGTAACCGGGCTTGATGATGTCGTCGATGATGCGCAGACGTTCCGGGAACGGGATGAAGGCCGACTTCATGGCATTGATGGTGAACCGCTCCAGGTCGCTCCAGCCGTAGCCGAAGGTGTCGACCAGCTTCGCCATTTCTTTGCTCATGCTGGTGTCGCTCATCAGCCGGTTGTCGGTGTTGACGGTGACGCGGAAACGCAGTCGGGCAAGCAGGTCGAAAGGATGCTTGTCCAGCGAGGGGACCGCGCCGGTCTGCACGTTCGACGACGGACACAACTCGAGCGGAATCCGCATGTCGCGCACATAGTTCGCGACCAAGCCGAGGCTGGCGTCCTCGATCGCGCCAGGCACAGCGATGTCGTCGGTGATCCGCACACCGTGGCCGAGCCGGTCGCAACCGCAGAAGGCGAGCGCCTCGTGGATCGAGGGCAGGCCGAAGGCCTCGCCCGCGTGAATGGTGAAGTGCGCGCTGTTGGCGCGCATGTATTCGAAAGCGTCGAGATGCCGGCTCGGCGGGAACCCCGCCTCCGCGCCCGCGATATCGAAACCGCCGACGCCACGATCACGGAAACGCACGGTGAGCTCGGCGATCTCCCGCGAGCGCGCCGCGTGCCGCATGGCGGTGAGCAGGCAGACCACCACGATCGGGCGGCCCTCCGCCGCGGCCGCCGCCTCGCCCTCGCGGAAGCCGGCCAGGGTGTGCTCGACCACCTCGTCCAGGGTCAGGCCGCGCTCCAGGTGCTGTTCGGGCGCGAAGCGCACCTCGGCGTACACCACGCCGTCCGCGGCCAGGTCTTCCGCGCATTCGCGAGCGACCCGGCGCAGACCTTCGGGGGTCTGCATCACCGCGACGGTGTGGGCGAAGGTTTCCAGATAGAGCTCCAACGAACCGCTGTCGGCCGCATCGCGGAACCACGCGGCCAGCGCCGTCTCGTCGGAGGCGGGTAGGTCGTCGTAACCGCAATCGGCGGCGAGCTCCAGAACCGTCGCGGGTCGCAGGCCACCGTCGAGGTGGTCGTGCAGCAGCGCTTTGGGAGCTTGGCGGATCGAGGCAAGGGTCAAAGGCATCGGTCCTGTCATGACCACACGTTAGCCGCATGCCGCCGCCGCGGCAGCCCACTTGGTGCGCGTCATCACTTGTGATTGCTCTCTCGGGCGTGCCGCTGTTGAGACGTCGGCCGCATCCCCCACTGCCCGAGTGGCCGTTCGCCGCCGGATGCGTTATCCGGGGCCGAGCCACCGATACCGCCGACTGCCACAGATCCCGTTGCCGGACAATATATTTCGATCGCGATCGGTGCAGCGGCCGCCAGGCACGTCAGCACGTCAGCACGTCAGCACGTCAGCACGTCAGCACGTCAGCACGTCAGCACGTCAGCACGTCAGCACGTCAGCACGTCAGCACGTCAGCACGGAGACCGTGCGGGTGTGGTCGATATCGGCTCCGCGGAGCCCGGGTCGGCGCAGGCGCGGCAACGATACTCCGCACGGATCCCGGCCGGTCCCGACGATCCCGACCGGGTCAGTGACCGATTCGTCCGAGGATCAATGGCGCGTCCGGCGTCGGTCCCGCCCCACCGATCGTGATCGCTCCCGCCAGCGCGGCGACAGCGCCGGAGAACGCCTCCGGTGTATCGGTGTGCATGGTGAGCACAGGCTGGCCCGCGGTGACGGAATCACCGGGTTTGGCGTGCATCTCGATGCCCGCACCGGCTTGCACCGGGTCGCCCTGCCTGGCGCGGCCCGCGCCGAGCCGCCATGCGGCGATACCGACACCCATGGCATCGAGGCCGGTGAGCACGCCGTCGCGCTCGGCACGCACGATTTCGGTGTGCTTCGCGCGGGGTAGCGGCGCGTCCGGGTCCCCGCCTTGCGCCTGGATCATGGCGCGCCAGTGGTCCATGGCGCGGCCGTCGGCCAGTGCGTCGGCGGGATCGACGTCGAGCCCGGCCTGCGCGACCATTTCCCGAGCCAGGGTGAGGGTCAGCTCGACGACATCGGCAGGACCGCCGCCGGCGAGCACCTCGACCGACTCGGCGACCTCGAGCGCATTGCCCGCGGTGCGCCCGAGTGGCGTGTCCATCGCGGTCAGCAGCGCGACCGTCCGTACGCCCGCGTCGGTGCCCAGTTCGACCATCGCCGTCGCCAATTCGCGTGCGCCCTCGATGGTCTTCAGGAACGCGCCCGCGCCGACCTTCACATCCAGCACCAGCGCGGCGGTGCCCTCGGCGATCTTCTTGCTCATGATCGAGCTAGCGATCAACGGAATGGATTCGACGGTCCCGGTGACATCGCGCAGCGCGTAGAGCCGCTTGTCCGCGGGAGCCAGATCGGCGCCCGCCGCGCACACCACGGCGCCGATGCCGGGGTCGGCCAATATCTCGCGCATCCGCGGCACTGTCACATCGGCCCGCCAGCCCGCGATGGCCTCGAGCTTGTCCAGCGTTCCGCCGGTGTGCCCGAGTCCGCGCCCCGACAGCTGCGGCACCGCCGCACCACAGGCCGCGACCAAAGGCGCCAACGGCAGCGTGATCTTGTCCCCGACGCCGCCCGTCGAATGCTTGTCCACCGTCGGCCGCGGCAGATCGGTGAAGTCCATCCGACGGCCCGAAGAAATCATCGCGGCGGTCCAGCGCATGGTCTCGCGCCGCGTCATTCCGCGCCACACAATGGCCATCGCCAAGGCCGCCATCTGCTCGTCGGCCACCACCCCCTTGGTGAATCCGTCGACCACCCAGTCGATCTGCCCGTCCGACAGCTCCCCGCCGTCCCGCTTGGTGGTGATGATCGAAACCGCGTCCCATGCCGCCACAGCCGCCAGTCTGGCACGGGACACGTTCGAGCCCCGGTTCCTGATCGGCGGGCTCCGATAGCCTCGCCGCATCATTCGTTCGGGGGGAGGGGCCGACAGCTACCGCTGCCCGGCGTCCAGGTCGTCGGGACCGAAGGCGTCGGGCAGCAGAGTACGCAGCGCAACGGGTCCGGACTTGTGGTCGATCAGGAGGTCGGCTCCGCCGTGCTCGTAGAGCAACTGTCGGCACCGCCCGCAGGGCATCAGGATTTCGCCGCGAGAATCGGCCACGGACACCGCTATCAAGCGGCCGCCACCGTCCGAAAACAAGTTACCGATGAGTACGCATTCGGCACACAGGCCCAACCCATATGAGACATTTTCCACATTGCATCCGCTTACAATTCGACCGTCGGCACTGAGTGCCGCCGCGCCGACCGGGAACCGCGAGTACGGTGCATAGGCGTTGCGCATGACTCGAATTGCATTGTCGCGCAATATATTCCAGTCGACTTCCGGCATCGGCAACCTCCCGTGAACCAGCCCGAATCAGGCCGCGCCAGGGCTGCCGCGCAACCCTTCACGCATCAAGAAAGGTAAACCTAACTCTCCGGAATGTCGCGCAACGCACGGCACGCCGAATTAGTTCCGGCATTGCGAGGGGATTAGAGTCCACAACAGATCGGTTCAGGTTCCCGGCGGCGGGCCCCGCGTTAGCTCTTTGGCACAGCAAAACGCAGCCACCTGGGCATTCGCCCCTTTTTGCATGCCGGCGTCGGATCTGTAACCGGGTCCATCAACGACGTTGGAGGCGACCGCACTCTATGACCACGATAGAAGCTCCGGCACAGCCGAAGCGGAAGACGCTGTACCGAGGCGACCCCGGAATGTGGTCCTGGGCACTGCACCGGATCACCGGTGTCACCATCTTCTTCTTCCTCTTCGTGCACGTCTTGGACACCGCACTGGTTCGGGTCAGCCCCGACACCTATAACGAGGCGATCGAAACCTACAAGAACCCCCTCGTCGCGCTGATGGAGATGGGTCTTGTCGTCTGCGTGCTGTTCCACGCGCTCAACGGCGTCCGCGTGATCCTGGTCGACTTCTGGTCCAAGGGACCTAAGTACCAGCGCCTGATGCTCTGGATCATCCTCGCGGTCTGGTTCCTGCTGGCGGTACCCGCGATCGGGCGTCAGATCTTCTACCTGTTCACGGAGCACTGATCACTATGAGCGCACCCGTTATCGGTAAGTCTTATGACCGGCCTGCGAGCCTGGACCTGCCACGGTCCCCGCGGTCGCGGTCCAACGGCAACTTCGAGAAGTACGCGTGGCTGTTCATGCGGTTCTCCGGCCTGCTGCTGATCGTGCTCGTGCTCGGCCACATGACGATCATGCTGCTGCTCGACGGCGGCGTGAAACGACTGAACTTCGCCTTCGTGGCCGGTCGCTGGTCCAGCCCGTTCTGGCAGTTCTGGGACCTCACCATGCTGTGGCTGGCTCAGCTGCACGGCGGCAACGGCCTGCGCACGGTGATCGCGGACTACTCCCGCAAGGACTCGACCCGGTTCTGGCTGAACACCGCGCTGGCCATCTCGATGGTCCTCGTGGTTGGCGTCGGCACCTACGTCATCTTCACCTTCGACCCCAACATCAGTTAGGAACAGGCCACCTCCGATGAGTGAGCGCAGCGAACGAATCATCGACACGGCGTGTTTCACACATGCCGGAACTGAGCGCAGCGAGGTGCGGGCATGAGTGAATCGCGGATTCAGGAGCATCGCTACGACGTCGTGATCGTCGGCGCCGGCGGCGCCGGCATGCGCGCGGCGATCGAGGCCGGGCCCCGGGCGCGCACCGCCGTGCTGACCAAGCTGTACCCGACCCGCAGCCACACCGGCGCGGCGCAGGGTGGCATGTGCGCCGCACTGGCCAACGTCGAAGAAGACAACTGGGAATGGCACACCTTCGACACCGTCAAAGGTGGTGACTACCTGGTCGACCAGGACGCCGCGGAGATCATGGCCAAGGAGGCCATCGACGCGGTGATGGACCTGGAAAAGATGGGTCTGCCGTTCAACCGCACGCCCGAGGGCAAGATCGACCAGCGCCGCTTCGGCGGGCACACCCGCGATCACGGCAAGGCCCCGGTCCGCCGCGCGTGCTACGCCGCCGACCGCACCGGTCACATGATCCTGCAGACCCTCTACCAGAACTGCGTCAAGCACGATGTCGAGTTCTACAACGAGTTCTACGTGCTCGACCTGGTGCTGACCGAGTCCGACCGCGGCCCCATCGCGACCGGCGTCGTCGCCTACGAGCTGGCCACCGGCGACATCCACGTCTTCCACGCGAAGTCGATCGTGTTCGCCACCGGCGGTTCGGGCCGGATGTACAAGACCACCTCGAACGCGCACACGCTGACCGGTGACGGCATGGCGATCGTGTTCCGCAAGGGTCTGCCGCTGGAGGACATGGAGTTCCACCAGTTCCACCCGACAGGTCTGGCCGGACTCGGCATCCTCATCTCCGAAGCCGTCCGCGGCGAGGGCGGCATCCTGCGCAACGCCAGCGGTGAGCGCTTCATGGAGCGCTACGCCCCCACCATCAAGGACCTCGCGCCGCGTGACATCGTCGCCCGCTCGATGGTGCTCGAGGTGCTCGAGGGCCGTGGCGCGGGACCGAACAAGGATTACGTCTACATCGACGTGACCCACCTCGGCGAGGACGTGCTCGAAGAGAAGCTGCCCGACATCACCGAGTTCTCCCGCACCTACCTGGGTGTGGACCCGGTGACCGAGCTGGTGCCGGTCATGCCGACCTGTCACTACGTGATGGGTGGCATCCCGACCAAGATCCGCGGCGAGGTGCTGCGCAACAACACCGACGTGGTGCCGGGCCTGTACGCGGCGGGCGAGTGCGCGTGCGTCTCGGTGCACGGCTCCAACCGTCTCGGCACCAATTCGCTGCTGGACATCAACGTGTTCGGCCGCCGCGCGGGCATCGCCGCCGCGGAGTACGCGCAGCGCTCCGAGTTCGTTGAGATGCCGGAGAACCCGGCGCAGATGGTGCAGGACTGGCTCGCGCTGATCCTGTCCGACCACGGCAACGAGCGGGTCGCCGACATCCGCACCGAGCTGCAGTACACGATGGACATGAATGCCGCCGTGTTCCGCACGGAGGACACCCTCAAGCAGGCCCTCACCGATATCCATGCGCTCAAGGACCGCTACAAGCGGATCACGGTGCAGGACAAGGGCAAGCGCTACAACAGCGACCTGCTCGAAGCCGTCGAGCTGGGCTTCCTGCTCGAACTGGCCGAGGTCACCGTGGTCGGTGCGCTCAACCGCAAGGAATCGCGCGGCGGTCATGCCCGCGAGGACTACCCGGACCGCGACGACGTGAACTTCATGCGGCACACGATGGCCTACAAGGAGGGCGCGGAGCTCATCTCCGATATCCGCCTCGACTTCAAGCCGGTAGTGCAGACCCGCTACGAGCCGATGGAGCGTAAGTACTGATGACTGCTGTAGCCGAAGCACCCTCATCACAGAAGCCCGCGCCGATCCCCGAGGGGTCGGTCATGGTCACCGTCAAGGTCGCCCGGTTCAACCCGGAGGACGACAAGGGCGCGCACTGGGAGTCGTTCCAGGTGCCGGTCCTGTCGACCGACCGCTTCCTGAACGTGCTGATCTACATCAAGTCCTACCTGGACGGCACGCTCACCTTCCGGCGCTCGTGTGCGCACGGCGTGTGCGGCTCCGACGCTATGCGGATCAACGGTGTGAACCGGCTGGCCTGCAAGGTGCTGATGAAGGACATGTTGCCCAAGGACGGCAAGTCCATCACCCTCACCGTCGAGCCCATCCGCGGCCTGCCCGTGGAGAAGGACCTCGTGGTGAACATGGAGCCGTTCTTCGACGCGTTCCGCGCGGTGAAGCCCTACCTGATCACCTCGGGTAACGAGCCGACCCGCGAGCGTATCCAGAGCCAGGCAGACCGCGCCAGGTTCGACGACACCACCAAGTGCATCCTCTGCGCCTGCTGCACGACCTCCTGCCCCGTGTACTGGAGCGACGGCAGCTACTTCGGCCCGGCCGCGATCGTGAACGCCCACCGCTTCATCTTCGACAGCCGCGACGAAGCCGCCCGCGAGCGCCTCGACATCCTCAACGACGTCGAAGGCGTCTGGCGCTGCCGCACCACCTTCAACTGCACCGACGCCTGCCCCCGCGGCATCGAGGTCACCAAGGCCATCCAGGAAGTCAAGCGCGCACTGCTGTTCGCCCGCTAGTCCTTTCCGACCCGGTTCAGTAAGACGAAGGCCGCCTCCATCGAAAGAGGAAGGCGGCCTTCGTAGTTCCGGCAAGCGGGCCGCTCTCGACAGCAGGCACAAGGGATTCGGGCGACGCGGAACCGACGGGTATCGGTCCCGCGCCGCTGGTCACGGCAACTGCTGTAGCCCGGCGGCGGTGAGCAGGTACTCGGGGGCGCTGGTCTCGGGGTCGGCCCGAACCAGTTCCACCAGGGCGGATCCCGCTATCTCGGGGGTCAACAGGTCGCCTGATGCCTGCAGGAATTCCTCTTCGGTGCGACCGCTGCGGGCCGCGTAGGCCCGAAAGCCTCGTCTGCCCACGTCTCCGTGTGGAGTCATCCTGGGCATGATCGTCGTCACGGTGATGTCCAGGCCGGCACGGCGCGATTCATCTTGTGTGTACGCCGCGATGAAACGCTGAGTGGCCTTGGACCCGGCGTAACCACCGCTGGCAGGTGATCCGTTGATGGCGGCCCCACTGCTCACCACCACCACCCTGCTGCCAGGCGGCAGTGGCTTCAGCAGTGCCTCCCGAAGCCAGGTGAACGCGATCTTGACGTCGGAATGCCAATTCACGGAGAAGGTTTCCCACGTCTGGTACTGGATCGGACGCATGACCGGGTTGGCGCCGGCGACCAGGATGAGGACTTCCGGCTCGTATCGGTCCAGCAAGCTCCACGCCGCCGTCGCGTCTGCCGCATCCGCGGTCTCGGTCCGAACGCCGGCATTGGTCGCGGCCAGCTCGCCGAGTTCAGAGCCGGTCCTGGCGACGGCGACCACGGGAGCACCCGCCTCGGCGAATGCGGCAGCGATCCCTCGACCCAGGCCGCGCCCGGCGCCGACTACGAGTGTGGTCCGGCTCGACAGGTCACTCATGGCCCGACCGCCCAGTCCCCGCCGCGATCAGGTTCCGCAAACTGCCGTTGATGTAGGAGCCCCACGCATCCGAGCAGGCATCGAAACACTCGTACTCCGGGACCAAACCGACGTGCGTGAAGCGGACCTGTGTCCCTTCATCTTTCGCGGACAGCTCGAAAGAAATCCTTGTACCCTTCCACTCGGTTCTGTCCTCGACAAAATTTGGGCCGCCTTCGACAACAAGCCACACGACCCGTTCGCCGGGGATGGATTCCGTTATCCGCTGCTTGGAATGATGTAAATCTTCGTAGCGGTACGTGAACTCATCGCCGAGTTCGTTGGTACCGCCTTCGATCTCCCCCGACCACCATCCACGAACGTCGTTGATGGCACTGAATACTTCTTCCGGTGTTCGATCGACCGTGAAGGTGGTTGTGTAGCTCTCTGCATTCATGGTTCGCTCCATTTCCTGGTGGTGCCGGGTGTTTTTCATGCCACAACGGGTGTTACGACAAAAGACGCGTTCTGGCGCTCGAGCGCTTTGGCGGCACCGCCGAGCCAACCCTCGGCCACGGACGCCGACATCGGATCGGGAAAGATGTCCTCCTCGCCCTTCTCCAGTCCGTCGAAGATGCCTCGTGCCGCGGACTCCGGCGCGGCCTTCGGAATGTCGAAGGCCGCGTTCATGTCCGTGTCGACGGGGCCGGTCAGGACGGCATGAACGCGCACGCCCTGACCTGCCAGTAGGGCACGCAACGATTGCGACAGGGACAACGCGGCCGCCTTGGAGATCGAGTAGGCCGGAATCACCGGCAACGGGGCCAAGGCGGCCAGCGAAAGACCATTGACGATGGCGCCGCCAGAACGGGTGAGCAGGGGCAGGAAGGCCAGGGTCACGTCATACATGCCGTAGAAGTTGACGGCGAGGGACTGATCGATCGCGGCACGATCGCTTACCTCGTCGTACAAACACACGCCCGCGTTGTTGATGAGAATGTCGAGGGATTCGACGCTCTCGACAGCTGCCCGAATCTGCTCGGCTTCTGTCACGTCGAGCGTCAGCGGCGTGACGCGCGCGTCCGGGTGGTCCATCGGCTGGCGTGTCCCCGCGTACACCCGCCGGGCGCCTCTGCGCAGGGCCTCCTCGACCAGCGCCTTTCCGATACCGCGGTTGGCACCGGTCACCAGAACCACTTTGTCGGCGATTGTCATACAAACTCCTCGCAACGAATCACACTGCCGAAGAGGTAGACACCGAGCCGTCGAGAAACTGGGCGCACACTCACCGCCCAGTTCATGGCTCGGCCGGTGTCTCTATAGAGAGGTCGACTAGGAGACTGGAGAAAGATGTGACGCGAGGGTGGAGTGATGGCACGTGGTGAACGCCGACTTGATCGCCAGGGCGCGGGCCGGAGACGGCGCCGCGTTCCGCGAGCTGACCGAACCGCACCGTCGCGAACTACAGGTGCACTGCTACCGCATGCTCGGGTCCTTCCAGGACGCCGAGGACGCATTGCAGGACACGCTGCTGGCCGCCTGGCAAGGCCTCGACGGGTTTGCGGGACGCGCCTCGATCCGCACCTGGCTCTACCGGATCGCCACCAACCGCTGCCTCAACGCGTTGCGCTCGGCCAGCCGACGCCCGGCCAAGGAGTGGGACATTCCCGGGGTTGAGCCGCCGGAGCCGAGTCGGCTCGGCGAAGTCGTCTGGCTGGAGCCGTATCCCGATGCCCTCCTCGACGACGGACTCGACGTGCCGCTCGGCCCCGAGGCACGCTACGAACAGACCGAAGCGATATCCCTGGCCTTCGTGACCGCGCTACAGATCCTGCCCGCTCGCCAGCGTGCCGTCCTCATTTTGCGAGAGGTGCTCGGATACCACGCCGACGAGGTGGCCGACATGCTCGACGTGACCGTCGGTTCGGTCAACAGCCTCCTCAAAAGAGCCCGCGCCGGCCTCCAGCAGCGGCTACCGCCGAGCGTGGATCCGGCTCCCGCACCCCACTCACCTGCCGAGCAAGCACTCGCGGCAAAGTTCGTCAGCGCCTACCAGGCCGGCGATATCGAAGCGCTTGTCGCACTGCTCACCAGCGATGTCCGCGTCTCCATGCCGCCGATTCCCCTCGAATACCACGGTCGCGACGTCGTTGCCCGCTTCTACGCCAGCATCATCGGCCAGGGCCGGACCTACGACTTCGTGCCGACGCGGGCGAATGGTCAGCCTGCGTTCGGGGCCTATCTCCGTGCTCCCGACGGCATCCGCCACGCGACCGGCATCATCGTCCTCACCCTCACCGGCGACCGGATCTGCGCCATCACCCGATTCGATAACAGCGTGCTCCCGCGGTTCGGGCTGCCGCGATCGCTCCCCGACTGATGGTCGGCAGTCACCGAGGCTGTGCTCGCCACCGACCGCTCGTTGCCTGCCGTTGAAGCGCGAATCCCCCTGGGCCGCATCTGGTTTCCTCGTCGATCCCGCGATCGACGGAAAAGATCCCAGCGATGGGGACCACTCGACAACGCCCACATAACCGCGACTACTTCCGGCGGGTCAGCTCCGGACGCCGGTCCCGGGAGTGCGCAGGCCGTCGAAGGTCACGGCGAGCAGGCGTTCGGCGGCCTCGGGGGTGGTTTCGCACGCGACGCCGATTCCGTGACCGAACCTGAGCAGGTCACGCGGTTCGATGTCGGGACGGATGTCGCCCGCGTCCTGCGCCGCGACCAAGAGTGCGGATGCCGCGTCGATGACCAGCTCTTTACACAGGGTGAACGTCGGTGAGCCGTGGTCCATCCCGGCCTTCAGTGTGGTCGCGAGGCTGCGGTTGGCCATCACCCATTTCACCTGTTCGCGCAGCCACTGCTCGAAAGCCTCAGCGGGCGAATGGGTTTCGAGTAGCTCGTGGGCACGTTGACTGAGACGTTCGATGCTGGAGCGGTAGACGGCTTCGATCAGGACGTCACGACTCGGGAAGTGGCGGTAGAGGGTGCCGATGCCGACGCCGGTGCGGCGGGCGATCTCTTCCAGTGGCGCGTCGGGGCCATGCTCGGCGAACGCCTCCTGGGCGGACGCCACGATCCGCTCATAGTTGCGTCGCGCGTCAGCGCGCATCGGCCGCCCGGTCGACGGTGCCTCCATGAACCCGCCCGCCTCGACCTGCCCGGCGCGGTGACCGCGACCACCGGTGTCGCAGCCCTGGTCTACGGCTTCATCAGCGCCGCGTCGAACGGCTGGGGCAACGCGACGACCGATATTTGGCTGGCGGTCGGTGCAGTATTGCTCGCCACCTTCCTGGCCATCGAGTCTCGGACCGCGCAGCCCCTGCTGCCGTTGCGACTGTTCGCCGATCGCAATCGCGCCGCGGCTTACGCCAATATGTTCCTCGGCCCGATGGCAGGCATGTCGATGTTCTTCTTCCTCACCCAGTACCTTCAGGAAGTGCGTGGATTGAGCGCGCTGGCAACCGGTTTCGCCTTCCTGCCGACCGCGCTGCTGATGTTCACCATGATCCGTCTGATCCCCCGCCTGCTGCCGCGTTTCGGCCCGAAACCCGTGACGATGGCCGGCACTGTATCGATGGCGGCGGGGCTGGTTCTGCTGACCCGACTGACGGTCGACAGCGGCTACTTCCCACTATTGTTCGTAGCGATGCTGCTGATGGGATGTGGTATCGGTCTCGCATTTTCGCCGCTGAACGTCATCATCATGTCCAGCGTGTCGCCCCGGGAAGCCGGTGCGGCGGGCGGCACATTGCAGACCCTCCAGCAGACCGGCGCCTCCCTCGGCCTTGCCATCCTGGTCACGATCTTCGGCACTGCGTCGCACAACGCGGGCGGCTCGGCACAACACGCTTTGGTCAGCGGTATCACTGCCGCCTTCGGCACGGCAGTCGGCATTGCCGTGCTGACCTTCCTTGTCACCCTGACCTTCCGCGATCCGCGCCCGGCGGACTGATCTCCGCGCCATCACAGGCCCGAGAAACATGGCAGGTCGGGTCGGATCGGGGGTGTCGGAAGCCGCTCTCATGGTAGTTCTCGTACCGCACGGACACGGAGAAATCGCAGACCAACAAGCCCTTTCGGGCGAAATCGAATCGACCAACGCGGTACCGGCGCCAGCCGATACCGCGTTCGTCGTGCTGGGGCGGGCCCCGAACTGTGGCGCCGAGTCGCCATTCGCGGTAACTGCGATCGCACTCGGCCAGAGGATGGCTCGCACCGAAAATGCCGCGACAGTCCAGGCCCACAACGGCAGGCGGCACACACCGCCGTCAGGCTCCGACGCCCAATCGCTGTGCCGCGATCGCCAGATCCTTGTCACCACGACCGGACAGGCCGAGCACGATCACCGAATCCGCAGGCAGCTCGCCATCCTCGGCCATTTCCATCAAATACCCGACGGCATGGGCGGATTCGAGGGCGGCGATGATGCCTTCGCTGCGGCTGAGTGCCCGCATGCCCCGTAGCGCGGCTTCGTCGTTCGCGGCTCGGCAGGTGACGCGGCCGGTGTCCTTGAGGTAGCTGAGTTCGGGGCCGACGCCCGGGTAGTCGAGGCCCGCCGCGATGCTGTGGGTGCGGCTGATCTGACCGTCTTCGTCCTGGAGGAGATAGCTGTAGGCGCCGTCCATTTCGCCGGGGCTGCCCGCGCTGAGGCTGGCCGCGTGGTCGCCGGTCTCGATGCCTCGGCCTGCGGCTTCGACGCCGATCAACCGGACCTGCGGATCGTCGGCGAACGAGTGGAACAGACCGATGGCGTTGCTGCCGCCGCCGACGCAGGCCATGACGTAGTCGGGCAGCCGCCCTTCCGATTTCAGAATCTGAGCCCTGGCCTCGATGCCGATCACCGTTTGGAGATCGCGCACGATCTTCGGGTACGGTGCCGGACCCGCCGCCGTACCGAACAGGTAGTAGGTGGTCTGCACGTTCGACACCCAGTCGCGGACCGATTCGCTGATCGCCTCTTTGAGCCTGCGGCCGCCGGCGTGCACCGCGCGCACCTCGGCGCCGAGCATGTTCATCCGCACCACATTCGATGCCTGTCGTCTCATATCGTCGGCGCCCATGTAGATCACGCAGGTCAGGCCGAGCATCGAGCACACCGTCGCGACCGCGACACCGTGCTGGCCCGCGCCGGTCTCGGCGATGATCCGGCTCTTGCCCATCCGTTTGGCCAGCAGTACCTGCCCCAGCGCATTGTTGATCTTGTGCGCGCCGGTGTGCGCCATATCCTCACGTTTCAGATAGACCCGCAGCCCAGGTACCGCAAGCGATTCGGCGAATCGCGGCACCTGGTGAAACAGCGTCGGGCGGCCGACCCGGTCGCGCAGCAAGGCCGCGAGCTCGTCGACGAAGCCGGGATCGATGCGGGCAAGACTGTATGCCTCGTCCAACTCCAGCAGCGCGGCCATCAGACCTTCCGGAACGTACCTGCCGCCGAATTCGCCGAACCGGCCATGCTCGTCCGGAAATACGCCGTGCCGATAGTCGTTTCGTGCCGTGAAGTGGTCAATAGTCATCAGCACCAACGCTTTCGCTGTCGAGGATCCGGCACCGAGTCTGTGCTACTGAGACGAGCGGTCGGCAACGGCCTGGTAAACATTCGGTCTAGCCCTGATCCGCCAGCTGAGCAACCGACCGGTTTACCGTGGCTGGGAAGCCTTCAGCTGCGAGTGAGCGCCGGAACGCTCGCCCACCGCTCGCCCGCGATCACCACGTGCGCCAGAAATCGCAAACCGACAGTCGCGGCGGCTTCGGTGAGCAACGTCGTGGCACGCCGGTCGTCGAAGCTCGGCGCCGGGTCGCCGGAGGGGTGATTGTGCACGAGGGCGAAAGCGCGACCGTCGTGACGCAACACGGTATTGAGGATTTCGCGGACCGGGACCGCCACCTGGTCGATGGCGCCCTCCGCGACGAATACCTTCTGCCGCAATCGATTCTGAACATCGCAGACGAGCACGAGGAGCCGTTCGACGCGGGCGCCCGCGAACAGCGGCCCCGCGACCCGGACGACATCCGCGGCGCCGTCCAGACGGCATGCGACCTCAGGGCTGTTCCGCGCGCGCGAGCCGAGATGGAAAGCGGCGATCACCGCAGCGGCCTTTGCCACGCCCACTCCGGTGCGGCGGGACAGTTCCTCTGGGCGCGCCCCGGCCAGGCCGGTCAGCCCGCCGTATTCGGCGAGCAGATCGATGGCCATTTCCAGCGCACTCTCACCGCGCCGACCCTGGCGAAGCAACAACGCGAGCAGTTCGCCGTCGCTGAGCGCCTGCGGACCGAGCGCGAGCAGCCGCTCGCGTGGTCGTTGACCGTATGGCAGGTCGGCAATGGGTACCGGCATCAGATCCCCCTCGAATGCGGTGCGATCCCCGGATCATGCCAGTGCGCACCGACATGTCGCCCACTGCCGATACCTGCCGGGATTCGGGGAGGACAGCCACTCCCTCATCGATCCGGTACCGCCCCACCACACCGGCCGGACGTCTACTTCCTTGGCGGCGACCGAACGGCCGCGCGCGGCCTGGCTAGCCGTCGGCCACAGTGATGACTTCCGGTCCCGGCAGAGCGGACAACACACCCGCGGCCAGCCGCTCCAGGTGATGAAGCTGTCGCTCGTGCACCACAATTCGGCGCAGGGCCTCATTGATGGTGGCATTGCTGGATGAGGTGCCCATGATCGAGGCGGCCGCGGCCAACAACTTCTGGTCGAGATCGATCCGCACGGTTCTCATGCGTCCTCCTTCGTACATTCGCCATCTTGCGTCATTAAGGATGACCATGTCCTGCGAATCGCACATAGTCATCCGCGGCGGCAGCCCCCAGCGCGGGTGCGTGCACGAGCGAGCGCGGCTCCGATCACAACTGATCAGAAAGACCCCTCGATGCCGCCATCAATGCCAGGAAGGGCGTCCAAAGGCCCTTTTAGCTAGGCAATTTGCGCACCTGGAGCGGCTTTTGTTGTCGACGGGCCCCGGCAGTGCTTGCCTGGAGGCATGTTCACTGAGGCTCAGCTGTACTCGCCCGTGACCCGCAGCGGCGCGGGCGATGTGACGGTGCACTTGAGCGACGAGCACCCCGGCGTGCACGACCCGGACTACCGGGCGCGCCGGAATGCGATCGCCGCGCAGGCACTGGACTACGCGCCCGGCAAGCCGGTGCCGCGGGTCGAGTACACCGCAGAAGAACAGGAAGTGTGGCGCATCGTCTCGGCCGAACTGGCCCGCAAGCACCAGAAGTACGCCTGCACGGAAGTCCTGGAGGCCTCGGCTCGACTCGGGCTCCCGCAGGACCACATCCCCCAACTCGACGAGGTCTCCGCCGCGCTGACTCCGCTGACCGGTTTCCGCTACGTCCCGGCCGCGGGGCTGGTGCCGCTGCGCGAGTTCTTCGGTTCCTTCGCCGATCGCATCTTCCACTCCACCCAGTACATTCGGCACCACTCGGCTCCGCTGTACACCCCGGAGCCGGACACCATCCATGAGGTCATCGGTCACGCCAACCAGATCGCCAGCCCCCGTTTCGCCGCGATCTACGAGACGGTCGGCGCGGCCGTCGCCCGGCTCGGCACCGACACCGCGTTGAAGTTCCTCGCCGATGTCTTCTGGTTCTCGATGGAGTTCGGCGTGGTACGCGAGCACGGCGAAGTCCGTTGCTACGGAGCCGGACTGCTGTCGTCCTATGGCGAGATCGAGGAGTTCCGCCATGCCGATCTGCGCCCGCTCGACGTGGTCGCGATGGGCACCGCGACCTACGACATCACCCACTATCAGCCCGTCCTGTACTGCGCCGAATCGGTGTCCGAGATCGAGGATGTCATCGGCGGCTTCTTCGCCACCATGGACGACGACACTCCGTTGCGAGCCGCGGCTCATTCCCGTTGAATCAGCGGGTCCATTTCGGTCCCCAACCCGCCGACGCCTGGAAAGCATTCACCCCCAACGCTTTCCACCGATGAAACTGTGACATTCCACAAGTTGTGACATCACCCCTGGCCACCGCTGCACACCAGGGCCCATTGCCGTCGCACGCCCCGAAACATGCCGAGACAACCGACCGAGCGGCTGTTACCTTCGACGCGTTGATCGCACGCGAAAGGGGCGCGAAGCCGAAATGTCCGTTGATACAACAGATTCCACACCACAGGCAGATACACCACTGTGGCTCCAAGGCCGCGATGCCGTGGTCGCGGCAACGCCCGCAGAAGACTGGCGCGGCGCGCCGCCGGACTACCACCTGACCAACCAGATCGTGCCACGCGAGCGCACCACCAACCACGAGGCGGGCTCGCTGGAGGCCATCGTCGAGGACCTGGTGCGGGTGTTCGAGATGGAGGTCTCGCATAAGAAGGATCCGGCGACATGGGTTTCGCTGGTGGCAGCGCACTACCGTGGCCGGGTGAACGGCGGCCCATGGCAGAACGCCGAGGAGTTCGCCAGGATCGGCAGCTACAACATCCTCATCGGCGACAACCCGTACTACGAGGTGGATGCCGAGACTTTCGAGTCCTCACACCACACGTTCCACACCGCCTTCCCGAACGGCTTCTTCTGGGAGGTCCTCGAAGTACTGGCGGGACCGCCCGCCGTCACCTTCCGCTGGCGCCACTGGGGCAAGTACGACGGCGCCTACAAAGACCACCAGCCGACCGGCGAACAGATCGAGATGTTCGGTGTGACCATCGCCAGGGTCTCCGACGATCTGCGCATCCTCGAGCTGGAGCACTTCTACGACAACAACAAGCTGCTCGGCCCGCTGGCCCACGGCTGCCCGGTGACGAAGTCCTCCTAGTTCAGGGCCGCTCGGTCGGCTGATCCTTGCCGAGCGGCAGCCCTGCCTCGAGGAAATCCAGTGCGCGAGTGAGGTTCTCGGCGTTGAGGGGGGATGTGGTCCCGATCGCCAATGCGGCGCCCGCGATCGCACCCGTCGCCACCCGCACCTCGAAGTCCATCGGGTCCCTGCCCATGCGCTCGGCCAGCATGCCCGCCATCAACTCGATACTGCGCTCGAACTCGGCGCCGATGGCCGAACGCAATTCGGGCACGTGATAGAGCAGTGCTTGCCGTTCTTGCTCGAATGCCACCTCGGCCGCGGGCAGATTCGCGAAGACCTCGACGGCCGCATTACGGAAGGCGGTCAGCGGCGCAACGTCCAGCGGTTGCGCTCGCAGCGCCTCGATCATCAGTGGATCGAGGTCGTCGGCGAGCACCAGCTGGTCCTTGGTCGGGAAATAGCGGAAGAAGGTGCTCGGCGAGACCTCGGCCGCCGCGGCGATCTGCTCGATCGTGGTCTCGCCGTAGCCCTGAGCACGGAACAGCCGGAACGCTTCGACACGAATCGTCCGGCGGGTCCGTTCCTTCTTCCGCTCCCGCAGGCCAGGCACAGCGGGCCCGTCACCGGGTAGTTCAACCGACATGTGTCGATTCTGTCGCATCGACGTCGGCGGACGCCCCAGGCACCGCCTCGGCGGCTTGGACCGCCGCCGATCGACGCGGCAGCGCCCAGAGCGCCAGCAGGACCGCGGCGGCACTGATGGCCGCGCACACCCACAGCATCGCTCCCATTCCACTGACGAATGCCGACTGCACGTGTTCGAGCATGCCCGCCTGGCCTGTCGACTTTGCCACGGCGACACCGGAATTCACGCTGTCGCTGATCGGGTCGACGTTCAGGTCGCCGAGTTCGCCGCGGTAGACGGTGGCCAGCACCGTGCCCAGCAGCGCCACCGCGATCGTGCCCGCCGCTTGCCGCAGCGCCTGCAACAGTGCCGAGCCCATGCCGGCGCGGGCCACCTCGAGGTCGTCCATCGCGACCGCCATGCTCACCGGCAGACCGAGCCCCATGCCCGCACCGACCAGGCCGATCCAGACGGCGGTGAACCAGTACGCGGTACCGACCGAGGTCAGCGCGCCGAGACCGAGGCCGAGCGCGAGCACCACCAGGCCCGCCGCCACCATCAGTCGCGCACCGAGCTGCGGCAGCAGCCGGTCACTGAGCCGCGATCCGACCAGCAGGCCGCCGATCATGGGGAGCAATCGCAGGCCGCTGCCGAGCGCGTCGGTGCCGAGCACGGCCTGGTAGTACTGCGGCACGGTGAAGAACAGGCCGAACATCCCGAAGGTGATGAGCACAGCGAACACCGCGCCCCAGCGGAAGCCACGGCTGCCGAACAGGCCGAGATCGATCAGCGGGAAGGCCGTCCGGCGCTGCCATCCGATGAACAGCGCGAGCACAATCGCACCGGCGATCAGCGTGCCCCAGCCGAGCCCGTTACCCCAGCCCTCGTCCCCGAGGCGAATGAATCCGTATGTCACACCGAGCATTCCGGCCACGGACAACACCGCGCCCGGCAGATCCAGTGGACGCCGGTCGGGATTGCGCGACTCCGGAACCAGGCCCGCGACCGCGACCGCGCCGAGCACGACCATCGGGACATTGATCAGGAAGACCGAGCCCCACCAGAAGTTGTCGATCAGCCAGCCGCCCAGGATCGGACCGAGCGGCAAGCCCAATGCCGTCGAAGTGATCCAGATATTCATGGCCCGCGCCCGCTCGGCCGGGCTCGGGAACAGCACCGGCAGTACGGCCAACGACAGCGGCATCATGGCCGCCGCGGCGACGCCGAGCACCACCCGTGCCGCGATGAGCTGACCGGCGGTCGCGGCGAACGTGCAGGCCAGCGAGGCCGCACCGAACAGGACCAGCGCCCCGAGCAGGATCTTCTTGCGGCCGTACCGATCACCGAGCGCGCCTGCGGGCAGCATCAGCGCGGCGAGCGCCAGCGTGTAGGAGGTGCTGAACCATTGCAGCGCACCGTTATTCGCGTTCAGGTCCACAGCCAGGGTGGGTAACGCGACGGTCAGCACCGTGATGTCGAGGCCGATGGTCAGCATGGCGACCGCCAGCGCGCCGAGCGCCAGCCAGCGGCGGGTCGAGTCCGTATTCATAAGCGCTCCAATAAATGGTAGTTACATCTTTTTGATAGTAGCTCTCATTTACTAGTGTCTGTCAATACCGGGTGCGACCCGCCGACACACTCCGCTCGGTCCGGCGCGTCATAGACGGACCGAATCCGCCTGCGCCCATTAGGCTCTCTGCCGATGAACATCCGGGACTTTCGCCTCCGCGCCGCGCTGCGCCTCGGCGCCGCACTGACCATTGCGGCCGTGACCGCGGGCGCGACCGCGGCTCCGGCGACCGCGACACCGCCGAGCACCACGACGACCGCGCCGTTCAGCACCCCGAACACCGACGGCTGCCCGCAGAAGATCAGACCGCCCGCGCCGATCGACGAGTCCGAGGTGCCCGCGCCCGGCCAGCCGACGCCGACGGCCCTGCCCGTGCCCTCCCCTCCGCTCGGCGGCGCGCGGATGGGCGAATGCGGTGTGGTGATCCCCAAGGGCGCGCCGCCGGTGCCGCAGGATATTTCGGCGACGGCCTGGCTGGTCTCGGATCTGGACACCGGCGAGGTGCTCGCGGCCAAGGATCCACACGGGCGCTACCGCCCGGCCAGCACCATCAAGGTGCTGCTCGCGACGGTGGCGCTGCGCAAACTCGATCTGAACAAGGTGGTCACCGGCACTCAGGAAGACGCCAATGTCGACGGCACCAAGGTCGGCATCGGCCCCGGCGGCCGCTACACCAACCGGCAGCTGATGCAGGCGCTGGTCATGGCCTCCGGCAATGACGCCGCGCACGCGATCGCGGCTCAGCTCGGTGGGGACGAGGGCGCGGTGGCGCACATGAACGAGCTGGCAAAGTCGTTGCACGCCTTGGACACCCGCGCCGCGAGCCCGTCCGGCCTCGACGGCCCGGGGATGAGCACCTCCGCCTACGACCTGACGGTGCTGTTCCGTGAGGCCATGTCGATCCCGCTGTTCGCCGAGCTCATCCACACCGAGCAGATCGACTTCCCCGGCTACCCCAAGAACCCGGAAAACCCCGACGATCAGGACCACCCAGGCTTCCCCGTCGGCAACGACAACCACCTGCTCTACGAATACGAGGGCGCGATCGGCGGCAAGACCGGCTTCACCGACGACGCCAGGCAGACCTTCGTCGCCGCCGCCGAACGCGACGGCCGCAGGCTCGCGGTGACGCTGCTGAAGGCCGATGTCCGGCCGCTGCGTCCCTTCCTACAGGCCGCCCACCTCCTCGACTACGGCTTCGCCCTCCCCAGGGGAGCCGACGTCGGGCAACTCCCCGACAGCGGCGCCAAGCCGTCGGAGACCGGCGCGGTACTGGCGTCCCCACCCCCGAAGGACACCGATCAGCAGGCACATGCCAGTGCCGAGGACAACGATCGTGCGGGCATCAGAACAGTGCTCGTGGTCGGCGGCATCGTGCTCGTACTCGCCCTGCTCCTCGGCGCCCGCCGCAGGAACAAATCGCGATACTGACCGTCGCCGCTACTGGTGCCACCCCTCTGGGCACCAGTAGCGGCGGTATCGATCGCCGGTTTTCTTGTTCGAATGTTTCGACGCGCGAACGTCGATCTTGGTTCCATCAATGTCGCGGCGCTCTCGCGAGGCGCGTCAGCGCCGGCGACCGGGAACCTTGCGTAGTGCGAAAAGGGCGAGCGCGGCGAGGGCGCCCGCGCCGAAGGAGGCGGCGACCGCGCCCATCGACGAGCCGGCGGCCTGCATCCGGGGCGCGATCACCGCGGGCGCGGGCGGGACGATCTCCACAGCGCGCAGATTGTCCGACGCCGTCGCGGCCCATGCCGTGGCGAACAGGATGATCCGATAGGTGACGTAACTGAAGACCATCAGACCGATGATCGAACCGAAGGCGGCGCCCGCTGGGCTGCTCAGCACGGTGTGCAGGTAGATGGATGCCACATACTTGAAGATCTCGAACACCACGGCCGCCAGCGCCGCCGCCTCGGCCGCGCTCTTCAGCGTGACCGGTTCTCGTGGCAGCCGCGCGATGATCCAGGCGAAAACCGCCCAGGACGCCAGGAATCCGAGCAGGATCGACCCCAGAATCAGCAATATGCGAGCACCGGGCAGGTGGGAAAGACCGACGCTGATCAGCAATCGCGCACCGAGCGTGCTGGAGCCGAGTGCGGAAAGGCCGATCGACGCCACGAAGGCGAGACCGAGCCCGACGAGTGCACCCAGGTCCGACAGCTTGGTCAGGAACCAATTGCCTTCCGGGCTCTGCTGATCCCATTGCTCGGTCAGCGCCGCCCGTAGATTGGCCATCCAGCCGAGCCCGGTGTAGACACCGGCGAGCAGCCCGAGCGTGCCGACGGTCCCCCTGGACCGGACCGCCTGATCGATCAGATCGTTGAGCTGGGTGCCGAGCGAGCCCGGCATGTTCTCCACGATCTTGTCCTGCAGTTCGGTGAGCAACTCCTGGTGGCTGGACAACACGAACCCCGCGACCGCGAAGGCGACCATCAACAGCGGAAACAGCGACAGCACCGTGAAATACGTGATGCCCGCCGCGTAGTAGTCACCCCGCTGCCGCTGGTACCGGCCGCCGGCTCGGACCAGATGGTCCAGCCATGGGCGCCGTTGGATCCTTCGCTCGAGCCACGCCTTGATGTTGTCGATCACCTGCACCTGTCAGCCCCTTCACAGAGACCCCGCAGCAGGTGCCGCCGGGGCTCAGCGGGGCAAGAAGCCCACCCGGTCGTAAACCTGTGCGAGGGTGTTGCCTGCGATCTCACGCGCCCGCTCGGCGCCGGCGGCGAGGATGCGGTCGAGTTCGCCCTGATCCGACAGGTACTCTTCCACCTTCGTCCGCAGCGGCGTGACAAATTCGACAAGCGCGTCGGCGACGTCGGACTTCAGATCGCCGTAACCCTTACCGGCGTAATCCTGTTCCAGCGTGACGATCGGCGTGCCGCTCAGCGAGCTGAGGATCACCAGCAGGTTGCTGACGCCCGGCTTCTGCTCCGGGTCGTAGCGGATCTCGCGTTCGGTGTCGGTCACCGCGGAACGGATCTTCTTGGCGGTGATCTTCGGGTCGTCGAGCAGATTGATCAGGCCGGCGTCGGAGGAGGCCGACTTGCTCATCTTCGCGGTCGGGTCCTGCAGGTCGTAGATCTTGGCCGTGCCCTTGGTGATATGCGCCTCCGGCACCACGAAGGTCTTCTTGAACCGAGTGTTGAAGCGCTGGGCCAGGTTTCGGGTCAGCTCCAGATGCTGGCGCTGATCCTCGCCGACCGGCACCTGATGCGCGCGGTAGAGCAGGATGTCCGAGGCCATCAGCACCGGGTAGGTGAACAGCCCGACGGTCGCGTTCTCCGCGCCCTGCTTGACCGACTTGTCCTTGAACTGGGTCATCCGGCTGGCCTCACCGAAGCCGGTGATGCAGCTGAGCACCCAGGCCAGCTCGACGTGCTCGGGCACCTGGCTCTGCACGAACAGGGTGGAGCGCTTGGGGTCGATGCCGAGTGCGAGCAGTTGCGCCGCCGCGCCCCGTATCCGTGCGCGCAGTTCCTTGGGATCCTGCGGCACGGTGATGGCGTGCAGATCGGGGATGAAGTACAGCGCGTCGTAGTCGTCCTGCATGGTCACCCAGTACTGCAGCGCCCCAAGGTAGTTGCCGAGATGGAAGGACGCGCTGGTCGGCTGGATCCCGGACAGCACCCGCTGTTTGCGTTCAGCGGCCGGGGTCGTCTGAGCAGGACTGGACATGCTTCGATCTTCGCACGGCGCTCAAGCGGAATTTCGCGCCGCCCAGTTGCGCGGGTCGACGCCGGGCATACTCGGGCGTCCGGTGCGCGCCAGTTCGTGTTCCCGCCGGGACACCAGCCGGTATACCGGCGCGCTCGGACCGGCCAATGTGCCGCGCAACACCGGCGGCACCAACGGCGGAGCGACGTGCGCGGTGCGGACGGCCGTGGCGAGCGCGCGGTAGGCGAGCTGCTCGGCGATCCCCCACCGCATGCCGTACATATCGCGGATGCGCGCCGGCAGGCTGCCCTGCACCAGCAGGAAGAACGCGGAGGTGACCTGCTGCAACGGCATTCGCTGCGGATAGGGCACCCGCTGTCCGGCCAGGTAGGAGCCGACCAGTCCGGCCTCGTCGGTGAGAAACAGCTCGTCGGAGCCGAGGTAGGCGTCGAAAAACCTGCGGAACAGCGGGTAGCTGCCCGGCGCCGCCTCACGCGGCATACCGAACAGTTCGGCCCAGCGCACGTAGTCCTGGTACAGCGCTTCGCGTTCGCCCTCGGTCAGTGGCCGGACCAGCAGGTCATACATGACCTCGGCGGAATCGAAGGCGAACGCCATGGTCATGAACATCAGGTGTGGATCGGCGGCGGAGTAACCGGTGCCCGCCGGGTGGTGCGAACCCGCGTCCTCGGGCAGCGCCCCGCGCACCTTGCCGTGCTTCTTACGGGTGTACGCCAGCGCCCGGTCGGCCTCGTCCTTGCTACCGAGGAACACCGCCTCGAACAGCTTGCCGGTGAGTGCGAGCCGGGTGTAGGGCGTCATCCGATGCTCGGTGTTCTCAGCGGTCCCGACATAGAGCAGCGGGTGCACAGCCCCGATCACCAGGGCGCGCTGCCCGTAGGTGAGCCCGACCGCTCGCTTGCTCATGACCCGACGTGCCATGGAATTGTCGGCGAAATAACCGGGTGCGGACATTGCTGCCTCCTCGTCGAGCACATCTGGCAATAGCATCCATCAGAATCCCAATTCTGGCAATGGCTCATGCCAGAATTGTGACCACACCAATCCCATACCGCCGCGTTGCAGCGCGGCCGATCCGGCACTGTCAGAATCGAGCAGTGGCACAGCGGACCTACGGCGGAATCTCCGCAGACGAGCGGCGCGCGCAACGGCGCGCGGCGCTGTTGGACGCCGCGCTGGAGATCATCGGCACCGATGGCCTCGCCAAGCTGACCGTCTCCGGACTATGCGCGCGGGCCGGGCTCAACGAGCGGTACTACTACGAGAGCTTCGACAGCCGTGACGCGGTGCTGAGCGCGCTGGTCGACGGGATCGCCGAGGAATTGGCGGGCGCGATCGTCGCGGCATTGCACGCCGCGCCGGACGACACGCGCGCCAAGGCGCACGCCGCGATCACCGCGGGTATCCACCTGCTCACCGACGACCCGCGCAAGGCCAAGGTCGCGCTGGTCGCGGGCATGGCGACGCCGGAACTGCGCGCACGCACGAATCAGACAGTGCGTGTTTTCGCCCGGCTGGTGGCCGCGGAGGGCGTCGATTTCTACGGCGTCGCCGACCCGCCGGACCCCTCGATCGACTTCCGCGCCACCTATCTCGTCGGCGGGCTCGTCCAAACGCTGACCGCCTGGCTACAGAATGATCTGCCGCTGACTCGCGACGAACTCATCGAGCACACGACCGATGTCTTCGTGCTGCTCGGCGAGGATCTCGCGCGCCGACTGACCTGACCGGCGCGCGAGTCCCGCACCGAAGTCACCGGGCAGGACCTGCCTGCGCCGCGGCGCGGGCAGGTCAGAGCGTCGCGATGTCGGAGATCAACACAACGGCCTGCGGAAGCACCTGTTCGCCTTGGAGAACGACACGGAAGACGATGTCCCTCCTCGACCAGTAACCGGCGCAGTCGTCGAGGGCCTCGGCGAACCAGTCCCGCTCGTCGGGCTGCTCGATGAGCAGCGAGGAGGAATTCCGAACCACAGCAACGTATCCGGCCGCCTCGCCGACGAAATCATCCAGGTCGCGCAGGCATTCGTCGAAGGCATCCTTGTTCTCGCCGAAGTAATAGGGGAATTGGAACGCGGCGGCGAACTCATCGAAAACGCCCATGGTGGTGTGCATCTTCGGTCCGCGAAGTTCGCGCACCACGTAGCCGGAGGGGGCGCGAAAGCGCAGTGCGCTCAGCTCCGCGGCGTCGATGGCGAGCGCGCCGAGTGCGGGGGCGGCGACCGGACCGGCGGCGGGACCGGATTCGGCATTGCCGGGACGGGCGAGGAACTGCGACAACGGAATCGGCTCGGTCATCAGCGCATCCTCGTGAAGGTCTCGTAGTGGTCGCCGGTGAACCAAGCGGAGCCGTCGCTACCGGTGACGATGCGTTCGGCGTCCCGGGATCGGTTGCGTTGCTTGGGATTCACATCCCATTCCTGGTAGGTGATCGGTTTGCCCGCGGAATCCTTGGCGGCCAGGGTGCCCGCACGATTCATCCATCGATCACCGCCCTTGGTGCCGGGCGCGTTCGCGGAGTCCGGCCAGCGGCCCGCGTCGATCTCCGCCAGAGTCGCGAACGCGCGATCCGGCACACCGGGAGCGCGGGACGCGGCCGGTGCGGTGGTGCCCCCGAGCAGCGGTGTCGTGGTGCCGCCCGCGGCAGGTGGTCTGGCCTGCGTCGTGGGCGCACTGCGGGCGCTCGAGGTCGCCGAGCCGAGGACCGAGCCGCCGTCGCCGCCGCGATTGAGCGCGATGAGTCCGACGACCGCGACCAGGACGGCAAAGACACCGAGCACCGTGTAGGCGCCACGCTTTCCCGCGATCATCGCGACCACCTACCGATCGGACCGACGACAAGAGTGCAGGGGCACATGTTTCGGTCGCTCATCGGTACTGCACCGTGACCGGGGCGTGGTCCGACCAGCGCTGATCGTAGGCGGCGGCGCGCTCCACAACGGCTTGCTTAGCGCGGGCCGCCAGGTCGCCGCGGGCGAGTTGATAGTCGATGCGCCACCGGATCGAATCGGGTATACAAACCCTAGAGCCCTTGAACAGGGAAGGAACCGAGATGCAGACCCCGTTACGCGCCTTGCTGGTAGCGCGGCTATCCGTCATGACTGACGAATCTACGTCACCCGCCAGGCAGCTTGAGCACGGACGCAGCACCGTTCAGGCTCGCGGATGGACAGAGGCAGGGGCGGCAACCGACCTGGACGTGTCCGCCACCAAGTACTCACCGTTCGACCGGCCGGAGCTTGGCCACTGGCTGAAGAACCGTGCGCATGAGTTCGACGTAATCGTGGTGTGGAGGCTTGACCGGCTGGTGCGGTCATCCAAGGATCTGGCCGACCTCATTGCATGGTGTGAGGACAACGGCAAGAGCCTGGTGTCAGCGACTGAGGGTTTCGACCTCGGCACACCGTTCGGTAAAGCGATGGTGGCAATCATCGCCGCACTTGCAGAACTAGAAGCGGGCACGTTGTCTACCCGCGTCAAAGACTCACACACCGCACTGCGGAAGATGGACCGTTGGCCTGGTGGCCAACCTCCGTACGGTTACAGAATCGTTGACCACCAACGGGCCGGTAAAACGCTGGAGATTGACCCTGTTTCGTCTAAGGCTGTGCGAATCATGGGGGAAATGACGCTAGCCGGTAAATCCCAGTGGGAAATAGCCGCAAGGCTCACAGCAGATGGGCTCCCCACACCGGCCAGGTACTACCACAAAGAAGGTGTTAGCCGTAAAACTGAGGTCTCCGACGTTTGGAATCAATCGAGTGTCGGGAAGATTCTTAAGTCCCCTGCTACCCAGGGTTACAAGCTGGTTGGCCGTTCGGTCAAGGAACGTCGACTTGCCCGTGGTGCGGATGGAATGCCAATCAGGTACACACCTAAGGGCATATTCACGGATGAAGAGTGGGCGCAGATTCAAGAAGTCCTGAAGTCCCGCTCTCGTACGCGTGAGCGGTCTCACGGGGCGGCTCCGCTGCTCGGGATCGTCTTTTGCGGCAACTGCGAGAACCGGCTATATCGAGTCGTAAACTCGAATCCCAACGGTAAGAAATACTCTTACTATCGGTGCGTACCCAAGGCAGGCAAACCCAGGTGTGAAGGGTACTCATTCCTCGAAACGGACACGCAAGAGATTCTTGATGAATCAGTATTCGAAGAACTCGTATACCTGCCGGTTACTGAACGCAGGTTCGTTCCGGGTGAAGACCATACCGACGAACTAGAAGCGGTAACCCGCGCCATGACAAACATTCGAGATGAATTCGACCTCAGCCTATATGACTACGACGGAGGACAAGACGACTACCGGGAACGCCTCGCCGCTCTGGTGGAGAAGCGGAAACTACTCCAATCACTTCCGCACCGACCGGCCGAATACATCGATGAGCCAACCGGCGAAACATACGCTGATGCATACCAGCGTATGAATCTGGAGGAGCGTCGGGCACTGCTACTGAAGGCAGACATCCGGTTGTACATCCACAGCGTGAAGCCAGTGAATTACAGGCTTCACGTCCCGCCAGACCTGCCGGGCAAGTTCAACGTCCCGCAAGATGTATACGAGAACCGCCGCACCGAATGGATAAATCGTCCACTCACACCGGAGGAAGCCGAGCTAAGCCAAAATCCTCACCCTGAGTGGGATAAGTTAGCTTGGGAGAACCTAGATAAGGCCAGAAAGAACAAGTGACCAAGGACGGGGAGGACCAATGTTCACACTCGAATCGGCAATAGCATTTCTTCGGGGGATCACCGAGACGCACGAAGACCCTAAGGTTCGGGACTACCTCCGGGAGTTCCTTGCAGAGTTCGAGGCAATGGTTACCTCTGATCCGGAAAGGGCTAGAGAGACGTTCGCGCAGATGGCTAAGAACATCGATTTCATGCAGGCTGGAACCAAACGTGATGATTAAAGTCCATCACCCGCTGTACCCGGTTGCTGAAGGCACCGACACAGAGCTACGGGTTCAGCGTTCGCCCATTGTGCGCGACGGACACCCGTTGTTCGCTCCGGCGCTAGAGCGCATCCGGCGGAACAGCCTGGTGCTCATGGAGACGAAGTCAGCCGACGACCCGGGTTGGTACTCCGGTCAGGTGGTGTCAGAGATCTACGCCAAGCCTGAGCCCTAAGAGCTCCTATCGGGTTCGGTTGCTGAGTCGTCGCCAGCAGATCAGTGCTGCGGCGAGGTCGAGGAATCCGTGGTGGATGTCGGTGCGACGTTCCCACCGGATGGCCAGCCGCCGGTACTGGTGCAGCAGGGCAAAGGATTGCTCGACGATCCAGCGGCCGGCGGTGACCTTGTCACGGGTGCCGCGCCGCGCGATGTAGCCGCTGATACGTCGTTGCCGCAGTTCGGAATACACGCTGGGGTAGTCGTATCCCTTGTCCGCGATCAGGTTGGTGATCCGATGCCTGGGTCGCCCCGCACGCCCGCGTAGAGGTTGGACCCGGTCGAGCAGCGTGGGCAACAGCAGATGGTCGTTGACATTGGCCGCCGACAGCGCCACCGCGAGCGGGAATCCGTTCCCGCAGGTCAGGATGTGGTGCTTGGAACCGGTCTTGGCGCGGTCGACCGGGCTCGGACCTGTTGCGGCGCCCCTTTTTTCGCCCGCACATGCGAGCCGTCGACCATGACCCGGTCGAAGTCGATCATCCTGGCGGCGTGGCAGCGGGCGAGCACGGCCTGGTGGATCCGTTCGAACGCCCCGGCGGCCTGCCAGTCCCGCAACCTGCGCCAACATGTCATCCCGGACCCGAACCCCAGTTCCTGGGGTAGGTCTTCCCACCCGATCCCGGTGATCAGCACGAACAAGATCCCCTGCAGCACCCGTCGGCTGTCCATCTGCGGCGGTCCCGGTGCCCCCGCGGGTTTCACCGGCAGTAGCGGTTCGATTACCGCCCACAACTCGTCATCCACGATCCAGGGTGCTGCCACATCGAAACATCCTGCACTGCAACAGAACCCGGTGCCAACTGACCGAACCTGTTAGGAGCTCTAAGCCCTAACCTACGGACTAAGCCCCCGGCTCCGGCCGGGGGCTTTGTCGTGTCATCAGGAGTCAGGGTGCAGCGCGTCACGCTGCTTGGCCGCAATCCGTTCTCGGGCTTCCTCGAGCGGCGTTCGCCCCCGGAGCACGGGAGCCTCCAGCTCCGCAATCTCCCGGCTCAGGTCGGCAATCACCTTGGCGAACTGTGGGGCTACACCAGGAGTGGCCTGGTTGAACTTCGCAATGGTCTCAGCCTTCAGGGCTCGCAACTGTGCGAGCCGGTCGGCGTGATCTTCGAGCATCAATACCTCAACTATGGCGGACCGGTAACGGTCGATTCCGTGCTCCAAGGGCGGATTCCACCGAGGAGCCGTGACCAGGGATTCGTTGCTCCACCCCCCACTCTCAGGCGGGGGGATAAATGCCTCGATGCCCTGAGGGCGGCCGGCATGCGGGTAGGGGGAGCAATCCCCCTGGGGTGGTGACGGCACACGAGTTGCTGCACCGGCTTCAGAATGTCCTCTAGATGGCCCTGTGAGCTTAGGAAGTTTGGCCCGGGCATGAACCCCAATCCGCTTATGCGCCTTAGCTCTTGGCACTGAACGTGCCTAGTGTTGGTCGTCGACTTCAGGAACCAGAGCTAAGCCGTGAGTTGTCCCGACTGTTGAGACTTCGCCTGGTTACTCAGCCGGGCTACCGTCCTCGGCATCTACCCATGTCTGCCGGATACCCCAACCGTCATGCTCATGCTTGTTGATCATCTGGGGTCGCGCATACGCGCTGTACTTCTGTACAGAGTCAATACCCTTCACGTCGATACCAGCCGCAAGCAGAGCACCCCAACGGCCGGTACGACCTTCGGTGTCCCATGCAGCCCACACGGCACGACGTGCCGCACCGGTTGCATCCGTAGTGCACACCAAACCAAGAATTGCGTCGTTGTTGTCAGTACGGCGAATGCCTGCCAGGTCAAATGCTGCACGAAGCGCAATCAGGTTCTTATCCAGCTCGGCTGCAACCTCAAGGGCTTTCAGCCAAGCCATTCTAGCCTCATCGGGTGCAGTGATAAGAGACTCCGCCGATGCTTCTACATCCACCTGTTCCGTCAGCGAACGGAACTGCCGAAAATTCAGATTGAAATTAGCCGCTACACGCTTCAGATTGTCATCGGCGGTCTTGTTGTACTCCCGAATCAATGCACCCGCGACACGGTTACGAACCTCTTGCTTAACCACGGCTTCAGTAGATCCGGAGATGCCTGCGGCAGTTCCCAGCATATTAGCCATAGCCAAGCCCTGTAGTTGATTCAGTGTGGATTCATCCGCACCATTCAGCACAGCGTCACAAAGATCATCAATAACCGAAGACTGTCGGTAAACGTAAGCGTCGTATCGAGACTCAATAACTTTCCATTCCTTAGAAAGCTCGCCGCCGTTAGCGGCAACTAGCAGGGCATTCTCGGTATGTACATAAAGCGCGTCATAGCTCATTAGGATTCCCCTTAGGTGTTTGTTTACTGGCCCAGAGCCCGACGGGCTAGGGTCTCAGAATCGTTAAGGGCAATAGCTGGGGGCTGGTTCTCTTCATCCTCGGACTCCGGCTCAGGACTGTTCAGCCCCTTCTCAATCACTTCTTTGAGTTCGTTCTTAGCCCCCAGCATCTCCCGTAGGGTTACGTCCAAGCCTCTGCGCACCACAGCACGGCTAACTAGGTCATCCCTCCCGGTATCGTCGTCACCGTTCAGTGCCGCTTTAAACTGCTCAAAGTACGCTTTGTTGTTCTTGAATGACATTTATCTATTTCCCATTCCGTTCTAGGTAGTCGAGTTCATCAGTCGGCTTGTCGCTTATGTCTCTAAGCTGTGCGGTCTTATGACTATTCGGTGCCGTATCGACGCCGGGCACGCTCTCTCCTGGGCATTAAAAAGGCCGCCTAACGTCCACGCAGGCGGCCTAAATAGGTCAAGGTGATGAGCTGTGTGGGTCGGGCTAAATCAAGCCCTCAGATTCAAGCGCTTTCAATCGTCGGTACTCGGCTCTGCGCTTCTGTCGGTACCGCGACTGTGCGGCGCGGTGGCAGTGGATACACTCACCGGTCGGACGCCGGTCCTGCTCTCCTCTGATTTCATGTAAGCCGTTGCGGCATCTCTGCATCTCCCCTCCCTTAGGGCCTAAGGTTCTCAGGCCAAAGAAAAATCCCGGCGCGAGAACACCGGGGCTTAACTTTGCGCCTAGGAGACCTATGACCATTCGACCCATGCAGGACGCAACCCCTACGTGGATGACACATAACCGTGGAACGCAAGTGATGGATACGGGGCTGAGTTGCCCTCACTCCCTCATATGTATAAGGGTGTCTTTTCCAGACCTGAGCCTAGATTGTGACGTATGTCATTCACCGGTGCGGACACCCTGCCGCACCCGGCGGCAGTAGACACGCATACCCGAGAACTGGATCACCCGAATGCCCGTGCGCCGTATCCCAGCGCTTCGCATCGTTGATGTTCTCTCGCCTCCACTGGTCACACTTGGTCTTGTACGGCCAGGTCAGGCCTCCGGGCATAAAAATGCCGTCTAGGTTGCCCGTAGGCGGCTCAGAATCGGTTTTAGGCAGTTCGGTATAGGCCGGGGCTTTCAGCCCCGGAGGACGGAAGGATCTAATATGCTGAAGGATCTAAGACGCGTGCGCTCGGATCACTATTCGATCCGATTCGAACTGGATGGCACCGACCAAGTCCCGGCCAGCCTGTCTGGCTTCATCCGGAGACATCCCCAAGTGTGCGGAAAATCCTCGAGGAATCGGAGATACCTCCGAACCAACCGCAGCCGCTACCAGGAATCCGTAAACGGTACTGGCGTTCTTAAGCCGTTCTGGGAACGCCTCCAGGCGTTCTACGACTACATCCGGAAGGGTGTCATGCGCGACACCATTGGGCTCCGTAGTGGTCGCGGTAACGGAGGAATCCTCCGACCAGGGGTCGGTGCTTACGGAGACGGGTTCAATGCCCGGCTCCGGATCATGATCTGATCCGTCTCCGTAGATGGTGTCATCAGCGACACCTATATTCGGAGTAGTTATATATGAACTTCTCTTAGGAGAAGTTCTAGGAGTAGAAGGGGTGTCATCCGTGACACCCTTTAGGGGTCGTGCACGGTACCCTTCGGGGTAGGCGAGTTGATAGACGTTGGCTCTGCCGCCGGAGTGTCCTCGCTCGACAACCTCGAGCCAACCCGCCTCGCGGTTAACCCTAATCTGCCGCTTCACGGTCTCCAGGCTTAGGCCCGTAGCCTTCGCTAACGTCTCCTGCTTAACAAACCCAGTGAGCGTGTGATTATCCATGTAGGTCCGGATGACGTTCACCACTTCTCGGGGTAGGTGCATACCCCCCGCCGTCTGAGTTGACGTTCTGTTGTAAGCCTGGTCCCATCGAATGATGGCCGGGATGTTACGACTTGTTTCGGTCATTATTGGTGCCCCCCAAGGCATCATTTATTTGCTTACGAAGTTCGGTTAGTTCGCTATGGTTCATCAGCAAGAACGCTGAAGCGCCTTCGCGAGTCACCTTGTAGTAGGTGGTTGCTTTGTCGCGGTCATATCGAACGGCGACGTTTGGCCTACGCATTTCTGCCTCTGGTTAGTAGACCTTTCGATGCCGGTATCCCACTGGCACCGGCAGCCTTCCATTCTCTAACCTGCATCGCCTTCTTTCCCCTTAGGTCATTGTCAAGCTTGACGCCATATCATCTGTGTCCGATGGACACAATTCCATCGTATCAGCTGTTAGTAACGTGTCAATGGCCGCTTAGGTCCCTGACCAGCGGCTTAGCTAGTCGCAAGCTGCGGCTTAGGTGTGTTTGAGCTGGTCACGGCCCATTCGTTTAGTTCCGCGAACGTGCATAAACTTCCTGCATATTCTCCCGGTATCGACGCTTACAGTCGGCTGCGCAACGCTTACGCTCCCGCCACCCCCCAGGCTTAGCGGCGGGTCGTCATCTCCAGGCAGGTCAAGTGCGTCATTGTGACTGGCCTTCCCGACCCAACATAAGTAGACGCTCGCGCTCCGCGACACGGTTTCGGTGCTCAGTGCCCTCGGGACCGCCTACGCGGTCACTCACGTGTCTGTTCGATACCACGCAGGCGCTCGTCACGGTCGCGCTCTTCGACGCGAGCTCGTTCCCGGCCCTCCACAAGGCTGCGGTGCCCGTCGGCCGCTGCCGCGTCCACCGGTTCCGGCTGCCGCACTTCCCCGGGCTGATTCCACTGGAGTTGCACAACGCGTACCGAATCCAAGATGCCCGCTCGCTCGGCACGTTCGCGTTGCGCCGCAAAGAATTCCCGGTGTTGTTGGACCCGCGCCGCTGCTTCGGCTTCCCGTGCCCTGTCGGCTTGCTCCGGAGCTGGGCGATCCGCTTCTCGTGCCTCGCGAGCCTTCTCGGCCGCGTCACGCTCAGCGCGAGCCTTATCAGGTTCCTCAGCGTCGACGGCCCTCCCCAGGAGCTGACTGGGTACCGGGAACTCCCGCGCGGCTCGTTCGGCGGCCTCGCGTTCAACCCTGGCGCGCTCGGCACGTTTCGCCGCTTCCGATACTTCGCGTGCCGGCTTGGCCAGCACGACAGGTTCGGCAGGCTGACGAGCCCGCTCGGCCTGTACTTGCCGTGGCGCTTCCGCCCGGCCCCGTGCAGCGGCTTGGCGGAACTGCTGCATCTTCCGAAACTTCTCGGCACGCTCCCGCGCTCTCGCCAACTGCGCGATCGTCTCTCGCCGCCTCTGTAGCTCCTGTGCCTTCTCCTCCCGGGCCTTTTCCCCGACACCTGGCAATTCAAGCTGCTTACCACGCTCTTCTAGTTCGAGCTGTTTACCCCGCACCAAATCCCGACCCAAGGCCCAAATTGTACGGGCGTCAGCTCGAGAGATTTCAAGGTGTGTGAACCTATCGGGAAAGTCTCGCTTCAAACCATTGATGAGTTCCTGGCACTCTTTTGAAATCGACTCACCTTCGACGGAACGCAGCAGATGCTTATGCTTTTCATTGCTCCGAAGAAGCTCCCGCAGTGCCATAAGCTGCGTTACGTCTTTATCGCCATCGATTCGTCCGGATTTATCCTCAATAGAGAAGAGATGGCTGTCTACTTCTTTCACGTGGTCGAATTTGATTCGACCTTCTGATGTCTCGTATATTCGAGAACCGTGACTATAGCCGTTCTCGCGGTCACGAAAGAAGTTGCTTGCTCCGTGTTCGAATATGGTTCCGCGCAGGTGGGGTTTGTAACCCTTGCGGTCGTTGTCGTAGTCGTCCATCGCTGGTCACACCAACCAGTGTGCGGAATCTATTGATCAACAGCATCACGTAGTGAGCCGTCGCGGAGAAGGTCAAGCTTCGTCGTCAAGCTTCTCTTGGTGATAGCTCGCATACTCACGAAATATTGCGGCCGCTTTCGAGAACATCCCGTCATGATCCCCGGGATGAAATTCGATCACGCCTCGCATCAACCCCCACACGGTTCGTTCATCTTCGTCTAGCGTGTCGAACCGCAGGGCTGGATTAACGTGATCATAAAACGACTTCTCGCGGCCAAACCATTTGTATTCGATCCATTCAGCGCCCGCGAACCTAATAAAACATTCGCCGATGAAGCATATGAAGGCGTCGACCATGTCGGTGTTCTCAGGGCTCATCGCGGTAGCCATATCCGGGAACAGTTCCGCGACGATAGGGTCGAGGCGTTTAACCTCCGCCGAGCCTTCGGGCCACGGCTCCGAAGGGAAGCGGCTTATACCTGTATGGTCCATGAACTTCTGGGCTTGTGCTTTACGTCGGTTGGGGTCGACCCATTTCCCCCAAGCGGTCTGCTCAACAGGTACGCCGAGGTCCATCGTCATCTGTTCGTCGTCCACTGCGGGCCTTCCCCTCGAGTTGGCAGTCTGGTGTCACGGTGCATCGAATCTAGCGGTTGCGGAGCACGCAAGCGGCGCGGACCGAGGCGGGTGTCACTGCCCGCGCTCTCGTGGGAGATCAACTCCCAGAGGGGTTACCGGCGTCTGCTCGTCGGTGTTGCAGCGTTGAGATGCCACCTTGTGCAGGCGGGCCGCAGCCGCGCTGTACCGGTCCGCTAGCTCCCCAGTCGCGGGAGCGCCCGCCGCATGGAACGCATCCGAGGCGCGCCGGAATTCCGCAAGGGCATCGTCATATTCGGGGTCCGGTGTGCTCATGACATGCCTCCTCGACGGTCAAGGGATGTGCGGGGGATACGGTGGGTCGGGGTGATGAGGTCGCACGCTATTGCGATGGCGCGGGCATGTTTGATGTGGTCGACGCTCGGCGCGATAACTGTTGAGGCACCCATATTGTGTGCTGTGGTGACGATCAGGACGGTGGGCATGAACGTGTCGTGCTTGATCGTGACCAGCCGTGTCAGGGTGTAGCCGTGTTGGTCGGCCAGCGCGGTGATGACGCGTTCGTCTCGCAACAGGTGCGGGCCGCTGACATCGAGCAGTAGCAGCCCGATCGCTTTGACAGTCATCGGGGTTCGCTGTTCGACGGGTCGGCGGTCACGTCTGGTTCGATGGGAGCCTGTGCCGGTGGTTGGTGGGCTCTATCCGGCCATGCGATCCCTAACACCTCACGGTCATCTTTCACCCGGACATCTGTCCATCGGCACCGTTGCAGCGGATCGCCACCGGTGTGCATCTCGATGCGGCCATCGAGCAGCGACACCCATTTCCGGC
This sequence comes from Nocardia sp. NPDC057440, assembly GCF_042802915.1. Lineage (NCBI taxonomy): Bacteria > Bacillati > Actinomycetota > Actinomycetes > Mycobacteriales > Nocardiaceae > Nocardia > Nocardia sp. NPDC057440. Next base: position 194,121 of record NZ_JBHVDF010000001.1, read on the forward strand.
TCGAGTGCTGGGGGCATATCACTTTGATCAGTGCGCCGTCTGAGCTGAAACCGCTTCCGCCGCAATGGGACAGGTTGATCGACGGGCCACATCCACATTCAGACATGCGACACCTCCCGCACCTTGCCCGGCCCCAAACACGACCGAACCGCGTCGATCACGGCAAGCCCGGACGGACGGAACGTGTCTCGTGGTGGCTCGACCCAGTACCGAACCTCACTAGACCGGACTGTCGGTGACGGCAACGCGATCGCGCTACCGTCACGGATAACGGACACGTTGTTCCGAAACAACTCCGCGAACAGCGCCACGTCCTCGGTGATGTCTGCTCGGATGAGGTACATCCATTGGTCCGACCGTGGAAGCGCCAGGATTGGACCAACCGCCGCACCTCGATGGCCCATTTCGTATCTGACAGCCTGCCCGAGCGGCACGGGCATTCTCACCGCCTGAACGTGTGTCGCTTTCATGATGATGCGACCCAAGCTCGGTGGGTCGACGGTCGCGGGCAGGTCGCATACCCGCCGATAGAAGATGCAACGTGACATCGGTGTGTCCCCAAAAGGTATGTGGTCCATCGGGTTAGACCTCTGCTTGTGCTTGCAGCGAGGTTGGTGCGTCCGATGCCGGGGTGTCGAGTCCCCCGGCACCGGAGCGATTCAGCGGTTCGCCTCGGAGCCCACACACGACGGCTCCGAGCAACTCGAGATTGGTTGCGCCCACGTAGGCGCTTGGCGGCCCGGCGAACGGGTTTCGGTGCTGTAGAACACAATCAGGCTGTGACTGTCGTCTGTTCAACACAGGTGCTCTCCTCGGCTCGGCCGCATCATTGGTAGGCACCCCGTGACCGGTTGTCGCCACATGTCACGGGGGCCAGCTCAGACGCTAAGAACCTGCAAGGACACCGGTCCACGATCATGCTCAATCGTGCACGGATCGAATATTCCCACTGCACTGCGAGCATCGCTGAGCCACAATCGGTTAGGTACGTGCAACCTCGTGCATGACTTAACAGGGAGGTACAGCGATGTCGTTACGTTTTCTAGGCAAAGGCGGAAGCACCAACAACGGATGCCCTACCTTGCTGGCGAACGACCCTGGCGGGTACGTCGTCCAAGCATGGAAGACAGACCGGACCGATACCGTTGAGCTGCCTCACCTACTGCTCGGCTTCTTGGAGCCGGATACGTTCATCGGCGCGACCTTGACCGACACCGGCCGGGGTACGTTCCGGCTCACCGGTCGACCGATCACGGATGACGAGACACTGAGTCAGCTCGACCTAGCCGACGACGAAACGGCTATCGAAGTCCCGAAGCTAGAAAGGACGTTCTACGGTGCGGCTAGTACCCGATGAAGGTTTCCCCGATCTGCTCCGGACCTGCAAGCGGGAGGCATTCCACCTTGAGGTACTCGACTCGTACGCCGAACCGTACGAGAACGAACCGCTTCGGCGGTTCCTCGCGGGTGAACCCGACGACTACGTCTGGTTCCAGGACTGGACGAACCTGATACAGGAAACGACCGGCCGGGGCGTGGCTGTCACACGAGTTCGTATTGTCACGGAGCCACACACCGACTACACACGGTTCGCACTGGCGATTGCCGAACTGAACACCCGAGCGGGGGAAGACATCCGTTATCTGCCCCGGCATCTGGCCGGGGACGTGCCACCAGATGATTTCTGGTTGTTCGACGATGAGCTAGTCATCTTCTCTGCGTTCGGGGATTCTGGAGGTTGGTCCGGAGCGGTAACCACCGATCCGAACATTGCCGCTTACTGTCATCCACTGAAACAACGGTTCTGGTCTCTGGCTGTCCCGTACTCGGAGTACGTCACACGGTGACTGGTTCTGTTGGTCAGCAGCGCGAATCTCTCGGGGCACGGCTTCGGGAGATTCGTTTTACAGCTGGGTTGTCCGGCGCTGAGCTTGCGCGCCGCAACGGCTGGGACACTAGCAAGGTTTCTAAAATCGAGTACGGCAGGATCAAGCCGTCACTTGAAGACATTTCCGCGTATTGCCGTGACTGCAACGCAGAAGATCAGTTGGCAGACCTTCACGCTACCCGGCAGAACATAGATTCCGCGTACCTCGAATGGCGGAAGATTCTCGGGACCGGGACCAAACGACGCCAGCAAGCCTCGATCAAATGGGAGTCTGAGGCTCAGATACTCCGGTCGTTTGAGCCTGTTCTCATTCCTGGTCTGCTCCAAACAGCCGACTACGCTACCGGCATTCTACGCAAGGTTATCGAGTTCCAGCAGATACCCAACGATCTCGATGAGGGTGTATCCAAGCGAATAGAACGTCAGCAGGTGTTGTATCAGCGAGATCATTTGTTTCATTTCGTCATCGCTGAACAGGCCTTGTACACCACCGTGGGAGACGATCAGACCATGATCGGTCAAATGGATAGGCTATTGGCCGTTCAAGGTATGCCACGCATAACGCTGGGGATCATTCCGTTCATGGCACCGTTCGAGACTGCTACAACCAGTTTCCTGATGTTCGACAACAAAATGGTTCTTGTAGAAGGAATTACGGCGGAGCTGAATATCACTCAGCCGAGAGAGATCAAGGTCTATCACAAGACCTTCGATGTTCTGGTTGGTCAGTCAGTCACCGGTGAGGCTGCCCGATCGCTGATACGTCGGGCGATAGATGGAAGACGCTGACCAGCGGTTCGCGTACCTTCTCCGCAAATGTCACAGTGACCGGGGCGTGGTCCGACCAACGCTCGGCATACGTCGCTGCACGCTCCACCCGTGCCGATACGGCTCGGGATGCGATACCCTCTTTTGCGTAAACCGCGTCGATGCGCCAGCCCGAATCGTTGTCGAAGGCGCGGCCGCGGTAGGACCACCAGCTGTAAGGGCCCTCGACACCCGGATGCAGTCTGCGCACGACATCCGCATAACCCACGGCGAGCAACTCCTGGATCCAGGCGCGCTCTTCCGGCAGGAATCCGGCCGACTTCAGATTCCCCTTCCAGTTCTTGATGTCGAGTTCCGACGGTGCGATGTTCCAGTCGCCGCTCACCACGAATTCGCCGGTACGGCTGGTGAGATAGGCGCCGAGCTCGGCCATGAAGCGATACTTCTCGTCCTGGCGCGGTGTGCCCGCATCACCGGAGTGCACGTACACGCTGGCCGCGGTGACATCATCGAAATCGGCCTCCACATAACGACCGGAGGCTCCGAACTCGTTGCTGCCGAAACCGATTCGCGCGGCCTTCGGCTCGCGCCTCGACAGGATGCCGACGCCCGCCCTGCCTTTGGACTCCGGTTCGGCGTGCGTGAGCCACCAGCCGTCGGCCAGTGCGGGCGCGAGCGCCGCTCTGGTCTGCTCGTCGGTGGCGCGGGTCTCCTGCAGGCAGACGATGTCGGCCTCGGTGGACGCGAGCCAGGCGAGCATGCCCTTGCCCGCGGCGGCGCGGACGCCGTTGACGTTGATCGTTGAGATGATGGTCGGCACCTCACGACCGTACAATGCTGGTCAGATGAATTTCCCCGGACACCGCCGTCCAGGAAGGGGTGTCGACGATGACGTCTCACACCACCACGTCCACTGTCGCCAAGTCCGCGACCGATCCCCAGCCGATCAAGGCCCTGCACCTGGGTTCCGGCGATCCGGTACTGCTGTTGCACGGATTCCTGCTGTCGCCGCATTGCTGGGAACAGGTGGCGATCCGGTTGTCTTCGAACTGTGAGGTGTTCGCGCCCGCGTTCGCCGGGCACTGGGGTGGTGGGGGCGTGGACGGCTGGTCCGTCGACATCTACACCCTGGCCGACCGCATCGAGGATCAGCTCGACGAACTCGGCTGGCGCACGTGCCATATCGCGGGCAACTCACTCGGCGCCTGGGTCGGCTTCGAATTGGCGCGGCGCGGCCGCGCCCGCACGCTGACCGCGATCGCACCTGCAGGCGGCTGGAACTCACCGTCGCTCACCCAATTCCGGGCCGGGCTGAAGTTCCTGTCGCTGGTGCCGATCGTCGAAATCGGCAAGCGCCTCGGCGGATTCGCGGTACACAACATACTGGTACAACGATGCGCGCTGCTGGCATTGAGCAAGAACGCCTCGGCCGTACCCCGCCGCGATATCGCCGCCATGATCGCCGCGATACTGCACTGCGACGCCATGCTGCCCTTCATCTTCGGCAACCTGCGCGCCCCCGCACTGGAAGACCTCTCGACGCTCACCACCCCGGTGCGGCTGCTGATGGCCGAATACGACCGGGTGATACCCAACCGCGTCTACGCCCGCCGCTTCCTGAAGGAACTCCCCGACTCCGCCGACCGAATCCTGGTCAACGGCGTCGGCCACGTCCCGATGCTGGAGGCCCCCGATCGGATAGCAACCCTCATCGCCGAACACATCTACGCGAGCCGCACCCACCTGCGCGCGGTCTGAGTCGCGCCACCATCGAAACCGAACTCGATGCCACTGCGGTAAAGGCCGACGCCATCATGGAGAGGCTCGAGACCGTCGTGCACGTGCTGCGAAGGCAGCATCCGGGTCGGCAGCCGACGTGCGCCGGGTCGGCTTCGGCCAGCACGCGCGGATTCGGGGATCATCGTCCTTGTCCGACAGAGTCGAGGTGTTCCGGAACCACACCCGGGCGCGCGCACCGTTGTGACGCACCCGGGCCGACCTGCCTACTGGGCCAGCAGACCCTTCGCGATGTGGGTCACCTGGATCTCGTTGCTGCCCGCGTAGATCATCAGCGACTTCGCGTCGCGGGCGAGCTGTTCCACGCGGTATTCGGTCATATAACCGTTGCCGCCGAACAGCTGCACCGCCTCCATGGCCACCTCGGTGGCGGCCTCGGAGGCGTACAGCTTGATGGCCGAGGCCTCGGCGAGCGTGGGCGGCTTACCGGCCCGACCCCGCTCCAGCGTGTTGAACACCATGTTCTGCACATTCATTCGGGCGATCTCCATCTTGGCCAGCTTGAGCTGAACCAACTGGAAGCGGCCGATCTCCTGGCCCCAGAGCTTGCGGTTCTTGGCGTAGTCCAGGCAGAGCCGGTGGCATTCGTTGATGATGCCGAGCGCCATGAAGCCGACGCCGATGCGTTCGGCGGTGAAGCTGGAGCGCGCGCTGTCGCGGCCGTCGCCGCCCTTGTGCTCCTCGGTCTCCCCCAGCAGCCGGTCCCTGGACAGCCGGACGTTGTCGAAGAACAGTTCTCCGGTCGGCGAGGCGTGCAGCCCCATCTTCTTGAACGGCTTGCCCTGCGTGAGGCCCTCCATGCCCTTGTCCAGCACGAACGTGAGCACCTTGCGTTCACGCTTGTCGCCGCCGTCGCCTTCGTCGAGCTTCGCGTAGACGATCATCACGTCGGCGAAGGGACCGTTGGTGATGAAGGTCTTCTGCCCATTGAGGATGTAATCCTCACCGTCGCGCCGCACGTAGGTCTTCATGCCGCCGAAGGCGTCCGAACCCGAGTCCGGCTCGGTAATCGCCCAGGATGCGACCTTTTTCATGGTCACGAGGTCGGGCAGCCAGCGCTCTTTCTGGGCCAGCGTGCCCCGCGACATGATGGTCGTCGCGCCGAGGCCGATGCTGACGCCCATCGCGGTGACCATGCCCATGCAGACGCCGGAGAGTTCCCCGATGAGCACCGCCATCAGCGATTCTTGACCGCTGAACGGGCTTGCGCCGGACGGCTTTTCCTTCTTCTCCGGCAGCGGCTCGCCGGCCGCGATCGTCGCTTCCTTCTTCCGCTGCTTGACGAGCAGCTTCTCGACCGCCTCACCGCCCATGGCATCGATCCCGAAGTCGCTGAACAACTTCCGGATGATCGGGTAGGGCGACATGTCACCGCTGTCGAGCGCGTCGAGGTTCGGGCGGACCTCCTTGTCGATGAAGGTACGCACCGCCTCGCGGATCATCTCGTCGGTCTCGGACCATTCGAACATCGTCGTTCTCCTAACTTGTTCAGCCGGACGGCGTCCGTCCTCAGTCCGCACGGCCGCAGCGAAGGCGCAGGTACGCTCCTTCGATCGCGATCAAGGCAGCCGGGCGGCAATGTCGTCGATGAGCCACGGCCCTTCGGTCTCGATCGTCTTCACGTCGTGCCAGCCTGCCAGCTCGGAGATGGCTCCGCCCTGCACCGCGAAAACCTTGCCGGTGACCGGGCACTTGTCCGAAGCGAGGTAGGCGACCAGCGGCGAGATATTGGCCGGGCTGAAGGCATCGAATTCGCCCTCCTCGACCTCGGCGCCGAGGATCGCGCCCATGCCGGGGGTGGCCAGCGTGAGCCGGGTGCGGGCGATCGGCGCGATCGCGTTGACGCGCACGCCGTAGCGTTCCAGCTCGTCGGCGGCGACCAGGGTCAGTGCCGCGATCCCCGCCTTGGCGGCCCCGTAGTTGGCCTGACCGGCGTTGGGCACGGTGACGCCCGAGGCCGACGCGGTGTTGACGACCGCGGCGTTGGGCTGGTTGCCCGCCTTGGACTGCGCCTTCCAGTACGCGGCGGCGTGGTGCAGCATCGCGGCATGGCCTTTGAGGTGCACCGCGAGGACAGCGTCCCACTGCGATTCCTCCAGGCCCGCGATGAAGCTGTCGCGCAGAATGCCCGCGTTGTTGATGACGATGTCGAGCCCGCCCAGCTCCGAAACGGCCTGCTCGATGAGGTTGCGCGCGCCGTCCCACGTCGCGATATCGTCGGTGTTGGCGACCGCCTTGCCGCCTGCGGCCACGATTTCGTTCGCGACTTCCTGCGCCGGCCCGACATCGGCGCCTTCACCGGCATTGCTGCCGCCGAGGTCGTTGACCACGACCGCCGCGCCCTCACGAGCGAACAGCAGGGCGTGCTCGCGCCCGATGCCGCGACCCGCGCCGGTGATGACGGCGACCCGTCCTTCCAATGCACCCATGGGGTGCCTCCTGTCCTCGTCCCCCGCCATTCGGTTCTGCTTGTCCCCGGGTGCTCCCGGCCAACCGCCTGATATATCGGCGACCCGTGCCGTCCGGCACACAGTCCGAAACGACAGGGCGGCCGTCGGCGGTCAGTCCTCGATCTCCGCCAGACCGTCGCTGAGCACGACATCATCGCCACGCACGGTCTCGAAGGCATAGGTGGTGACGCCGTTCGCGGAGCCGACCCGCCAGATCCGGGTCTCCAGATCGTCGCCGGGGAAGACCATCTTGGCGAAGCGCACGGCAAATCGCTTCAGCCGGTGCACATCCGAGCCCGCGACCTCGGTGAGCACCGCCCACGAGGCGAAAGCCATGGTGCACAGGCCGTGCGCGATGATGCCGGGCAATCCGGCATCCTTGGCGACCTGCTCGTCCAGATGCAGCGGCACCGGATCACCGGAAGCCGGTGCGTAGCGGTAGGTCTGGTCGAGATCCACGTGCTGCGGCACCACCGCCGCCGGATCCCGCGCCCGCAAGCTCTCGTCGAACTTGTGCGCGGGCGCCGGCGCGCCGATCGTCTTGCCCGCGTCGATATTGCGGAAGAAGGCGGTCAGATACTGCTTATTGACCAACTCGCCTTCCTCCGTTCGGCATTCGATGAGGATGGTGATGGCGGTGCCGTTCGAGCGGCTGGTGTACCCGGTCGCCTTGGCCCGCGAGACCAGCTTGTCTCCCGGCAGGATCGCGCGATGGAAGTGGAAATCCTGCTCCCCGTGCACGACTCGGCCGAAGATGTCCATCGGCGCCACATCGATCACCGGCATCATCATGGCTTCGAAGACCGGCACGATGCCGAAGACCGGCGCGGCCGCCTTGCCCGTGAGATGGGCCTCGATCGGGTCATTGGTCGCGGCGGCGTATTCCGCGATCCGCTCCGGCGTGACCTCGAATCGCTCGTCCTCACACCAGGTTTCGAGCCCACTGTCGTCGAAATCGACCAGCCGGGCCGCGGCGGCCTCCGCTGTCATCACACGCTCCTTCGCTCGACGCGATCCGGCATCAGACCGAGGCCAGCGCGTCGAGCTGCTCGAGGGACTTGTCCAGCTGCTTCAGACCGTCCTTCTCGACGGCCTTGCCGAGCGCACCCTTGATCAGCGCGCCTTCGAAGTCGCCGGAGACCAGGATGGTGCTGCCGCCGTCGCCCTTGGGCTGGATATCGAAGGTGAATTCGGTCTTCACACCGGCCATGCCGGTGCCGCCGAGGGTGAGCTTGCTCGGCTGCTGCACCGAGACGACGGTCCATTCCAGCTTGTTCGCCATGCCGAGCATGACGATCTTCGCGACCAGCTTCGCCCCTTCGGTCAGGGTGGCGGGCGGCTCCTCCATGAAGCGCTCGTGGATGGTGAACCACTTGTCCCAGCTGTTCGGGTCGGAGACGACCGCCCAGAGGGCATCGGGGGTGGCGTTGACGTCCTTGGTGGCTTCGATGTGGCCCATGAGTTGCTCCTCGTCGAGTGGTGAATAGCCTTGGTGTGACCTGGCTTTCGCCGCGGCCAGGGATCAGGTCAGCGGTCGGCCCGCTGGTAGGCGGTGACGACCGCCGCGCCGCCGAGGCCGATGTTGTGCTGGAGGGCGGCGGTGACGTTGCCGACCTGGCGCTTGTCCGCGGTGCCGCGCAGCTGCCAGGTGAGTTCGGAGCACTGCGCCAATCCCGTGGCGCCCAAGGGGTGTCCCTTGGAGATCAGGCCACCCGAGGGGTTCACGACCCATTTGCCGCCGTAGGTGGTCTGGTTGTCGTCGATGAGCTTTCCGGCCTCGCCCTCGCCGCAGAGCCCGAGGGCTTCGTAGAGCAGCAGTTCGTTGGCGGAGAAGCAGTCGTGCAGCTCGATGACCTGGAAGTCTTCCGCACCGAGGCCCGCCTGCTCGTAAACCTTGCGTGCGGCTCGGACATTCATGTCGTAACCGATCAGGTTCTTGGCGGTGCCGTCGAAGGTCGAGGCGAAATCGGTGGTCATGGTCTGGCCGACGATCTCCACCGCCTGCGCGGCGAGGTCGTGGGTGTTCACGAAGTCCTCGCTCGCCAGGATCACCGCGCCGGAGCCGTCGGAGGTCGGTGAACACTGCAGCTTGGTGAGCGGGTCGTAGATCATTCGCGAGCCGAGGATGTCATCGAGTGAATACGCGTCCTGGAATTGCGAATACGGGTTGTTCACCGAGTGCTTGTGGTTCTTGTAGCCGATCTTCGCGAAATGCTCGGCAGTGGTGCCGTATTGCTTCATGTGCTCACGGCCTGCGGCGCCGAACATCCACGGCGCCACCGGGAAAAGCACCTCGGAGATCTCGGCGAGCGCCATGATGTGCTTGGCCATCGGCTGCTCGCGGTCGTCCCAGGTGGAGCCGAGCGAGCCCGGTTGCATCTTCTCGAAGCCGAGCGCCAGTGTGCACTCCGCGAGACCGCCCCGAATCGCCTGTGCCGCAAGGTAGAGCGCGGTCGAGCCGGTCGAACAGTTGTTGTTGACATTGACGACGGGGATGCCGGTCATGCCCAGTTCATAGACCGCGCGCTGCCCCGAAGTCGATTCGCCGTAGACGTAGCCGACATAGGCCTGCTCCACGAGGTCGTAGGCGATTGCGGCATCGGCGAGCGCCTTGGTCCCCGACTCCCGCGCCATATCCGGGTAGTCCCAATCGCTGCCGTCTTCGTTCTTGCGCCGGCCAGGCTTCTCGAACTTCGTCATGCCGACGCCGACGACGTAGACCTTGTTCGCCATCGAACTCCTCACGTAGTACCTGTGCCCCGAGCGCACACGGCCGCGGCCGCCAACGGCAGCCGACAGAAACCGATCCGACCGGACCGAACAGAAACAAACATACAGAGCTGTATGTAAGGCCGCAAGGTCAATGGCCCCTATCGCCCGGTATTGGTCACAATTGAGCAGTTCAGACCGATTAGTCCAGACATACAGCTGATCGCGTATGTTGCGCCATCGCGCTGCACCGTCGCGCCGCCCGGCATCCCTGCCGATGTTCGACGATCACGGCGATCCATCGGGCGAGACGCCGACCCGCCATACCACCGGAATCGAGTTCGAGAGACCGGACATGATCGCCCCGACGGCGCCCGGCCCGGAAGGCGGGATCCGGTGCATCAGTTCGCCGGCGCCGCCCATCCGCCAGGACGGCGCACACCTACCGCCCCCGCAGCACTGCAGCAGACAGGTGCCGCAGACGCGGCGATCGGTCGGAAAAACCCAGTGGCCGTGGCCTATTCGGATATTTCGACGGGACGGCGTGCGGCAAGTGCGGCCGTCGCGATCTCACGGAGGTGCACCGAGGCCCGCCGCCAACGCCGATGCGCCCGTTCGGTATCCGGATCGATGAAGTCGGACACCAGGATTCCGCGCAGCGCGTCCATCGCGGTATAGACGAAGTCCCGAGCTTCCTTGCGCCGCATCTCATCCGGCACGAATCGGGCGACGGCCATCAGCACCGCGTTGTTCACGAACGGCTCGACCTTCTCCATCGCCGAGGCGAGCACCCGGTCGGTGCGGCCCGCCACCCAGAGCTCCGCGGTCGCGATGAACAGCGGCCCCTGGTGCAGTTCCCACAGCGAATCCAAGGCCGCGCCGACCGGATCGTCGACGCTCTCGATCTTGGACATCTCCCGCATCGCGGTCTCGGCGCGCAATTGCGCCAGATGACTGATGGCGGCCACGACCAGATCGGTCTTCGACCCGAAATGATGAACCTGGGCCCCGCGGGTGACTCCGGCACGCTCGGCGACCCGGGGTGTCGTCGTCCCGGCGTATCCGTACTCGACCAGGCAGTCGATGGTGGCGTCGAGCAGCCGCGTACGCATCTCGCTGCTACGCTGCTCCTGCGTGCGGCGCTGCTGCTTGGGCGCTGCGGACCTGGTCATTTCGGCGATTCTACACTTACATACAGTTCTGTATGTTCACGTATGGCCGGGCCCGCCCGCCATCCACCACGGTGAGGCAGCCGCCTACCAGGTCCGGCCGAGGTAGGCGAACAGCTCCCGATGAGCGGGGGCATCGCCCGATGTCGGCCGCTCGGGCCCGAACATGCCGGGTGTGCGGAAGTTGCCGATACCCATGTCGCGCATGATCGCGAGCATCTCGCCACATAATTGCTGGTCGAGCAGCCGCTCCTGGTCGGTGGCGACAGCGAGGTCGATGCCGTGCACGAGTACTTCGGTCAGGTGGATCACCGCGGCCATAGGACCGGGCACGAGACCGAATCCGAGGCGCACGGTCTGTTCGAGCGCGTCGGGGCGATGCCACGCCGCGCTGTCGCCTGCGGCCGCGGCGATATACGCCCCGTGCGGATCCGCGCCGAGCCAGTCGCCGTGGTGGTCGCGGCCGGGGTCCAGGCCCTCCAGTTGCGCGGCGAAGATATTCATGCCGCCCACCAGGTGGTTGAGCAGGTCATGGACGTCCCACTCGACGCACGGGGTCGGCGCGGTCATGCGGTCGGCGGGGATTGCCTCGACGACGACGGCGGTCATGTCGATGGCGCGGTCGATGCGGTTGATCATGGCGTTCATGTGATGCTCCAGAAGATGGTGACAGCCAAGAGGATTGGTTCGCGGGATCACGCCCAGGAGGTGCCGGGTCTGTGCACCCCAGCTCCTAAACGCAGTTGAAACCGGCGTTAATCGAAGAGTAGCGCCCGGGATCACTTAAACGCAAGTGCTAACTGCGTTAAAGTGGTCGGTATGGAGGAACGCACCCGCCGCCCCGGCGGTCGCAGCGCCCGCGTCCGCGCGGCGGTACACCAGGCGGTCACCGAACTCGTCGCCGAACGCGGATACGGGAACTTCACCGTTGCCGAGGTCGCGGCCCGCGCGAGTGTGGCCGATACGAGCATCTACCGCCGCTGGGGCAACCTCGAGGCGCTGGCCATGGAGGTCGCGGTCGATCGACTCAGCACCGAGTCCGCGATCCCCGACACCGGAACCCTCGACGGCGACCTGCGCACCTACGCGGCGAATGCGGCCCGAGATGTGAGCGGCCCCAACGGACTTGCGTTGCTGCGCACGATCCTCGCGCTCATCGATACCGGCGCGGCAGGCGAGGAAACCCGTGACCGGTTCCTCACCGACCGCGTCGACCAGATCCAGCGCATGCTCGACCGTGCCACTGCCCGCGGCGAAGCCGCACCCGAGGTACTCGAGGTCGTCGACATAATCCTGGCACCGATGTACACCCGCGCCTTGTTCGGCACCGGCCCCCTCCGCGACGAGTACGTCGACACCCTCGTCGACCGCCTGCTCAGCATCGGAGCCCCGCTGACCCCGGGGTGACGCACCGGCTCCGAAGCCTCGGTGCGCGACAAGTCGATAAGCCAAACTGATCGGGAACTCGGTGTTGTTCCCGACAGAACATTCTCGCAGGCTAAGGCAGTGTCAGAGATCAGACCGTTCCGTATCGATATCCCCCAGGCCGACCTGGATGATCTGGCGCAGCACCTGGCGAACACCCGGTCGGAGACGCCCTTCGACGAGCTCGTCGGTAATGCCGACTTCGAGCTGCCGGTCCAGCTCAGCTGGGAATACCGGGGGCCACGGTCATACGTACAACCGCTCCTCGAATACTGGCGCGATCGGTTCGACTGGCGCGCACAAGAACAGCGGCTCAACAGTTTCCCCCAGTTCACCACCGAGATCGACGGACAGAACATTCACTTCGTGCACGTCCGCTCCCCGGAACCGGACGCGACACCACTGCTTCTCGTCCATGGCTGGCCCAGTTCCTTCACCGAATTTCTCGGCCTGATCGACGAGTTGACCGATCCACGCACCCACGGCGGCGACCCCGCCGATGCTTTCCATGTCGTCATCCCGTCCTACCCCGGCTTCGCGTTCTCCAAGCCGACGGATCGAGCCGGCTGGCATCCGGTGCGGATCGCCGCCGTGTTCAACGGTCTGATGGCCAGACTCGGCTACGACCGGTTCGGCGTGCACGGCAACGACGGCGGCGCCATTGTCGCACCGGAAATGGGCAGGCTCGCCCCGGACAGGGTGATCGGCGTGCACGTCGACCAGATTTTCTCCTTCGCCAAAGGGGAACCGGACGAGCTGAACGGGCTCAGTGAATTCGAACTGAAGCTGATGGGTTTCGGGCAGCAATTCCTGAAACACGCTATCCACGACTCCGCATGGCGGGCACACCGGCAGGCCATCGGCCGGGCACGCGCGGATTCGCCCGCCGCCCTGATCGCGTGGAGCGGGCAGCCCACCTGGAGCGGGCAGGTACTCACCGATTCGATGACGCCGGACGAGCTGCTGACCAATATTTCGATCTACTGGTTCACCAGCACCTCGGCGCCTTCGGCCCGGTTCTCCTTCGAAAACAGCCACGCGGACGCGCCGACGACCGTACCGATCGGATTGGCCTCCTTCGGCTACGACTTCACGCCACCACGCAAATTCGCCGAACGCGACCACACCAACATCGTGCAGTGGAACAAGTACGACATCGGCGGCCATTGGGCGGCCCACGAGGTGCCCGACTTGCTGCTCGATGACATTCGCGGCTTCTTCGCGAAGGTGCACTGACACCGCCCGGCCACTGCTCGCCGTCATGACCTTCGAGGGGTCGGTCCTGGCAGCGACGCATCAAGTGCTCGGAATGATCTCCCACTCCCGGCGTTGCACGAGTGCGCGAACCGGGCGACAACGGAAGGCGGCAATGCCGTGGAACTGCGGGACATAGAGATTCTCCTGACGCTGGCCCAGGAGTTGCACTTCGGACGCACCGCGCAGCGGTTGCAGTTGTCCCAGGCGCGGATCAGTCAGTCGATCAAGGGCCAGGAACGACGTCTCGGCGCGCTTCTCGTCGATCGCACCAACCCGCGCAGTATCCGGCTGACACCGCTGGGCACGCAACTGTGCGCCGACCTGCTTCCGGCGTATCGCGATGTGCGACAGGCTCTGGACCGGGCCCGGTCGGCCGCGGGCACTGCCTCCACGATGCTGCGCATCGGCATGGTCGGCGGGAATGCCCATGATTACCGCTCGATCTGGCAGACCTTCCGCACCAGACACCCCGAATTCGTCCTGCAGATCCGGTCCATTTCGGGCACCGACTCGTTCGGCCCGCTACGCCGTGGCGAGACCGACGTCGTCATCGCCCGGCTGCCGGTCGAGGAGCCCGATCTCACGGTGGGGCCGACGCTGTTCACCGAGCCGCCGGTCGCGGTGATGTCCGACAACCACGAACCGGCCGGGGTCAAAGGCCGCTGCACTCAACGGATCTCGACGGTGTCGAATGGTGACAACGTGTCCACGTCCGTGCTGGGCTCCGGCGACGGCGTCCGTATCGGCCCCGCCCATCTGCCCCGGCACTGGCCCGGCGTCAGCCATCTCCCCAGCACCGGCGCACATCTGCTCCGCTGGGCGCTGGTCTGGCACAGCGAGTCCGAAACCGATCAGATCCGCGCGCTGGCGCGCATCGTCGGTGAATCCGGCAGGCTCGACCACCACTGACTCGACCGAAGCGCTGTCATGGGCTCTGATGGCAGGCTTTCGGCGGAGTCGGTGCGACGTCCAGCGCGGGATTGCGGTCGAAGAATCCGACAGGTTTGAGCCAGAAACTCACCGTGTCCACCGGCATGATCGGCCAGTCCTCCGGGCGGGTGATGTGGTGGATGCCGAAGACGTACCAGAGCACCACGTCGGTGTTCACGATGGACCGGTTCGCCGCCGTCCATTCGGGCAGCCCGTGATCGACCTTGCTCTGTGTGACGAATTCGCCTGCGGGCCAGCGCTCGTCGGGGGAATTCGGGGTGACCCACAGGGTGTGCTCGATTGCCTTGCAGCGTGCGAGGATCGGCGATCGCGGATCGAACATGGCCGGAATCGCGGCTCCCGGCACCAGCTTGTAGGCGGGTGCGGCGCCGAGTCCGTTGGTGGTGTTGTCGTTGGCCACTTTCCAGGCGCGCTGGGTCGACCAGTCGAAGTCCTGCTTTCCTTCGTCTTCGGTGCGCAATGGAGTGTTGTTCTGCCGCAACGACAGTCCGTAGGGGTTGTCCGGTCCCATCGGGACGATCTCGGTCTCGCTGCGGTACACCGTGTTCTCGGTGCCGTCGATGTCGAGATCCAGGCGGGCGACCAGGAAATGCTGATGGAACGGCGCGTAGGTGCGCTGGTCGACCACGGTGCCGTGCGGGTGCGCACCGCCTGCTGGGAAGTGACTGACAACCATGATTCCGGTGGCACGGACCTCGCATTCGATATTGCCGTCCTGATAGAAACGCCAGTAGACGAGGTACTCGTAGTTCGCGACGGTGACGTGGCAAGACACTGTCAGCCTGCGCATACGGCGCACCTCGGCGCCCGCGTGATGGTCGACGTGTTTCCAGAGGACCGCGTTGTCCTCTTCGTGGAGGCAGATGGCGTTGGTGATCGTGACGGGTTCCCCGCTGCTGTTGTGCACTACCGCATCGAGATAGCGGATCTCGCCGAGACAGTCGCAGCCCAATTCGAGCGAGGTGGTCATGAATCCGATGCCCCACTCACCGATGTCGAAGGCCGTTCGGCGGTAGTGGTCGGTGCAGTGATCACGGTAGGGAACCATCATCTCGGCGAAGGAGAGCCGGTTCGCGATCGATCGGATGCGGCCGCCGTCGTTGTACTTCACCGCGTGCAGTGTCATGCCCTCGCGATAGTTGAAACCGACGCGCAGCGACCAGTTCTGCCACTCGACCTTGTTTCCCGCCACCGAGAAGGAAGGCCCGTCCGGCTGCGTTATCTCCAAGGGGCGCAACGGTTCCCGGGTGCTCGCGGCGCGGATCCGCTCCGGGACGTGGCGGGGGACGTACTCGCCCATGATCTCCGGCGTCTCGACCGTGCCGGTGTCCTCGATCTCGAGTAGCTCCATGGTGTTCATATCGATGATGCAGTGGAATCCGTTGACCGGCCCGGCATAGGGGTTCGCGCCCTCGGCGGCCCTGACCCAGGTATCGGACCAGCCGAGCCTGCGACCTCGATACTGCGGCGGCAGCACCGCGTCACCGTAGGTCCAGGTGTCCATGAACACCAGGCTCATGTCGGTGATCCCCCGCGCGGCCAAGGCCGCGATCACCTCCGGATGCCCACGCAGCGCCTCGTCGGCCTCCTCCCATTCGTCGAGGGTGAAGTTCGCCTGCACGCCGGGCAGGTGTGTCCAGGACAGCACGGAGTCGGTGGTCAGCGAGACGAGCGCCTTGTAGGTCTTGTTCTCGGCCCGCTGGAAACACACCACGTGCGCGTTGCGGTCGGGCACCGCCGCGTCGGCATCGAATGCTGCGATCTCGGGCTTCGACGGCTCGGCGAGTTCGATCGAGGCGTACCGCCAGCCGGGGCCGACACCGTGCGCACGGGTCAGCACGGCGGCAACTCGACGGAACTCGTCGGACGACAGCGGATCGAGCGGATGGAACGTATCGGCCACGATTACTCCCTACCGGTCGAAGGTCGTCGGTGTGCGGGCTCGCTGCAACTTCGCTACACCGACCCTACGACGCCGGGCAACCCTTCCGGCACTGTTCGGACCGCGCTTCGACAGGCATCAGCCGTGACCGGCAGCAACACACCAGCAGACCATGAGCGGTAGCGCCTTCCCCACCGCATTGCCGCACCCCGCCGCAGGGCTCGCCCGGACGACGGAGCGTCAGGAGTGCACAGTGCGCCGCGAGATCCAGACCGTGACGGTGAACAGTACGACGCCGAGTACCGCGAGGCCCGCACCGACGGTCGCGGGAGCGGTGTAACCGAGGCCCGCGGCGATAACGAGGCCGCCGAGCCAGGCGCCCGCGGCATTGGCGATGTTGAGGGCGGCGTGGTTGAGGGCGGCGGCGAGGGTTTGGGCGTCGGCGGCGACGTCCATCAGCCGGGTCTGGAGGGCAGGGGCGAGTGCCGCGCCCGAGGCGCCGATGAGGAAGGCGCCGATGGCGGCGGTGTACGGGTTGTGCGCGGCGGCGACGAATCCCGCGAGGATGCCGACCATCGCACCGAGGGCGGCGAGGATCGCGAAATCGACGCCACGGTCGGCCAGCACGCCGCCGATGACGTTGCCCGCCACCATGCCGAGGCCGAAGAGCATGAGAACCAGCGGGACCAGACCCGCTCGCATACCGGCGACGTCGGTGAGCGTGGTGGTGATGTAGGTGTAGACGGCGAACATGCCGCCGAAGCCGACCGCGCCGACGAGCAGAGTCAGCAGAACTTGCGGGCGACGCAGCGCACCGAGTTCGGTCATCGGGTTGGTGGTTCTGATGCCGGTGAGCTCCGGCACGTACCGCAGGAGGGCGGCCACGGTCGCCAGTCCGATCACCGTGACCACGATGAACGCGTCCCGCCAGCCGAGATGCTGGCCCAGCCAGGTAGCTCCGGGAACGCCGACAACATTGGCGGCGCTCAAACCCAGCATAACCGCAGCAACAGCCTTGGCCCGTTGCCCCACCGGGGCGAGGGTCGCGGCGGCCAGCGAGGCAACGCCGAAATAGGCGCCATGCGGCAGCCCGGCCAGGAAACGCGCGACAACGAGGGTTTCGAACGTCGGCGCGAGGACGGTCAAGGCATTTCCGATGGTGAACGCCACCATCAGCACAACGAGCAGACGCTTGCGCGGCACCCGGGCGCACAGGGCCGCGATCAGTGGAGCGCCAACGACCACGCCGAGCGCATACGCCGATACCGCGTGCCCTGCCGTTGGCTCCGACACACTCACGGCATTCGCGATGTCGGGCAGCAAACCCATGGTGACGAACTCGGTCGTCCCGATCCCGAAGCCGCCGAGCGCCAGCGCCAGCATCGCCGGGATGTGCCAATCCGTCCGTTCGGCCTCGACTGGTGCGGTGGGCGGCGGGGCTACGGGACTGGTCACGTATTCATGTAACCGCCCACCCGCCCCTCCCGCTTCCCGGGAGAACGTGAGTTCGCCCACCTCAGCGTCGAGACATCGCGCAGGTCATCCCGCGCGCACCCCATTCGGGCAGCCACCGGGCAATCCGGCGCTCAGCCGGAATGCAGTGGTTCGCGGCGTTCGAAGGTGCGTCGGTACTCGGCGGGTGACACACCGATGACGCTCGCGAAATGACGGCGCAGGTTGGCCGCCGTGCCGAGGCCGGACATGCCGCTGATCCGATCGATGCCGAAATCACTGGATTCCAAGAGGGATTGGGCGTGTGACAGCCGCTGGCCGAGCAGCCACTGCATCGGTGTCGCGCCGGTCGCCTGCTGCACATGCCGGAAGAAGGTGCGCGGACTCATGTTCGCCCTCGCCGCGAGCGTGTCCACGGTGAGCGGTTGGTCGAGATTGGCGATGGCCCACTGCAGCACCGGTCCGATGCCGTCGTCGGCCCGCGGCGGAATGGAGAGCTCGACGAATTGCGCCTGACCGCCGGAACGGTGCGGCGGGATCACCATCCGCCGCGCCAACCGGTTGGCGATCACCGCGCCGAAGTCGCGGCGGACCAGGTGCAGACACAGATCGAGGGCGGCCGCCATGCCCGCGCTGGTGAGCACGTCGCCGTCATCGACGTAGAGCACCGACTCGTTGACCTCGATGCCGGGATAGCGCCTGGACAGGACCTCGGCGTGCTCCCAGTGCACGGTGGCGCGCCGACCGTCCAGGATGCCCGCGGCGGCTAGGGCGAAGATCCCGTCGCACAGCGCGACCATGCGTGCACCGCGACGGTGCGCCGCGGCGAGCGCGCCGACGAGTTCGGGCGGTATTTCGCGTTCGGCGGTCACGAAGTCGTGTGCCACCGAGGGCACGATCACGGTGTCGGCGGCCAGTAGGTCGGCGAGACCGTGTTCGGCCCGCAGGTAGGTGCCGAAACCGATCGGCTGGGTGTGCTGCTCCGGCGTCACCGCGCAGACCTTCAGCTCGTACCAGGAGTCGGAGAGATCCGGCTGCGGGGTGCCGAAGATCGAGGCCACCACTCCCAGCTCGTAGAGATCCCACGGATGCAGCGCGCCGGGAGCGACGGCCAACGCGACAGTTCGACCGGTCATGGGTCGATACTATGGCAGTAATCGTTCGCTTGTCGTCAGCTCTGCCACTGATGTTTTTTCGTCGGAGCGCGAAGACTGAGTTCGGGCGCCCACCAACCGAACTCAGGAATCGACGGAGGAATCGTGAACGACAATCGGACATCGGTCACCGTGTTGGGCCTCGGCCGCATCGGCGCGACGATCGCGGAGATCTTCTTGCGCAACGGACACCCGACGACCGTGTGGAACCGGTCATCGGGCAAGGCCGCACATCTGGACGAACTCGGAGCCGTGCGCGCCGCCACGCCCGCGGCGGCCGTGGCCGCCGGTGCGCTGATCGTGGTCACGGCGGCCGACACTCCCGCGGGCGCTGCGATTCTCGCGTCCGCTTCCGAGGCGCTGCGCGGGCGCACCGTCCTCAATCTCGCGACCGGCCGCCCGGACGAGGCGCGCGAGCTGGCGTCCTGGATCGCCGAGCGTGACGGGCACTACCTGGACGGCGGGATCCTCGGCGTGCCACAGACACTCGGCACGCCGGACACCATGGTCATGTACAGCGGCTCGCCCGAAGCGCAGGCCGCGCACGGCGACACCATCGCCGAGCTCGGCACCGCGAAATACCTCGGCGCGGACGCCGGCCTCGCCGCACTGCACGACATGGCGGTATTGGCCGGGATGTACGGGCTGTTCGGCGGTTTCTTCCAGGCGGCGGCGATGGTCGGCAGCGCGGGCTTGCCCACGGGCGAGTTCACCGAAGCGTTCTTGATGCCGTGGCTGCGCTCGATCATCGACGTGCTGCCGACCCTGGCCGAGGAGATCGACTCGCGGCAGTTCGAGGTCAATTTCTCCGACCTGGCAGGCAATCGGGCCGGTCTGCGCAATATCCGCACCGCCAGCCGCGATCAGGGCGTCGCGACAGACCTGCTCGACCCCTTGCAGCGCATGTTCGACGAGCAGGCGGAACTGGGCAACGGCGCCGACAGCTTCACCCGTGTCGTCAGTGGTCTACTCGGCGCCGCAGTCTCCGAGCGGAGTTGACGGCTCGACCAGCAAACAGTTCGGGCACCCGTACCACTTGCCGATCCGAGCGACCTGCATGCAGTCGCCCGCGGCGTGGTGCGGGTGCCCGTGTGTTCGCGCCCGGCGCCGGAATGTTCCAGCGCCGGGAGTGGTGAGAGTCCGGTCAGCGCAGGGCGCGGGCCAGATTGGCGTCGAGCGCGCCGAGGAATTCCTCGGTGGTCAGGTAGCCCTGGTCGCCGCCGACGAGCGCGGCCAGGTCCTTGGTCATCTGCCCGCCTTCGACGGTCTTGATGACGACGTCCTCGAGGGTCTGCGCGAAGCCGATCACCTCGGGGGTGTTGTCCAGCTTGCCGCGGTGCTCGAGACCACGGGTCCAGGCGAAGATCGACGCGATCGGGTTGGTCGAGGTCGGCTTGCCCTGCTGGTGCTGGCGGTAGTGCCGGGTGACCGTGCCGTGTGCGGCCTCGGCCTCACAGGTGCGCCCGTCCGGGGTCAGCAACACCGACGTCATCAGGCCGAGCGAGCCGAAGCCCTGCGCGACCGTGTCGGACTGCACGTCGCCGTCGTAGTTCTTGCAGGCCCAGACGTAGCCGCCCTCCCACTTCATGGAGGAGGCCACCATGTCGTCGATCAACCGGTGCTCGTAGGTAAGCCCCGCCGCGTCGAACTGGGTCTTGAACTCGGCGTCGAAGACCTCCTGGAAGGTGTCCTTGAACATGCCGTCGTAGGCCTTCAGGATGGTGTTCTTAGTGGACATGTACACCGGGTAGTTCTGGGCGAGTCCGTAGTTGAGCGACGCGCGCGCGAAATCCTCGATGGACTTCTTGAAGTTGTACATGCCCATGACGACGCCGCCGTCCTCGGGCATTTTCACGACCTCGTGCACGATCGGCTCGCTGCCGTCGTCCGGGGTGAAGGTGAGGGTGACGGTACCGCCCTCGAACACCTTGAAGTCGGTGGCGCGGTACTGGTCGCCGAAGGCGTGACGGCCGATGATGATCGGCTTGGTCCAACCGGGCACCAGACGCGGGACGTTCGAAATAATGATCGGGGCGCGGAAGATCGTGCCGCCGAGGATGTTGCGGATGGTGCCGTTGGGCGACCGCCACATCTTCTTCAGGCCGAATTCCTCGACGCGCGCCTCATCCGGGGTGATGGTGGCGCACTTCACGCCGACGCCGTGCTTCTTGATGGCGTTGGCGGCGTCGACGGTGACCTGGTCGTCCGTCTTGTCGCGGCACTCGATGCCGAGGTCGTAGTACTCGAGGTTCACGTCGAGATACGGATGGATCAGCTTGTCCTTGATGAACTGCCAAATGATCCGAGTCATCTCGTCGCCGTCGAGTTCTACGACGGTGCCTTCAACCTTGATCTTGGACATGGATCTTCGTGTCCTCCTAGGATGGTGCCCTCATTGCACGGCCAGGCGAACACGCTTGTGAGCGGACCCCAGCTGTTCCAAAGACAACGTATATGCCCCGCGTTGTCCGCGGAACGTGTGGTGCAAACAAGACAAGCGTACTGCTGGTGAGGATCTCACCGCGCGGGCAGCCCCCCGAGTGAGCGCCCCCGAAACGGTTACCGGCGAGTAGGCCGGGAGTGGCACCGATCACTCGCGGGCCGACGACCGACGCGGCGTTGCGCCCGTCACCATGGCGTGGCCTGCGGAAGGCAAAAGAAAGTCCGCGTATCGCCGCCGAGCGGAGGCGATACGCGGACTTCCGATGCCGTGAGAGGAAGATCTCAGACCCCGACGTGGACCCGAGCGCCGTCCTCGGAGCCCTCGATCAGGGTTTCCGGCTTGTCCCTGATCATGAGCGCGATCACCGGGATCGCGGCGAGGAAGAAACCGGCGCCGACGTAGAACGCGACGTCGTAGCTGTGGATCGAGGCACGGGCGACCAGGTTGTCGAGCGTCGGATTGCCGTCGGCGAACGACTTGGCCGTCTGCACCGAGATCGTGGTCAGCAGGGCGGTGCCGACCGCGCCGCCGACCTGCTGCGCGGCGTTCAGCAAGGCACTCGCCACACCCGAGTCCTCTTCCTCGACCTGATGCAGCGCGACGGTCTGCATGCCGACGAACAGCGGGCCCATGCCGAGCGCGATCAGCACCTGCGCGGGCAGCACGCTCGCCGCGTAGCTGTCGCCATAACTCAACTGCGCCAGCCACAGCAGACCGAGGACACCGAGCACGGAGCCCGCCACCATCAGCGGCCGCGGGCCGAGCTTCGGCAGCAGCGCACTGGTGACACCGGCGGAGATCGCGATGCCCGCGGGGAACGGCAGGAACGCGAAGCCGGCCTTCAGCGACGAGTAGCCGAGCGTGATCTGGAAGTAGTAGCTCAGGAACAGGAACATCGCGAACATCGCGATCGGGATGAGCAGCGCGGCGAGGAAAGCGCCGCCGCGGTTGATCTCACCCGGAATATGCAGCGGCAGCAGCGGATTCGAGGAACGACGCTCGATCGCGACGAATGCGACCAGCAGCGCGACACCCGCGACGAGCAGCCCGAGGGTGCTGCCGGCCAGCCAGCCGTCGTCGGCGGCGCGACTGAAGCCGTACACGATCGCGATCAGGCCGAGCGTCACGGTGACGGCGCCGGGCACGTCGTAACCGCCGGTCCGCGGGGCCGGTATGTCCTTCACCACAAAGGCCAGTGCGCCGACCAGAGCGAGGATGGCGATCGGGGTGTTCACCAGCAGGCACCAGCGCCACGAGGCGTACTCGGTGAGCGCGCCGCCCGCGATCAGCCCGAGCGCGGCCCCGCCCGCGGAGATTCCGGCGAAGACACCGAACGCGGTCGCGCGCTCTTTGGCCTCGGTGAAAGTCACCGAGAGCAGCGAAAGTGCCGCCGGCGCAAGCAAAGCCGCGAACGCGCCCTGCAGCGCGCGGCCGGCGAAGAGCTCCGCGCCGTTCTGCGCGAGACCCGCGAGCGCGGAGGCCGCAGCGAATCCCACGAGACCGACGAGGAAGATCCGACGCCTGCCGAGGTAGTCGGCGAGCCGGCCGCCGAGCAACAGCAGACCGCCGAAGATCAGCGTGTAGGCGGTGAGCATCCATTGCCTGTTGCCATCACTGATGTCGAGATCACGTTGTGCGAACGGCAGCGAGATGGTCACGATGGTGGCATCCAGCACCACCATGAGCTGGGCCAATGCGATCACCCCCAGGGCCCACCAGCGCGCCGAACTGCCTTGTTTTTCCGGAACGTCTACCGCTGTCGCAGTCTCGGTCACCTTGATCTCCTTGGAACTCGAAGTCGTGCTGCCATCCTGTCATTGTCGGACATTTGTCGTCAAGGGAAAAATGTCGCAATCAGACATTTGACTGCTAACGACACGAAAAGTCCCGGTTGCGATACAGTGGAAGGATGCTCGAGTCATCAACGTCGACCGGCGCGAGTGCCGCAGCGGACGCCCCTGTCGGCGCCGAGCCGAACCAGGACCACACCGCGAATCCGGTGCCTGCCGGCCTGCGTGAGCGCAAGAAGCAGCAGACCCGGTTGCGCATCATCGAGGTCGGACTCGACCTCTGCGACGCACATGGTTTCGATGCCACCACCGTCGAGCAGATCGCCAATGCCGCCGACGTCTCGCCCCGCACGATCAACCGGTATTTCGACAGCAAAGAGGACATCATCCTCGGGCCGATCAAGGACTTCGGCCGCACCGTCGCCGAGACCCTGCGCGGGCTCCCGGTCACCGGCAACGAGCTGCGCGCGCTGCGTGAGGCTTTCCTGCGGACCATCGACCAGGCGATAGATGGAAATGACAGGCTGCTGTCGTTCCGGCAGTTCCAGCAAATGCAGCGGATCCTGCGCAGCAGTCCGTCGGTCAGTGCGCGCAGCCTCGAGCACGCCGACAACAAGACCGCCGCTATCGCCGAAGTGCTCGCCGAACGACTCCACACCGAGCCCGATGCGTTGCAGGTGCGGCTGATCGTCGGAACCTGGCAGCTGATCGGGCAGCTCGGGATGGAATGTTCGGTCGACATCTTCGACGAAGGCGACCCGGCGGCGGCGGCCTTGGCCGGCCGCACCGCGTTCCTCTCCACCTTCGACGAGTTCGTGCGCATCTGCTGCGTCCCGCTGGCCACCGAAACCCGGTGAGTTTTCGACGACGATTTCGATCGTCGACCGACCGCCAGCTATGATGCCGGTCAGGTCATGAGTGCCAGCGCGAAGCCCCGGCTTGCTGGACGGCAACCCTCCAGCAGCGGTGGGGTGCTCCGGGTGATGACCGGGCTCTCGAAAGTCGAGAGCAAGCGCGCACTTCAGGAGGTACCCCCAATGTGTTGTTGTCCGTCGCCCACATCCCATTAGCAAGTAGTTCTGGCGAACAACCCCTTTGGAGCAAGACATGAGTGACCCCATCGCGTCCGCGGCCGATATCGATCCGATCGCATCCGATCCGACGCAGTGGTCCTTCGAGACCAAGCAGGTCCACGCGGGGCAGGCCCCGGACGAGACCACCGGCGCCCGCGCCCTCCCGATCTACCAGACCACCTCCTACGCCTTCCGTGACACCGATCACGCGGCCGCGTTGTTCGGCCTCGCCGAGCCGGGCAACATCTACACCAGGATCATGAACCCGACCCAGGACGTGGTCGAGCAGCGCATCGCCGCCCTGGAGGGTGGCGTCGCCGCGCTGTTGCTGGCCTCGGGACAGGCCGCGGAGACCTACGCGATCCTCAACCTGGCCTCGGCGGGCGATCACATCGTGTCCAGTCCGCACCTCTACGGCGGCACCTACAACCTCTTCCATTACTCGCTGCCCAAGCTCGGCATCGAGGTCTCCTTCGTGGAGGACCCCGACGACCTGGAGCAGTGGCGTGCGGCCATCCGGCCGAACACCAAGGCGTTCTACGGCGAGACCATCGCCAACCCGAGCAGCGCCATCTTCGACATCCCGGGGATCTCCGCGATCGCGCACGCCAACGGACTGCCGCTGATCGTGGACAACACGGTCGCCACCCCGTACCTGATCCAGCCGCTCGCGCACGGCGCCGACATCGTCGTGCACTCGGCGACCAAGTACCTGGGCGGCCATGGCACTGCGGTCGCGGGCGTGATCGTCGACGGCGGCACGTTCGACTGGACCGTGGTCGACGAGCAGGGCGAGCCGCGGTTCCCCGGTTTCACCACACCGGACCCGAGCTACCACGGTGCGGTGTTCGCCGACCTCGGCGCACCCGCGTACGCGCTGAAGGCGCGCGTGCAGCTGCTGCGCGACCTGGGTGCCGCGGTGTCGCCGTTCAACGCCTTCCTGATCAGCCAGGGCGTCGAGACGCTGAGCCTGCGCCTGGAGCGTCACGTCGCCAATGCTCAGGCGGTGGCCGAGTTCCTGACCGGCCTGCCCGCCGTCGAAACGGTGTACTACGCGGGCCTGCCGTCCTCGCCGTGGCACGAGCGCGCTAAGCAGCTCGCGCCGAAGGGGCCGGGCGCGATTGTCGCGTTCGAGCTCAGCGGTGGTGTCGATGCGGGCAAGAAGTTCGTGGACGCATTAGCCCTGCACAGCCATGTCGCTAACATCGGTGATGTGCGTTCTCTCGTAATCCATCCCGCGTCGACCACGCACTCGCAGCTGACACCCGAGGAGCAGTTGGCCTCCGGCGTCACGCCGGGGCTGGTTCGGCTGGCGGTGGGCATCGAGGGAATCGACGACATCCTCGCCGATCTGCGAGCCGGTTTCGCGGCGGCGGCGACGTGACCGTGGGCGCCGAACCGAGTGTCGTGCGACCCGCCTCGGCGGTGGCCCTGCCACCGCCGGACGGGCGGCTCGGCATGGTCGCCATCGGGGACGTGCGGCTGGAGAACGGCGCTGTGGTCCAGGACGTACACCTCGCCGTGCAGCGCTGGGGTGAGCTCTCCCCCACGCTGGACAACGTGGTGCTGGTCGAGCACGCGCTGACCGGCGACTCACATGTGATCGGACGCCCGGACGACATCCATCCGCTACCGGGATGGTGGGACGGCATGGTCGGTCCCGGCGCGCCGATCGACACCGACGAGTGGTGTGTCATCGCGACGAACGTGCTCGGCGGCTGCATGGGAAGCACCGGGCCCACCTCGCTGGCTCCGGACGGAAAGCCTTGGGGCGCACGGTTTCCGGAGATTTCGATCCGCGATCAGGTGAGCGCGGAAGTGGCACTGATGGATCTGCTCGGCATCGAAACGCTGGCCGCGGTCGTCGGCGGGTCGATGGGCGGCATGCGGGTGCTGGAGTGGATGGTCGGCGCCCCGAATCGGGTCGGCGCCGCACTGGTGCTCGCCGTCGGCGCGCGCGCCACCGCCGACCAGATCGGCACGCAGACAACGCAGATCGCCGCGATCAAGGCCGACCCCGACTGGCAGGGCGGCGATTATCACGACACCGATCGCGTCCCGACGACCGGCATGGGCATCGCACGGCGCATCGCGCACCTGACCTATCGGACCGAGTCCGAGCTGGATCACCGCTTCGAGAACAACGCGCAGGGCGATGAGGATCCGTGGCGCGGCGGCCGCTATGCGGTGCAGAGCTATCTGGACCATCAGGCCGACAAGCTCTGTAGCCGTTTCGATCCGGCCACCTACGTCTTGCTCACCGAGGCGATGAACCGGCACGACATCGGACGTGGGCGCGGTGGGGTCGCGGCCGCGCTCGCCGCGACGCCGGTGCCGTGCGTGGTCGGCGGCGTCGATTCCGATCGGCTCTATCCGCTGCGCACCCAACAGGAACTGGCCGATGGGCTGCCCGGCTGCGATGGTCTGGAGATCGTGCATTCGCGCGACGGCCACGACGGGTTCCTCACCGAGGCGGCCGCGGTGTCGAAGCTGCTGACCGAGACGATGCGGCTGGCCCGAGTGCACCGCAGGCCGGTCGACTGACACCCGCCAACCGTCGGTGACGTACGAAATACTTTGCCCCCGAGCCTATTCGGCGACAGGTGCGCCGGCGAGCAGACCGACGATGGAACGCACGTAGGCCTGCAGCCGCTCTCGGGGATAGGCGTCGGGCTCGCTGACCGCCAACCGGCCGAGCATTTCGGCGATGGTCAGCAGCGAGTTGGTGAGCAGTGCGGAATCCACACCCGCCCACCGTGGTTCGAGCGCGGTGCCCATGCGGACCAGCGCCTCGGCCTGATCGAAGATGCCCGCACGCGAATTCTGCAGTGCGTCACGGTATTCGCCGGGAGCGTTGCCCGGCGCGGTGAGAATCAACCGCCAGCGTGTCGGATTCTCCAGCGCCACACCGACGAACGCCTCGACCGTCGCCGAGGCCGCGACAACCGGATCGGCGCCCATCAGATCGGTCGGCAAGGTCGCGGCGACCTGTTCGAGGCCGCGCTCGTTTTCCCGCTCCAGTAGCGCCGTCACCAGCTCGGCGCGGGTCTTGAACACGGTGTAGAGCACCGGTTTTCCGACACCGGCCGCGTGCGCGACCGCCTCCATGCTCAGCTCGTGCAGTTCCATCCGGCCCAATACGGCGAAGGCCGCGTCGAGCAGCTGGGCGCGACGCTGCTCCGGAGGCAGGCGCGGTGCGTATCGCCTGCGCGGACGGTCGGCCGCAGTGTGCGATCGAGTCACTGCCGTTTCACCTCCACCGGTCCATAGTGTCACCCGCCGGCACCGGAAATAGAATCCGCAATAAATGCTACGGGACCGTTGTATTGACTGAGGCCAATTGCTACGGTTGCGTTGTATTCGCCGCCACGGAGCGGACGAGCACGCAAAGGAGCAGCTGATGGCTTTCGATCCGACCACACTTCGCCGCGATGACTACGGGTTCTTCGGCCCCGGCTCGCCGAGCTGGAAGATCTGGACCGCACCGACCGCCGTGATCGGCTTCCAGCGCGCGGTGGTCCTCGAACACTTCGACCCGTTCCTGACCGCGGCCGTCGCCGACTCCCGCGGCATCTACACCGACCCGCGCCAGCGCCTCGACCACACCTTCTCGTACTTCCTCATCGCCGCCGTCGCCGACGGCCGCACGGCCATCCAGGCCGCCGAGCACCTGATGCAGGTGCACGCCCCGATGAGCGGCATCGAACCGATCAGCGGGACCCGCTACAGCGCCAACAGCCCGGAGACTCAGCTGTGGATCCACATCACCGGCTGGCACTCGGTACTCAAGGCCTACGAAATGTTCGGACCCGGCCCGCTGTCTCCCGAGGAGGAGACCCGCTACTGGCACGAATGCGCGATCGCGGCGGAACTGCAGACCTGCAAGCGGGAAGACGTGCCCCGCTCCCGCGAGGAGGTGCGCGCGTACTTCGCCAGGGTCCGCCCGCGGCTGTGCACCTCCGAACGCGCCGAGGCGGGCATGCACCATCTGCTGTGGACCTCACCGCGCAACGGTGCGGGCATCAGCTATTTCGCGGGCAGCAGGCTGCTGTCGCTGGCTTCGGTCGCCACGCTGCCGAAGTGGATGCGCCAGCTCGGTAGGTTCGATCGACCGGGCATCGTGGATCTGCTGGTCCGGCCCGCCGCCAGGATCATTGTGTGGGGCGCGTCCGCGTTCAATTCCTACGGCCTCATCGTCTCCGCGCCGTTCATCGCTCCGATGGCTGGTCAGATCCTGGAACAGCACCTGAAGGGAGAACCGCCCACCGAGCTCGCGACGATCACACCGGCGCAGGCGCGCAGCCGCTACGGCGCGCGCAGCGGACGCGCGGTCGTGGCCGAAGCAGGCTAGGGCACTACCCCTCGGGCGCGCGGTCATTCTCCAGCGCGCTCCACGGTCCTGTCGCCCATTCCGCGCCATTGCGAAACGGCTTGCTGATCCACGCAGGCGGCCCGGGGCAGCCGGTCAACCGGCCCGCGCCCATCCTGCTGCGAGTGGCGACCAGGTAGTAGCCCTTCGAATCCTGTTTCAGGGCAGGTAGATATGCGCAGACCAGCCCCGCCGCCATATCCAGATCGCCCGCCATGGCGGTCCCGACGAGCGGCGCGCCCTCGCTGCCGTTGTCGTCGAAGGCCACCACGGTCCACAGCGAATGCGCCCCGCCGCTCCCGCCATCGGTATCACTCATGCCGTTTCCCCTGCACTGGAGTCGCTGCATCGGACCGGACCGTCTGATTCCCCGACGGCCTCGGACTCGCCCGGAATCCGAGCTATAGCTCATGAAAACCATTGCGAGCCGAAGGATTCAGTTTACTACCGGAGACACCAGGCGTGGCTCAGGTCGCGACATCCGCAGCGGCGGCCTCAGCCTGCCGCGAGACGCCTGGCCTCCTCGACCCTGTTGATATTGGTCTCGATCCACTCGCGGAGCGCCGCGATCGGAGTGCGCAGGCTGTGGCCGAGCTCCGTGAGGTCGTAGTCGACACGCGGCGGAATGGTGGGATGCACTGTGCGCGTGACGAATCCGTCCGTTTCGAGCTGACGCAGAGTCTGCGTGAGCATCTTCTGCGAGACGCCATCGATGCGGCGGTGCAGGTCGGTGTAGCGCATCGTCCCGTCGGCGAGGGCATCCACGATCAACACCGTCCACTTACCCGCGACCTGGTCGAGTAGCTGCCGGGTAGGGCACTTCGCCGAATAGACATCGGCAGGCAGCCCACTGGCCTCATGGATCGTACGCACGTTTTCGAGTGTAACGCACTTTCAAGTGCCGTCTTCCCATTAGAGAGTAACTCTCCGATAGTAAGAATCATGACAACACAGATACTTTCGGTCCCCGACGCCATTCGCACCCGCCGCACCACGCGCCACTACCGCCCGGACCCGGTGCCGAGTCAGCTGCTCGAGGAGCTGCTGGATCTGGCGGTCGAGGCGCCCACCGCGTGGAATATGCAGGACCGTTCGATCGTGGTGGTGACCAGCGAGTCCGGCCGCCGCGACCTCTCGACCGCCGCCTTCGGTCAGCCGCAACCGCTTGAGGCGCCGGTGGTGCTGGTCTTCGTCGCCGAGACCGCGGCCTGGGCGGCGAGCAATACCGATATCGCCGAACTGGCGGGCCGCAACGGCGCATGGGACGCGGAGTTCACCGCGATGTTCGATTCGCGCGCCGAATTCCACTCACTGCACCAGCGCGGGCTGCTCCGTGAGAACGCGGTGAAGAACGCGATGATCGCGGCAACCTACGTCATGCTCGCCGCCACCAGCCTCGGCCTGGCCTCGGCGCCGATGAACGGCTGGGACCCGGACCTGGTCAAGAAGGCCATCGGCATCGACGACCGTCCCGACCTCGCTATCACGGTCATGGTGGCCGTCGGCTACAGCGACGCCAACCCACCGCACCCCGGTCGCCGCCCGCGCGAGCACACCGTGTTCGCCGAGCGCTACCCCGCCGACCGGTGAACTAGCCGATGCGGGCGCCGTCCTCGCCGACCACATCGGCGGGGACAACCCAACAACCTTGTGCCCACCGAAATTTCGCTCCGTCGCCCACAGTCACGGATCCGACGCCGGCACTGCCTCTCAGCCGACGCCGAGGGTGTTGATCGTCGCGGCGATGAAGACGATCAGGGTGCCCAGGATGCTCAAGGTCGCGACATCGAAGGGCTTGCTGCGCACCGCGAGCAGGCCGACCCGAGCCGTCGGCAGGCACAGCCGGAAGGTGGCGGCCAGCAGCGTCGCGCCACCGAAGAACAGCGCCCCACGACGCCAGCGATCCGAGGCGACAAAAATCACCGCGAGCACGATGACCACCGCCACGATGACCATCGGCAGGTGAGAGCGCAGGAACTGCGCACCCCGGTTCCTACCGGACTGCCGTCCGGCGGCAGAGGCGTCCACGTCGGTCACGGCACCGATTCTTGCAGACACCAGGCGGCCGGTCACAGACAGCGGTCATCCCACCCCGAGCCATTCGACGACGGCGACGCCTTCGACTCGATGAGCCGTCCGGCGTGAACGAGGCCGCGACGCCGACCACAGCAACTGCTTTCGGAGCATGGAAAGTCTCTACTACAGAGCGTAGTTTCGAGGTACGGTGAGTTATCCGACGCAAGGAGGTATGGGCAATGAAGTCATTGACACGGATTCGACACTCCCTGCTCGCGTTTCGACAGGCGAAGCGAAACCGGTCCGATCTACTCGGCTGGCTCATCCGGCGACCGCAGGTCCTGGTGAGCACGATCGGGTACGAGATGGCCATGCTGTTCAGCAATCGACTGGATCCGAAGCTCAAGGACCTTGCCGAACTGAAAACCGCCGGCCTCGTCAACTGCGAGTTCTGCCTCGACATCGGCTCCGCGGTGGCCCGGTCGAGCGGCCTCACCGAGCAGCAACTCACCGACCTACCGCGCTACCGAACCAGCGACGCCTACAGCGATCTGGAAAGACTCGTCATCTCCTTCGCCGAAGCCATGACCGCGACCCCGGCCATCGAGCTCGACGACCTGCGCACCGCATTGCTGGCACAGCTGACAAGAACACAGGTCGCCGAGTTGGCCACCACCGTCGCCTGGGAGAACGAACGGGCCCGCCTCAACCAGGGGCTCGGCGTGCGTCCGACCGGAATGGCGGACGGCATGGCATGCGCCCTGCCGGAGCGGCCTGCCGAGTAAAATTTCCGCCGAACCAAGGCCGATCCCGCGATCACCGACGGTAGGTAAACGAGGTGGCTCCCACAGCACCTGATTGACTGGCCTGGTGTTCCGATTGATGTTTCACGAGCCTGCCATCCCGGGGAATACCGGCAATGCGATCCGGCTGGTCGCCGGGACCGGGTGTGAGCTGCATTTGGTCGAACCACTGGGGTTCGATCTTTCGGAGTCGAAGCTGCGGCGGGCCGGGTTGGATTACCACGATCTGGCTTCGGTGACCGTGCACGAGAATTTGGCGGCGGCGTGGCGGGCGCTGCGGCCCGAGCGGGTGTTCGCGTTCACTACGCAGGCCCAGACGCACTACACCGAGGTGGCCTATCGAGACGGGGATGTGCTGTTGTTCGGCACCGAGCCGACCGGACTGCCCGCGGAGGTGCTTGCCGACTCGCACATCACCGCGCAGCTGCGGATCCCCATGCTGCCGGGGCGGCGGTCGATGAACCTGTCCAACGCAGCCGCGGTCACCGTGTACGAAGCTTGGCGGCAACTCGGTTTTTCCGGCGGGGTATAAACGCATCGCCCTCAGGCTGGAGCACACGAGTTTCAGAGGTCGACTTCGAAGCGTTTGAAGCGCGAGGTCGCACCGGCAGCCAGGCGGACAGCGGATTTGGGGACGCCGTAGTGCTCGGCGAGGAGTTCGATGGCGGCCTTGTTCGCCTTGCCCTCGACGGCGGGGGGGCGAACGTACAGCTGCAGAGTGCCGTCGTCGAGCGTCTCGATGAGCGGGCCTTTACGGCTGTTCGGTTTTATCGTCGCCCTTACCACTGTCGACACCTGCCGCTCCTGTCTCGCCGCTGGTATCGGAGCTCTTCGAGGCGCTCGTAGCGGTCGGTTCGGGCACTGATTCCGCGGCGGCCGCCGATTCCTTCGGCGTGGCCGATTCGGCCGCAGCCGTGGCACCGGGTTTCCGGCCGGGCCGCCGCACGATGCGCACAATGCCCCAGACCACCGCGCCGACCACCACGAGGAAGCCGAGCCACGGAATTGCCTTGCCGCTGAAGACGACCGCGTCCTTCAGCCAGTCCATCAGCGAGTGCCAACCCGAGACGATGCCATCCCAGAAATTGGTCGGCCCATTGTCATCGGACTTCTTGTCCGAGGTGGTGATGTCGATGGTCAACGTGGACAGCGCGACCTGGTCGTCGAGGTGACGCTTCTGCGCGGTGAGGCTGTCGAGTTCGCCTTGGCGGCTGGAC
Source organism: Nocardia sp. NPDC057440 (assembly GCF_042802915.1). Taxonomy (NCBI): domain Bacteria; kingdom Bacillati; phylum Actinomycetota; class Actinomycetes; order Mycobacteriales; family Nocardiaceae; genus Nocardia; species Nocardia sp. NPDC057440. Next base: position 226,734 of record NZ_JBHVDF010000001.1, read on the forward strand.
AAGGCGCTTTCCGCGGCAATGAGATCCGCGGTGCTTGTTGCGCCCGCGATGAGTGCGCGCAGCCGGTCGACCGAGGCCTGGAGCGCCTTGATCCGCGCGTCGAGGTCTTCCCAGTGCATGGTGACGTCGTCGCGGTTGGTGCTCACCTGGGTGACGCGGCCGAGGCCGCCGAGGCCGTCGATGAACTTGTCCGTCTTGTCCGAGGGCACTCGCACGGTGAGCGTGGCGCTCGGATCGACGTCATCGCTGCCCGGTTGTTCGGTGCGGCTATCGATCCGGCCGTCGAGCAGCCGCACCTGATCGGCGACCTTACCCGCGGCGCTGATCGGGTCGCTCGCGGTGAGGGACACGCTGCCGGTGACGACCTCCTTACGCAGCGTGATCGACTCACCGCCTTGCCCACGGTTGTCCTGTTTCGTCGCCGGGCCTTGTTCGCGCAGCCCTGGCGGTGCGATCGCGGGTGCGGGAGCGGCGGCGGTGGCCATGGTCGACCCCTCCGAGGCGGAGCCGCCGTTGTCGTCACCGCACCCGGCGAGCAACGTCAAACCCAGCAGGCCGGTCATCACGACAGCAAGCTTGCGCATGACCGAAGACTAGCCGCTGCAGTGAGTTCGGTCACCGAGCTCGTCACCCGGGTTATCCCGCCGGTGCGACGCCGACCAGTCTGACGAGGAATCTTTCGATCTGATCGGTGAGCGGCGGCCACGGTTTGTCCGGCTGGTTGAGTCGCATCGATACCGCACCGTGGACTGCCGCACGCAGATCGAGCGTGACCGACGCCGCGTCGTCGTCGGGCACCAGACCGGCATCCATGCATCGTTGGATCGCGGCGATGGTGCGATCGGTCAGTTCCTGCGTGAAGGGCATCGCCGTGCGCTGGTTGAGGGTGCTTTCGTGCAGAACCTTGTAGAGGCCCGGATGCCGGGCGGCCCATGCGCCGAGTACGTGGGTGCGCGCGCGCAGTTTGCCGACGGGATCGTCGGCGGCGGCTTCCGCGTCATCGATGGCCCGCACCAGGTCACCGTGGTACTGCTCCAGCGCGGCGAGCACCAGCGCGTCGCGGTCGGCGAAGTGCAGATAGACCGACGTTGCGGCACTGCCGATTTCGCGTGCGACCGCGCGCATCGACAACGCCTGGTCGTCGCCGAGTGTGTCGAGCAGTCCTATCGCGGCGGCGACGATGTCCTCTCGTAGTCGGCCGCCTTGACCGCGCGGGTTGCGACCGCGCTGGGTCGTCGAATCGGACTTCATTCTCGGATTGTACCCAGACACACGTAGCGCTACAGTTGTAGCGCTACAGCTGTTCACACGAGTGAGGATCACCCCATGACCGGTACCCCGCACGTCGACCCGACGGTGGAGTCGAACAAGCGAACCGTGCTCGCTTTCTACGAAGCCGCCTTCAACACAAAGGATTTCGAGGCCGCCGCCGCACTGATCGGCGATCGGTACGTCCAGCACAACCCGGAAATCGCCGACGGACTCGAAGGACTGCTCACCCGGCTCACCCACCTGAAGGAAACGTTCCCAGCACTGCGCGTCGAGGTGAAACGCCTTGTCGCGGAGGGTGATTACGTCTCCGCTCAAGTGCATGGAGTGCGCGAGCCAGGGCAGCGCGGCCTGGCGATCATGGACATCTTCCGGCTCGACGGCGGAAAGCTCGTCGAACATTGGGATGTCATCCAGCCGATCCCGGCGGAATCGGTCAACCAGAACGGAATGTTCTGAACATCAACGGAAGTCACGGGATTTCGCCTCGATACGCAGGTCCAGGCGCTGCAGGTGCTCGGCGACCACGCTGACCGCACCTTCGGCGTTCTGGACACGGCCGCGAATGAGCAGAGCGGGGGCGCTCTGGGCCAGGCGGCGGTAGCGGGTCCACAGGCCCACCGAGCAGACGACGTTCACCATGCCGGTTTCGTCTTCCACGTTGAGGAAGGTGACGCCCGCGGCGGTGGCGGGACGCTGCCGGTGTGTGACGGCGCCGCCGACCAGGACTCGGGAGCCGTCGGGGACGGCAAGCAGGCCAGAGGCGGGGATGACACCGAGGGCGTCGAGTCGGGGGCGCAGGAATTCGGTGGGGTAGCTGCCAGGGGAGACGCCGGTGGCCCAGACGTCGGCGGCGGCGAGTTCGAGCTCGCTCATGCCGGGCAGGGCGGGGGCGGTGGTGGCGGCTCCGGTGCCGGGCAGGCGGTCAGGACGTTCGCCCGCGGCGGCGCCCGCCGCCCAGAGCGCCGCGCGGCGGGTGCTGCCGAGGCTGCCGAGCGCGCCCGCGGTAGCGAGTGACTCCGCTTGGGCGACAGTGAGTTCCACACGGCCGGTGAGGTCGATGAAGGAGGTGTACGGCACCGACCCGCGGGCCGCGACGATGCGTTCGGCGAGGTCCGCGCCGATGTGGCGGATTGTCGCGAGGCCGAGGCGCACCTGGGTGCCGCGCTGCTCGAGAGTCGGTTCGGCGCGGCTGGCATTGATGTCCGGGCCGTGCACGAGCACCCCGTGCCTGCGAGCATCAGCGACCAGCGACTGCGGAGAGTAGAAGCCCATCGGCTGGGCGCGCAGCAAACCGGCGCAGAAGGCCGCGGGATGGTGCAGTTTGAACCACGACGAATAGAACACGATCGAGGCGAAGCTCTGCGAATGACTTTCCGGAAAGCCGAAATTCGCGAAGGCATAGAGCTTTTCGTAGATACGGTCGGCGATCTCGCCGGTGATGCCGTGCAGCTCGCGCATACCCTCGTACAGGCGATCCTTGAGTCGTTCCATGCGCTCCGGCGAGCGTTTGGAACCCATGGCGCGGCGCAGCTGGTCGGCCTCGGCGGCGGTGAAACCGGCGACATCGACGGCCATCTGCATGAGCTGCTCCTGGAAAAGCGGCACGCCGAGGGTGCGCGCGAGCGAATTCCGCAGGGCCTCATGGTCGTAGGTCACCTCTTCGAGCCCGTTGCGACGGCGGATGTAGGGGTGCACCGAGCCGCCTTGGATCGGACCCGGTCGAATCAGCGCCACCTCCACGACCAGGTCGTAGAATTTCCGCGGTTTCAACCGGGGCAGCGTGGCCATCTGAGCACGTGACTCCACCTGGAAGACGCCCACCGAGTCGGCGCGCGACAGCATTTCGTACACGGCGGCCTCCTTCAGGTCCAGCTTGTGCAGCTCGACCGTCTCCTCCTTGTGCTCGCGCACCATATCGATCATGTAGTGCAGCGCGGAGAGCATGCCGAGGCCGAGCAGGTCGAACTTCACCAGATTGACCGCGGCGCAATCGTCCTTGTCCCACTGCAGCACGCTGCGGCCGGGCATCCGCGCCCACTCCACCGGGCAGACATCGGCGATGGGCCGATCACAGATCACCATGCCGCCGGAGTGGATGCCGAGATGCCTCGGCAGACCCTCGATTTCGGTGGCCAACTCGAGCACCTCCGCGGGAATGTCGGTGCCGGTCTCGCCGCCTACGCCGGTCCAGCGGCTCACCTGTTTGCTCCACGCATCTTGCTGACCCGGCGAAAACCCCAATGCGCGTGCGGCATCACGCACCGCGGACTTACCGCGGTAGGTGATCACATTGGCCACCTGAGCGGCATAGCCGCGACCGTATTTGGTGTAGACGTGCTGGATCGCCTCTTCACGGCGATCGGATTCGATGTCGACATCGATATCGGGCGGGCCGTCGCGCTCCGGCGAAAGGAACCGTTCGAACAGCAGATTGTTGGCGACGGGGTCGACATTGGTGATGCCGATCGCGTAGCAGACCGCCGAGTTGGCCGCCGAGCCACGACCCTGGCACAGGATGTCGTTGTCCTTGCAGAAGGTGACGATATCGTGCACCACCAGGAAGTAACCGGGGAACTCCAGCTTGTCGATCACGGCGAGCTCGTGCTCGATCTGCTGGTACGCCTGGGGATTTCCCGCTTGTGGACCATACCTGTCGGCAGCGCCCGCGAGTGTCAGCTCACGCAGCCACGACTTCTCGTCGTGTCCGGCGGGCACGTCGAACGGCGGCAGCTTCGGTGCGATCAACTTCAGATCGAAGGCGCATTCGCGGGCGAGCGCCACCGCGTTCGCCACCGCCTGCGGACAGGCGGCGAACAGCTGCGCCATCTCCGCACCGGAACGCAGGTGCGCACCGCCGGTGGGGGCCAGCCAGCCCGCGATCTCGTCCAGGCTCCGGCGCGACCTGATCGCCGCGAGCGCCATGGCGCGGCGACGCTGGCCGGGTCCGGCGAAATGCGCTCCGGTGGTCGCCAGCACGGGTAGGCCGAGCCGGTCGGCCAGCGCGACGAGATGCGCGTTGCGCTCGTCGTCCTCCGGAATGCCGTGGTGGGTGAGCTCCACGCTCACCCGGTCGGCGCCGAACCGGGCCATCAGCTCGCGCAGGGCCGCTTCCGCCTCGGCGAGGCGGGTGTCGCCCGCGCCGAGGTCACGTTCGAGGGCTTGGCGGACATGGCCTTTGCGGCAGCCGGTCAGGATGTGCCAGTGCCCGTCCGCCGCGGCGGTGAGCGCATCGAGGTCGTAGCGGAGAATGCCCTTCTCCCCCGCGGCCATGTGGGCGGCCGCGATCTCACGCGATAGTCGCCGATACCCCTCTTGCCCCCTGGCGAGTACGAGCAGATGCGGACCGGCGGGGTCCGGCGAGCCGGTGCGCGGCGCCGAATCCGCGACCGCGGCCTGTGCCGCCGCCTGCCGCTGCGCGGGCTGCGCACCGAGTGACAGCTCCGCGCCGAAGACCGTGGGCATCCCCCATTCCTTGGCCGCCTCCGCGAAGCGCACGGTTCCGTAGAAGCCGTCGTGGTCGGTGAGCGCGATCGCCGACAACCCGAGCCGGACCGCCTCCTCCACCAGTTCCTCCGGCTGGCTCGCCCCGTCCAGGAAGCTGTAGGCCGAATGCGCGTGCAACTCCGCATACGGCACCACCGGCCCTTCGGCGGGTTCGACCGGCTCGGCCCGATACGCGCCGCGCTTGCGCGACCACGCCGGACTGTCGCCGCCGTCGCCGGGGTACATCGCCTCCGGGTTGGTCCGGCCGGGACGCCCGGACAGCACCCGCTCCAGCTCCGCCCAGGTCGGTGGACCGTTGCTCCAACCCATGACACATCACCTCCTCAATTATCGAACATACATTCGAAAGATTAAGAAGGGGCAACAGGGCGGCAATCCCGGAGATTCACCCGTCGACGCAGGTCAGCCTGCCGGCAGCGACTCTTTCGACGCGGCGGTCAGCGCTGCCCCGACCCTGTCGAGCTTGGCCCGGATCACGGCGCCGTAGGCGTCGTTGGCGAGGATGTCGAGATGGCCGCGAGCGATGGCCAATTGCATACGGGCGGTGTCGAAATCGCCGACGCGGCGATGACTGTCGGCCAGGCTGAGATACAGCGCGGGGAGGAAACCGCGAAGCCCTTCGTCGAGCGCAACGCCGGGACCGAACACCGCGGCGAGCGCGCGCTGATCCCACAGTAGCGCCCCATCGGCAGTGTCCTGTAGATCGGCGAGATGATGCGCAATCAGGCAGCGGTGCAAGGGATCTCCGCTGGCACCGATCTCGATCCACAACTCCCCGAGCAGCCGCCTGGCCGCCTCGGGATTCCCACTTCCGAGCCGCACCGCGGCAAATACTTCCGCCATCCGATCGTCCGCCATGCGCAGAGTATCGCACATATGTTCGAAGGATTCGAGATGCGTTCGAACGCGGGCCCCCGGCGTGACATGGCCCACTTGGCAGGTAAACTTACTTAGGAGTAAGTTCGTGCCAAATCGACCTGCAAAGGAGCAGCGATGACCCGAGCATCCGCTGACGACACCGGCCCGCGCGGGCAGACCAGGCGCAACCGCCGCGACCTCACCGGCCGGCACATCCTCATCACCGGCGCTTCCTCCGGCATCGGCCGGGCGGCGGCGCTTGCCGTCGCGGACAAGAACGCCATCGTGTTCCTGCTCGCGCGCCGTGGTGACGAACTCGCGACCGTGGTCGAAGAAATCAGGGCCGAGGGCGGCATCGCCTACGGATATCAGTGCGACATCACCGATTCCGAATCCGTCGACCAGGTCGTCAAGACCATCCTCGACGAACACGGTCACATCGACATGCTGGTCAACAACGCGGGCCGCTCCATCCGCCGCGCCATCCACCGCTCCACCGACCGGCTGCACGATTTCGAACGCACCATGGCGGTCAACTACTTCGGCGCATTGCGGCTCACGCTTGCCCTGCTGCCGCAGATGCGGGAACGCAAGTTCGGCCACATCGTCAATATCAGCAGCGCCGGTGTTCAGGTGGCCACTCCGCGCTTCGCCGCATATCTCGCGAGCAAGGCGGCGCTGGACAAGTTCACCGAAGTGGCCGCGGTCGAAACCATGGCCGACGGCGTCACTTTCACCACCATTCACATGCCGCTGGTGCGCACTCCGATGATCACCCCGAGCGGCGATCAGGGTCCGTCCGAGTCCCCGGAATGGGCGGCGGCCACCATCGTGCGCGCGCTCACCGAACGCCCCAAGCGCATCGATGTGCCGCTGGGCACCTTCGCCGAATACGGCGCCCTGCTCACCCCCAAAATCCGCGACCGCATCCTGCACCGGTATTACCGCGCACTGCCCGACTCTCCCGCCGCCAAGGGCGAGCAAACGGAATCCGCCCCGGAGGAAGTACCGGAAACCCTGACCCCCCAACGCGAGCCACGTCCGCGGTCGACGGCACGCCGCGTCACCGGCACCGCCCTGCGCCGCGCCGCCAGCTGGGTTCCCGGCACCCACTGGTGAGCGCTGCTGTGCCATCGCGCAGGGGGCGATGGCACAGCGATCAGCCCAGTACCAGGCGCGGTTCCGGAAGATAGTTGCGCGCCTGCGCGCGGGCGCTGCCCCACATCGCCAGGCCCAGGAACGGGGTGTTGGCCGCGATGTGCAGCTGCCGTGCCCCGAGGTCGACCACCGCGGGCACGACTATCGAACCGAAAGTCATCGGCTTGTTGGCCAATCCCTGAGGGCGATCTCGATGTCAATCGTCGGCGAGGAGTTGGATTTCGTCGGCGACCACCGCGGTCACCGGCTTCGGCGCCGCACCACAACTGGCTTGACGTGGGGCGAAAGCTACCGAGTGTGCAGTGACACGCCAGCGACGGCCATCATGGTGGGTGACCACTGCTGCGCCTGCCAGCGTCGGGTCGGCCGCGGCACTCGCCACCGCGGCGGTGGTCGTGGGCACCATCGAGGCACTCGCCTGCGCGGAGGCCGGCGCAGACCCGGCCGAGCCCTCCACCAGCGCAGACGCTGCCGACTCCGCCACCGCCACCCCCACCGCCACCGAAGCCGACGCAGACTCCACCGAGTCCCCCACCGGGGCAGCCTCCACTGAGGCACCCATCGGGGCGCGGGCAGTTGCGGTGGGCTCGAGGCGCACCGTGAGGGCGTCGGTGGCTGCGGAAATCTGTTCGCGCACAGCGAGTTCGGCGACCTGTTCGATGGGTTTGTAGCAGCTGCGGCCGCGGAGGCCGGTCATCGAGACCGCGCCGCGGGTGGCGGCTTCGACCGCCTGCCGCGCGCCTGCGGCATCGAGGCGGCCGTAGGTCAGGCCGGAGGGCAGCAGGACCACGGCGGGGGCGAAGCGGTGGCCGCCGGTGTGCGAGCACTCCCACACGCGGCCGGGGTATTCGGCGGCCAAGCTCGCGGCGATCGGGCGGCCGAGCAGCGCACAGCATTGGTCGCGCTTTCCGTGGGCGCACACGAGGACGAGTGGATCATCAACGGGTACACCGATTCCCGGCGGCGGACCGTTGAGCTGGTGCAGATCCAGGTCGAGCAGCTGCTTCAGATCGGTGATCTCGAAGCGTTCGCACCAGGAACCCTCCGGCCGCGAGCTTGCGATAAAAACCGTTCGGACACCAGTGAATTCACTGCGCCCCGGTCGCCGGATCAGCGTCGGACGGACCTGCGCCGCCTTGGTGCGGGCCGCCAGTTCGGCAGTGATCTCCGGACCGAGCACCTCGTCACCGATGACGTCGCGACCCCACGCGCCCGGCTGCTCGACACACAGCCAGCCGGTCACCCGAGTCGCGGTGCCCGGCAATGGAATATCGGCGGCCGCCGCCGAACACGATGTTCCTTCGAATCCGCTCATCGGCGCGTCACGACCCGTGCCACCTCAGCCCAGCTTCTGGCCGTCGGCGAACTTCTCCATACGCCGCGCTCGCATCTGGTTCAGCGAAACGTGCACCGGTCCCCTGATACCGAATCTCGGCCATACCCTGTCCACCGAGGCGCGGTCGTCCACGAGCCGAGCACGCAACGACTGCTCGTCAGGAAAGAACAAGACCGGATGGTCGAGTGCGGACATCGCTTTACTGTAGATCTTGCCCGGCAGCGCCGATACCGCATCGGCGGCAATAAGCAACTCCTGTTGACTAACTCCCACGAGAAAGAGTGCGGATTCCTCAGCGCGCGGCGAGGAACGGGAGGACGGCGGCCTCGAATTCGTGGTAGCGGTCGCGGTGGATGCTGTGGCCGCAGGAGAACGCCGTCACCGCGCAGTCCGGGATGTCGGTGCGCATGATGGCCAGTTTCTCCGGGTCGACCATGCCGCCGGGACCGCCGCGCAGCACCAGGGTCGGTGCGGTGATGTCGCGCAACCGGTCCCACCATTCCGGGTTGGGTTTGCGGAATTGCTCCAGCGCGGTCCGCGTCATGGAACGGTCGAAGGCCAGCACCGCGCGCGGATGCCGGATCAGACTGGTCGCGGCGTGCCAGAGTTCGGGGATGGTCGGGAAGCGGCGGGTCAGCGTCATCTCTTCGTCGCCGGAGCGCAGCGGCAGCGGACATTCCTCGATGACCAGACGCCGCACCAATTCCGGCCGTTCCTGCGCGACGCAGGACACCGCGTAGCCGCCGAGCGAATGTCCGACCAGGTCCACGGCGCTCAGGCCGAGCCGGTCACACAGTTTCAGCACGTCGGCGCCGAATTCATCGAACAGGTACGAGTCGGTGTGGGAACTGCGGCCGTGCCCGCGCAGGTCGGGAATGATCACCCGGCGGCCCGCCCGCACCAACGTGTGCGCGAACCGATCCCAGGTATGCCCGTCCCCGCCCATACCGTGCACCAGCACTACCGGAACGGCGTCGAGCGAGACCGCCCCCGAATCCCGGTAGGCGATCTGTACGTCATCGAGCGCAGCCCGGCGCACGGTCAGATCCACGATTTCCGAGGATACCGAGGTCGCCGTGCACCGATTCCCGACTTGTTGCGGGGATCACTCCCAGGCGCACCACCGGCCACATCGAGTCCCAGGAGCATCTCCGCGGCAGCGCGGAGCTTCGTCATCCGGGTAGGTAGGACTCGCGATCGGTGGGCGCTTCCGGTGGAAATCGGCTGGCGAGTGCCGCGCGGTCCAGGCAATACTTCGCCGCATGCCGTCCTTCGCGGATTTCGACCGCCGTAACTACCCCATCGTCGACGTCGCCACCGGATACGACGGGTGGGCGCCGACCTACGAGCAGACCGTGATGGACGAGATGGATCTCGCTTTGCTGGAACGGCTGCACCGTCCGGATTGGGCGCGGGTCCGGCGAGCCGCCGATCTCGGCTGCGGGACCGGCCGCACCGGCGCTTGGCTGCGTGGTCGCGGGATCACGAATATCGACGGCGTCGACGTGAGCGCGGGCATGTTGGCGCTGGCCGGGACCCGCGGCGCGCACACCACTCTGGCGCAGGCAGACGTTCGCGATACCGGATTGCCCAGCGGCGCTTACGATCTGGTGATCTCGTCGCTGATCGACGAGCACCTGCCGACACTCGCGCCCTACTACGCAGAGGCATGGCGGCTGGCCGCGCCGGGCGCTTCCTGCGTCATGGTCAGCTATCACCCCCAGTTCATGATGGTGACCGGGATGCCGACGCACTACACGACGCCCTCGGGCGAGTCGGTAGCGATCAGCACCAATCTGCACATGATGAACGAGCACATGTCCGCGGCGCTGGAGACAGGCTGGGTGCTGACCGAAATGGTGGAGGCGCTTGTCGACGATGCCTGGCTGGAGACCAAGCCCAAGTGGGCGGGCCTGCTCGGCCACCCGTTCACCATGGCGATGGTCTGGTCGCGGCCTGGTCAGTCGTAAAGCCCTTCGGCGCGCCAGGTTTCGGAGTAGTAGATGAGGAGCAGGACGCGGACGTCGGCGGGTTCGCCTGCGAGTTGAGCCTGCGCGCGGGCCGCGACGCCGGCCGCGGCGGTGAGCGATTCGGGAGTCCACCACTGCTCGTCCACCGGCCATGGGCCGGCCCAGCCCGCCAAGTGCCAGTTCCTGCTCCCCCAATGCAGGCGGGCCGGGTCCGCGGTGAACAGACCGCGGTCGGTGACCTGGACCGGGGTGCCGTCGGCCGCTTCCAGACGCACCGCGGGACGGTTCACCAGGATCACCGCGGGCGCGGGCTGGGGCATGCGGCCCGGCCAGGGCAGGGCCGGGTCGGTGGCGGGCACCGGCTCGTCGCCGAGCGCGACCATGGTGATGCGTTCCTCGGGGCCGCGACCGCCGCTGAGCACACCGACCTGCACCGCCTCGCCGCCGAGCAGGCCCTGCACTCGGATCAGGGCGCGACGAGCCCGCTCGTCCTCCTCCCCGACCCCGCCCCACAGCCCTAGCTGGAGCGCGCCGGAGGCCACCACTTCGACGGGTTCCAGTCGCAGCAGCGTGATCGGCGCGGTGGGCCTGGCACCGTCGCGGCGAGTGAGCCAGCCGTCCAATTGCCAGCGCACCCGGTCGGCGGTGCCCTCGGGAGTCAGCGGCTCCGCACATCGCCAGATACGCGAGAGTTGTTCGCCTGATTCGGTTTCCGCGAATACCGACAACCGGGTGCAGGACACCGAGGCCGCGGCGAGCAGGGCGTGCAGTCGGGTGGCGAGCATGCGACCAGCGAAGGCGGCCGCATCGACCCGATCGATCGGCGGATCGCAGCGGTACTGCACCGTCAGATCCGGCGGCGGACGGCGGGCCGACGGCGGGCGCTCGGGCACGCCGCGCGCGCTGCGGTGCGCGAGCACGGCGTCGGCGCCGAAGCGCGATCCGACCTCGACCGAGGTCAGCGCGGCAAAGTTACCGATTCGCCGTAATCCCAAGCGGTGCAATAGATCCACCAGGTCGGCGCGCTCCGGCGCGGCCAAGCTCGGCTCGACCGCGAGCTCGGCTATCGGCAGCGGAGCAAGGTATCGCGCACCGTCTCCCGGCGGCACGATCGTGCCGCGCCGCGCCGCGATCACCGCCGTGGACAGTTCGTCGGCAATCCCGACCTGAGCTTCCACTCCGACCGCGGCCACCGCATCGACCAGTCGCTCCGCGGCCACCTCCTCGGATCCGAAGAACCGCGCCGCGCCGCGCGCACTGAGCACGAGCAGCCCGGGCCGCAACACCTCCACCCCGGGCACCGTCGCATCGACGGCCGCGACCACCGGCTCGAACAACCGCGCATCCCGGTCCGGATCTGCCTGCACGATAAGAAGATTCGGGCACCGCGCCTGCGCCTCGCGCCGCCGCAGCCCGCGCCGCACCCCTTCGGACCGCGCGATCGCCGAACACGCGACCACCTTGCCCGCTGCCAGCACCGCCACCGGGCAAGTCGCCGGAACCTGCGCCACGGCCGCCGCCGCAACCGCGGGCCAATCCAGGCACCACAGCGCCAGCACCCGCGAACCGCTCCGCCCCAGGCCAGGCTGAATCACCGCGCCACGCCCCATGAATCGGCCGCATCGTCCGAACTCGACCATCCGCGCCCGAGCGGCCCGACGCCCCGGTCCCGATGCGCCGGGCAGCGCGCAGGCCGACGCATCGGGCCGCGGCCATGCGTATCCGACCTCGCATCGGCGAGCGACACCGCAGGCCCGCTCGGATCACGGTGCCGCACCACGCACATCGGGCGTCACCTCACTTACCGGATCTACCGCCCCGGATGACACGCCCCCGAGGTACGCGCTCACGATGCCGCCCCGCGCGTGTCCGGCGTTTCGACTGCCGGAGCGAGAGTTTCGAGCGACACCCATTCCACTCGTCCCGCGCGCGGACGCAGCGCAATCCGACCGCGGCGAGGCGGTCCCGCCTTGCTACGGACATCGACTTCCAGGCATACCGAGCGGAGCCTGCCACGGCCCGCGCCGAGGCCGGCGTATCCGGCGACCCTGGTGTCCAGACGAAGCGACGGATTGGCCCAGCCGCCATTGGTGACCACCAAAGTGGCTCCCTTATTGCGAGTGCGGGCGGCGATCACACGAGCCCGGGCGGGCGGGACGGCGACGCCGCCGAGCCCGAGCACCACCAGATCGAGGCCATCGAGCAACACCGCGGCCACCTCCACAGGATCGGGGCCGGGGTCGGCGACGACCGCCAACCGCTGAAGCTGAGCGCCCATCTCGACCGCGGCGAGCAGACCGAGCCGTGGCACCCCGACCACCGCGGCGTGCCCACCGCCCTCGGTCACCGCGGCCAGCACGCCCGCCAGCAATGAACTCGTCCCGTTGTAGGCCACGACCGAGCCCCTTGCCAGGCCGCCGTCGGGCAATAACTCCGCAAGAGCAGGCGGAACCGCAAGCGATTCACGGCGCAGTTCGGAGCCGAGCGGGATCCGCTCGGCCGCAGCCGCACCACGACCGGGTATCGCCGCCATTCGCCTGCGCAGCTCATCCAGCGTCGGCGCATCGCCCCGCGCCGCGCCCGGCGGCGTCCGATCCCGCCCTACTCCCGTTCGGGATTCCGCATCCGCCCCCATCTCTACCACCTACTTCCCACGATGGACCCGACGGCGAAGCATGCGGGGCAGCCCTCTTCCGTCCACGGAAGCAGGGCCAGCACCGATCCAGCTATCGATCGATATCGAATATACGTTCGATACTTTCTTAGTAGAAACCCACCCCCGGGATCCGTCAAGAGCACGCCGCGAGTACTGTCACGCGCACTGCGAGCCCGGTATGGACGAGCGCTGAAATCACCGTCCGGGGCTGGCGGACTCTCGACTCGAATCAGGCCAGCTACCACCGAATTCGGATACCCTGCACCCATGATCGATCGCCCCCGCCCCATTGTCGGCCCGGACTATCTGGTCGCCGGCCGTTACCGCCTGCAGTCGAAGCTGGGTGGTGGCGGCATGGGCGCGGTGTGGCTCGCGCACGACCGGCTGCTGAACCGGGATGTCGCCATCAAGCAGGTGCTCTCCACCGCCGGCCTCGGCGAAGCGGAGGCGAACGCGATCCGCAGCCAGATCATGCACGAGGGGCGGGTGGCGGCGAAGCTCTCGCATGAGCACGCCATCGCCGTCTACGACGTGGTGCTGGAGGCGGGCGAGCCATGGCTGGTGATGGAGCACCTGCCCTCGCGCAATGTCGCGAAGGCATTGGCGCTGGTCGACACGCTGCCGCCGATCGAGGTGGCGCAGATCGGCGCCCAGGTCGCCGACGCATTGGCCGCCGCGCATGCCGCGGGCATCGTGCACCGCGATATCAAGCCGGGCAATATCCTCGTCGCCGACCGCGGTCCGGTCGTCGGCATGGCCAAGCTCAGCGACTTCGGCATCTCGCGCGGCGCGGGCGAAAGCTCCGACGACCCGGACGGCGTGATCACCGGCACCCCCGCCTACCTACCTCCCGAGGTGGCGCGCGGCGCACAGCCGACCGAGGCGAGCGATGTCTTCTCCCTCGGCGCCACCCTCTACACCGCGATCGAGGGGCAGCCGCCGTTCGGTCTCGACGACGATACCGATGTCCTTGTCACGCGCGCGGCGATGGCGCAGATCATTCCGCCCAGCCGCAGCGGCATGCTCACCAACGTCCTGCTGCACATGATGGAACCCGCACCGCAGCGGCGGCCGACGATGGCCCAGGCAAGAGACGAAATCCTCACCGCCGCCTTCGGTCCCGGGACCGGGCCCTATATTCTCGGCGCTCCGGTGCGCACCGAGGACGGCACGATTCCGGCGTGGGCGGCGCGGAATTCCGCGTCGGGACTGCGCAGTCCGCACTCCACGCCGTTGCCGCGACCGCATCGCACCCAAACAGTGGGGGTGCAGGCATCGGCGCCGCAGCGGGCCAAGCCGCCGCAGCCGAGCGCCGCGCCACTGGCGATCGCCGTCGGCCTGCTGATCGGCTTGATCATCATCATCGCCATTCTCATCGCGGTGATGTGAGCGCATTCAGTCGATGCGACGGCGGTGCGCCCAGCGGGTCAGCGCATTGCGGTTGGACTGCTGGGTTTTGCGGAGCACGTTGGAGGCGTGTGTCTCCACGGTTTTCACCGAAATGAACAGGGTTTCCGCGATTTCGCGGTAGGTGTAGCCGCGCGCGAGCAGGCGCAACACCTCCAGTTCGCGCGGCGTCAGCGAATCCAGTTCCGGATCCAGCGGCGGCTCCGGCACCGGTGACTTGCCGGTGAACGAGTCGAGGACGAACCCGGCCAGCCGCGGGCTGAACACCGCGTCGCCACCGGCAACCCGGCGGATGCCGTCGGCGAGTTCGGATCCCGAGATCGTCTTGGTCACATAGCCGCGCGCGCCCGCCCTGATCACCGCGATCACATCCTCGGCGGCGTCGGACACGCTCAGCGCCAAACACACCGGCCCGGCCTCGATCCCGGAAAGCACCGCGACCCCGCCGCCCTCGGGCATGTGCACATCGAGCAGCACGACATCGGGCTTGGCGGTATTGATCCCGGTAACCGCCTCGGCCACCCCACCGGCCTCTCCGACGACCTCCATATCGGGCTCGCGGCTCAGCTCCGCCCGGACACCCGAACGAAATACGGCGTGATCATCGACGAGAAAGACCCGCACGGTCACCCACTTCTCCTCTGTCTGTCGGTGGATCGCCCACCCTGACTGCCGACCGCCCTCGGGCGACCCGCACTCAATCGGTACCACAAGACTCACCCAGACCCTCGGGCTTCCTGATCCATCGCGACAACCGCCACACCGACCGTGCGGACTGCGTCACTTTCCGGGGTGCACCGGCTGCCGAACCCGGTCCGCCGTTTCGGCAGCGGTCGGCGCGGGGGCGTCATCCTGATCGTCGTGACCACCGGAATCAGTGCGCGGCATGATGATCCGCACCTCGGTGCCCCGGCCGGGGTTCGACAGAATCTCGACCTGCCCGCCGCGTCGTTCGATCCGGCCGCGGATGGATTTCGCCAGACCCTGCCGATCCTGCGGGATGGCCGCGATATCGAAGCCGGCGCCGCGGTCGCGCACGAAGACGCTCACCTGGTGCGGCTCGGTCTCGGCGAACAGGTCGATATCCGGGACTCCGGCGTGCTTGGCCGCGTTCACCAAGGCCTCCCGGCTCGCACCGAGCAGGGCGGTGAAATGTTCCTTGGGTAGGCCCGCGCCGGTGTCGCCGGGATCCATCGAGACATCCCCGACGGTTACCGGGGTGACCTTTACCCCGTGCTGGTCCTCTACTTCACCCGCGATCGTGCGCAAGGCCGCAGCCAGACTCGACTGCGCGGGGCCGGAATCCTCGAAAAGCCACTTCCGCAGTTCACGTTCCTGGCCGCGGGCCAGCCGGGCCACCTCCTGCGGGTCGTCGGCCTGCCGCTGGATGAGGGCCAGGGTCTGCAACACCGAATCGTGCAGGTGCGACGCGATCTCCTCGCGTTCCTCATTGCGGATACGGGCGGCGCGTTCGGCATTCAGCGCCCGCATCATGCGCAGCCACAGCGGCACCGTCAGCAGACCGGCTCCAACCAGTGTGACCGCCACCGCGATCAGCGCGGACCCGAGGGAACTCAGATCGATCCTGGCCAGCACCACCACACCGAGTCCGAGCACGATCAGCGTGACCCCCGCGACGATGCGCGACCACGTCACCACCGACGGACGCGCGGGCAGCCCGAGCAGCGACCGCGGACCATCGGTGTCGTATTCGCGCCACACCAGCGCCGCACCGACCGCAACCACCACGACCGGCATGATCACCTTCGCCGCGGTTCCGCTCAGCAGCCACGACACCGCGACCGCCAGCCCGATCCCGAGCAGCGCGAGCCCGATCCCCTGCCGGCGCTCCGCGCCGGAAGGCCGATCCGCGTCCGCACCGCCGGGGGTGAAGATCCACAACAACCCGTAGCCGACGATGCCCGCCCCGGCCAGCGCGGACAGCAGCACAAACGCCATCCGCACCTTGAATACGTCGACCTCGAAGTGATCGGCGATACCGCCCGCTACCCCACCGACAATCCGCCCACCCGAGCGCCGCACCAGCCGCGGATACGGGGGTTGCCCGGGATCGAACACCGGCATCGACCCCGATCCACCGGGCACCCCGAATCCCCGACCAGGGTCGAACCCCCGGGCAGGGTCATATCCCCGGGCAGCATCGAACGCGGGCACAGACGGGTACATGCTTTCGATACTGGCACGCCCCACCGACACCCGACCATCAGGAAACACCCTGATCTTCGCTGGTCGTGACACCGGCAACCGTTGTCATCGCTCGTGGTGGTTCAAACCGCGCGACTTGCCATTCGCCGAGGCAGGCATCGAACAGACAGTGGCCGACCGTGCTGTCGAAGTGTGATGCGACGTCCCAGCCGAGGTAGCAAGGGCCCGCTGACGCCGTCCAGCCCTGTATCAGGACCAGCAGCGTCTGGTCGACGACTGGCAGATGTGGGCCGAGCAAGCCGAGCCACTCGGCATCACACCCACCGTCGAAGTCGACACGACCCAGCCGATCGACCGCACCGCTCTTGCCCAGCGAATCGAGCTCATCGCAAGTCCACGCCGTTCCTGATCCGGCCGCGGCGGCTGAGCTTCGCACGACCGGGCCCGGCACACCGCCATGAATGCGGCGATCACGCCCCGAAACACTTCAAGCACGCCCTATACGCCGCAGTTCTCGTCCGGTCCGGACAGGACATCCTCGCTGACCTGGATTTCAGCAGGACCTCGGACGCCGAACTCAGACCTGAGCGGACGATAGTCCGAACTCTGGTCAGCGCGCGCTCGGCCGGTCCGGATAACTGCTGTCAACCGCATCTACCTGCGCTTTCTCGGTGTCCGGTCCAGGAGGGCCGTCGATCGGCGAGTGCTGCGGCCCTACGTTTCTTCCAAGCCGGAACAGCGACCCGAGCGACGACATCACGAGACGGATGCGGCACTCGCTCCATAGGGGGAGCAAGAACACACGGGGAGAAACAATGAACATCAAGCCGGTACTCGCCACCGCAGTCACCATGCTCGGGGTCACCCTGGCATCCGCACCGTTCGCCCATGCGGGCGGCATGGCGCCACACGAGAAGACAGTCACCGGGCCCAATGGATTCGCGTTCACCGTCGGGCACACCGACGAGGCGTTCCGTCCGATCGCACCACTCAACGGCATGCCGACCAACCGAGAAGTGTTCCTGGACGACACCTTCTACGGCCACGTCGACGCACCGGGAACGGGCACACTGAAGGCGGGCTATCTCCTCGCCTGCGCGGTCGACATCACCGCGACCGTCACCCTTGGCGCCGGCGTCGGCATCGACGCCGGATTCCACCTGGGCGTCAACGCAAGTGGCGATTCCACGACACCGAGTGCGAGCGCGGACCTCGGCCCGAGTCTGCACGCCGGCGCGGGCATCGACCTGTCGATCACACCGGGAAAGATCGAGAAGTTCGAGGTCGGCACGAAGGTGCTGCCGTCGGACAGCACCGGCTACCTGATCAGCCGCGACTTCCACCTGCTCGTACAGAACTGCGGTGGGCCACTCACCATCCGCTCCTACACGATCATCGAGGCACAATCGCCCGAGGCCGACGGTCGCGACGCGATATACGGCGATCCGATTTTCCTGTAATACCAGCCGGTTACGAGCGGCGATGCGGTCACCACCGCATCGCCGCTCACGTCGTCCCGGCCCGCCGAACGGGTTAGATTTGTTCCTATGTCTGTGTTGCCCGGGAAATTTGGTGGGCACACGTGGTGACCGAGGACACCGCCGCCGAAGACCGGGGGGAAATCCGATCACCGCGTGTGATATTCGCGCAACGGTTCGCTGAACTGTATGCCGCAGCGGGCAATCCGACACTGCGCAGGGTCGCTAACGCTGCCGAATCTCGGATGCGGGCCGCGCAGGGAGCGCGGCACGTACCGGCAGCTTCCGCACAGCGGATCAGCGACTGGAAGGCGGGGCGCAACGTGCCTGCCCGCTTCGAGTCCCTGCTTCCGGTGGTTCTCGCACTGATCGATCTGGCCAAAAAGGTGCAGCCACAGCGACCGCGACTGGAAGTCCATGAATGGCAACGCCTCTGGCAAGCAGCCATCACCTGGACACCGGACGACGATCAGGATGCGACCTGCCCGTATCTGGGCCTGGCGGCATACCGCGGGCAGGATAGAGAGCTCTTTTTCGGAAGATCCAGGCCCACTACCGAACTCACCGAGCTGATCCGAAGCACCGCCGATACCGCGGTCGGAATCATCGTCCTGATCGGCGCATCCGGCGCGGGCAAATCCTCACTGGTCGCCGCGGGGCTCATGCCGGCGCTTATCGCGACCGGCTGGTCCGTCGCCACCATGACGCCCGGTTCGAAACCACTTTCGGCGCTTGCGAAATCTGTTCCAATGGAAGGGATCTCGGTTGAACAGCCCATAGCCGAACGGGAGTCGGCACCCGACCAGGAGGCAACCCATAGGCCCGGACTCCTCGTCGTAGACCAGTTCGAGGAACTGTTCACGGTCTGCGACGACGAACGCGAGCGCGAAGCGTTCCTGACCACGCTGCACCGTTGGTCGACTCGGCCCCACACCACGGTAGTCATCGCATTGCGTGCCGACTTCTACGCACAATGCCTCACCTTTCCGGAACTCCAGGACGCACTCGAGCACCGTAGTTACCTACTCGGCCCGATGCGCCAAGACGAACTCGCCCAAGCCCTGACCAGACCCGCCGAACACGCTGGACTGGAATTGGAGTCCGGCTTGGAAGAGCTCGTCATCACCGAACTGTGCGGCGTCGGCGACCACGAGAACCGGCAGAGCTACGATCCCGGCGCACTGCCACTGCTCTCCCATGTCATGGCCGCGACGTGGCAGCACCGTGAGGGACGCAAACTCACCGTCGCCGGCTATCGCAAAGCAGGCGGCGTGGTCGGCTCCGTCGCCGCCACCGCCGAACAGGCATGGAGCGAACTGTCCGATCCCCAGCAGACTGCCGCGAAGGATGTGCTGCTCGGACTCGTTGCCGTAGCCCATGATTCGCGCGACACCCGCCGTATCGCCGCGCGCCCGGACCTGCTCCAACGCACCGCCGACCCGGTGTCCGCCACGGCGGCATTGGAATTGCTTGCCCGCACTCGACTGATCACGATGGACTCCGGCTCGGTGCACCTGACCCACGAGATCGTGCTGGACGCCTGGCCGCGACTACGTAGCTGGATCGATGAGGACCGCGTCGGCTACCTGGTCCGGCAACGGTTGGAATCCGAGGCTGTGGAATGGGATTCGACTGGGCAGGACCCGTCGCTGCTCTATCGCGGAACCCGGCTGGAGGCATCTCTCGACCACGTCGATCCACCGATAGTCGGTGGCTCGGCCCGCGCATTTCTCCATGCCTCCCGCGCGGCGCGCACCCATTCGAGAAGACGGTCCTCGCGGACCCGAATCGTCCTCGCCATGCTGGGCGTCGCGTTGCTGGTGCTCGGCGTCGTCGCCTACACGCAGACCAAACTCACCGAGCAGCAGCGCAACGATAAGGACTTCGGATCCGTACTGGCAGAGGCAGATCGGCTGCGGACTATTGATCCGACCCTTTCCGCCCAGCTGTATCTGGTCGCCGACCAACTCAGGCCTGGCGATCCAGAAATACGGGCTCGGGTGCTCGGCACTCAAAATACCCCTCTCGCAACGCCGATCGCCGCGCACGACGAAGGCATCCGCGCCATCGCCTATCGACGGGACGGCAAGGTTCTGGCATCCGCAAGCCACGACAACACGATCCGACTGTGGGATGTCAGCGATCCGCAGCGCCCCAAGGCATTAGGACAGTTGCTCGAATCCCGGTACGGCGCATATTCCATGGCATTCAGCCCCGACGGAAACGTGCTGGCGACCACCGCGACGGCGGCTGCGCCACAACTGTGGGACGTCCATGACCCCGGGCATCCTCGACTCTTCGGATCTCCGCCCACGGAGGTCGTCAAAAGCGGCTACTGGGTTGCTTTCGCACCGAGCGGACGGACGGTCGCGGTCGGATCGCCGGATAACACGCGCGTCACCCTGTGGGATATCGCCGATCGGGGTGCACCAAGGCCGCGGCAGGTGGTGCCTGCGCCACTGGATCGAAATCTCGCATCGTTCACGTTCAGCCAGAATGGCCGACTTCTTGCGGTGGCAACCAGCGACTGGGAACGCAGCACCTCGACCGTAGAGCTGTGGAGCATCGCGGAAGACGTCGCCACCCGCACCGGCACTGTGTTCGAGGTGCCATTCGGCATCGAACTCATGCGATTCAGTCCCGACGACACCATCCTGGCGCTTACCGGAATACACACGAATGGGCCGCTCAATCGCGTTGCCGCAACGCAGCTGTGGGCCCTCGGAGATCCGACGCATCCCCTCCCGATCGGGGCGCCGTTGCTGGACAACAAATCGCGTTCGCCGGGTGAACCCGGCCTCGCCTTCAGTCCGGACGGGCGCACGCTCGCCATCGGCGGAGAGGGGGGTGCACAGCTGTGGAACATTACCGATGCGGCCAGGCCGACGCCGCTGGGAGACTCGTTGGCAGCAATCCCGGTTCGCTGTCTCAGCAACGCAAAGGTCCCGACCCGCTGCACCGGCGCGACGGTCGGAACCGAGTTCAGCGCTGACGGAAAGACCCTCGCCATCGGGAGCGCCGAGGGGATCGTGCGATTGTGGTCGCTGGCTCCAGCGGAGCTCACCGGACACACCGGTTGGGGCCGGAGCCCGCAGTTCGACGCCGCGGGCGAACGAATGGTGACCGATTCGAGCGACGGCAGGTTCGTTGTGTGGGACTCTCGGAACCCGGGCGATCCGGTGCGAGTCGCGGAGTTCAGGATGTCTCCGGGATCCTTCATCCAAAGTGTGAGCAACGATGGGAAAACCCTGCTGGTGCACGATGAAACCGTCGGCACGGCCAAGGTGATCGATCTATCCGACCTCCGGCACATTCGCCCACTGTCCGACTGGAGAGCGCTGTCGCCCAACTGGGGTCCGAGGTCGTTCGATCGTGACTGGAATCTGCTGGTGACACTCCCCGACGCAGAAGCCCGCACCTTTCAGATCGTGGATGTCAGCGACCGCACTCGCCCGGTTCCACTGGGAACTCCGGTATCCGTGGCTCCCAACGCAATCATTATCGCCTGCTTCAACCCGACCGGCACCCTCCTCGCCGTCGCCGAAGCGATCTATGCCGAACCACCTTCCTCGCCCACGATCACGGGTACCCGAATGACCTTGTGGGACATGTCGAATCCGGCCCGGCCGGTTCGGCTCGGTGAATCTCCGCAACGACCGGCGTCACTGATCACTTCCCTGCTTGTGCACCCCGATGGTCGGACAGTCGTCACCTGGGGCAACGAAGCCTTTCAAGTCTGGGACATCTCGAACCCCGCAGCGCCCGCACAGCTCGGCGACCGAGTCTCCGCACATAACCTATCCATCGTCTCGATGGACTTCAGTCGCGATGGACGGACCCTGGCCACCTCGGGCACCGACGGTTCGGTTCGGCTGTGGGATTTCTCCGACCGCACGCACCCCCGCCCGATCGGCAGTTCCGTCGCACCCCCAGGCGTCAGCCCCTGGGTGGTGCGATTCCATCCCCATGGCAGTTTCCTCGCCGCCGCGAGCAAGGACGGGGCGCGACGCCTCTGGGATTTGGACCTACCGCACGCCATCGATCGCATCTGTACGGTCGCAGGCACAGCGATGACTCCCGAACTCTGGCAGCGCTACCTCCCCCAACTCCCGTACCGCCCGCCCTGCACGTGACCGACCGCGCCCCGGACACGAATAGTGCCCCTGGTCTACCGGAGCTGGCGCACGGCCCGGCCATACGGCTGAACGTGTCCACGTGCCGTGAGCACGGTGTTCGGGGATCTGATCGGGCGTTGAGTACAGACCGGGCGGTCCAAAAGGATCAGTGAATTTTTCAGGGTTACCCCCGATGTGCCGAAGTGCTGGTCAGGCCCACTATGGGAAACATGACGAAAACGAGCTTCGGCGATCAACTCCAGCAGATGTGGCACACGCGGCCCGTCCGCTTGCCGCGGCAAGGTCCGATCGCGGGCGTCGCGGCCGGTTTCGGGCGGCGCTACAACGTCGATCCGGTGCTGGTGCGGGTCGCGCTCGTGGTGTCGACGATCTTCGGTGGCGCCGGGATCGTGCTGTATCTCTTGGCCTGGCTGCTGCTGAGTGAAGACGGGGATCAGGCGTCGGCGGCGGAGTCGCTGTTCGGCAAGGGGCAGAGCTCGCAGTCCCAGACCAAGACCATCGTGTTGATCGTGGCGCTGGCCATCGCGGTGAGCACCATGGGCCCGGTCGGCGTCGGGCTGGCTGGCTCGGGGCTGATCAGCATGGCACTGATGCTGGCGGGCTGGTGGATGCTGCATATGCGGCAGCCGACACCGCCGCCCGGCACCAGCGCGTTCGGCGGTTTCGTCGCCGACGGTGGCATCGCCGCGACCGGCTATCCGGGCACGGTGTTCCCCTCGGGATCCCCGCTGCGGACGAACACCGCTGACTTCTACTCCCCCGATGTCCCGTCGACCAGCGTGTACACGCCGTACACCAAGCTGCCGGACGCCTACGTCCCGGACACACCGACTCAGCACGAGACGACACCGGTCCAGCAGGACGAGGCGACGACGACTCCGATTCAACACAGCGCAGGGGCTCAGTCCCAGCGCGTAGCTCCCGACGCGGTGCTGCTCGACGATGGCGATGCCGAGACCGTCCTGTTCAACAAGGACGATGCCGAGACTGTCCTATTGGACAAGAACACCACCGACGCAGCGCAGCTCGACAAGAACGACACCGACACCGTCCTGCTCGACACGAGCGCCGACACGGCACTGTCCGACAAAACTTCTTCCGGCGCAGAACCTCCGAAGCCCCCGGCCGCTCAGCTTCCGATGAGGACCACGAGCACACCGACCCACGCCGCCTTCGGCGAGCGGACTCCGCCCTCCTGGGATCCGCTCGGCGTCGCCCCGCTCGCCTGGGATCTGCCCGAACCGGCCCCTACCCGCACCATCGTCGCGCCGCCCCCGCAACGTCCACGCTCCCGGCTGACACCAGTGGTGCTCGGCCTCGCCATCCTCGCCGCGGCGGGAGCAGGCGCGGCGGCAGCCTCGGGCGTCGACTGGATGACTCCCGGGCGAATCGCGGCGGTGGCGCTGGCGGTGATCGGTCTCGGCATGGTGCTCGGCGCGTTCCTGCGGCGCGGCTACGGCCTGCTGGTGGTCACCGCCCCGTTGGCCGGATTCGTCCTGCTGGCTTCGATGATCGGGCCGATCGAGTTCGACAACGCCACCATGGGTGAGCGCACCTGGGTGCCTGCCTCGATCACCGAACTGAATGAGACATACGCGGTGACCATGGGAACCGGCACGCTGGACCTGCGGTCGCTGAATCTGACCGAGAGCCGCAGCGTAGATCTCGCGGTCAAGATGGGCGAGGCCAAGGTGCTGCTGCCCGCGGGCATGACAGTGCGCACCGAATGCACCGTCAATATGGGGGAGGTCAACTGCCCCACCGGGATTACCGGCCCGAACACTCCCGGCGCACCGGTGCTCGATCTGAAGGTCAACGTCCGGGCAGGCAATGCGGAGGTGCGTCATGGCTGACAAATCCGAGACCGACAACTCGACCGACCGCCGCGGACCGTCCGCCTCGCTGCTGATCGTCGGCCTGCTCGCACTCGCGGTCAGCGTCTGGGCCTTCGTCGGCCCGGCCTCGATGCCCGCGACCGGCGTGCTCCCACTCGGCTGGATCGTGGTGATCGCCGCCATCGTCATCGGCATCCTGCTGGTGGTCTCACCACGCAGACACCGCTGACGACAACCGAACATGACCAACGACAATGGCCCGTCCGCGAGACGGGCCATTCTTGTTGGACGACCGAGGAGAACGCGATGACCGCAGACCCGTTCGACAGACCCGACACCGACGACGAATCGACCGAGCCGGGAACCCCGGTGGGACGGATCATCCCGCTGACGCCGACCAGGTCCTATCTCGGCGGTGGCATGCTGCTCGGCCAGTTCATCCTCGGCAGGCCGACGGGATCCACCGCGCTGGAGTGACCAGGCGACCGAACCGGGCGGTCGAGCGGGGCGCGTCGCCTTCGACGCGGAGCGCACCGCTCGCCTCGACCCGCGCGGCCACCGCGCCCGATCGGCCACGAATCCCGTGGGAGCCGAACACGATCAGGCCCGTGTCACTCCCACTCGATGGTGCCCGGCGGCTTGCTCGTCACGTCGAGGACCACGCGGTTCACCTCAGCGACCTCGTTGGTGATGCGGGTGGAGATCCGCTCGAGCACCTCGTAGGGCAGCCGCGTCCAGTCCGCGGTCATGGCGTCTTCGCTGGAGACCGGGCGCAGCACGATCGGGTGACCGTAGGTGCGGCCGTCACCCTGCACGCCGACCGAGCGCACATCCGCGAGCAGCACGACGGGGCACTGCCAGATCTGCCGATCCAGGCTCGCGGCCGTAAGTTCTTCGCGGGCAATGGCATCGGCCTGACGCAAGGTGTCGAGCCGGTCCTCGGTGACCTCGCCGACGATGCGGATGGCCAGACCCGGACCCGGGAACGGCTGGCGCGCAACGATTTCCTCCGGCAGCCCGAGCTCACGACCGACCGCGCGCACCTCGTCCTTGAACAGCAGCCGCAGCGGCTCGACGAGTTCGAACTCCAGATCGTCCGGCAGGCCACCGACATTGTGGTGGCTCTTGATGTTCGCGGTACCCGTACCACCACCGGACTCGACGACATCCGGGTACAGCGTGCCTTGCACCAGGAACTCGACCGAGGGACCCGAGCCGTCCGACACCGCGCCGCCCTCGGCGATCACCACCTCCGACACCGCGTCCTCGAACGACCGGATGAACTCACGGCCGATGATCTTGCGCTTCTCCTCGGGGTCGGTGACGCCCTTCAGCTCGCCGAGGAATTTGTTTACCGCGTCCACGGTCACCAGCTTGGCGCCGGTCGCGGCGACGAAGTCCTGCTGCACCTGCTCGCGCTCCCCGGCCCGCAACAGGCCATGGTCGACGAACACACAGGTCAGCCGATCACCGATGGCACGCTGCACCAGCGCGGCCGCGACCGCGCTGTCCACGCCGCCGGACAGACCACAGATCGCGTGGCCGTCACCGACCTGCTCGCGCACCGAGGCGACCAGCGAGTCGGCGATATTGGCCGGGGTCCACGTCGCCGGAATACCGGCCAGCTCGTGCAGGAACCGGCTGAGTACCTGCTGACCGTGCGGCGAGTGCAGCACCTCCGGGTGATACTGCACGCCCGCCAGCTTGCGGGCCCGATCCTCGAACGCGGCGACGGGGGCGCCCGCACTGGTGCCGGTGACCTCGAAGCCCTCCGGCGCGTCGGTGACCGCATCGCCGTGGCTCATCCACACCGGCTGAATGGTTGGCAGGCCGCCGTGCAGCAGGCCGCCGTCGATATTGAGTTCGGTGCGGCCGTATTCGCGGGTGCCGGTGTGCGCGACCGTGCCTCCGAGCGCCTGCGCCATAGCCTGGAAGCCGTAGCAGATGCCGAAAACCGGGATGCCGAGATCGAACAGCCTGGCGTCCAGCTGTGGCGCGCCGTCGGCGTACACGCTGGACGGACCACCGGACAGGATCACCGCGAGCGGCTGCTTCTCGGCGATCTCCTCCACCGTGGTGGTGTGCGGGATCACCTCGGAGAAAACACTCGCTTCGCGGACCCGCCGGGCGATCAGCTGGGCGTACTGCGCGCCGAAGTCGACGACAAGGACGGGTCTCTGAGTATCTGCCACCGTCACAGTTTAATGAGGGCGCAAATCGTCCCGCGCACCCCCGCACCGCTGGTTATCCTCAAGCTCGTGCCATTCGCCCGCGCGATCGACGCCGACATCCACTATGAGGACAGCGGCGGGCACGGTCCGGTAGTGCTACTCGCACACGAATTCTTCATGGACCGAACGATGTTCGCGTCGCAAATGGCCGCGCTGGCACCGGAATTCCGCATTGTGTCCTGGGATGCGCGCGGCCACGGGCGCACCAGGGACCAGGGACTGCCCTTCACCTATTGGACCGCGGCGCGCGACGCGCTGACGGTGCTGGATCACCTCGGCGCTGAATGCGCCGTGGTCGGCGGGACCGCGCAAGGGGGCTTCACCGCTTTGCGCACCGCGCTCATCGCACCCGAGCGAGTGTCGGCGCTGATTCTCATCAGCACCGAAGCACACGGACCGACTCCCGAACAGTCGACGGCGACCCAGAAATTTCTGGACGAATGGTACGACGACAGCTCCAGGCAGGACGCGGTCGACCAGCTGGCGCACTGGTTGATCGGCGACGACGAATGGTACCGATCGATCTGGACCAAACGCTGGCTGGTGCGCGACCGCCGCGGCATCGAGGTCGCTGCGGGCTGCTTGCTCGGCCGGGATTCCGTGCTGGACCGACTGCCCGAAATCACCAGCCCCGCCTTGGTGATTCACGCCACCGACAGCGGCATCGCCCGCGACCGCGCCCAACAACTCGCCCATGGGCTGACCCGATCGACCTACGTCGAAATCGCGGGCGCGCGACTGGCCGTCACCATGACCCACCCGGAACCGGTGAACCATGCGATCCAGCAGTTCCTGCGGGACCGCACGGTTCCGACGCGAGTTCGTTGAGCGCGACGCGAGTTCGCGGCACACAACGGTTCACCGAGAGTTGAGCATCAATCGCTTCCCTGCGCGAATGCTCCGCACCGGCGAAACGTCCGCGCGCAGCCGGGCGTGGGCCGACCCGATCAAGCGCGAACGCTGAGCCCGACCTTCTGGAATTCCTTGAGGTCGGAGTAACCGGCCTTGGCCATCGAGCGACGGAGTCCGCCAACGAGATTCAGCGAACCGAACGGGTCGTCGGAGGGCCCGAACAGCACTCGCTCCAGGCTCGGCCGGACCACGTCGCCATCCGCGCTGTCGACCCAGCTCTCGTCGACCGGCAACAGCGCACCGCGCGGCACCGAAGGATGCGCGGCCGCCGAAGGCCAGTACCAGCCGCGGCCCGGAGCCTCGGCGGCGACGGACAGCGGCACACCGAGCATGGCGGCGTCCGCGCCGCAGGCGATCGCCTTGGCCAGCTGACCGGAAGTCGCGACGTCACCGTCGGCGATGACGTGCACGTAGCGGCCACCGGTCTCGTCCAGGTAGTCGCGGCGCGCGGCGGCGGCGTCGGCGATCGCGGTAGCCATCGGCACCCCGATGCCGAGCACCTCACCGGTAGTCGTCGCACCGGGGAAAGAGCCGTAGCCGACGATCACACCGGCCGCGCCGGTGCGCATCAGGTGCAGCGCGGTGCGGTGATCGCTCACGCCACCCGCGACCACCGGCACATCGAGCTCGGAGATGAAGGTCTTGAGATTCAGCGGCTCACCGTCGCCGACGTGCTCGGCGGAAATAATGGTGCCGTGCACGACGAGCAGGTCGATGCCGGCCTGCACCAGCGCCGGAGTCAGAGCGCGGGCATTCTGCGGGCTCACCCGCACCGCGACCGTGACGCCCGCGGCACGCACCTGCGCCACCGCGGCGGCCAGCAGATCCGGCTGCATCGGCGCGGCGTGCAGTTCTTGAAGCAACGCGACGGCCCGCTCGTAGCCGCCCTTGCCGACTAGCTCGACCAGCTGATCGATCTTCGCGGCGACATCGGCGTGCCTGGCCCACAAGCCCTCGCCGTTGATGACACCGAGCCCGCCGAGGCGGCCGAGCTCGATGGCGAACTCCGGCGAGACCAGCGCGTCGGTGGGGTGCGCGAGGAAGGGGATCTCGAACCGGTAGGCGTCCAGCTGCCAGGACAGCGATACCTGCTTCGACGAACGAGTCCGCCGCGACGGGACGATATCGACATCATCCAGCTCGTAGGTACGCCGAGCGGTCCGGCCCATGCCGATCTCGACCATGTCGCGCACTGTGTCTCCTTGTCTGATTTGCCGCGCCTGCGGCGCGGCGTGTTCGCGGCCCCCTTGGTCTCGCTTCCGAGCCGTCGAGACTCGCGCCTGCGGCGCGTGCGCTTCGACGACTCGGAAGCGAGACGGGCCGCGAACTCTAGTGCTCGATCTCGCTGCGCTCGAAAGACATCATCGTGCCGATGGAGCGTCGGTGGTGATCTCGCGACTGTTGTTGATTAGTTGTTAGTGGTAGGTCGGGAAGCGGTCCGCAGCCCGACCCACGCTCGACTGTTGGCCCTCCACACCGGAACGGCATGCGCACCAGGTCCATCATGCACGGACCGAGCGGTCCAGTACATCACCGTCGAGCCGACTAGCCGCGACCGGTGTAGTTAGGGGCCTCGACAGTCATCGTGATGTCGTGCGGGTGGCTCTCTTTGAGGCCGGCCGCGGTGATCTGCACGAACTGGGCTTCCTGCAGATGCGCGATCGACTGCGACCCGGTGTAGCCCATCGCGGCGCGCAGGCCGCCGACGAGCTGATGGATCACCTGGTTGACCGGGCCGCGGAACGGCACCCTGCCCTCGATACCCTCGGGCACCAGCTTGTCCTCGGCCAGCACGTCGTCCTGGAAGTAGCGGTCCTTCGAGAAGGACTTCGCCTGCCCACGCCCCTGCATGGCGCCGAGCGAACCCATGCCGCGGTAGCTCTTGAACTGCTTGCCGCCCACCAGGATCAGCTCACCGGGCGATTCGGCCGTGCCTGCCAGCACCGAGCCGAGCATCACGGTGGACGCGCCCGCCGCGATCGCCTTGGCGATGTCACCGGAGAACTGGATGCCGCCGTCGGCGATCACCGGCACGCCGTGCGGCTTGCAGGCGGCGACGGCCTCGAGGATGGCGGTGATCTGCGGCGCGCCGACACCGGCGACGACACGGGTCGTACAGATGGAGCCGGGGCCGACGCCGACCTTCACCGCGTCCGCACCCGCCTCGACGAGCGCGGCGGCGCCTGCCCGTGTCGCGACATTGCCGCCGACGATCTGGATGCGATCTCCCACCTCGGCCTTGACCTTGGTGACCATCTGCAGCACCTGCGCCTGATGTCCGTGCGCGGTGTCGACGATCAGCACGTCCACCCCGGCGTCGGCCAGCGTCATCGCACGCGACCACGCGTCGTCGCCGACACCGATCGCGGCGCCGACCAGCAGGCGGCCGTCGCGGTCCTTGGTGGCGTTCGGGTACTGATCGGTCTTGACGAAGTCCTTGACCGTGATGAGTCCGCGCAACCGGCCGCCGCCGTCGACGATCGGCAGCTTCTCGATCTTGTGCCTGCGTAGCAGACCGAGCGCGGCCTCCGCGGTGACGCCCTCCTGCGCGGTGATCAACGGCGCTCTGGTCATCACATCGGCGACGCGGCGGTTCTGGTCGACCTCGAAGCGCATGTCGCGGTTGGTGATGATGCCCACAAGCTCGCCGGTCTCATCCACGACGGGCAGGCCGGAAATACGGAAGCGCGCGCACATCGCGTCGACCTCGGCGAGGGTGTCGGTCGGGCGACAGGTCACCGGATCGGTCACCATGCCCGCCTCGGACCGCTTCACGGTTTCCACCTGCGCGGCCTGGTCCGCGGCCGCCAAGTTACGGTGCAGCACACCCATGCCGCCGGCACGCGCCATGGAGATGGCCATCCTGGCTTCGGTCACGGTGTCCATCGCGGAACTCACCAGCGGGGTGCGCAGCCGGATCTCGCGGGTCAGCTGGCTGGAGGTCTCCACCGAGCTGGGGATGAGGTCCGAAGCGGCCGGCAGCAGCAGCACATCGTCGAACGTGAGGCCGAGCATGGCGATCTTGTTCGGATCGTCACCACCCGTATGGGGGCGGACTCCGATACGTTCGCCCGGTACGGGATTACTCATTCGGATCGACCCCTCCTGGACGTCGAAAGCGACCGACACCGGTCGGCCGGCGTCGCGCAGAACTGATGGGATGGACGGTGACGGCTCCGCCAATGGTCGGGTACTGGCCGGCGCCTTTCACCCATGGTATCTGTCCCGCAAACTCGCCCACGATCGCGGTGCGCGAGGACGGCTGCGGCTCTGGTCAACTCGCGACGCGCACCCGAGCAACTGAGCGCGCCGACGAAACTTGCGGTGCGCATAGCTGGCGAAGACCCCACTGTTCTGCGTACCGTGGGGGTGTGCGTGACCATCTACCACCTGGCTTGCCGCCGGATCCGTTTGCCGGAGACCCCTCCGACCCGTCCGCCGCGCTCGATGCCATCGAGCCCGGCGAACCGCTGGATCCCCACGAGCGCCTCGCGGTCGAGGAGGATCTCGCCGACCTCGCAGTGTATGAGGCACTACTGGCGCATCGTGGCATCCGTGGACTCGTCGTCAGCTGCGAAGACTGCAGGCAGGATCACTACCACGACTGGGACATGTTGCGCGCCAACCTGCTTCAGCTGCTGGTCGACGGCACCGTGCGCCCCCACGAGCCCGCCTACGATCCGACGCCGGAAGCGTATGTCACCTGGGACTATTGCAGGGGTTACGCGGATGCCTCGATGAACGAGGCTTTCCACGGCGACGGATTCGACGGGTTCGACAGCTGACTCTCTCGCTCGCAACGGGGTCGGACCAGCCGGGCGCACAGCACGGGACTCGCACAGACGTGCTGTCAGCAACAACACAGACAAAAAGCCGACCGCCGGTCGGCGATCGGTTGGTGTCTTTTATCGGTTGTTCTGGAGGCTAGGTAGCCGGGGCTGCTCCACCCGTTCCACCGAACCCGCCTGTTCCGGTAGATCCACCCGTTCCGGTGGACCCACCGGTACCGGTGGACCCACCAGTTCCGGTGGGAACCACGATAGATCCGGAGTTGCCAGCCGACGGAGGCGTCACGGGCCCCGTCGGCTGACCCGTATCAGCGGGCGGCACGATCACCACCGTGGTCGGCAGGGCAGGGGCCGTTTGATCCTGTGTCGGAGGCGGATTCTGTGTCGGCGGCAGATTCTGCGTCGGCGGCGGATTCTGCGTGGTGGGCGGATTCTGCGTCGGGGGCGTTGTCGGCTCGGCCGTGACCGGCGGAATCACCGGCGGCACAGTCGTCGACGGTAGACCAGGAGCAGTGAGGTCCGCGCTCGTCGGCGGCTTCGTCCCCGAAGCATCCGGCGATTGCAGAATGGTCTGCTGCGGGTTGCCGGTCGTCGGCTTCGTGCCTGAGGTGTCGGCGCTCGGCTTCGGATCGGCGGGCCGCGTCGGCGTCGCCGTGATCGAGTTCGCGATTTCCGGCGCCTTCTTGCGCAGCTCGGCGAGGACCGATTCCCAGCGAGCCGCCAGCTCATTCTGCTTGCCGGTGTCGTTGACCTGAGTCACGTTCTGCCGAGCGCCCTCGAGCTTGGTCTTCGCCATTTCGGGGTTCGAATCGAGCAGCGCCTGCGCCTCGGTCAGGTAGTCGTCGGCACGCTGAACCACGGTGGTCTGGGCCTGTTCACTGAACACGACCTCCTTGACCCGCCACAGCGGATCACCGGGCTCCGCGTTGTAGGAGAACGCCGTCATACCGCCGATGACAAGTGCCAGTGCGGCAGCCGTCCCCGCGATCGGGCGAAGTAGCCGTAGTCGTCCGCCGGTCTGTGCGCCGATGCGGACTTGTCGAGCACCGATCTCCTGGTTGACCGCGGCCACGATTTCATCGAGGCTCGGTTCCCCCGGCATCGGCTCCGAGATCAGCTCGGCCCGCCAATCGGCCAACAGCGTCGCGAGCTGATACTCCTCCGCGCTGTCGGTCCGTACCGGACCATCGCTGGCGATGGCATCGATCAGTGCATCGTCGCGGCGTACCGCCGCAATGTCCACCGGACCGCTGTCACCGACGCTCTCGGCGTAGGGACCGCTATTTCGCGATCCAAGCCGCGCCTTCCAGTCGCCCCGACCGCGCTCGCCATCCCTAGCCATACATTTCACCTGCCCTCGCCACTTGTGACTTCAGTTTTGCGAGCGCCCTGTGCTGGGCCACCCGTATCGCACCCGCCGTACTGCCCACGGCGACTGCGGTTTCTTCCGCTGACAAACCCATGACCAATCGCAGGATCAGGATCTCCCGATGTTTCTCAGGAAGAGTCGCGAGCAGACTGTTCATCTGCCTGCTCGTCTCTGATTCGAGAGCTCGTTGTTCCGGACCATGGTCGGTGGATATGACATCTGGTACTTCGGCCATGGCCTCCGCCTTGTTACGGGCGGCGTTCCGATGAGCATCGGCGACCTTGTGCGAAGCGATTCCGTATACGAAGGCCATGAAGGGCCTGCCCTGGTCTTGATACCGGGGCAAGGCGGTCATCACAGCCAGACATACCTCCTGCGCAACGTCATCCGCAGAAAGTTGTCCTCGCTCCGCGGCGCCGATCCGCGCGCGGCAGTAGCGCACCACCAGCGGGCGGACCATTTCAAGTACCTGAGCTAAAGCGGATCTGTCGCCCTGCGCAGCCGCAGTGACGGCGAGGTCCAACTCTTCGCCCATGTTCGTCATCGTCAGAGAAATTCCTGGCGTTACAAGTGGCACGGTCGGGGATGACCAGTGCTTCCGCCGGTGGGGCGGAACGGATCTAACAATAGCTACACAATGCCGGGAACCGGGCAACACGGGTCGCCTCCAGTGGCAGACCTAGGCAGCACCATCGGGCCGAAACCGCCCGCCACGCCGAGCAATAGCCGCGGCACAATCGGCGGCTTCGGCGCCGGCAGCGGCTGCGGCGCCGTCGACGGAGACGCCCGCACGCAGCATGGCGCACGCCCAGCGCAGCGGAAGCAGCCCGTACTCACGGCACTCGGCGGCGACCGCCTCGGCGAGGACACGCGCGCGCTCGGTGTCGCCCGCGGCGGCGGCCGCCGCCGCGACCAGCAGCCTGGATTTGACCCGGTGCCGGATCGAGGGGCCACGCTCGGCCAACTCCACCGCGGCCGCGGCATGGGTGCGCGCGGGATCGGGGCGGCCCGAGGCAAGAGCCGTCTCCGCCGAAACCCAATGCCAGCGCACCCAGGGCCGCCAGCGCAGCTGTTCAGGGTCGAGGGCATCGCGGCTGCGCCACAGCAACCGGGTGGCCAGCGTGAGCCTGCCGGTGCCGAGCGCGTCGGCGGCGAGACCGGTCAGCGCATCGCAGACGGCGTCGGCGTGGTCCGGGCCGACCTCACTCCCGCGCTCGGCGCGAGCGGGGAGGATGAGCGCCGCGGCCCGACCGTCGGCGACCGCGGCACGGGCATGCCAGCCGAGCTGGCGCAATAGCGAACCCTCGGTGCTCGCGGCGAGCGAAAGCAGCACCGGGTCGGTAGTGCGCGAGCGCAGTGACCGAAGTTCGGCTCGGGCTGCGGCATAGTGGCCCCCACCGCCGAGAATCACCGCCCGATGCCATGAATCGAGGGCGCTGCGCGGCGGCGGCAACTCGGCAGCGCCGAGGGCGCGACGGTCGCCGAAAGCGGCGGCGGCGAGCGGTGTCGACTCGCTATATATAGGGATAGATGGTGCGGACACGGCCGAACTCTATCGTGCGCCGCGTGCACGCCAGGGCGACCAGAGACACCGGCGAGACGTCCCGGCAACCATCCAGCATTTCGAATGCCGCCATCATGTTTCCATCAGGTAAATCTCGTACGAGCAATCAACGGGCACGTGCGATAGGAATTCACATGCGTTTCGCGCAATTAACCTCAGCGCCCCGATTCCGCCATCTCCGATCCGACGTCCCATCGGCCCCGATCGGCACTGTGACGACCCCCACGGCAGGCATGTCTCCCCAGACATGGGGAGCCAGCCGCCGAAACCACGCCCACCTGCGGATACACTCGCGAATCGAGCCAGATGGTTCGATGCGAGCCGTCGATCAACCGACCAGTATCACCGGAAGCAATGCAAAAAGTAAACACCGTAGAGGTTAAATTTCGCAGCCCAACATTTGGAAAACTACTGCGTCGAACTATTGACGGAATTTCGCGGCTGGACCTAACGTAACTCATCGCCACGGTCGGCGCCGCGCGAAATTGCAGCGACCACGAAGGGCGAGCCGATAGGCACGCCGCCGACCCAGCGCCGTGGCCACAACTGTTTGCAGAACAACTGCTCGACAACGCTGACGAGCTCGCACCACGAGGAGTTCACCATGCCCATGCCGACCCACCTTCCCGGACCGAACGCCGATGTCTGGGACTGGCAGATGAGAGGGTCTTGCCGCGGGCAGGATTCCGCGGTGTTCTTCCATCCCGACGGCGAACGCGGCCGTGCCCGCACCGCACGGGAGATGCGCGCCAAGGAAATCTGCCGGAGCTGCCCGGTACTGATGCAATGCCGCAGCCACGCCTTGAAAGTCAGCGAGCCATACGGCATCTGGGGTGGAATGTCGGAAACGGAACGCGAGATGCACGCGCGCCGCAATCGCCGCCGCATGGCGGTATAGCCGAGTTCGCCATGCGGAATCCGATCCCATCCGCACGGCGCGGCGCGCCGAATCCCTAGCGAACAAGCGGCCGATACAACACCTTCGATCGTGTCGGCGCGCAGGCGGTAGCGGTTGCCACCGATATGCCTGCCGCAGCAACGGCCAGGAGCCAGCCGGCTTTCGGTTCGGCGTTTCGCGGCACTTGTCGTGCGTGCCACGGCGTGTCCTCCAAGGAAACGCCCGGTGTGTCGAAGTCGCTGGACCACACGCAGATTGCCGCCACCCCACCGGAAGGGTGGTCATAGCGGCGCGCTACGGTAGTGACCGATGACACAGAATGGAGCGTTGTGACAACGCGGCCGACGGCCGCAGAGGGCGACTCGTTCCGAAGAGAAGCCATCCCACCTCGTGTGGATTCTGCGGTGTCGGTACGCGCAGCCGAAAGTATCGAGCTAGCCGCCCTTCTCGAACGCTGCGGCCAGTCCGACCAGGAAGCTTTCGCCGAGCTCTACGACCGAACGTGTGCGCGCGTCTTCGGCCTAGTGCTCCGCGTTCTGCATGATCCCGGATATGCGGAGGAGACCACCCAAGAGGTCTTCCTCCAGATCTGGCGGACTGCGGCGAGTTTCGACTCGGCGAAAGGGTCGGCGGTGACGTGGCTGATGACGCTTGCCCACCGGCGAGCTGTCGACCGGGTTCGCGCCGAACAAGCCCATACCCAGCGCGAAGTCGCCTACGGGATACGGGTTCTCGGCAACGAATTCGATGAGGTCACCGAAGAAGTCGAGCGAAGGCTCGAACAACAGGCCGTCCTCGCGGGTCTCGCCACATTGACGCCGACCCAGCGAGAGGCCATCTCGCTCGCCTACTACGGCGGGCGAACCTACGCAGAGGTGGCAACCTATCTCGGCGTAGGGTTACCAACCGTTAAGTCCCGTATTCGGGACGGACTGACACGACTGAAAAAAAGTTTGGGGGTGACGTGAGATGAACGAAGTCCAGATCGATCTCGCGCACGCCGTCGCGCTCGCATCGATCGACGACGAAGACCATCACGCGGTACAAGACCTGCTCGATAGCGAGGACCCCGCCCTACGCGCGGAATTCCTCGCCGAAGCGCAAGAGACGAGAGACGTCCTCGCCGCCCTCGCGGCGGTGACAGCGGTGCAGCCGCCCGCTGCCCTGCGTGGGCGATTGCTCACGGCCATCGCGGCCGAGCAACCGCCCGTCGCCTCTTAGCGTTCATTCCCCGCCGCCGCAGCACATCGGGAAGAAGACGCGCGAACCAACGTTCGGTGCATAGTCGATTTCGGAAGCAACCCAGGAATTTCCCTGAACTCAACGTACGAAATCCATTGTTCTGTTCATAAAGTTCACAGACGAAGGCCCCCCGGAATGTTCCGGGGGGCCTTCGCATGTCGAACCGAACTCAGTGGCTGTGGCCGTGTCCATGACCGTGGTCGTGGGCCTCTTCGGCAGGCTTGTCCACCACGGCGCTCTCGGTGGTGAGGATCATCCTGGCCACCGACGCCGCGTTCACGACGGCGGAGCGGGTCACCTTGACCGGGTCGACGACACCGTCGGTGAGCAGGTCGCCGTAGGTGAGGGTGGCGGCGTTGAAGCCTTCCTTCCCATCCACGACCTTGCTGACCACGACAGAGCCGTCGACGCCCGCGTTGGTGGCGATCCAGAACAGCGGCGCCGACAGTGCGGTGCGCACCACCTCGACACCGACCGCCTCGTCGCCGGAGAGCGAATCGCGCAGCTCGACGAGCTTGGCGCTCGCGAGCACGAGCGCGGTACCGCCACCGGGGACGATGCCCTCGTCGACGGCGGCCTTCGCGGCGCTGACAGCGTCCTCGACCCGGTACTTGCGCTCCTTGAGCGCGGTCTCGGTGGCCGCGCCGACCTTGATCACCGCGACACCGCCGGACAACTTCGCCAGCCGCTCTTCGAGCTTCTCGCGGTCCCAGTCGGAGTCGGTGGCCTCGATCTCGCGACGCAGCTGCGCGCTGCGGGCCGCGATGTCCTCGGCGGTGCCCGCACCGTCGATGATCGTGGTGTCGTCCTTGGTGACGACGACGCGACGCGCCTTGCCGAGCACCTCGAGGCCGGACTCACGCAGCGTGATGCCGAGATCCGGGTTCACCACGGTGCCCGCGGCGACAACGGCGAGGTCGTCGAGGAACGCCTTGCGGCGATCGCCGAAGAACGGCGCCTTCACGGCAACGGCCTTGATGGTCTTGCGGATCGAGTTCACGACCAGAGTCGACAGCGCCTCGCCATCGACGTCCTCGGCGATGATCAGCACCGGCTTGCCGGACTCGGCGATCTTTTCCAGCAGCGGAAGCAGATCGGGCAGCGAGCTGATCTTCTCCCGGTTCAGCAGGATGTAGGCGTCCTCGAGCACGGCCTGCTGGCTGTCGGTATCGGTGACGAAGTAGGGCGAGAGGTAGCCCTTGTCGAACTGGACGCCCTCGGTGACGACGAGTTCGGTCTGCAGCGTCGAGGACTCCTCGACGGTGACGACGCCGTCCTTGCCGACGGTGGTCAGCGCCTTGCCGACCATGGCGCCGATCTCCTCGTCGCGCGAGGACACGGTCGCGACTTGAGCGATGGCCTGCTCACCGGAGACCGGGGTGGCCAGCGCGAGCAGCGCTTCGGAGACCGCGTCGGCGGCCTTGCCGATGCCCGAGCCCACCGCGATCGGGTTCGCGCCCGCGGCGATGTTCTTCAGACCAGCGCGCACCAGCGCCTGCGCGAGCACGGTCGCGGTGGTGGTGCCGTCGCCGGCGACGTCGTTGGTCTTGGTAGCGACGCTCTTGACCAGCTGCGCGCCCATGTTCTCGAAGGGGTCCTCGAGGTCGATCTCGCGCGCGATGGTCACACCGTCGTTGGTCACGGTGGGGCCACCGAAGGCCTTCGCGAGCACAACGTGGCGGCCACGCGGCCCGAGGGTGACCTTCACGGCGTCGGCGAGCTTGTCGACACCGCGTTCCAGAGCCCGGCGAGCCTTCTCGTCGAACTCGATCTGCTTTGCCATAAGTCCTATTCCTTAGGGTTCCAGTGCTGAAACGACACTGCCCCGGCCCCGCTCAGGGGAACCGGGGCAGTGTCGTGACGACTCGATCCCGGCAATGGCCGGGCAGCACGGTCAGCCGACCGCGCGGAGCTCGGTCACTTGGTGACGACGGCCAGCACGTCGCGCGCCGACAGGATGAGGTATTCCTCGCCCTGGTACTTGATTTCGGTGCCGCCGTACTTGCTGTAGATGACGGTGTCGCCCTCCTTGACGTCGACCGGGATACGGTCACCCTTATCGGTGACGCGCCCCTCGCCGACGGCGATGACGGTGCCCTCCTGCGGCTTCTCCTTCGCCGTGTCGGGGATGACCAGGCCGGAGGCCGTCGTCGTCTCGGCCTCGTTGGCCTGGACGAGGATCTTGTCCTCGAGCGGCTTGATGTTCACGCTCGCCACGTTGAGCCCTCCACTTTCAGGGGATATACGGTCGTCCGGAACTGTTGTCCCGGACCATCGGTGTCGTGTTGTTTCGCGCGACCTGTAAGCAGCCGCTAGCGATGTCGACCCCTGCGCATAGCCCCGTCGTCGCGGGTGCCGGGACACCGCTCAGTGGTCGAACTGGCACTAAGCACTACTTACAGTGCCGACTAGCACTCTATACATGAGAGTGCCAGCGCTCAAGGTTGGGCGGTGCCAATTCTGACGGCGCGTCGGATCGGCGGCTGGAGCCACGCCATGCCGAAGGGCCTGAAGACTTCCCAAGAGATCAGCAAATCTGTAACGTTCGGGTAACGGATTGTGACACAATGGACGACGGTTGTTCTTCGCGCGCTGCGTTCATCACGAACCGGCGTCGTCGGGGGCGCACGGAGAGCTATGAAACAACCAGCGTCACAGGGGAAGCCGAGCGGTATCCGGTAGTCCCAGCCGTCACAGTACAAGCGTTTCAGAGAACCAGCTTCACCAGAGGGCAAGACCACACGTGATCTATGGCCGGTCCCCGCGACCCATCCGGACAACGGGTCGGCCGGATCCCGAGTCCGAATCGCTCGCCAGCCACGCGAGAAGTTCGGTAGTCCATTCGAGATGGTCGGCAAGACATGACCATCCGCTCGAAGGGAGGTGACATGCGAACATCACTCGGCATCTCCGCCGGGAACGAGGTCGTTTGCTCGGCGCTGGTGGCGACGGCGTCCAACGGCGCACAGAATTTCGACTACCGCGTCGTCTCCGCCGACGCGGCCCACTCCGATCTCGGCGATCTGGTGGCGTCCTCGATCGAGCTCATGACGACCCAGCTACCGACCACGCAGCTGCCACGCGACGTGGTGCACCCTGTGGGCGCACGGTTCGCCGGCGCGCACTCGATCGGGCTGGAATCGGCCTCCAGCCGGCCGCCGACCAGTGTCGCTGTGGCCTACCGCAGCAAGGAGCAGGCCCAGCTGATCCGCTCGGCGACCGGCAAGCAGCGCGACCTGCGGCTGATCCCGGAGAGCACGGCAGCGCTGACCTACCTGCGCCACACCGGCCTGCTGGACCGCTACGACACCGTCGCCGTCATCGACCTCGGCGCGTCCGGTCTCACCGTCACCGTCGCCGACCAGGCCGACGGCACCGTGCTCCGCAGCGAGCGCACCACCGCCATCAGCGGCAACGCCATCGACGAACTCATCTACCACCATCTGGTCGACCTGCACTACGCGCGGCGCGGCACCCGCCCGAACCGCGGCATGCTGACCAATCGCGGCCGCGCCGCCAAGGAACATCTGTCCATCGCGCCCGCCGTGACCATCGACCATGTCGCCGGGCAGCCACTCAAGCTGACACGAGCCGATTTCGAGGAGCTGATCGCTGACCTGCTGCGCGAGATCGGCGTCCACGCCGCGGCGGTCTTCGCGCGGGCGCCCCAGTTCCCACAGGCGGTCACGGTGATCGGCGGCGGGGCCAATATCCCCGCCGTGGTGTCCACGCTCCGCGACGAACTCGATGTTCCCGTGCACACGGTCCCCGAACCGGAGGCGGTGATCGCCAAGGGCGCCGCGTTGGTCGCCGACGCGGCGCAGCCTGCGGTGTTCCCGGTCGGCGCGCTCGCCTCCGACGCGCCGGTCGGCACCTTCACCAAAGTGGTCGGCACCCTGGCCGGGGCCATCGTGGTGGTCGGACTGGTCATCGGCTACGGCGTGAAGACCTTCACGCCGACCTCCGGCGACGAGGTCTCCCCCGCGGGCACCACGAGCAGCACCCAGATGCCGTCGACATCGGCGCAGGCTCCGGCTCCGCCGACACCGACCGGCCAGAATCGGGAGAACACGAACCGGCCGAGCGGCAGCAACATCCCGTCCATCACCCAGGACCGCGGCCAGCCGACCACACGAGCGAGCGCCACACCGACACCCGCGAGCACCACGCCGACGCAGCCCACGCTGCGTCCCGATCCGAACCTGCCGCCGATCCCGTTCCCGGAACTGCTCGGCCCGTTGTTCGCCAACCCGCTCGCCCCGCAGGCAGGGTCCTCCTCGAACCCGGCCGAACATAACCAGCTGGAAGAAGAGACCACGGCGCCGACTACCGCGCCCACTCCGTCGCCTACCGCACCGGCCCAGGCGCCGGCGAAATCGCGGGTTCCGCTGCTGCCGCGCGCGAATTCCGGTTCCGCCGGCGGTAACTCATCGCAGCAATTGGTTCCGGCGCGCTAGCCGGACCCGCCGCGGAAGTCAGCCGACCTGGCTGACCGACACCGGCAGGCCGGGATCCGTCGCGACCGTCAGTGGTGACGGCTTCGCGCCGCCGGCGATCACATGGGCGCCGAGCGCCGCGATCATCACGCCGTTATCGGTGCACAGCCGGGGTTTCGGCACCCGAAGCGTCAACCCTGCCGCCGCGCAACGCTCCTCGGCGAGCGAACGGATTCGGGAGTTGGCGGTCGCGCCGCCGCCGAGGACCAGCGTGTCGACACCGACATCCTGGGCCGCACGCACCGCCTTCATGGTGAGCACATCGGCGACCGACTCCTGGAAGGACGCCGCGATATCGGGAATCGGCAGTTCGGCCGCGGTGAAACCATTGCGCTGGGCCGCCTCCACATAGCGGGCGACGGCAGTCTTCACACCGGAGAAGGAGAAGTCATAGCGCGCATCGCGCGGACCCGTCATACCGCGCGGGAACGCGATCGCCTTCGGATCACCGCTGGCCGCCGCCGCGTCGAGCGCGGGGCCGCCGGGGAAACCGAGCCCGAGCAGCCGGGCGACCTTGTCGAACGCCTCGCCTGCCGCATCGTCGATGGTGCTGCCCAGCTCGACGATCGGCTCGGCCAAATCGGTGACGTGCAACAGATGGGTGTGCCCGCCCGACACCAACAGCGCGACACACGGCGGCATCGATCCGTGTTCCAGGGTGTCGACCGCGACATGTCCGCCGAGGTGGTTCAACGCGTAGAACGGCACATCCCACGCTGCCGCATAGGCTTTCGCGGCGGCCGCGCCGACCAGCAGGGCACCGGCGAGCCCCGGCCCGATGGTCACCGCCAGCGCGTCGGGCTTCACGATGCCCGCGGCGGCGAGCGCCCTGCGCATGGCGGGCACGATGGCCTCCAGATGCGCACGCGAGGCGATCTCGGGGACGACGCCGCCGAATCGGGCATGCTGCTCGACACTGGAGGCGACCTCGTCGGCGAGCAGCTCACAGGTGCCGTCCTCGTGCCAGCGCACGATGCCGACTCCGGTTTCGTCGCAAGAGCTTTCGACGCCCATGACGATCACGACAGCACCTCCCCGCGAGCCATGTCCCAGGCCGCACCCGCGCCGGTCAGCGCGGGCCTGCGCATGGTGTAGGCGTCGGCGCCGCTCGGGTGGTAGTAGTTCTTGCGCAGTCCGATGATGTGGAAGCCGTGCTTGGCGTACATCGCGATCGCAGGGGCGTTGTCGGTGCGCACTTCGAGAAACACCGGTCCGCCGCGCTTGCCCGCCTCGGCGAGCAACGCCTCGAGCAGCACGGTGCCGATACCCGCGCGATGGCAGTGCGGGTCGACGCCGATGGTGTGCACCTCGGCTTCGGGGTGTTCCTCATCACCGAGCAGTGCGACGCCCGCGTAGCCGACCATTCGCC
Organism: Nocardia sp. NPDC057440; assembly: GCF_042802915.1. Classification (NCBI taxonomy): domain Bacteria; kingdom Bacillati; phylum Actinomycetota; class Actinomycetes; order Mycobacteriales; family Nocardiaceae; genus Nocardia; species Nocardia sp. NPDC057440. Next base: position 268,379 of record NZ_JBHVDF010000001.1, read on the forward strand.
CGTCGTCGTCGCGGGCGACGATGTACCGGTTGTGCGGTGCGGCCAGTTCGGATCGGAACGACACCGCCTGCCACGGGTCGTCTTCGGGGAACAGCAGTTGTTCGAGCTCGACGCAACGCTCGATGTCGTCGCCGTCCATCGGTTCGATTCGGATCGACACCATCGTCACGCTCCCGTCCGGTCGAGCGTGCGGTAGCTGCGTTCGACCGCGTCCGGCCTGCGTAGATACAGCGGGACCAACGGTTCCGGCACGGCATGCGCGAGCAGCTCGGCGGCGGCCGCCTGCACCAGCCCAGCCGGGGACGGGGTCTCCACGGGCAGCACGGGCAGATCGAAGAAGTCGACATGGGAGGCCGATCCGGCAATCACTGTGGCGTGCGCCGCATCCAGGTCGCCCGGCTTGCTCACATCGGGTCCTGCGACGCGCACGCCGTCGCGGTAGCGCGCCCAATACACCTCGCGGCGGCGCGCGTCGGTGACGACGAGTAGCTCGCTGCCCGGTGTCAGGTCGGCCGCGGCGTCGGCGGCGATCGCGTCGAGGCTGCACACCCCGTACACCGGCAGCCCCAGCGCGTCGCCGAATGCGGCGGCTGTTGCCATCCCGACCCGTAGTCCGGTGAACGGGCCAGGACCGATGCCGACCACCACGGCGGCAAGATCGGTCCTGGAACGGCCTGCCTCGGTGAGACATTCGAGGATCTGCGGCGTGAGCACCTCGGCGTGCGCGCGGGGATCGACCCGCACACGGGAGGCGAGGGTGCGCACCCCAGCGGCAGTGTTGTTTCGAGCGACCTGCGACAAGTCGCTAGCGGCGACCTGCTCCAGTTCCACCAATCCCGCTGTAACGGCAGGTGTCGCGGTGTCGACGGCTAGTACAAGCATGATTGACCTAACGATACCGGTTGGTAGGTGCGGCCGGTGCGGAGCTACTCGAGAGCAACCTCGGCCGCGGCCATGTATCAGTGCACCCATTCCCAGATCGCCGTGCGCACCTCGGAATCCGGTTCGCGCGACAGCAACACATACAGGTGATGCTCGGCCAAGTGTTCCACGACACCACTGCCCCACTCCACCACGACGACCGCCTGATGCAGATCTGTGTCGAGGTCAAGGGCGTCGAGCTCGTCCAGGTCGCCGCCGAGTCGATAGGCGTCCACATGCACGAGCGGCACCGGCGCGGCGCCTTCGCGCTGCCCGGCGCGGTGTTGCCTCGCGATGATGAAGGTCGGTGAACTGACTCGGCCCTGGACGCCGAGTCCGGCCGCGATGCCACGGGTCAGCGCCGTCTTGCCCGCGCCGAGCGGACCGTCCAGCACCACCAGATCGCCTGCGCCGAGTTGGGCCGCGAGTTCACGGCCGAATGCCTCGGTGTCGGCGACGGTGGGCAGGACGCGCTGTTGCCGTTCAGCCACCGAGGACCTCCGATTCGGTTGCGGTGTGTTCGATAGCACCGGCGCGCACGAGCAGCCGGTCGAGTGCGGCGTTGACGATATCCGGGTATTGCAGGTGCGCCATGTGCGCGGCGTCGTCCAGCCGGACGAGTTCACTGTTGGGCAGCGCCGCGGCCAACGCACGGGAATTGCGGAACGGGATCACCAGATCGTGGGTGCCGCCAAGCACCAGCACCGGTAGGTGCGCCAGCGTGGGCAAGGCCGCCGACTCGTCGTGCAGTTCGATCGCTTTCAGGAATTTCACGATCGTCTCGACCGCGGTCCGATCGATCATCATCGTGGTGAACCGCGACAGCGTCGAGCTCACCGGCCCGTGATACGAGCTGACGTGCAGGATCGGGGCGATCACATGCCGTGCGGTGGCGCGGCCCGCCTGAACCAGTGCGGGCGCGGTGTGCACGACGAGCCGGAAACCGTCGACGGCCGGGTTGCGCAGAAGTTGGGCGATCCCGGCGGAGGTGACCTCCGCCGCGGCGGTGGACAGCAGCCCGATGCCGATCACCCGCGCCGCGAACAGCTCCGGGAACTGCGCGGCCGCGGCGAGCACCGCCATTCCGCCGAGCGAATGGCCGACCACTATGACGGGACCGGTCGGCACACGGGCCTCGATGACCGCGGCCAGATCGCGGCCGAGCTGGGCGACGGTGCAGCTCTCGGTGGTCGGGGTGCCGGAGCCGCCGTGCCCGCGCAGATCGAAGAACACCAGCCGAGCCCTTGCGCCCCAGCGCTTTTCCAGATCGCGACGCTGGAAGTGGAAAGACTCCATGGTGTTGCAGAAGCCGTGCACGAAGATCACGGTGACCGGAGCGGCTACGGGACCGCATTCGCGGGTGGCCAGCCGCACACCGTCCTCGGTGAGCACCGCGCCGGAGCGGTCGTCGTCGAACAGCGCGAAGTTCTCGTCGCGGTATTCGTCGCGGCGCGCGGGCCAGAGCACTCTGGCACCCATTCTGCGCAACGCGTGCGTACCGGCGAGGGCGCCGACGACGCCCGCGGTCGCCAGCCCGCCACGCAGGATCGTGATGCGACGGCCCGCCGGCTTCTGCTGTCTCATCTGAGGCCGCCGACGTGTCGCCGGACCACGCGACCGCGCGGGGAGCACACGATCTCGTAATGGATGGTGCCGAGCGCGTCCGCCCAGTCCTGTGCGCGTGGTTCGTCCTGTCCCGCTCCGAACAGGACAGCGGTGTCGCCCTCCGCGACACCCGCCGCGTTGTCACCCAGGTCGACGACGATCTGGTCCATGCACACCCGCCCGACATTGGGGTACTGCGCGCCGCCGAGCGCGACCGCGAACCGGCCGCCGAGGTTGCGGAACACACCGTCGGCATAGCCGGCCGGGATGAGCGCGACGGTGGTGTCCCGCGGTGCGACCCACTCGTGCCCGTAGGAGACGCCCTCGCCCGCGGCGACCTGTTTCACCAGGGCGACCCTGGCCTGGAATGTCATCGCGGGGCGCAACCCGAAATCGGAGATCTCCGGAACCGGCGATAGGCCGTACACCGCGATACCGGGGCGCACCATGTCGAAAACCAGGTCGGGGCGGGTCAGCGTGGCGGCCGAGTTCGCCAGATGCACCAGTTCCGGTTCCAAGCCGTGTTCTTTGGCGGTCGCGATCGCTTCCAGGAAGCGGTCGCGCTGCACATCGATCATCGGATGATGTGGCTCGTCGGCGTGCGCGAGGTGGGAGAAGATCGCCCGCAAGCGCACCACCTGCTCGTCGACAAGCCCGCGCAGCGCCGCGAGCACCTGCGGGTATTCCAGCGCCGAGACGCCGTTGCGGTTGAGACCGGTGTCGACCTTCACCGTCGCTGTTGCCGTCCGACCGGTGGCGCGCGCCGCGGCCTCGACTGCCCGCAAATGCGCGAGCGAGGAGACACCGAGTTCGATATCGGTGGCGACGGCGGTGGCGAAGTCGGCGTCGGAGTTGTTGAGCCAGCACAGAATCGGCGCGGTGATGCCCGCCGCACGGAGTTGAAGGGCCTCATCGATCGTCGTGACACCGAGTTCGGCCGCACCCGCTTCCAGCGCGGCCCGCCCGACCTCGACCGCGCCGTGGTTGTAGCCGTCGGCCTTGACCACAGCCATCACCGCGGCATCACCGGCATGCTCGCGCAGGATCCGCACGTTGTGCGCAATGGCACTCAGGTCGACAACCGCCTCCACTTGCGCATTCACGCTTGTCCGCCTCTCCGCGTCATCTGCCGTCGTGGTGTGCATCGATCGTGCCATTGCGGGCCCGCGGTCGAACACCTGGCCGAGTTCTCGGCGTACCAGCTGAGGATTACCCACGTTCTCACCAAAGCAGGTGTCACCTCGGTCACCCACACAGCACCTGAGTGACCCCGCGCGATCGAAGTTCCTGATCAGCGTGGCGGGAAGCCACCTGATCACCAGATCATCGGCCACTGGCGGACTGGGGCGTCGCTGTGAGCAGTCGGAGTCCGGCGTCGACGCGGCTGCGCTGCCGGGCCTCGGGGGACAACGAGCACAGCGCACCGAGTGTGCGGCGCAGCGGCCGAACTTGCTGCGGCCGCGAGTTTCCCGCAGCAGTCAGTATTCGCCGAGGGCGAAGGCGCGGAGGGTGCGGATGGCCGGTCGAACGTGCTGTAGGAGCGGGGTTGCCGAGGTGGGAGCTCCGGCGAGGTGGTTTTCGTGGGCAGCCAGGTTGGCGGCCAGGGCGTGTGCGCGGGCGGCGGCCGCGGCGGACCAGGCCGGGTCCCGGCCCGCGGCCAGGAGGGCGCCGATGATGCCGGAGAGGACGTCGCCCGCGCCCGCTGTGGCGGCCCATGAGCCGCCTGCCTCGTTGACGAGCACTGGTGCCTCAGGGGCGGCGACGAGGGTAGCGCGGCCTTTCAGCAGCACGGTGACCTGCCAGGAATCGGCCAGCGCGCGGACCGCGGCGACCCGGTCCCGCCCCACCTCGTGTCCGGTCAGACGCGCGAATTCGCCTGCGTGCGGGGTCAATACGGTCAGTGCGGAGCGTCCGCCGAGCAGATCGGGATCGGCGGCGAGCAGGGTGAGACCGTCGGCGTCGACGACGACGGGAAGGTCGGTCGCGAGTACTTCGGCGAGTCGTTTGTGTGCGTCCGCGTCGGTGCCCGCGCCCGGGCCGAATACCCAGGACTGGACTCGACCCGTGTCCGCGATGCTCTGGGCGGCAACCACTTCCGGGAAATGCGCGAGGACATCGGCCGAGCCGGTTCCGGCGTAGCGGACCATGCCCGAAGTCGCGGCGATGGCCGCGCCGGTGCACAGCACGGCCGCACCCGGATACGTGCCGCTGCCCGCGCAGACGCCCGTGACGCCCTGCGTGTACTTGTCGTCGAGCGGTCCCGGTACCGGCCATAGCGCGCCGACCGCCGCCGGATCCAGCGCCGCGAGGTTCGGCTCGGGCAGCCGTAAACCGATGGGCACCAGTTCGATTCGCCCGCAGTACGGCGCGGCGAGCGCATGGACCGGCTTGTAGGCGCCGAAGGCGACGGTGACATCCGCGCGGACCGCGGGGCCGGTGACGGCACCGGTGTCCGGGTCGACACCGCTGGGCAGATCCGCGGCGACAATCGGCGCGTCGAGCGCGGCAACGAGTTGCGCGGCGTTCGGACGCAGCGAACCACGGCCGGAGATCCCGACAATGCCATCGATCACCAGATCCGGCGCGCCGACCTCGCCGCGCAGACTCGACGTCGATGTTCTCGCACCACCGGCGTCGCGGACCCGACCGCCTGCCTTCCGAAGCGCAGCCAGCCCTTGGGCATGTGCCCGTTCGGGATTCAGCAACACAGCCGTGACGGCAACACCGCGACGGCGCAGCATCGAGCCCGCCCACAGCGCGTCGCCGCCGTTGTCACCGGAGCCGACCAGCAGCGTCACCGACCGCCCGGCGATCCCCCCGGTCCGCGCCCGCAACTCGCCCGCGACAACGGTCGCCAGGCCGTACGCGGCGCGTTGCATCGGTACGCCGTCGGGGACTCGGGTGAACAGTTCGGCTTCGGCCGCCCGCACTTCGTCGGCGGTGAAGAATCCCCGCTGGGTGGACATGGATGCTCGCCTCCACTGCGTTGCTCGGGCACTGCTGCTGATCAGGCTCGGCCGCACAGGCACCGCGCAAGCCCGCACCGTCAGCAGACTACGCTTGGCCGTCATGCCGATGGTCAGCCGTGCGAGGTCCACTCAGGTCGTAGCCGGGCTCGGCCTGGCCGCGACGATGTTGCTGTCCGGCTGCGGCTCGGACGAGCCGAAATCCGCCGCCCCGGCCACGACGAGGCCGGCCGGGCCCGCCGCGTCGAGTACCGCACCCGGCGAAAAGAAGTCCGCCGCGGCGACCGTCGATGCCGACAACATGAAGTTTTCCCCCACCGAGGTCACCGTCAAGGTCGGCGACACCGTGACCTGGAAATTCAGCGACAGCGTGCCGCACAACGTGCAGGGCATCGGCGACCGGGCGATGGGCCTGAACAGCCCCATCTTCGACAAGGGCGAGTGGAGCTACACCTTCACCGCGCCGGGCAACTACCGCTATCTCTGCTCATTGCACCCGCAGATGCGCGGCAGCGTCACCGTCGAATAGCGCGAGACCCGCTCGCAGCGGACGCTTTTGGAGTAAGCGGGGCGGTGTATGCCGACTGCCCCGACTGAGCCGAGCGATGCGAGGAAGAGTCCACCGGATATGCCTGTGGCCCGGCCAACCGGCCCCGGCTCGGAACTCGGCGCGCAGCTCGTCGAGCGAGCTGCTGCTCACACCGGCCCGGACACCTCGACTGTCCGGCCCGCTGTCGACGCGGTGTTCATAGCCTCCACAGCGGCGACCAGTGGCGCGAGCTCCGGGTCGGCGGCGGCTTGACCCAATGCGGTCGACAGCGCCGCGTCGTGGGTGGGGCGCGCCTGCTCGAGTAGTTCCAAGCCCGGTGGGGTGACATCGGTATAGATGCCGCGGCGGTCGTCAGCGCACAGATACCGGGTGAGCAGGCCTCGGTCTTCGAGCCGGGACACCAGTCGGGTGGTCGCGCTCTGGCTGAGCACGACGGCGTCGGCGACTTGGTTCATGCGCAGATGGCCACCGGGCCCTTCGTGCTGACGGCTGAGCACGACCAGCAGAGAGAACTCGCGCACGCTCAGCTGATGACCGGTTTGCAGCGCACGCTCGATATGCGCCTCGATCCGATCATGCAGCAGCGACAGTGCGTACCAGCCATCTGCCAGGCCGGTCAGAGCGGCATCCGCGGTCATGGTGTTCCTCCTGCGTCGTGGTCGCGGTTCCAGAATAGACGAGTTCCGCAATAGCCCGCGCTTGCAATTAACGCGCGTCTGCAACTATTGTTGACGCCTGTAAAGCTCCGGCGCAACAACAAGTGGAGGCTGCACCCATGCCACTCGCACTCCTGGCTCTGACCCTCGGGGCATTCGGAATCGGCACCACCGAATTCGTCATCGTCGGGCTGCTCCCCGACATCGCCGACACCTACGCCGTGTCGATCCCGACCGCGGGCCTGCTGGTGACCGGGTACGCCCTCGGCGTCGTGGTCGGCGCACCACTGATGACCGGGCTCGGCACCCGCGTCTCCCGCAAGCGCATGCTGCTCGGCATGTTGCTGCTGCTGGTCGCGGGCAACATATTGTCGGCCGCCGCACCGACCTTCGGCCTGATGATGACCGGCCGAATCGTCGCCTCGCTCGCACACGGCGCCTTCTTCGGCATCGGCGCGGTCGTCGCGGGAAGCCTGGTGAACCCGGACCGCAAGGCAGGCGCGATCGCCACCATGTTCACCGGACTCACCGTCGCCACCGTCATCGGCGTACCGCTGGGCACCCTGCTCGGCCAGCACTTCGGGTGGCGGCTCACCTTCCTCGTGGTCGCACTGGTCGGGCTGATCGGCCTGATCGGCGTCGCCGCGCTGGTCCCCGAGCAGCCGGCGCCACAAGACGCCCGGCTGCGCAACGAGCTCGCCGTGTTCCGCAATCCGCAGGTCCTGCTCGCGATGGCGATGACGGTGCTCGGCTTCGGCGGCGTCTTCGCCGCGATCACCTACCTCGCCCCGATGATGACCGAGGTGACCGGCTACGCGGATTCCTCCGTCACCTGGTTGCTCGTGCTCTTCGGCATCGGCATGTTCGCGGGCAACCTGATCGGCGGCCGCTACGCCGACCGCCACCTGATGCCGATGCTGTATGTCGCACTCGGCTCCCTCGCGGCCGTGCTCGCCCTCTTCGCCCTCACCGCCCAGAGCAAGCCCGCCGCCGCCGTCACCGTGGTGCTGATCGGCGCCCTCGGCTTCGCGACCGTGCCGCCGCTCCAGAAACGCGTCCTCGACCAAGCCGCAGGCGCACCGACCCTGGCCTCCGCAGTCAATATCGGCGCCTTCAACCTCGGCAACGCACTCGCCGCCTGGCTCGGCGGCCTGGTCATCGCGGCAGGCTTCGGCTACACCGCTCCCAACTGGGTCGGCGTCATCCTCGCTCTGAGCGCACTCGCACTCGCCGTGCTGTCACGCAGCATGGAACGCGCCGCCACCCGGCGGGAACCCACCACGTCGGCCGAGGCACTGGTGCCCGCAGGACACCCCTGACCCACCTCCCCGGCTCCGGCGGCGATCCCCGATCGCCGCCGGATTCATCTGCGAGAAAGATCTGCGGCGCTCGCCTATTCGACGGTGACGGACTTGGCCAGGTTGCGGGGCTTGTCGACGTCGTAGCCGCGGGCCTGGGCGATCTCGGCGGCGAAGATCTGCAGCGGGACGGTCGAGAGCAGCGGCTGGAACAGCGTTGGCGCCGAGGGGATCTCGATGAGATCGTCGGCGAACGGGCGCACCGTGTCGTCGCCCTCCTCCGCGATCACGATGGTGCGCGCGCCGCGGGCCTGGATCTCGCGAATATTGCTGAGCAGCTTGGAATGCAGCACGGCGCGCCCCTTCGGGGACGGCATCACCACGATCACCGGCAGCCCGTCCTCGATCAAAGCGATGGGGCCGTGCTTGAGCTCGCCCGCGGCGAAGCCCTCGGCGTGCATGTAGGCCAATTCCTTCAGTTTGAGGGCACCCTCCAGCGCCACCGGGTAGCCGACGTGGCGGCCGAGGAAAAGCACCGTCGGGACGTGCGCGAGCTGCCTGGCCAGCGCCCGGACCTGCGGCCCCGTCTCCAACACCCGCTCGACCAGCCTCGGCATCGCCTCGAGCTCGGCGAACTCGCGGGCAACCTCATCCGGATACTTGGTGCCGCGCGCCTGCGCCAAGGCCAGCCCGACCAGGTAGTTCGCGGCCACCTGGGCCAGGAACGCCTTCGTGGACGCGACGCCGATCTCCGGGCCGGTCCTGGTGTAGAGCACCGCGTCGGACTCGCGGGGGATCTGCGCGCCGTTGGTGTTGCAGATCGCGAGCACCCGCGCCTTCTGCTCCTTCGCGTGCCGCACCGCCTCCAGCGTGTCGGCGGTCTCCCCCGATTGCGAGATCGCCACTACCAGCGTCGACCGGTCCAAAACCGGGTCGCGGTAACGGAATTCGCTGGCCAGCTCCACTTCGACGGGCAGCCGGGTCCAGTGCTCGATCGCATACTTGGCCAGCAGGCCGGCATGGTAGGAGCTGCCGCAGGCGACGACGAAGACCTTGTCGAAGTCGCGCAGTTCCTGATCCGCGAGGCGCTGCTCATCGAGCACGATCCGGCCGGAACCGGTCTCGTCGAGCGTGAAATGCCCGATCAAGGTGTCCGCGACAGCGCTGGGCTGCTCCTCGATCTCCTTGAGCATGAAGTAGTCGTGGCCGCCCTTTTCCGCGGCGGCCAGATCCCAGTCGATGGTGAACGGCCGGGTGCGCTCGTTCGCGTCGTTGCCGTCGAAGTCGGTGACCTGGTAGCCGTCGGCGGTGATCACCACGGCCTGGTCCTGACCCAATTCGACGGCTTCGCGAGTGTGCTCGATGAACGCGGTGACGTCGGAGGCGATGAACATCTCGCCCGTGCCGACACCCACCACCAGCGGGGTGGAGCGCCGCGCGGCGACAATCCGGTCCGGGTGGTCGGCGTGGGTGAAGACCAGCGTGAACGCGCCCTCCAGCCGGCGCAGCACCGCGAGCGCGCTCGCCACGAAATCACCGGCGGTCGGGCCCGCGGCATACGCGCGGGCGACCAGGTGCACGGCGACCTCGGTGTCGGTGTCGCTGCGCAGCTCGACGCCTGCCTCCTCGAGCTCGCGACGCAGCGGCGCGAAGTTCTCGATGATGCCGTTGTGCACCACGGCGACCTTGCCGCTGTCGTCACGATGCGGGTGCGCGTTGCGATCGGTCGGCGCGCCGTGGGTGGCCCAGCGGGTGTGGCCCATACCGGTGGCGCCCGCGAAGCGCGCCACGCCGTTCTCGGCCAGTTCCGCCTCGAGATTCGCCAGGCGACCCGCCTTGCGTTCCACCGCGATCGCGCCCGACCCACCGAGGATCGCGACCCCGGCCGAGTCGTATCCGCGATATTCCATGCGGCGCAACGCGTCAACGACAATGCCGAGGGCATCCCGGTACCCGACGTACCCCACGATTCCGCACATGGCTCACCAGAGTACTTATCGGATAACGTTCTCGTCGTGTCGGCGTCTGTGAAATCACTTCTGAGCACCCTGACCAGCAAAGGCCCGCATCGGGTGCTGCGCGGCAATCTGGCCATCGCAGGCCAGCCCGGGGTGGTGTACACGCCTGAATCGGGGCTGAGCCTGCCCGCTGTCGCGTTCGGCCACAGCTGGCTGACCAGCGCTTCGAACTATCGCGGGCTACTCGAGCACCTCGCGTCCTGGGGTTTCGTGGCGGCGGCCCCCGATACCGAGCGCGGGCCGATTCCGTCACATCTGGGCCTGGCCGCCGACCTGCTCACCACGCTGGATATCTGCACTCGTGTCCGGCTCGGTGACGGCACGATCAGCGTGCACCCCGACCGCCTCGCCCTCGCCGGTCATGCCATGGGCGCTGGCGCCGCGGTCATCGCCGCCGCGCAGCGCAAGGTCGCCGCGGTCGCCGCGCTCTATCCGGCGCCCACCGCACCCACCGCCGAGACTCTGGCCCCGGACATCGACACCCCCGCCCTGATCCTGGCGGGCTCCACCGACATCGACTCCGTCAGTTCCAACGCCATACCGCTCGCCGCCGCCTGGGCCGGCCCCGTTGTCCTGCGCCAGCTCGACGGCGCCTCCCACAACGGCATCATCGAAGGCCGCCGCGCCCTTGCCGCCCTCGGCGCGGGCAGGCACGAATCGAAAACCGACCGCACCACCCGCGCCCTGCTCACCGGCTACCTGCTCCACAAACTCCTCGGCGACAAGACCTACGCCCCCTTCGCCGACCCCGAGGCGGTCATCCCGCACACCACGGTCATCGACCCCGACGCCCCCAGGGACGAGGAGAAGAAGCCGAAACTCTCCGTGGGTCAGATCAGCCAGCTCTTGCGGCGGTAGTACTCGCCCTCCGGATCGTCATCCTCGTCCACGGGGGTGACGAGTTCGTGCGCTTTGCGAGCGGCGATCGACCGCGCGATCGCCTCCCGCTGCTCGCGAGCTTCGGCCTCGAGACGTTCCTTCTCTTCGGCCTCGGCGCGAGCGGCCTCTTCGGTCTCGGCGTATTCCTGCCAGAATTGACTCATCTCGGTGGCCAGATTCGCCGAGAATTCTTGGTCTCGTCGAGCCGTCTCCTGCTTGATCTCCTCGAGTTCTTCCCGAAGTACCGACATCCGTCGAAGACTCTCCTCGGCAATGCGCTCGACTTCGGCGACGTAGTCAACCATCCCGGCTCTCCTTGGTAGTCACGGATTTTCAGCGCACTCGGCCGGCGTCACAGTGGCCCGGCCTCCGCCAATTCGGCACCGCTGTCGAAGGGCGGTTGCTGTCCTTCGGGCGCGGACATAGGGGACGGGCGGTGCTCACCGTCTTCTTCCCGCCGCGGTGGCGGCGCACCGGTCGGAACACCGGGCTGATTCGGGTTCTCCGGCGGCGTACTACCTCCTGGGGCCGCGGGGCCTGCAGGAGCGCCGGGGTCGCCCGAGTTGCCAGGAGAACTGCCCGGCCCCTGGCTGCCAGAGTCACCGGGAGGACCGCCGGGGTTGTCCCCCGGCGGTGACGCCGGTTTCCCGTCTTCTCCCTCGGGCTCCCCGCTGGAGATGACCGGGTTCCCTTTCTCGTCCAGCTTCACGCTGTACTCGTGGGGCTTCCCGTCCGCGTCGGTCACGACCGCTTTCAATTGACCGTCCGGACCCATCTCGAACTTCAGGTGTTTGCCTGCCAGGTCGAATTCGGCCGCTGGTTTGCCGTCCTTCTTGTCGTCGGGCTTCTCGTCGGGCTTCCCGTCCCCGTCCTTATCCTCGGCCTTGGTCGGATCGATCGTCTTCTCGATCTGCTGCAGCGCCTGGTCGAGACCTTCTTTGATGGTGCCGCTCAGCGAGGTCAGTCCTTGACTCGCCGCGCTCGCGAGCTGTGTCGCGATCGGCGACAGCGTGCTCGCGACCTGGCTGAGGGACGCGAGACCCTGTAGCGAGTTGGTCGACGTCGGATTCGTAGAAGTCGGATTGGTGCTGGCGGGGGTTGTCGGAGTGCCCGGCGTACCGGGGGTGCCCGGCGTACCGGGGGTGCCCGGCGTACCAGGGGTACCCGGCGTACCAGGGGTACCCGGCGTACCAGGGGTACCCGGCGTACCAGGGGTACCCGGCGTACCAGGGGTACCCGGCGTACCGGGCGTACCAGGCGTGCCTGGGGTACTCGGCGTGTCCGAAGGCGCAGCAGCAGGCCTCGGATAAGCAACTTCGGCGACTTGATTCATTGCCTTCACGGCAATCTGATACTGATCCTTGAACAGCTTGTCGGTCGTCTCGCAGGCCGCGTTATAGCGGACAAGCTTGTCCTCTACATCTTTCTTGAATACATCCTTGATCCAGTTATCACAAGCCTGCCACGCCTTCTGTCCGATTCCGGCGCTTATATAGTTTTGATCGTTTAGATTTCCGCTTCGTACGTCAAGGTCTTCGAAAACCCTATCCAGCTTTCGAATCTGATCATCACTGATCCATTCGGTAGCGCTGCGGACATCGATCATCAACTCGATATCTTCGGGGGTCCTACCGCGGATCTTGATCTCACGCACCCCGTTTGCCCCATTTTCGAGCAGCCCGAGCGTAATGTCGGCCTTCGTGTAGACAGACTTTCGCAACGGTTCCACCATCGCCGCGATGGCGACGGCCGCAACTCGCGCCTTGTTGATATCGTCGAGCGCAAGCTTCAGCTGGTCACCCATCATGGTTGTCGCCGCGGTGGCCGCTTCGCCCTGCCACATGGCGGCCATGCTGGTGAGTTGGCCTTGCTGGGCGCTACGCTGTCCGTCCGCCTCGTTCAATGCCATGGTCAATTCCCAGGCCGCGGTTTCCAGCTTGGGCAGATCCATACGGCGCTGCTCGTCGTACTTCGCCTGCAGCTTGTTCAGATCACCGAACTGGCCCGGCCCACTATTGAACGCTTGTTCGTAGAGCGGAAGAAATTTTCGCCAGTACTCCAGACCGTGCACACCATAGTCCAGGATGTCATCGATCTTCTTACCAGCATATTCGTATGCCACGGTGCCGGCCCCTCACAATTCCGAGTTCGTCGGAGTGCTATTTCTTGTCGTCCGCTGCGGCGATCTGTTTCGCATGCTCTTCGACCGTGGTCGAGTAGACGACCACCGCAGCTCCGACCGAATCGGCAATTGCGGTCGACGCCTCTGACCAGTTCTCGAGCCAATTACCGATCTTCTCGAAACCCCCATGAACGGCAATCCCCTCCTGCGAATAGTTTCGGCCGGCTTCGTCGTTACCCACGCCGAACATGTGGTCGGTCACGCGTTTCGATTGGGTCTGCACCACGTCTGCCGATGTCCGAATATCGCTGGCTAGTTTCCCCAACTCACCAGTGCTGACACCGAGCATGGATGCCCGGCTCGGCGTGCTGCTCATCTGCACCCTCCCTTTCCTTCGCGTGCACCGCGCCGCCGGATTCACCGCTGGTCGCCAGTACCGCCATACTTCCTTCGACGCGTCTGGCCCACGTTCGGTTCCATCCGATCCGCCCCCGCCTCAGACGAGGTCGCGTGCAGGAAAATCTACTGGGCAGCGCGATCGGCGACAACCAGCCATCCCCGCGCGGATCTGCTCTGACCCCGAGAGGACGCACAGCTCCGGCTCTACTTACCGATCTTCCCGTGATCGGTGCGCACCCACCCCGAGGTCCCATCCGGGTTGTGGTGGAACTCCCATGCCGCGTAATCGCCGTCTTTCTCGACGACGGTGACCTGATCGGCGACGCCATCGTGGTCATAGTCCGACCAGACCTGCATCGCTTCGGGGCCGGAGGTGGTGACGGTGTCGAGAGCGCCGTCGCCGTCGATGTCCTGGGTGGGGTGGTGCAGCTCTACCGGGCCAAGACCTTCCAGCGAGGAGGATGCGTCGACGCCCGGTAGATCCAGGCCCGGGAATTCGCCCGAGGTGACCATGACTCCTCCTCATCGGGACTCGCGTGACAGTGCGGCATTTCACCCGAATGGCGGGTGTCGCTCCATCCTGTCATCCGCGAGTCCCCGACGCAGCCTCCCGGCCTTACTTGTTGAGGATTGTCACTTCTTGGGGATGATCAGCCACAGCACCAGATAGACGATGAACTGCGGACCGGGAAGCAGACAGGACAGCACGAAAAGGAGCCGGACGACATTGGCGTTCCAGCCGAAGTATTCGGCGATGCCACCGCAGACGCCGGCGATCCAGCTGTCGGTGGTGGAGCGGGTGAGGCGGCGAGCGGGTGCGGTCATGGTCTTCTCTCTCCTGTGTCGATCTCGGTGCTCTCCACTCTGCGCGGAATCGCTCGTGGGCACATCGGTCCCATGACCGATCCCGACCCTGATTTCTCCCCGGCCCGCCCTCAGGGTCCAACCCCGATCCGACCGGAAAAGCGGGCACGGCAGACTATGCAGGTGAGCACCACTCTGCATGCGCGCGGACTGTCCGCGGGCCACGGCGAACGCACCCTGTTCGAAGACCTGGATCTCACCCTGGCACCCGGCGACGTGATCGGTTTGGTCGGGGTGAACGGCGCAGGCAAGTCGACGCTGCTGCGCATGCTGGCCGACCGAACCAGCGCCACCGGCAGCATCACGCTGAGCCCGCCCGATGCCACCATTGGATACCTGGCGCAGGAACCCGAACGCGTCCCCGGCGAGACCGTGCTCGAATTCCTCGGCCGCCGTACCGGAGTCACCGCGGCGCAACGCGCGATGGATTCCGCCGCCGAGCGTCTTGCCGACGGCGGTGCGGACGACTACACGCCCGCCTTGGAGCGCTGGCTTGCGCTCGGCGGCGCCGACCTCGATCAGCGCGCCGAGGAAGTCGCTGCCGACCTCGGCCTTGCCGACAGCCTCGCGAGCGGCCTCGACACCCCCATGACCGGACTCTCCGGCGGCCAGGCGGCGCGGGCCGGACTCGCCTCGGTGTTGTTGTCCCGCTTCGACATTCTGCTGCTCGACGAACCGACCAACGACTTGGACCTGGACGGACTAGCGCGACTGGAGCAGTTCGTGACCGGCGTGCGCGAACCGCTCATGGTGATCAGCCACGACCGGGAGTTCTTGGCGCGCACGGTGAATCGGATCATCGAGCTCGATCTCGCGCAGCAGCAGGTCGGTGACTACGACGGCAGCTACGAGTCGTATCTGATGGAGCGCGAGATCGCCCGCCAGCACGCCCGCGAGGCCTACGACGACTACGCGGACACCAAGTCCGGTCTCGAGGCCAGGGCACAGATGCAGCGCAACTGGCTCGAGCACGGCGTCCGCAACGCCCGCCGCAAGACGCGCGACCCGAAGAAGGTCGACTCCGACAAAGCGGGCCGCAAGATGCGCGCCGAATCCACCGAGAAGCAGGCCGCCAAGGCCCGCCAAACCCAGCGCCGCATCGAGCGACTGGACGTGGTGGAAGAGCCACGCAAGGAATGGGAGCTGCGGATGGAGATCGCCGCGGCGCCCCGCAGCGGATCGGTGGTCGCCACCCTGTCGAACGCGACCCTCACGCGCGGCGATTTCACACTGGGTCCGATTACCACGCAGGTGGATTGGGCCGATCGCATCGTGTTGACCGGCGCGAATGGATCCGGCAAGTCGACGCTGCTCGCGCTGCTACTGGGAAAGCTCCAGCCGGATAACGGAACTGCCGCACTCGGGTCCGGTGTCGAGATCGGTGAGGTCGACCAGGCTCGCGGCCTGTTCCGCGGAAACACCCCGCTGGCAGAGACTTTCGGTATCGAGATGCCCGATTGGCCGGACGCGGAGGTCCGCACCCTGCTCGCCAAGTTCGGCCTGCGCGGCGCGCACGTGACGCGTGCCTGCGAAACCCTCTCCCCTGGCGAACGCACGCGCGCCGCACTGGCGCTGCTGCAAGCCCGCGGCGTCAACCTGCTGGTCCTCGACGAGCCGACCAACCACCTCGACCTGCCCGCTATCGAACAACTGGAGCAGGCCGTCGAATCCTTCACCGGCACCATGCTGCTCGTCACCCACGACCGCCGCATGCTGGACTCGGTCCACTCCACCCGCCGCTGGCGCATGGACAACGGTCGACTCACCGAGGACTGACCGGCAGCGGTTACGGCTTGCCGACCGCCCCGGTGCGCGAGGAATCGATGCGCCGATGATGCGGACCTCCGAGTACGACGCAGGCCGATATCAGACGGAGGCTACTCGCTTCGCGAGATCGTCGGCGAGCTGCTGCGCTCGGACCGGATCGGTGGCCTCGACCATCACCCGGACAAGTGATTCGGTGCCGCTGGGACGCAACAGGACTCGCCCGGAGTCGCCGAGCACCCGCTCGGCCTCCAGCACCGCCTCGCGGACCTCGGCCGCGTTGGCGACGAGCGACTTGTCGGCGACCGGGACGTTGATCAGAACCTGCGGCACCGTGTGGATCACCGACGCCAGGTCGGCGAGAGTGCGGCGGGTCCGCGCCATCCGCGCCATCAGTTTCAGCCCGGTCAGGATTCCGTCGCCGGTGGTGCCGAAGTCGGGGAAGACCACGTGGCCGGACTGTTCGCCGCCGAGGTTGAACCCGCCACGGCGCAATTCTTCCAAGACGTAGCGGTCCCCTACCGCGGTGGTGCGCAGGGTGATTCCGGCCTCGCGCATGGCGATGTGCAGACCGAGGTTGCTCATGACGGTGGCGACGAGAGTGTCCTCGACCAGCTCACCCGCCTCGTGCATGGCAAGGGCCAGGATCGCCAGGATGGCGTCGCCGTCCACGACCGCGCCGTCGGCATCGACGGCCAGGGTGCGATCCGCGTCGCCGTCATGCGCGATGCCGAGATCCGCGCCGTGCTCACGCACCGCACGGCTGACCTGGTCCAGGTGCGTCGATCCACAACCGTCATTGATGTTCAGGCCGTCGGGTTCGGCGTTGATGGCGATCACCGTCGCCCCCGCCTCGCGGTAGGCGGCCGGACCCACTTCGGAGGCCGCACCGTGGGCGCAGTCCACCACGACGGTCAGCCCGGACAGATCCTGCCCGGTCGCCTCGACCAGATGCTCGACGTAGCGTTCGTGGGTGCCCGCCACGCTGTATTGATCGGGAATGACCAGACCATGATCACGCGCGCCGGACGCGTTGATCACCCGTCCGATAGCGGCGCCGGTCGGGCGCACCGGCGCCGCCTCGGCGATCAGCGCTTCGATCCGGTCCTCGATCGCGTCGTCGAGCTTGTGCCCGCCCGCGGCGAAGATCTTGATTCCATTGTCCGGCATGGGATTGTGCGAGGCGGAGATCATCACGCCGAGGCACGCGTCGTATAGGCCGGTGAGATAGGCGACGGCGGGTGTCGGAAGCACACCTACCGCAAGCACATTCACGCCCGCGGCGGTCAGGCCCGCGGTCACCGCGGCCTCCAGCATCTCGCCGCTGGCGCGCGGATCACGGCCGACCACTGCGAGCGCGCGCTTCTTGCCGCGACTCAGGATCTGCGCGGCCGCACCGGAAATCTGCAGTGCCAGTTCCGGACTCAACGACTCGTTGGCGAGCCCGCGGACTCCGTCGGTGCCGAACAAACGTCCCATGCCTCGCCCCTCAGCGGTTGCTCCGCGGCGTACGCGACGGGCCCCGGATTCGGCAGCCTGTGTCACCGCGCCGGGCCCCGCAAACGCCGCAAGTTGTTGATACAGCACGAGAGCAGGCGCCCAGCCGTGCTGGAAGCCTGCTCTCGCACAGGTGCCGCGCCGACCGTACCGTCTCCGACACAACCAGGATGGCGGAAGACGGCGGCCGACGTGACCGAAATCAGCGCTTCGAGTACTGAGGCGCCTTACGGGCCTTCTTCAGACCGTACTTCTTGCGCTCGACGGCACGCGGGTCACGCGTGAGGAAGCCGGCCCGCTTGAGGGCGGGACGATCGTCCGGGGTGACCTCGATCAGCGCGCGGGCGATCGCCAGACGCAGTGCACCGGCCTGACCCGAGGGGCCACCACCGACGAGGCGAGCGAAGATATCGAAGGACTCCGACCGCTCGACGGTCACCAGCGGCGACTTGACCAGCTGCTGGTGCACCTTGTTCGGGAAGTAATCCTCGATGGTGCGGCCGTTGAGCACGAAGTTGCCGGAACCCGGCACCAGACGCACGCGAACCACGGCCTCCTTGCGACGGCCGACGGTCTGCACCGGACGGTCGATCACGATCGGGGCGAAGGTGGCGGGCTCGGCCTCGTAGCCGTATTCCTCGTCGACGACCTCGACGTTGCCGTCTTCGGCAACGGTCTCCTCGGCGAATTCTTCGGTGTATTCCTCGGGCGCGGTCACTGGGCCACCTGCTTGATCTCGAACGGAATGGGCTGCTGAGCGGCATGCGGATGCGTCGGGCCCGCGTAGACCTTCAGCTTGCTCGCGATGGCGTTACCGAGCTTGTTCTTCGGGATCATGCCCTTGATGGCCTTCTCCACGAGACGGTCGGGGCGGGTGTCCAACACCTGACCGACAGTGCGCGACTTGAGGCCGCCCGGGTGCCCGGAGTGGTGGTGGATCAGCTTGTCCGCCTTCTTGTTGCCGCTGATGGCAACCTTCTCGGCGTTGATGATGATGACGAAGTCGCCACCGTCGAAGTTCGGAGCGTAGGTCGGCTTGGTCTTGCCACGCAGCAGATTCGCTGCCTGGACCGAAAGACGGCCGAGCACTACGTCAGTGGCATCGATGACGTACCACTTGCGGGTCACGTCACCAGCCTTGGGGCTGTACGTAGGCACAGTGCTTCCCTGTCTGTAGTCGGTGTTGCCGGCCAAGCGTGCGGTCGAGGCGATTCCGGCGGCCGGTGGAGACCCGGACCTCGACGAACATTCCACACGCCAACGGGCCACGATACCAGCCGGGGTAGCGCGAACCGAAACCGGTCAGATCGTGATGGGCGGACCGGGGTCGCTGATGCCCGGCTGGCCGGGCACCACGAAACGCAGGGTGTCGATGCTCGGTTGTGCGCAGTCCGGTTCGTCGGCGTCCACCGCCGCGCCGCCGCTCTCCAGTCCACGCGCCGAGGCGATGCCCTGCCGGTGCTCGTTGGTGATCTGCGGGGTAGACGTGCAGGGAGCCGATGCGAGCACCGCCGGACCGGCCTGCTCACCGTCGGACGACATGGCCACGACAGCCAGCGCCAGCGCGCCGAGCACCACGTTCGCGCCGAACAGGTTGTCTTTGAGCTTGTTCCATCGCTTGCCCTTGCGCGGTTTGCCGTCATCGTCCAATTCGGGCGGCGGCTGCTGCCACTGCCCGGGCTGGACCTGCTCCGGGCCGGTCTGCGGTGACACGTACGGGTGACGCGGACCCAGCGGCGGCACCTGGGCGCCGGGTCCCGCGTTGGGCGGCGGCGTTGGTGACGGCGGCGCGCCCTGCGGCCGCTGTTCCTCGGGCTGCTGGCCGGGCGGTCTGGTGAAACGACTGCCCAGCTCGGCCAGCCCCGGCGGCAGTCCGCGGGGAACCTCCTCGAACGGGACCCGGGTGGTCACGTCTTCGCTCGGATCCCGCGACCCGGCGGTCGGGTACCCGGCTCCGTACTGCACGACCGCGTCCCGTCCTGGCTGCGACTGGTCGGGACGGCCATGCATCGCCTCGTCCTGACGCTGCGCCGGTTCGGGTTGCCGCTGCGGCGCCTCCGCCTGATGTTGCGGCGCAACAGCCTGCTGCTGAGCCGCTTCGGCCTGATACTGCGCGGATTGCACCGGAGGTGGCCCCGATAGCTGTGGCGCGGCCTGCCGTTGTGGGCCTGGTTCCGCGTGCCTGCCCGCCGATTCCGGCTCCCCGTTTTCGTTGTCGGTAGCCAGCAGGTGCGCGGCGCCGAGCACCAGCGCGTGCATCGGATGATCGGCCACCTGCAATCGGTGCCCGAGATGATTCTGGAAGGCCAGCCGCAGCGCGTCGTTGAAGCACACATTCCCCGACAGCAGCACCGTCGAGGTGTCCGCGCCGATGGAGCGGGCCGCTGCCATCACCTCGATCACCACGTTGTCGGCGGAGCGGGCGTCACGCATCGATTCCGCGTTGACCATCACGTCGACCGATTCGGTCGGCTGCTCGTCATCGCCGTGCACCGCGACAACCAGCATGGTCCTGCCGTCGGAGTACACGCCGGTGGCGCCGATACCGAGCGGGTTGCGCTCGTCGGGCGCGCGGACCAGCCCGAGCGCACGCACGTACCCCGACAGCGCGACACTCTCCGGCAGCGGCTCGACGGTGACGTCGAGCTGTTCGACCAGCTCGGCGAACACCTCGACCTTCTCGTCTGGCCAGCCGTCCGGGAAGGGCAGGGCCACCACGTCGGGCTTACCGCGCAGGTATTTACCGACGGCCGCGAGCGGGTTGTACATGCGCGCCCGCATCACCAGTTCCGCGGGCCAGGTCGCGCCCGCGATCACGATCTGCGGATGACCGAGGATGTCGCGCACGTCGGCGATGGCCATCCCTAGATCTGGTCGCTGCCGCTCCACCCCGGCGGTGTGCAACCGCCCCGACGCATCCGCCAGCAGATACGCGGGCGGCGTATACGTACCTTCCACCTGCACCGGGCGGATCGGCGTGCCACCGCCGCCCGCAGCCACGGACACCACATCCCAACCGAGATGTACCGCCCCTACTCGCACCGTCACAGGCATAAGTGTGCCTGGTGCGCGTCCGACACGCTCGGCGCGTCGGCGCCGACTCGGGTACCGGCGGGATTCACGCCGCCGACTTCTTCAGCCGCAGCCTGCGCCAGGTGAAGATCGCCAGGACCAACGTGATCGCCACAAGCATCGCGACGTCCAATCCCCAGATGTCGGACTTGTGCTGCCAGAGCGTGTCCGGTTGCGCGTTGAGGAAGACCTCGCGAACATTCACCGTCGACGCCCCAGCGGCATACCCCCAGCGGGCCGGGAAAAGCCACGACAGCTGCTCGAGCACGACGCGGCCGGTGACCGGGATCAGGCCGCCCGCCATCACGAGCTGAGCCATGATCATCACCACGAGCATCGGCATCACCTGCTCGTTCGACCTGGCCAGGCTGGAGAGCAGCAGGCCGAAGACCACACAGCAGACCGCCGTCAACGAGATATCGATGTACAGCTCGGCGCTGCCGTTGGAGATCACCGAACCCTCGGCGGGCGCCTTCTTACCGGCGAGGGTGATGCCGACGAGCACAGCCGACTGCAGGAACGCCGTGGCGCTGAAAACGGCGATCTTCGCCATCAGGTACGCGGAGGGCTTCAGTCCGACCGCGCGCTCGCGGAAGAAGATGGTGCGCTCGCCGACCAGGTCGCGCACGGTGAGCGTGGAACCCATGAAGCAGGCGCCGAGGATGAGCACCACCAGCAGCTGCTGGGTCTCGCTGCCGCCGGTCGGGGCGAAGGTGCCGTCCGGCAACGCGGCGAGCGCGCCGCGCTGGAAGCCGTTCTGGCCGGGCACCACCAGCGACAGCACACCGAGAATGAAGGGCAGGATCACCAGGAACGCCAGATATCCGCGATCGGCGAAGATCAGGCGCACCTGCCGTCGCGCCAAGGTGGAGAACTGTTTGCCACCACTGGATTGTGGTGGGCTGCCCACATGCCCGGTCTGCGCGGGCGGCGGTGGCGGGGGCACGGCCGCCTGTCTGGAGCGGTAGGCGGCGAACGCCTGGTCCGGGTTCGCAGCGACCTTGGCGAAGATCTCCGCCCAGTCACTGGTGCCGAGCGCGCCGCCGACCCCGGCCGGGTGGCCGCAGAAGGCCGTCTTGCCGCCCGGCGCCAGCAGCAGCACCTGATCGCACATGTCGAGGCAGGCCACCGAGTGGGTCACCACGATGACAACGCGACCGGCGTCGGCCAGCTCGCGCAGCATCACCATCACCTGGCGATCGAGAGCCGGGTCGAGACCCGAGGTCGGCTCGTCCAGGATCAGCAGCGACGGACCGGTCAGCAGTTCCAGCGCCACCGAGGCACGCTTGCGCTGACCGCCGGAAAGCCGGTCGACCCTGGTGTCGGCGTGCTCGGTGAGCGAAAGTTCTTTCAGCACACCGTCGATCACCTGCTGGCGATCGGCCTTGCTGTTGTCGGGCGGCAGGCGCAGTTCCGCGGCGTAGCCGAGCGCCTGACGCACGGTGAGCTGCCGATGCAGCACGTCGTCCTGCGGCACCATGCCGATGCGGGAACGCAACGCCTCGTACTCGGCGTGCAGGTTGCGCCCTTCGAAGGTGACTACACCGCCGGAGGGGTTGGTGGTGCCCGCGATCAGCTTGGACAGCGTCGACTTACCCGCGCCGGAGGGGCCGATCAGCGCGGTCAGCGTGCCGCGTCCGGCCTGCATATTGACATCGACGAGCAGCTGCTTGTTGCCCTCGACGGTGAACCCGACGCCGTGCACGTGCAGGCCCTGCTCGGCGACCGGCTTCTGCCGATGCACCAAAGTGCCCTGCTGGACGACGAAGTCGATATTGCCGATGGTGATAATGTCGCGCTCGCGCAGCACCGTGCGCTGCTCGCGGCGGCCGTTGACGAAGGTGCCGTTCGCCGAACCGAGGTCCTCGATCGTCAGCCCTTCCTTGGCTGCGACGAGGCGGGCATGCTTGCGCGAGGCCAGTGGATCGTTGACGACGATCTGGTTGTCGGTGGTGCGGCCGATGTCGAGGCCGCCGGGCGGCAGGCGGTCGCCGCGGGCGATCTGCGAGGTGGACGGTCTGGCCCGCAGCGGCGGCAGTGACGAGGTGTCGGCCCTGGTCGTCATATTGATATTGAGCTGCTGTGACGGCACGTTCTGCGGCAACTGCCCGGACGGCGGCACTTGCCCCGACGGGGGCGGTTGCCGATGGTGTTGCTGGTGGTGGCCCGGCGCCGCCGAGTGGGTGCGGGCTTGCCGGGGCGACGGGACAGCGGGAAGCAGATGCAGCAGTGGGCCGCTGATGGCATCACCGAGCCGAACCTGAGTCGGCCGATCGATCGGAACGGGCTGGCCGAGCCTGCGCGCATCCACGAAAACGCCGTTTGTGCTGCCGTTGTCGTTCAGCACCCAGGCACTCCCCTGCCAGGTCAGCGTCGCGTGCACTCGTGAGACGAGCGGGCTGTCGACGAACAGCGTCACTTCCGGCGCGCGGCCCATCGTGATCGGTTTGCTCGAATCGAAAACCCGTTCGGTTCCATCATGGCGCACGGTGATGGTCTGCGCCCCCGGTGAAGACATGCAGCGGATACTATTCCATCACCCGGACATCGGCGGTGCCCCCGATGCGCCATAACCCCGATCCGGCGACCGATGTGAACGTCTTTCCGGCCGACCAGGGGGAGCCTTGCCGAAACTCCAAGCGACCGCGCTCTTTACGGCCGTACTGTGCGCGGTGACGCTCTTGGTCGGCTGCACCCGCTCGGTGCAGGGCAGGGCGGTCTCGGTCTACGACGATCCATTCAAAGTGGCGGGGCTGCCGACCACCAGCGGACCGAGCGGACCGCGCGATGGCGTCCCCGATACCGACCTCGCGGCGACCAACGGCGACGGCAGCGCGACCGACACCCTCGCGCTCAACGCCGTCGACGATATTCAGACCTATTGGCGCGGCGAATTCGGCAGAGAATTCCAGGGCGAGTTCAAGCCGGTCGACAAGCTCATCTCCTGGAGCGCGAAAGCGCAGAAGAGTCAGGCTCCCGAGTTCTGTAAGGAAACCACTTATCACCTCGTGAACGCCGCGTACTGCCGACTGGACAACTCCATCGGCTGGGACCGTTCGGTGCTGCTGCCGACGATGGAGGAAACCTTCGGCAAGATGTCGGTGGTCATGGTGCTCGCCCACGAATACGGGCATGCGATCCAGAGCATGGCGAAAATCGTCGCGCCCAAGGATCCGGTGATCGTCAAGGAACAGCAGGCCGACTGCTTCGCAGGCGCGTTCATGCGGCATGTGGCCGAAGGCGGCGCCGCGCATTTCACCATCAACACCTCCGATGGCCTCAACTCGGTGCTCGCCGCGACGGTCGCGATCCGCGATGCCGACCCCGACGATCCGGAGAGCGTGCACGGCTCGGCATTCGAACGGGTCACCGCGGTGCAGGTCGGTTTCACCGACGGGCCCAAGGCCTGCAAGGCCATCGACATCAACGAGATCGCGCAGCGGCGCGGCAATCTGCCGCAGAGTTTCACCGGCGACCAGGGCCGCGGCGAATACCCGATCACCAAGGACAACCTGATCGAGCTGAGCAAGGCGCTCGCCGCGATCCTGCCGATCGAGCAGAGACCGACCTACAACTACTCCGGCGCGAAGATCGACTGCCGCGACGGCGTCACCACCGAACCCGTCTCCTACTGTCCCGCCGAGAACACCATCGCGACGGATATCCCCGAACTCGCGCAGCGCGGCACCTCCAACGCCGACATCGACAATCCGTTGCCATTGAAGGTGACCGGCGACTACAACGGCTACGTCGTCTTCATCTCCCGATACACCCTTGCCGTGCAGCAGAGCAACGGTCAGCAACTGGTCGGCGCCAAGACCGGATTGCGTGCGGCCTGCCTGTCCGGGGTGGTCACCGGGAAACTCGCCCAAGCGGGGCGTCCGATCTCACAGGGCGATATCACTCTCGCCGCAGGCGATCTCGACGAAGCAGTATCAGGACTGCTGACAGACGGACTGGCGGCAAGCGACGTCCAGGGCCAGACCGTGCGAAGTGGGTTCTCCCGTGTCGACGCGTTCCGCGCGGGCGTCATCAACGGCGAAAAGACCTGTATGTCGCGATATTCGTGACCACAGGGCCGAGCCGCTGACCGCTCAGGCGACCGGTCGACGCGCAGTGGACTAGCCGAAGGGCGGCGGGGCGGCGGGTTCGAATCGCAGGACGCGGTTGCCGATCAGGATCTCGGTGCCCGGCACCAGCACCAATGGCTGATTCGGCGGCAGCCGCACCCAGTCGCGGTAGCCGGGCAGGCGGGTGCGGGTGCCGTTGGTGGAACCCCGATCCACCACGGACACATCCCAATTCACCAGCATGATCTCGGCGTGCGCGCGGGACATGCCGCCGGAGAAGTCCTTTACCTCGAGCGGAATCAGGCCGCGCTGTGCCTGTTCGGAATGCTCGGGGTCACGCCCGAGCACGGCGTCCGCGGCCAGCATGTAGGTCATGCCGTCGTCGAGGATCAGCATGCCGAGCGGCGGACGAACCACCTCGATCAATTGCTGGGTCTGGTCGACCGGCATCCCGCACACGGTGCAGAACGCCGAGCGCGGATCGCTGGGATGAGCACGCGCACACTTGAATCCGAGCACTTTCACGGTGAGGACGGTGGCCTTGGCGGTGGCCTCCAGCCTGCGCTGCAGGTCCGGATCGGGTAGCGGCGCCGGGTTGGTGCCGCCTGCCTGAGTCGGCGCGTAGTGCGGGTCGATGTCGTGCTGATCCGGGAAGGCGTCGCCGCGCTGATCCTGGGCGGCATCGAGCATCGCCGTCGACGCCTGCGTTCCGGTCGGATATGGGTCCGCATCCGGTTCGGAGGCAGGCGCGGGCTCCGCATCGATGCGCGCGGTCGGCGGCGGGATGCGCCGATGGCCTGCGGCCGGTCCGACCCCACCGGACCTGCCGCGCACCGGATCCGACCAGACGATGGCTCCGCCCGCCTGTGCGATGCCCTCCACCAGCCAGCCGATCCCTCGCTCGGCGGGCAACTCGGGGACGCGCCCCTTGGCATCGTCGACGAACAGCGCGACCGCCCGTGCCGGGACGCTCGCGACGCGATCGACGGTGAAGGCCGCGTCGCTGCCTCGATATCGCTCGACTGTGCCGTCCCCGGCGAGCACCGCGGTGACCGAACCGTGCAGGAAAATCGCCACCCCTCCGGTCTCGGCCGCGCAGAGCACACCGAAATCGATCGGCTCTCCCGGGCTGATCTGTTCGGCGTGCTTCATCAACCAGCGGGTGGCCTGCCGCGCCACCAGCGCGCCCGGCCCGGCGGGCTGTTGCTCGGCGGCCGCACGAATGAGCTCGGCAAGGGACTCCATGGCAAGCACGGCAGGCGATTGCGGAGTCGGCTTGCCCGGCCCGCGATGGGCGACGACCACCACCGCGCCCTCGACCCTGGCGACCGCGTGAACTCCGGCGACGACCTCAACCTGCCGATCCTTCAACGGTATCGGCCCCCGACAGCTGTGGAGTGCGGGTTCGTCGTCACGACACCAGAGTATGGCAATACGAGCCGCAGGATCTATTGAACCTTCTGCGCGCGACTCCGGTAACTTCACAGGTACAAACGGGAGGAATGAGGGGCCTGTCATGGTTCGGATTTCGCGCATTGCGCTTGCCGCGGCCTGCATCGGGCTGGCGGGTGTCGTGACCGGATGCAGCGTGCCGGGGACACCGACCGCCGGCGAACCGGACGTCCGCAAGCTGGAGGTCGGCACCTACCAGGTCGACCGCCACAAGTACCCGCAGGACGCGGGCAGCAACGGGGCGGTGCTCGAGGGCATGCGGATGTCGGAGTTCGTAGTCCCGACCGTGCGGGTCGACCCGGTGCTCAACTACGGGCGCGGCAGCACTCTCATCGCCACCGCCGAGGATGCCATCGACTTCCTGGCCAACGTGTCCAAACCGATCCTGGAGAACCGCAAGATGATCGTCGGCTACGCCGCCATCGGCGCGGACCGGCCGGATCCGCCCGGTGAGAAGCGGCCGTCGCGGGAGGCCACCGCCGTCACCAATGTCGTGCTCCGCTTCCCCGACGAGGCCGCCGCGAAGCTCGCCGCCAGGGAGCTGGAGGACACCGATCTCGCGGTCTCCCCCGACAACCGACGGCTCGAGTCGACGAAATTCCCCGACTCCTATAACCATTGGCGCCCGGGAATTCCCACCATCGGCACCTTCATGGCCTACAAGGAATTCGTCATCTCGCTTTTCGTCCAGCGCCCGAAGGCCGACGGCCCCGACCTGTTGAGCTGGGTCGACAAGACCCTCGCCGCCCAGGTCCCCGCGCTGGACAAATTCCAGGCCACCCCGCAGAACAAGCTCGGCACCCTGAAGGTCGACCCCGACGGCCTACTGGCCAGAGTCGCGGTCACCGACCGCAAGGGTCACACCCCCGACGGCACCAGCTTCGCCATCTACGGAGCGAATTTCATGATCAGCTCCTCCGATGACGAAGGCGTCCGCAAACGTCTGATGGAGGAGACCGGTGTCGACCGCGTCGCCATCGTCGATGCCAGCTCCGTGACGCGTGTGCGCGATTCCGCCGCTGCCGAGAAACTCATCACCGGACTCATCGGCAGCGCAGGCAGTCAGTTCGACCCGATCGGCGCACCCAACGACGTCCCGGGCGCAAAATGCCTGGAGCTCAATAGCAAAGGCGATCCGGACCGCGAATACAAATACCGGTGCTATGTGCCGTACAAGCAGTACGTCGGCGTGGTGACCAGTGACAAGGAGCCCGACGTCCGGCAGAAGGTCGCGGCGCAATACGCGCTGCTCGCCAACAGTCTCTGATACCGGCGAACAGAGCTTCCGCTGAAAACTGATCTCGGTGCGGCACGCGCGAGTGAAGTAATATCCCGCGAGAGCTACCGAACGAGGGGTGGGTGTGACGCTGGCCGTCGTCCCGGACTGACGAACGGACGATGGCGAGGGATCTGCCGGGACGGGGGAAGTATGAAGTACAGAGGCGGGCTGGCGGCGCTGGTCATCGTGGTAGCTGTGGCGAGTGCTGGTTGCTCGACCAGCGTCTCGGGAAGCCCCGAGCCGGGCTTGACGCCGGTGGATCTTCCGTCATTGAAGGTAGGGGCGTACTCCCCCGAACCCACCGGATATGACGCGGAAATCAGCACTCCGGGCGAATTGCGCCTTGTAGAGGCGCGTCGGATGCTCAACTACCTGGTGCATCCGTCCGATATCGACAGTGACATCACGTTCCTCAGCGATGTGGAGCTGTTCTTCGATGGCGAACAGATGGTCACGTCGAATACATTTCCACCGCAGTATCGCCCTGCTGCTGTCGACAACAATCTGATCGCCGGCGCGTATGTTTCGCGAATCAACGGCGACCTCCGGCACCGGAAAAAGTTGATCATTTCCGTGCTACGGTTCCCCACCGAAGCTGCCGGCCGAAAAGCAACCGAAGAATTCGATCAGATCACCAACGCGGATCCCGGACGTCACCCGATTCCGATCGAGAACCGCCCGGACGCCAGGACATCATCAGCAGATGATATTACCGCCATCTCGTTCGTGTCACACGGCCCATATGTCATTCTGACTAATGCCGCGGTCCCGGAACCGAATCCAAGTTCCCTTTCGAGCACTATCGGGAAGACTATCGATCAACAGGTCGCCCGTTTGGATCAGCAGCAGCCGACGCCGCTGGATGATGTGCTGGACCTCCCCACTGATCCGGACAGCATCATGCGACGAGCGCTCCCCAAAGCGAAGGATTACAGCGATCCGTTCATCTTCGATCACGACTTCGGTCCGTACGAACCGTCCGGACAGCTTCATTTCGAGCGCAACCCTGTCGAAATCGGGAAAGCATTCGAGGAAAGCGGGGTCGATCTGGTCGGACGGCGCGCCGGGATCATTTATCGGACGCGCGATCTCGCTGCTGCGTTCCACCTGCAGAACGTGCTGGTCAAGGCCGGAAAGAATGATGAGGAGTTGGCCCCGCCGCCAGGGCTACCTGATGTCAGATGTTTGAAACTCGACTCGTCCGACCCATTCCGGTCGTATGACGATCTGTGCGCAGTGGTCTATGGACGGTACGTGGCCGTCGTGATATCGAAAGCGCCCTACTCTGCACGGTCGGATCCGGCACTTTACCAGCGAGCCGCGGCCCAGTACGCAATTCTGGCAAAGAGTGAGTGAGGCCGTGATGCGATCACGACATATCTGGTGCGTCATCATGACCGCCGCGATCGTTTTATCCGCAGGCTGCGGTGACAGTGACAATGATACAGCCACTCGCACCATCGACGCGGCTGCGCTGGATTCCGGCAACTACGCGACAGTTCCGCGAGATCTCGAAGCGAGCCGCACGGAGATATCGGGAGCACGCCAGGAAGCCATCCGAATCGGTAACGCAACCCCACTTCCCGCGGAGATAGACGGAAAGTTCGCCTTCAAAACAAGCATATACTGGGACCGGCGGATTACTCCCGGTGATCCCACGGCACTTCCGTCACTCAACAGCAGAGACTTCAATGACCTCACCCCCGGTTTCATCGCCGGCTGGTACTCGCGTGGCCAGCGTCGCGAACAAGTCGGCCTCGGTACTGGATTAGATCTGTACACCTTGCGATTCGAAAATACCGCTCTCGCCCAGGCAGCTGCCGCACGAATCGCGGATCGCCAGCAAGAGTCTTCCCCCGGTGAGTCCATCAAAATTCCGGCACGACCCGACGCCCGCGCGAAATGGAATCCGAAAAGTCGATATCTCGATTCGCAATTGGTAGACGGTCCCATCCTCCTGCTCGTTCACGTCGACGATCCGGTGAGCGAACCTGTGGACACGGCACGGCTCGTCGACCTGACAGAACAAACCTTCAGTAAGCAGATCGAAGGATTGAAGGGCTATACGCCTACCCCCGTCGATCAACTCCGATCGCTACCACTCGACGTCGAAGGCCTGCTCAGCCGCACCCTGCCGCTGGACGACCAAGGGAAGCCCACCGACCGCGGTGATCTGTCGATGGTGGTGCCAAGGCAGGCAGCGCTACACACCGATCACTACCCCAATCTCACCAAGGCCGCCTTCGACGACGCGGGCGTCGATCTGGTCGCTTTTTCCGGCGGCCAGCTCTATCGAACCCGGGATACCGAAAGCCCGGAGCGTTTGATCGCCGCTTTTATTGATCAGGAAGCCAAGGGCTACAAGGCAATCGATAGTCCACCACACATGCCCGGGGTGAAGTGTTTCGACACCAAGGATCCGAAAACGAGCAAGGACCGCTATTCGCCGGTGTGCTATTTCGGATATGACCGATACGCCGCGCGGGTGCAGACCAGCAGCGTGCAGCAGCTCTATCAGCGGACTGCGGCTCAGTACAAGCTGCTTGCCTACGGACACTAGATGAGAACTACGCGAACGAAGGGGAAGGGCGTGATGCTCGCCGTTGGATCGACGCCGGTTCGAGCCGTCGGAATCCTGCTCACGGCCGCGGCGCTGACGATCGGTATCGGCGCCTGTGGCACGGCGGTGACCGGAATGCCCACGCGAGTACCGTCCGACGTATCGAAGCTCGATGTCGGCAATTACCAGACAAAACCACGCGAGATCGGTAACGCGAGAAGCGACCGGCAGGCCCGTGCCCGCGAAGCACAGCGGTTGTCCGACTATGTCGCCCTGCCCTTCGAAGCCGATCCGTCCTATGTCGAGGACGCGTGGCTCAACCGTCCGCACGTCGTACTCAACCGAAAAACCCTGGGCAACCTCGTCATCAACGACACCTTCGATGATGTCGCGAAGGATTTGGTTGCCGGCTGGGTCAATGCCTGGCAGACCGGAGGCGAACCCGAGGCCAAGCGCCGCACCTTGAATGTCGCGGTGCTGATGTTCCCGGACGCGAAGACGGCATCGGCAGTCGGCCCGGCCCTCGAACACGACGACTTCACCTACAACCGCGACAACCAGCCGGTTCCGATCACCAAACATCCGAGCACGACGGCACATTGGCGGCCGGACATCTCCTCGATCGGCTCGTGGACCGTGCACGATCGGTACGTCATCTTCGTCAAGGTCGTCGACGACACCGCGGCTCCGGACCTCCCGGCCCTGACGAGCCAGGTCGAGCGGATGCTCGACGTGCAGATTCCACTGATCGACAAGTTCCGGCCGACACCCGCCGACGAGCTGAAACATGTCGCCCTCGATCCACAGGGTCTACTCGGGCGCACCCTGCCGAGCAATCCTGAATCGCCACTGCGCACCGAACCGGACGGCGTCTATACCGGCCGCGGCACACTGTCGCTGTTGCGGGCCGGTCCGTCCTCACTGACGGCTTTGGAACAGGGTGAAGTCGACCTCGTCGCGTTCGGCGACGCCGTGGTGTTTCGAAGCCGATCCGACAAGGGTGCGCGGACACTCTGGAAAGAGTGGCAGCCGTCCACCACCCTCGAGCCGAATCAACAGATGGTCGACTCCCCTTCCGCACTCGCACAGCAGGTCGAATGCTATGGCGAGATGGCCAAATCCGGTGAGACGCGGACCGTGGTCATGAATATCTGCAGCTTTCATGTCGACCGGTACCTCGTGCAGGCCTTCGGCAAACAGTTGCAGGACCTCCATCAAAAAATCTCCGCGCAATATGCCCTGATCACGAGTAGCTGAGGACGATCGCACGCGGCAAGGGCTTGCACCTGGTCGCCGCGGCCACGCTCGTCCGCACCTGGATGCAAGTCGAATACCCGGCGGTGACTTGCTAGATTCCTTCGGGAGGCTCGCGTGTTCGGGCTTTCGACATCATTGAGGGAGGACCGAATGGCGTTGCGGCCCGGCGCAATCGTTGGCGGCTACCGGGTGCTTCAGGTCCTCGGCGCGGGCGGAATGGGCACCGTGTACTTGGCGCAGAACCCGATCCTGCCCCGCCGTGACGCTTTGAAGGTGCTCAGCGCCGACCTGTCCACCGATGGTGAATTCCGCGCCCGGTTCGAGCGCGAGGCGAATCTGGCCGCAGGACTCGACCATCCGAATATCGTCGCGGTGTACAACCGTGGCGAAGAGGACGGTCAACTGTGGATCGCCATGCAGTATGTAGAGGGCACCGACGCCTCGGAGGAGGCGAAGAAGGGGCCCGCGGTCATGACCCCGCAGCGAGCACTGCGGATCGTGTCCGAGGTGGGCAAGGGACTCGACTACGCCCACCGGCGCGGACTGCTGCATCGCGATGTGAAGCCGGCCAATTTCTTGCTCTCCGCCGCGGAGGAAGACGACGACGAGCGGATCCTGCTGACCGACTTCGGTGTAGCGAAATCCTCCGATGACGGCCAAGACCTCACGGCGACAGGCAATTTCATGGCCACTGTCGCCTACGCGCCGCCTGAGCAATTGGTCGGGACCACTCTGAACCACCGCGCCGATATCTACAGTCTCGGCTGCTCCTTCTTCAAGCTACTGACCGGCCAGAACCCTTACCCGTCGACCATGCCCGCCGTGGTCATGATGGGGCACTTGCACGAGCCGCCACCGAAATTGAGTTCGGTTCGCCCCGGCCTGCCCGCCACGCTCGACGGCGTGATCGAAAAGGTGATGGCCAAGGACCCGGCGCACCGCTACGCCACCTGCCGGGAGTTCACCCAGGCGGCCGAAGCGGCCTTGTACGGCAACCAGTTCCGAGCGCCCGAGGCCGGTTACTCGACCGACACGCGAATGCCGCACCTCGCACCCGTCACCGATCCCCGCATTCTCATCACCGGACCTACCACCGATCCACGCGCGCCCCTCGCCGGATACGCCCCGCAGCAACGGGAAGACACCGACCAACGACTTGTCGCGACCACGCCGAACAGCCCCAAGCCATCGTTGGCTCGCCGATTTCTGGTGCCCGCGATCCTGGCCATCGTCGTCGTCGCCGTCGCGGCGGGCACTTTCTTCTTCACCAGCCGCGCGTCGGAGGCCGGCACCGACGGCGACCAGCTGGCTCTGGTCCGCAGCGCCAATCCGCAATTCGCGGGAAAAACGGTGACCGCCTTCAGTTTCGGCAATGCCACGCTCTCGGCGGCGCTCAACCCCAGCCAGCAAGCCAAATTCCTGCAGAACATCGGCTTCCAGTACAGCCCCAAGTACAAGGCGGTCGGCGACGAGAAGTCACCACGAGCCTTGTCGGTCAGTAGCTATTCCATCGACATTGATTCCGAAGTCGTCATCGTGCTGAGGTCCGACAGCGAGGCGAAGAACGGCGGCCTGCGCGGCCTGCCGAACTCCATACTGCAGAGTACGGCCAAGATCGTTGTAGTGGACGATCCCTCGACCGTGCAGGCTTTTCAAGTCTGGACCGATCAGTCCCAGAGCGCCCTCATCGACAAGATGGTCCCCACGATCGCGAAGATCGTAAAGTGAACCTGCACAACGCAGGACGCCCCTTGACGGGTCCCAGCCGAAGCACCGTTGGCCGCTCCGCCGCCTGATCGGTGATGGTAGCGCTCCAGCACGCCATTCGGTAGGGTGATGCCCAGCCAGCCCACTCGCCAGTTTCAGGTGGTAGCGAGCACAGGGGGAAGGAGGGGAGCAGAGCGCTGGCAGCGACCGATGCGACGGCACCGCGGTCGAGAACGTCCGGGGGGATCTCATCCAGGGCACTCTGGCCACGGTGCAGCCAGTCGACAACGCGCAGGGCGATGACACTCGATGACGGCCAACAGATTTTTCGAAATTCGATGGAACCGATCGAGCAGAGCACACGTCCAAACACTATGAACAGGTCAGCTGGCACCTGCAACGTTGATCATGAGAAGAAAGAGGAGGAGCCGCAATGGCGGAAGCAGGGCATCTCGATGCTAGTCCCGAGTTGATCGCGCAGAAGGCGAAGGAGTTTCAGGAGCAGCACAACAATCTGATGCTCGCCATCCGGCAGCTGAAGACCGACGAGGACAATGTCACCAACGGCGCCAACTGGAAGGGCCAGGCACGCGACGCGTTCAACGCGTTCATGGAGCGCTACTACTTCCAGGCCGACAAGCTCAACGACAAGCTGATGGAGACCTCGGAGAAGCTCATCAAGGCCGGCTCGTCGTTCGAAGATCAGGACACCGACTTCTCCCGGCAGGTTCAGGCTCAGGTATCCAGCCTCGACCTTCCCGCCGTCTAATTCGAAACTCGCAACAAAGGAGCCTGAAGAATGGCCGGTAGCTCGCAGAATATCTCCGCCAATTTCGACGGAGTCGCCGATGGAGCGCAGCAGATCATCAAGCGCGCCGAGGGTATTCGAGACGAATTGACCTCCTTCCACAAGAAGATCGAGGAATTCATCACGCAGAACTGGAAGGGTGCAGCGAACGATGCATTCGGCCAGATGCAGACCACCTGGAACCAGCATGTCGAACAGCTGAATGCGACGCTGGTCGGTGCCGGTCAGCTGGTCAGCAAGGGCAACTCCGAGCTGCAGGGCACGGATACCGCCCTGGCGAACCTCTTCTGACACTGAACGACTCAGACCATTCGTGCCCCCGGCAGGATTGCCGGGGGCACGAATGTTGTTCTGGGCCGGAAGTGTGGAACGCGCGGAACAGGATACTTACGGGGTCACCTGTTCCGAGGCCGCGAACTGTTCGCAGGCCGGCGCGATCGACTCCCACTCGCCGAGGAACTGACATCCGGTGCTGACCTGAAGCCCGTGCTCGACCAGCACATGCCAACGCACCGTGGAACCGTCACCCGGCCGTTCGATATAGGCGATACCCGACTTTCCGCCGAACACCTGGTCATGCTTCAGATCGGTCAGCGCACCATTCGGCTTCTGCCGCATCTGCGCCTCGAGACTCCTGGCCACCTGCTCATAACCGATCCCGGCGGCGACCGGCGTCTGGATCACGGTGATGCGCATGCGGCTGCCGTCCTCCGGCACGAGGTCGACGCGCGGCTTGCTCGGGTCGGGAACCTGCGCGAGACGCCAGCCCGTCGGCATTCGAAAACGCACGCGCCCAATGGTTTCCGATGATGGTGCGCCACTCGGCGGTGGTGGGGGCTTGCCGTCGGCCGTCGCTCGCACTGGTGGGACCGATGCCGAAGGTCCCGCGGACACCGCGGGAGTGTCCGCCGAACCGCCGAGGACGACCACAGCTCCCACCGCCGCCGCGGCGACAACCAGAACACCGGCGACGGCGGCGACCAGGTATCCGGTGCGGCGACGGTCTGGGCCCTCGACGGCGGCCGCGCGCTGCCGAAGCGGCTGCATCCACTCCGCGGCCGGCAGCGCCGAGACAGTCTCGGGCTGATAGCCGGGGTCCGGCCGCGGACCGCGCACCAGGTCGGCGCCTGCGATCGGCCGCAGCTCGACGGCCGGTCCAGCGATCGGCGGAACCACCGAGCGGATCACCTCGAGTTTCGCCGGATCCGAAACACCCACCACCTGAACAACATCGGCGGGGCGGCCCGCGAGCAGCCTGCCGACGAGCGCGGCGAGGTCGTCGGTGGCCTGCGGATCGGGGCCGAGGTCGGCGAGCGCGAGATTCGGTTCGTGCTCACATGATTCGACATGCGTGCCCTGATGGCCGCGCACGACGGTGCTCGCGGTGGTCGAGAGCGGGCCGAATTCCAGCACCACCGTGCGACTGCTGCGGTCGGCGCCCTCATCGGCGGCCACCGCGCGAACGGCCATGTCCTCGAACACGACATCGCCGGCGAAGCGGCGCAGCGCGGTCTCGAGAACCGCACGCCGGCGCGCGCCCCACTCCGTCGGACACGCGACGGTGACCCGGTTGCAGGGGGTGGCGACGCCGAGGTTCTGCAGCACAGTGCCGACGACCGCCGTCATCGCCTCGGCGACAGCGGGCACCCGTGGTAGTAGGGCGATCCGCTCCCCCGCGACGAACTGGACCGCCGAGCTGACCTGCGTCGGCGGCGTCAACGGCTCACCGATGACCAGATCCCCGTTGCTGCCGAGCACAACCGACGGCGGCACATCCCAATGGGTGGCCGGACCGCACGCCCAGATCCGCGTGTCGGTGACCACCAGGTCGACGACGGACATCACTCCGCCGCCGGCATCCACGCCAGCTGAATCAGATCCTCGGTGTTGCGCGTCACGTAGGTGCCGCGGCCCGGCGGCTTGAGGCCGGGACGTGTGGTGCCCATAAGCACGCCTTCGTCCTTGTTGCAGCTCATGATCAGGCCCGCCGAGCCGAGGTCCTTCATCCTGGCCAGCGTGGCCTCGTACATCGCGCGGCTCGCGCCGCCGGAGCGGCGGGCGATGATCAGGTGGAAGCCGAGGTCACGAGCGTGCGGCAAGTGCTCGACCAGCACCGACACCGGATTGCCCATAGAGGTGGCGACCAGGTCGTAGTCGTCGATGATGACGAACAACTCCGGTCCGCTCCACCATGAGCGATCGCGCAGCTGCTGCGGCGTGACATCCTGCCCCGGCGTCCGCTGGGCGACATAGGCGGCGAGATCGGACATGTTCTGGGTGAATTGCGGCGCGGTCGATCCATAACCCGCGAGGTACCCATCGGGCACCAAACCGAGCATGGTGCGCCGGTAGTCGCCCACGATAAAGCGCGCTTGATTCGGGGTGTTCGACGCGGCGATGCCCTCGATGAGCGAACGCAACAACGTCGACTTACCGGATTCGGTGTCACCGATGACGATGAAGTGCGGGCTCTCGTTGAAGTCGATGTAGACCGGCGCGAGCTCGGATTCGTTGATACCGAGCGGAATACGCATGTTCTTGCGTTCCGGGTCGATCTGTGACGGCCAGTTGCCCGCCAGCTGCAGCAGCTGTTCGCGCGGCAGCATCTCGGGCAACATGCGGGCCGCGGGCGCATGCCTGCCCGGCGTGAGGCGGGCGATCGTCGCCACCGCGTCGCCGACCGCCGCACCGAGATTGGTGGGGTCGGAGCTGCCGTCGATGCGGGGCAGACCGGTGAGCATGTGCAGGCATTCGGGTGTCATACCGCGACCGGGCCGACCCTGCGGGACCAGAGCCGCGAACTTGCGGCCGAGGTCGGAGTCCATCGGATCACCGAGGCGCAGCTCGATCCTGGTGCCGATCTGGTCCTTGAGCGCCGGACGCGCCTCGGCCCACCGCGCCAGTGCGATGACAACGTGCACGCCGTACGAAAGACCCTGCACCGCAAGGTTCATGATCGGCTGCTCCAGCGGATCGAAGTCCTGGCGGATGGAGCCGAAACCGTCGATCACCAGGAAGACGTCGCCGAAGGGATCCTCGTGCGCGCCCGCAGCGGCCGGGCTGCTGGAGGGATCCATGGCCCGCAGGCGGCGGAATTCGGTCATGGACTCGATGCCGAGCTGACGGAAGCGCGCCTCACGGGACCGGACGATGGTGTTCATCTCGGCGACCGTGCGCCGGACCTTGTCGTCGTCCAATCGGCTTGCCACCGAACCGACATGCGGCAACCCCTGCAGGCTGGCGAGCGTGCCGCCACCGAAGTCGAGGCAGTAGAACTGCACTTGCTCGGCGGTGTGGGTCAGCGAAAGCGCCATGATCATGGTGCGCAGCGCGGTCGACTTGCCGGACTGCGGACCACCGACCACCGCGACGTTGCCTCGTGAACCCGACAGATCGACGACCAGTGGATCGCGGCGCTGATCGTAGGGTCGGTCGACAATGCCCATCGGGGCTCGCAACGTCGCGACGGCCGAGTACTCGCCGGTGAGGATAGAGCGTGGGATGAGCTGATCGAGGGTGGGCGCCTCGTCCAGTGGCGGCAGCCAGATCTCGTGTGCCGGACGGCCGTGGCCGCGGATGCGCGAGACCAGCATGTTGACGTTGGAGATCTGTTCGCCGTCGGCGGACTGCTGCTCCGGCTCGTTGGAGGGCGTGGCCTGCAACGGAATCCGGTCGGCGGCCCGGAAGTCGATGTGGGTGGCGGCGAACGGACGCGCCTTCACAT
The DNA here is from genome assembly GCF_042802915.1 of Nocardia sp. NPDC057440. Lineage (NCBI taxonomy): Bacteria > Bacillati > Actinomycetota > Actinomycetes > Mycobacteriales > Nocardiaceae > Nocardia > Nocardia sp. NPDC057440. The sequence goes on from NZ_JBHVDF010000001.1 coordinate 305,847, forward strand.
CGATCTCCCCACCCGCGATCCCCGCAGTGGTGACCTCGCGCTGCGAACCGCCTCCGACATACGGGCCGGAGACATAGGAGGCCTGGAATCTCTGGATCTCACCCGAATCCGACTTCAGGTAGCCGCCACCGGGAACGCCGGGCAGGTTGTAGGCATCGGGGACACCGAGCACCTGGCGAGATTCGTTGGCCGAGAAGGTCTTCAGACCGATCCGGTAGGACAGGTGGCTTTCGAGGCCCTTCAGCTTGCCCTCTTCGAGGCGCTGCGAGGCCAGCAGCAGGTGCACATGCAGCGAGCGGCCTAGGCGGCCGATCATCACGAACAGCTCGGCGAAATCCGGGTGCTGAGTGAGCAATTCGGAGAACTCGTCGAGCACGACGAACAGCGCGGGCAGCGGATCGAGATCCGCGCCCGCGGCGCGGGCCTTCTCGTACTCGGAGACATTGGCGAAGTTGCCCGCCTGGCGCAGCACTTCCTGGCGGCGGTTCATCTCGCCCGCCAGCGCGTCCTTCATACGGTCGACGAGGTCGGCCTCGTCTTCGAGGTTGGTGATGACCGCCGCGACATGTGGAACACCGTCGAGGCCGAGGAAGGTCGCGCCACCCTTGAAGTCGACGAGCACCAGGTTCAATTGGTCCGGCGAATGGGTGGCGAGCAGGCTGAGCACCAGGGTGCGCAGGAACTCGGACTTACCGGAACCGGTTGCGCCGATGCACAATCCGTGCGGACCCATGCCGCTCTCCGCGGCTTCCTTGATGTCGAGCTCGACCGGAAGACCGTCCGCGCCGACACCGAACGCGACCCGCAAGCGCTCACGGCCGTAGCGTGGCCGCCAGGCATGTTCGGGATTGAAGGTGCCGATGTCGCCGAGGCTCATCAGCTGCGACCACGACGAGATCACCTCGGAGTCGTCGACCTCGACATCGCTGCTGCGCTGAGTCGCCGCGCGATACGGCGCGAGCCTGCGTGCCACCTGCTGGGCCTGCTGCGGGGAGATCCGGTCGATCAGCGCGAAACGTTCCTGGTTGCCGGTGGCGCCGCGACCGACGCACTCACCGTTCTCCACCACCATCTTGATGCCGCGCGACACCGCCAAACGCGGTGCGTACCCGCACAAGTCGATGAGCGTGACACCCTCGTAGCCGGATTCACGCAGCTGATCGTCCTCGGCCTCGAGCAGACCACCGTCGACCACGATGACGATGTGCACCAGGTTGACGTTGGCGGGCTGATTACGGGAGTACCGAACGCGATTGGCCAGCAACGGATGCAGGCCCGTCATCGCCTCGCGGACCGAGCCGTAGAACATGCGCTGGGTGCCGATGCCGTCCTGCGCGTCGGGGTGCTGGGTGTGCGGCAGCCACTTGGTCCACTCCCACTCGCGTGCGGTGTCCGGACCGCAGACCACGGCGACCAGCACCTGGTCAGGTGCCTGGAACATGCACAGCTGCAACAACATTGCGCGCGTCATTTCCCTGGCCTCGACCCGATCGCCGTCCAGGGCGATGGTCGCGAAGCCCTTCACCGCGATCGCGGTCGGCAGGTCGGGGACCGTCGAGTGGGCGCGCACGAAACGGCGCAGCGACACCGCGGCGATCGGCTCGAGCTCCTCGACCGGGCCGGTCTCCGGCGCGACCAGGCGCGTGGCGAGGCGCTGGCCGCCGATACCGATGCGGGCGTGGCAGAAGTCCTTGTCCCCCGCGCGCCGCTCCCACATGCGGCTGGTGCCTGCCAGCATCCAGACCAGGCCGGGCTCCGGGTGGCTCCATTCGACGGAAGCGCGCTGCTGCCTTGCGGTGTCGTCGACGTCCCTGCGCACCTGGTCGAGATAGCGCAGATAGTCCTTGCGGTCCTCGTTCGCTTCGGCGGCCTTCTGCCCCTTGCCACCACCCTGACCGGCGAACATGCCGACCATGGAGAAGACCATCATCATCGGGAACATCATGGTCATCGGATTCGAGGCGATGCCACCGCCCTGGGTGAACATCAGGGCCATCATCCCGACCATGCCGACGACCATCACGACCGGCATCATCTTGCTGAGCAAACTGCCCGGCGTTACCCGGGGAATCTCGGGCGGCGGCTGCAGGGTGACTTCACCACCGGGAGAACGCGGCATCTCTCGTCGCGCACGGCGCTGGAACCGGACGGTACTCATCGGACGAGAAATCCCCCTTAACGCAGCTGTACTTCGGCCTCAGTGTAGAGCCGGCAGCTGACATGTCGTACAGTTCGACCAGCATTCTGCTGCCCGAACCGTGGGTTCGCAAGCTCGGCCCCTGGGTATGCCGATTGCGGAAACACGAGGTAGAAGACGAGTTGGGGGAAGCTTGACGCACGCGCGCCTTGACCACATCGATGAAGAGTCCTCGCGCGGAATCGTCCGTGCGCCGGACCTGGCTCGGGTAACGATTCTGGCCAAACACACTCAGGTGGATATGGCGATCCCGGTCGACGTTCCCGTCGCCCTGGTGATTCCGAGCGTCGTCGACATGGTCGCCCAGCACAGCCGCACCAACGATTTCGACAACGAGGGCGAGCGTTTCGAGCCCGCCGAATGGGTGCTCGCCCGCATCGGCCATCCCCCGTTCTCCAACTCGCTGAGCCTCGGCGAACACGGTGTCCGCGACGGCGAGCTGCTGATGCTCGAAAGTGCTTCGCACACAGCGCCGACGCCGCTTTTCGACGACATCATGTACAACGTCGCGATCGCGGACACCGACCACTACCGCAGCTGGACTCCGAAGGTCGCGCGCATCACCGGCTCCATGCTGGCCGCGATCACCATGATCGTCGGCTGCCTCGGTCTGTTGCTATCCAAGGACGCGCTGCCCGGTTATGTCAGCGGGTCGATAGCGCTGACGGTCGCCATCCTGCTCGTCGTCGCGGGCATGGTGCTCAGCCGCATGTACGGCGACACCGGCACCGCGCTGGTGCTCGGTGGTTGCGCACTGCCCGCCGCGTTCACCGCGGGCATGCTGCTGGTGCCCGACGACTACAACTGGGCGCACATCCTGCTCGGCTCGGTCCTGCTCGGCGCCACCGCGATTCTCGCGTGGCGCGTCACCGGTGTCGGGCTCGCGCTGTTCATCGGCGCGAGCACCCTTGCGGTGTACGCGGTTCCGGCCGCGATGGTCGGTCTGCTCACCGAGCAACCGGTGCGTGCCGTCGGCGCGGTCGCCGCCGCGCTCGGACTCGGCGGGCTCTCACTGGCGCCACGGGTTTCGATGCTGCTCGCCAAACTGCCGCTGCCGCCGGTGCCTTCGCCGGGCACCCCGATCGACCCGACCGAGGACGATCCGGACGACCACCGCGCGCTGCCGACCATGGACGCACTGCGGGTCAAGTCGGAACGGGCCCGCATGTACCTCGGCGGACTCGTCGCGGCGACCACGCTCATCACCGTCGCGGGTGCGCTGGCGGCCACCGACCCCGACGCCGAAAGCCCCTACTGGCAAGGCATCGCGCTCGCACTGGTCTGCGCGATCGTGCTCATGTTCCGCAGCCGCACCTACGCGGGCGCCGAACAGGCCGTGGTGCTGATCGCGGGCGGCGCGGCCATCGTGCTGATCATGCTGATCGGCGCGAGCATCGGCATGGAGCAGCCGCTGATGGTCTTCGGCGCCGCGATGATCATCCTGATCGCCGCGCTCATTCTCGGCATCATCATCCCGAACCAGTCGGCGACGCCGCCGATGCGCCGCGGCGTAGAACTGCTCGAGTACGCGTTCGTCGCCGCCGTACTGCCGCTGGTGTTCTGGGTGGCTTCGCTCTACTCGCTCGTTCGCGGGCTGTGAACGCGACCCTGCGCGTCGCGGCCGTTGCTGTAACGCTGGGCCTGAGCGCGTCATTCGGTCTCGGTGCGGGTCACGGCGTCGCACACGCCGACCGCCCGCCCGCGGTGAACCCGGCGTTGAAGCCGGCGGGTGATCCCGCCGTACCACCCGAGAAGACCGAGCGACCGCCCAACTCGAACTGCGTGGACACCGGTTCTGGCGGCGAAGGGCCGGCTACTCCCACCGCTCAGCGATCACTCGACCTGGAGCGCGCATGGCAGTTTTCCCGTGGCGAGGGCCAGTTGATCGCGGTGATCGACACGGGTGTGGCTCGTCATCATCGATTGCCGGGGCTGGACGCGGCCGGTGACTTCGTGGCGAATGCAGGTGACGGCACTGAGGACTGCGATGGGCACGGCACCTTCGTCGCCGGCCTGATAGCCGCGTCCCAAGTCGATGGGCAGGGGTTCTCCGGTGTGGCTCCGGAAGCGCGGATCATGACCATTCGCCAGACCAGCAGGAAATATCAGCGGGAAGGCCTTGCGAAGCAACGGAATCCCGACGATTTCCCCGAGGGCTATGGGGACCTGAACACCATAGCTTCGGCGATCGTGCGAGCCGCTGACCGCGGCGCCACGGTGATCAATATTTCCGAGGTTTGGTGCGGATCCGAAAACCCTGCGGCAGACGGCAAAGTGGGCGCCGCCCTTCGCTACGCCACGGTAGAGAAGAACGCCGTCGTCGTGGTCGCCGCAGGCAACACCGACAATTGCAAGACCGACAACCCGGTGATCGACCCGCTCGACCCGACGGCCGACCCGTGGAGCAAGGTCAAGATGAATGTCAGCCCGGCCCGCTGGGACGACTATGTGCTCGCCGTCGGGTCGATCGACATGAACGGCGCTCCATCCAAGTTCACCGTGCCCGGCCCCTGGCTGAGCGTGGCTGCGCCCGGCGAAAATATGGTCTCGCTCAATCCGCGCAGTGACGGCACCGCGGTCAGCGCGGCGAATCAACAGGGTGAGCAGAGCCCTATCAGCGGCACCAGCTTCGCAACACCGTTGGTGTCCGGCGTTGTCGCGCTTGTCCGCGCCCGGTTCCCCGAACTGAGTGCGCTGGAAGTTATCAAGCGCATCCAGGCCACCGCTCATGCCCCCGCTGAGGGCTGGAACCCGTACATCGGCTACGGCGCGGTCGATCCGATAGCGGCGCTGACCGACCAGGTGAGCGACGCGACGCTGCCGCCCAAGCGACCGAGCACGGGCAAGAGCACCCAGCTCCCGTTGCCGCCGGATATTCCGGCCCCGGATCACGAAGCCCGCAACGTCGCGCTGATCGGTACCGGCGTTATCGGCGGTGCCCTCATCCTCGGCTATCTCGCGTCGTTCCCGGTTCGACGTAGATTCGGACTCAGCTCTGACGACATGTGACAAGGTGCACGGCAATCAGCTGCGGGGATCGAGCCACGGCAGCGCATCCGCTCAGTGTTTCAGTGAACTCATGCGAGGGGCCCCAGCAGAAGCGCTGAGACCCCTCGTGGTTCCGTGATCAGTGGCCGCTCGAGCGGCCACTGTCACTGGGCATGAGTCTTACCCTCCAGCCTGGACTGACCGTTTGGCATATCGGTGCATTCCCATTCTGTTGTGGTCTGATGAAAACGCATATCCTGGTAGCATTCCGCGTCTGAATTGTAGATCTCATTACCGGTAATAGGGCCCGGGTGAGCGGACGCAGTCGTGGCGCCTGCCATTCCGATCATGCCGAATCCAGCCATGGACACAGCCAACGAAGCGGCGATCTTCTTCGCGTTGCTCATACTCTCCCTTTAACTCTCGATAACCGCGGCAGTCGAATCCACCCCGGAGGTTGCCTGTCGATTCACACAAAAACGTACCCAGGCTCGACGATGTCGCCAGAATCCCGCAGGATCGCAGTCCGCAACGCGTCCATACGTGATACCCATTGCGCCACAGCTGGTTTCACTTCCGAGCTTTGGTCCGTCAGTAGTTTTGACGCAATGAGACCCGCATCGGTTCCATCAAATTTCAGATCGATCGCCCGTCCCCCAACCAGGCGCAACCGATCAGAACTGCACGCATCCGAGTTCGCCGCGCCCGCCAGTGGCCGAGCGCGCGCCCGGCGTGTGTTCAGAGCCAACTCCGACGACATCCGGACTCGGAGTTCGAAGCATTCACACGGACTTGTCTGAAAACGAATCCCGCTGAGCGGCAGGCTGTTCGCTACCGCTCAGCGGTGCATCGACACTATTTCACCGATGCCACAGGCTGTTTCGCAGGCGATGGGTCCGGAGCAACGCCGTCGTGCGCGACCATCGCCTCTTCCCTACCGAGGCTGGGGCCGGAGGCGAGCAGGCCGACGATCGGCCATGGTGCGGGTTCGGGCTTCACGCCCGCCTCGGTATCCATCCCGAGTGCTTTGGCCGCGTCGGCGTTCTTGATGCCGTAGCGGACTCCGGTGTCGGCGATGTAGAACATGCTGTCCTTGCGGCGGCTGTCCGGTTCGATGCCGGTGCTCTGGATGAACGCGCCGGTGCCTGGCTTGATGTACACCGAGTCGGCGTTCGCGCCGGAACCGTCCGCCTGCGCGAGCGGCACCAATTTGGCCTTGTCCGGAATCGGCAGGGCCACACCGATGATTACCGACAGCTCGGCGCGATTGCCGTCCTTGTTGTCCGCGGCCGCGGCGATCGGCTTCCAGGACAGGCAGCCGACCGGCTGGTCCTTGGCTTGGATGATGGTCGGCGCGGTGTGCGGGTAGAGCTCTACGCGCAAAGTGTGCGAGACGTTGGCATTGGTCTTGTCGGTCTGATCGATGGTGGTGCTGGACGCCGTGGACCGGTAGCGGTTACGAATGATGTTGGCGGTCAACGGAGAAATCTGCTGCAAGCCGTCTTGCAGAACGACGTAGTGGATACCCGGTACCGTCTGCACCTCCACCACATCACCGATCCGATGGTTGGCGACCGAGTAGTTCACCGCCGCGCCCGGATCGTTGATCGGGGGCGGAATGATCGGCAGCACTTCGGGAATCGTGTTGAGCAGGCCCTCACCGATCGGGCGCGGAGCCATGCCGGTGATGTTCAGCGCGTCGGTGACGGCACGGTCGGTCATGTCGACTCTGGCCCGCCGGTTTTCGTACACGAGATACGCCGAGTCCTTGCCCTGCACCAGCAGGGCCTTGTCCCCGCCCATGACCGAAGCCTTCGGACCGAGCTCGGGGTCACCCGCGAGCACCGAGGTGGTGAGATCCTTGCTGCCGTCGTTCTTCAGCTGATCGCAGACCGTCCAGGCGCGGCCCATGCCGTCCTTCTCGAACCGCAGCGAGGCGGGCGCACCGGGGATGCCGATCAGCTGGCCGCGCGGCTTCTTTCCGAGTTCGGAGTCCTTGACGACCGCGGGCTTGGCGGGCTCCCCCGCGGCCAGCCGAGCCGAAGCGAGATTCAACGCGGGATGCACGACGTCATCGATAACTACATAGACGCCACCGGATTCCTTGCCGATCAGGATCTTGTTGCTGCCGATCTTGTCTTGCGGGCGCAGCAGCGCGAGCACGCCGCAGCCTGCCAGCACGACAACGGCCAGCACCAGCCCGGCGGCATAGGCTCGCGACTGCGAGCGCATCGGGTCGTGCAGCATCCGCACGTCCCTGCGGACCAGCGCATGCTCCATCCGCCGGACCAGGAAGCGATAGCCGCTGACCTGCCAGCGAGTAGTGGGTTTTGAAGGCATGTTTCCTCCCCCGAACAGTGCTCACGTTCGCGGAACACAGTACAGTTCCCGAGGACTGTTGTTCAGCTCGGCCAGTAGGAAACGGCCGATATCGGGTACTTGGGGGACGACGATGGCCGAATCTGCCGGCGCGGGACCACGCCCGCTCCTCGGGCGCATCTCGCTGCAGAATCTGCTTGTTGCACAGGTCATCGGACTCGGAGCCGGACTGCTCGCGCTGCTCGTCGGACTCGCGGCGCTGCCCGCTCTCGCCGTGGCCGTCGTCGCCGCGCTGCTGCCGCTGATTCCCATTGCCAAACGGACCCTGCTGGACTGGATGAGCACCTGGTGGCGCTATGCCACGCGCGGTGACTACGAGATCGGCGACACCGTCGATTTCCGTGGCACCGATGGTCGTTCGCTCGGGCTGTACTGGGATGGAACCCGGGTTGTCACGGTCGTCGAGGTACTCGCGCCCAAGGGTGGGCTGACCCGCATCGCCCGCACGACGGTGCACGCCTCGCACCTGCTGCCGCTCCCCGAGCTGGCCAAATGCCTCACCCAGCACGACATCCTGCTCAGCGGCATCGACATCATCAGCCACGGACACCGCAGCCGCTCCGGCACACCGGCGGGCAAGATCTACGAATCCCTGCTCGGCCCGCTGCCTGCCACCGCGCATCGCACGGTGTGGCTGGCCATCAGCTTCGACGCGATCGCCTGCCCGGAGGCCGCGGCCCGCCGCGGCGGCGGCAACGAGGGCGCCTCGCGTGCGGTAACCATTGCGACACAACGCATTATGCGTGCGCTCGAAGACGCCGACTGCAGCGCCCGCATCCTCACCGCGCCGGAAATCCGCAAGGCGGTCCTGCAGATCACCGCCGGATTCGATCCGCGCACGCTGACCCACCGCTGGCGCTACGCGGAGATCGGCAACAACGTGAACATCGGCAGCGCGGTCGACCCCACGCGCTTGGGCTCCGACCTGCTCGCCCAGCTGTGGGTGGCGCCCTCGCGCGGCACCACGGTCGCGGTGCGGCTGCGTCCCGGTAGTTCGGCCGAGTCGGTGAGCATCGGCGCGGCCTGGCGGCTGACCGCACGCGAACTGCCGGAGCGAACCAATCTCAAGGGCCTCATCTCGATGAACGGCCGCCACCGCGACGGACTGCTCGCTCATCTCCCGGTGGCGATCCCGGCTCTGGACGACACCGTACCGGTGGCCGAATACCCGATCGATGTGATCGGCGCGCTGCACTTGCCGTCGTCGGGCTGCGGTCAGCTGATCGGCTCGGACGACGAGGGTCAGGGTGTCGCGGTGCGCATCGTCGGCACCGGCATCTCGACCGTCTATGTCGCAGGCGAGCTATATCTGGCGCAGCAGTTGGTGTTCCGCGCACTCGCGGTCGGCGAGCGCATCCTGGTCCGCACCGACCGGGCGCACGCGTGGGAGAACCTGGTGAACACCATCGCGAACCCGGAGCGGCTCACCCTCGCGGTCGAAACACACCAGTCCGACGCGGGTTTCACGGCCACCGTGGTCGACGGGGTGCTCGCGCCCGCGCCGCACGCCGGTGTCACGACGATCTACGTCACCGGCGACCCGATGGGCTGGCCCGCCACCCGCCCCGACCTCTCGATTCACCAGCCCGGCGCCATCGGCAACCACGTCATCCTGCGCACCGGCACCGCACAGGTCGACCTCACCCTGGTCTCCATCCCCCGCGAGGCCACCTACATCGGCCACCCGCGCGGCCGCCGTGCCATGGCGGGTAGTCAGCCCGGGTAGGGGTCGGTGGCGCGGGCGGTTCGCAATGTCCTTGCCCACCAGGCGAGTTGGTTGACGAGGCGTTCGGCGGCGTCGATCGCCGCGCCGTCATGGGTCTGTCCCGCCGCGTCGAACTGCTTCTTCGCCTGGTGGAAGCTGACCGTCTCCCGAATAGAGACCATGTGGATTTCGGCGACCACCTGACGCAGCTGTTCGACGGCGCGCAGACCGCCCGAGAGGCCGCCGTAGGAGACGAATCCGATGGGTTTGGCACGCCATTCTCGTTTTGCCGTGTCGAAGGCGGTTTTCAGCGATGCGGGGTAGCCGTGGTTGTACTCGGAGGTGATCGCCACGAAAGCGTCGGCGGCCGCGAGCCTGGCCCGGTACGCCTCGACCGCCGGGGTGTCGGTGAGGTCCAGCGGCAGCGGGGTTTCGCTGAGATCGATTACGCCCGTGTCGAATTCGGGCCGTGCGCGCACTGTCCGCAGAAACCAGTCGGCGACGACCGGGGCGAAACGCTCCGGGCGCACGCTGGCCACGATGACTTCGAGCCGCATCGGGTTGTCCACAGCGCGAGCCTAGCGCCGATCACGCGGGTGTTGCCGTCGGCGGGGATCCGATTGCCCGCGACGTCGGCGGAGCGTGCCCTATGTTCGTGTGGACCGCCCCCGAGCCTGCAGGAGACGACATGATTCTGGTGACCGGCGCGACTGGGAACATCGGCGCCGAGCTGGTCGCGCAGTTGAGCGCTTCCGGGGAACGGGTGCGTGCTCTGGTGCGCAATCCCGACCGGGCCGGGCTGCCCGTCGGTGTCGAAGCCGTCACCGGGGACCTGAATCGACCGGAAAGCATGACCGAGACGTTCGACGGCGTCGATGGGATGTTTCTGATGCCCGGCTACGCGGGCATGCCCGACCTGCTCGCGCGCGCGAAAAAGGCCGGGGTGCACCGGGTCGCCTTGTTGTCGGGTGGTTCGGCCGCGCTGGCGGATATGAGCAACGCGGTCTCGAGGTACATGACGCAGTCCGAGCGTGATGTGCGGGAATCCGGTCTCTCGTGGACATTTCTGCGGCCGCGCTCGTTCATGTCGAACGCGTTGCGGTGGCTGCCGCAACTGGCGGTCGGTGACGTGGTGCGGGCCCAATTCTCCGAGGTCAGGGTCGCCGCGATCGATCCGGCCGATATCGCCGCCGTCGCCGCGGCGGCGCTCACCGGCGGCGGACTCGAGGGACGCGTCCTCGAACTGACCGGGCCGCAGGCGCTATTGCCCGCCGATCAGGTCGCGGTGCTGGCCGGCGTGCTCGAACGCCCGCTGGTCTGTCAGAACCTGACCAACGAGGAGACCGTCGCGGAACTGACGGCGAGCATGCCGAGCGAATATGTCGAGGCGTTCGTCAGCTTCTTCGTCAACGGCACGCTGGACGAATCCGAGGTCCACCCCACCGTCCGCGAGGTGACCGGCCGCGACCCGCGCACCTTCGAACAGTGGGCACGCGCCCACACGGCCGCCTTCGCGGCCGCGACACCCTGAGCGGAGCGAGCCGAACTTCGGTCCGCTCCACTCGGTCGGTGACCCGGGTTCCGCCGTCGATCCGCGCTCGGTCAACGACCCGCGCTCGGCCGATGACCCGCTCGGCCGATGACTCAGGGCAGTTCGAACGGCAGCGCCACGCCCGCGTGCACACTGCACTTCGCGCAGGTATCGGTGTGCGGAACCGCCGACACCGAGCGGCGGATCAGCGCCTTGAACGGACCGAGGTTCTTCTTGAACTCGGCGAAGACGTCGGTGGCATGCACACCGTCGCCCTCCTCCACCCCCGCATCCAGGTCGGTCACCAAAGCGACTGCGGCGTAGCACATTTCCAGTTCGCGAGCGAGCACCGCCTCGGGATGGCCGGTCATATTCACCAGCTCCCAGCCCTGGCTCGCGAACCAGCGGCTCTCGGCCCTGGTGGAAAACCGGGGGCCCTGCACGACCACCATGGTGCCCGACGGCTTCATCGGCAGCTCATCTGTCGCGGATTTCGTTGCGGCGGCACGCAATTCGTCGCAATAGGGGTCGGCGAAGGAGACGTGCACACCGCCACCGTCGAAGTAGGTCTGCGGCCGCCCCGAGGTGCGGTCCACCAGCTGATCGGGTACCGCGACGGTGCCGGGCCCCCAGTCCGCGCGCAGGCTGCCGACCGCGCACGGGGCGAAGATCCGGCGCACCCCGAGCGAGCGCAGCGCCCACATATTGGCCTGGTACGGCAGCGTGTGCGGGGCGTACTCGTGCTGCTTGCCGTGCCGCGGCAGGAACGCCACCGACCGACCCTCTACTTCGCCGATCGCGACCGGCGCACTCGGCTTGCCGTAGGGGGTGTCGACCTCGACGGTGGTCGCCTCGTTGTCGAAGAAATCATAGAAGCCACTACCACCGATGACAGCGATAGCGGGCCGGGCATGCGAACTCATGCACATGATTGTCCCGCCCGGCCCTGCGACCCGGTCGGAAGGGTCCCGATCCGCCGGCCATCCGGCCGCGACTCCGGCGTCCGACCTGCCCGGCCGGGCGCTGACCTGACAAGTCACTCGATCCGCTGTACCCTAGGGGGGTATTAGTCAGTTCAGGCCGGAGATCCGGCAGGCAGCGAGGAGACAGCCGGTGACACCCCACCCGTCGCACGACACCGCGGCCACCCAGGATCACCCCGCGGACGACCACTCCAGCCACGGCTACATCACAGCCAAGGACGACTACCTCAAGCGGCTGCGCCGGATCGAGGGGCAGGCCCGCGGCCTGCAGCGCATGGTCGAGGAAGAAAAGTACTGCATCGACATCCTCACCCAGGTCTCCGCGATGACCAAGGCGCTGCAGGCGGTCGCGATGGGCCTGCTCGAGGACCACATCAGCCACTGCGTTGTGGACGCGGCGGTCGCCGGTGGCCCCGAGGCCGACGCCAAGATCAAAGAGGCCACCGACGCCATCGCCCGCCTGGTCCGTTCCTGACGATCCGCTATCGCGACATCGGCCGTGCGGGTGCCGGCTTCGCGGCGCGCGGGTCCGCGATCACCTCGACGCCGGCCTGTCGGCCGGATCGCAACAGCGCCAACGCGAAACAAGTCAGCGCACCGACATTGACGACCGCACGCGCGATGTTCCACGCCACCCACGGGCCTTCGAACTCGGCGCGCACAGCGGCCGGATCCGCGATCATCGCCGGATCACCCGCGGCGGCGAGCTTGTCGTTCAAGGGCACGTTCGCGCCGCTGGTGATCAGGAACATCACCAGGTAGCAGACGAATCCGGCGATCGCCCAGTACCGCACCGCCGGGTCGCCGGAGCGCCAATTCGCCACCACCGCGGCGAGTCCGGCGACCAGCCCACCCATGAACATCGTCATGAACAGCGGATTCACAATGGCCACATTGATGTTCTGCATGACCTCGACGAATGCGGCGTCGCCGCTACGTTTCAGGCCGGGCATCACCGAATAGGCGAACGCGGCGAACAGCCCGGCCATCAGTCCGGCCGTCACCGCCGCAAGAATCAGCGTGGTCGATCGCACAGCCTTCATGACGCGGCTCCGCTCCCGCGGGCGGCCATCATTCGGCATCCCAGACGCCGTCGGCCGCCGCCGCTTTCACATACTCGGCGAAATCCCGCGGCGGACGGCCGAGACCGCGCAGCACACCGTCGCCGAGATACGAGTTACGGCCGTCCAAGACGGTGGTGAACAGATAGCCGAGGAACTCGATCAGGTAATCGGGCACCTGAGCCTCGGCCAATGCGGCCGCATACTCCTCCGGCGACACCTGGACGTACTCGATCGAACGCCCGGTGGCCGCAGCGATTTCGGCGACCGCCTCGGCGAAGGTAAGCATGCGTGGTCCGGTCACCTCGTATATCTGGCCCGCATGTCCTTCCTCGGTCAGCGCTGCCACCGCGAGATCGGCGATGTCATCGATATCGATGAACGGCTCGGGAACCGCCCCGACCGGCAGCACCAGTTGCCCGGCCCGCAGCGGGGCGAGGAACTCGCCCTCACTGAAGTTCTGGGCGAAGAAGCTGGACCGCACCACCGTCAGATCCAGCCCCACCTCGGCGAGCGCCTGCTCCGCGGCCTGCGCCTCCTCCTCACCGCGGCCCGACAGCAGCACCAGCCGCCGCACGCCCGCGGTCGCGGCCATCTCGCCGAAGGCGCGCACCGCCTCCGGGGCGCCCGGCACCGCGAGATCCGGCTGGAAGGAGACATACACCGCATGCACATCCAGCAGCGCAGGCGCCCAGCTCGCCGGGTTGTCCCAATCGAACGGCGGATCGACGGAACGGGAGCCGACGCGCACCGGAGCCCCGATGGCCTGTAGCCGCTCGACGATCCGGCTGCCGGTCTTGCCTGTGCCGCCGAGCACAAGGATGTATTCGGAATTCTCACTCATAGGTTCGTGTTCCTCGATTCATGTGGACAACTGCCTTTTCAAGGATTAAGAAGGGTGGTCCTGGGAACAACGACGCGTTACGAAACAACCGTTTAGGCCCACTCAACGATCGACTGGAGGGCCATGGAACGGCATGAGATCGAAGCGTTCCTGACGCTGGCGGACGAGCTGCATTTCGGCAGGGCGGCCGAGCGGCTCCGGGTGTCGCCCAGCCGCATCACCCAGATCATCCAACGCCTCGAACGCCAAATCGGCGCACCGCTTTTCGAACGAACCAGCCGCAGAGTGACCCTCACTCCCATCGGGCGGCTACTGCGCGAGGATCTGCTACCGGGGCACCAGCGGATTCAGCAGGCCATCCAGCGCGCGACCGCCGAAGGCCGCGGCGTCACCGGTGTGCTGAACGTCGGATTCAACGGCGCCGCCGCCGGTCAGCTGATTCTGGAGACGACCAAGCACTACCGCGCGGCGCACCCCGGCAGCGAGGTGAATATCCGAGAGGTGCAGATCAACGACGGCCTCAACGGATGGCGCAGCGACGCCTTCGACATGGTGCTGATCAGCCGTCCGATCGATGAGCCCGATCTGGTCACCGGCCCGACCCTGATCAGCGAGGCGCGGATGCTCGCGGTGTCCTCCCGGCATCCACTGGCCCGGCGTGCCTCGATCTCGCTGGAAGATCTCACCGAGGTCACCCTGCTGCGAATGCCGACGACGCTGCCCGACTCGGTTGTGCAGGACCGAGTCCCGTCGCACACGCCGAGCGGCGCGCCGATCGCGCACGGCAGGCGCGCCCAGACCTTCCAGGAAATCCTCACGCTCACCGGCGCGGGCGAGGGCGCTTTCATCGTCGGAGCCCAGGTCACCCGCTTCTACCTCCGCCCGGACGTCGTATACCTCCCGTTCGACGACGCCCCGCCCGTCGAATGGGGGTTCGTGTGGCAGGTCTCCCGCGAGACAGCCAGGGTCCGGGCGTTCAACGACGCCGCGATGGAGACGAGCAAGAACCGTCAGCATTGATCGCCACCGGTGCGCAACGCAATGCTGCAGAACCCAGGCACGGTGGAACAAAACCCGGGTCGGGGCGGTAGTTGGTGAGACCCGCGAGTCGGTGGGCTCGGCACTATCAGGACCTCGAAATGATTCACACGCAGCGGTAATGGAACGGCATGAGATCGAAGCGGGCCTGTCGGTTACCTGCTGACGCCGTATCTCAACCGTGTCTGCGCCGATACACCGCTGCCGCACCGGGATGCAGTGGTACCGAGCCGGTTCCGATCAGTGAGCGGGCATCCAGGAATTGGGTGCCCGCGGCCTCGGCCGGGACCAACGCGTCGGCGTATGAAACCAGCAGGTCGACGATCGCCGCTGCGGCCTCGTCCGGCAGGGACGGCGCGGCGAGCAGCAGATTCGCGACGCCGACCGTGTGCACCGCGCGGCCGCCGGGATAGGCATCGGCGGGAATCTCGACACGGTCGTAGAGATAACCGAACCGCTCTCGCATCGGCACAGCCAACTCACCCAGGTCGACCAGGCGCATCCGCCGCGGAACCTCGAGCGCGCTGGTGGGCACGCCGCCCGCCCAGAGCAGCGCGTCGATTTCTTCGGAGTCCAACGCCGCCACCGCGTCCCGCAACGGCCGATGCGCAATCGACACATCCACCGCCGGATCCAAGCCCGCGGCCCACAGCAGCCGCTCGCCGGTGACCGCGGCACCCGAGCCCGCGGCTCCGAGGTTCACCCGGGCGCCGCGCAGGTCGGCGACGCGGTGAATCGGACTGTCCGCCCGCACCGCGAGCTGCAGATAGTTCTCGTAGACCCGCCCAAGGGCCAGCACCCGATCGCGCTCCCCCACCGAATCCGACAGCGTCAGCGCCGCATCCACCTCGCCCGCGGCAAGGCGTGCCAGATTCTCCTGCGAGCCCGAGGTCGTCACCGGTTCGATCCGCACATCGCCCGCCTGCTCCGCAACAGCCGCGAGCAATCGCGCGAACGCGTGATAAAGCCCACCAGCCTCGCCGGAAGCCAACCGGACGTTGACATCGCCCGCATCCGTGCCGCACCCCGAAATCCCGGCAACAGCCCCGAAAGCCGCCAGCGCCAAGAAGTTCCGACGCTGGATCACCGCTCGACCGCCTTCGGTACACGGATGCGGATCGCGAGGCCGTGCGGCTCGACCGGCTCGACGGTCAGCGTCCCGCCGCGGGCCTGGGTCAGGGCGGCGGCGATCGGGAGACCGAGCCCGGAACCACCCGCGGGTGCGGTGGCGCCGCGATAGAAGCGAGTAGCGAGTTTGTCGATCTCCTCAGGGGCCACTCCGGCGCCGTCGTCGCGGACGGTCACCGTCACCCAACCGGGCTCGGTGTCGACGGTAATCGTCGTGTGTGTGCCGGAACCCGCGTAGCGGCACGAATTACTCAGGGGCACATCGAGTATTTGCGCGAGCACATCTGCGGGAACCGCTACGTCCGCGCCATTTCGATCAACCTGCAAGTCGCTCGAAGCACCGTATCCAGCGACCCGCGAGCCGCTGGTCGCGTAGGTTCCAGCGACCGGCACACGGCTGGCCGCATCGTCTCCAGCCACCGGTAAGCGACTAGCGGCATGGTTTCCGACCACCCGCACACGGCTCACGGCATTGTTTCCAGCGACCCCCACACCACGGGCGGCATCGTCTCCAACGTCCTCCACTCCGCCAGCGGCATTGTTCTTTCCAGCGACCCCCACCCCGCCGGGTGCATCGTCGCCAACGCCCCCCACTCCGCCGGCGCCAGTGTTTCCAGCAACCCTCACACCGCCGACGGCATCGTCTCCAACGACCGGATCGACCCGCGCACCCAGTTGCATGCCCGCACTCTCGAAAGCGGAATACCAGGCATCTATCCGATCGGCGACTACCTGTACCGCATCGCAATGGTTTTCGGTGCTACCGGCGGCGCGTGCGGCTTCGAAGGCGGCGGGGGTTTCGGCTACGGCCAGGCTGAGTAGGCCGTCGAGCAGCGCGGTCAGACGTTCGACCTCGGCGCTCGCGCGGTGGAAGGTCGTGGTCGCACCCTCCGGTATGGCGGGCTCCAGCGAATCGAGGCGAATTGTCAAAGCGGCCAGCGGGTTACGCATGGCGTGCGCGGTGTCGGCGACGAGCTGACGTTGCGCGTCCGCCGAGTCGGCGACGGCCAGCGCCATGGCGTCGAAGGATTCCGCGACGGCCCGCATTTCGGGCGGCCCGCCGTGGCGGCGGGCGATCGAGGGTGCGGCTACTTCGGTGCGCGGTTTCGGCAGTGTCGCGGTCAGGTCCGCGACCGCATGCGACAACGCGGCCAGCGGCCGCAGCACCCAGCGGCTGAGGGTCAGTGCCAGCAGCGTGAACACCACCATGGCGACGACAGCTCCCGCCGCGATCACCGCCCACGCCCGCGCGATGTCGGTGCGGGCCCGCGCGGTGGACGCCTCGATCAACACGGCGCCATTGACCTGCACTCCGGTCCCGACCGGCCGAGCGACGAGCATGGTCGGCGCGCCCCACGGCGTCAGCCGGTCGATCGGCTGCGGCCGCTGATTGCGGCGCGCGGCGGCCACCGCGGCGACGATGGCGGAGTCATCGATATCCACGGCCGCATTGACCGTCGGTGCGCCGCGCGCGTCCACCACGAGCACGGGCTCGTCATAGAGCTCGTGGTAGCGGCCGACTTCCTCGGCCAGCGCACGCACATCCCCGTCCGCGGCCGCGGCATCGGCCAGGGTGGCGAACCGATCGGCGTCGCCGGATCGGCCGAGCACCAACTCCTGGGTCCGGCTGGTGGCGAAGGTCAGCGACAGCGGCACCGCGAACGCGAGCACCGCCAGCGCCGCGAACACCGTCAACGCGATCAGTAGCCGTCGACGCATTCCGGCTCCACTCCCCGGCTCATTGTCCCCACCGATAGCCGTAGCCGCGGATGGTGGTGATCAGACCGGGCCTGGCCAGCTTCGCGCGCAGTGCGGTCATGTGCACGTCCAGCGACCGCGACACCGCGACGAACGCGTCACCCCAGATACGGTCCATCAGTTGCTGGCGGCTCACCGCGGCGCCCGGCCGCTCGACGAGCACCTCCACCAACTCGAACTCCTTCTGCGTCAACGCGATCGGCGTGCCGCCGACCTCGACCACCCGCGCGGCGAGATCCACCCGAACATCCCCGGTCAGCACCTCCGCGCGCATCGGCTCCGCCGCCACCGCCGCGCGCCGCATGACCGTCTCCAGCCGAGCCATCAGCTCGGCGATCCGCGGTGGCTTCACCAGGTAGTCGTCGGCGCCGCCGCGCAGCCCGCGCACGATGGAACGTTCGTCGCTGCGGGCGGTCAGGATCAGCACCGGTATCGAGCTCACCTCACGCAACTGCCGCAGCACCTGCAGCCCGTCGGCGTCGGGCAGGCCGAGATCGAGGATCACCGCGTCATAGCCGCGATGCGCGATCAGCAGATCCGCGCCCCTTCGCATGCGCTCGGCGCGGTATCCGCGGGCGTTGAGCGCCTCTACGAGGGCGTCGCCAACACCGTCGTCGTCTTCGACCACAGCAAGCCGCACGCGCCGATCCTCCCACAGGCGACGATCGGCGCGTGCGCGCATAACCTCGTTGACCACGGCCGTCAGGAGCGCGCGGGCGTGAGTTCCCGTTCTTCCTCCGGCGCGGACGCGGTGTCCGCCGCCGGCGCCTCGGCGTCGATGGTCGACTCCTTCGACGTTTCCCTCATGAAGTAGTACGTGATCAGCGAGATACCGATGCAGCCAGCGACGTACCAGAAGAACAGCGACTCGTGGCCTGCCTTCTTCAGCGCGACCGCGATCATCTCCGCGGTGCCGCCGAAGATGGCGACCGTCAGCGCGTAGGGCAGCCCGACGCCGAGCGCGCGGATCTTGGTCGGGAACAGCTCTGCCTTCACGATCGCATTGATCGAGGTGTAGCCGGTGATGATGACCAGCGCCAGCATCATCAGCGCCCACGCGGCGATCGGGTTCTTGGTGTGGGCGAGCACGGTCATGATCGGCACGGTCAGCAGGGCGCCTGCCACACCGAAGAACATCAGCAGCTTGCGTCGGCCGATCCGGTCGGACAGCCCGCCGGCCAGCGGCTGTAACACCACGAACACCAGCAACGCGATGAAGTTGATCCACGCCACCGTCGGCTTGGAGATGCCGGAGGTGTAAATCATGAACTTCTGCATGTAGGTGGTGTAGGTGTAGAAAGCCACGGTGCCGCCCAAGGTCAGGCCCATCACGAGCAGGCACTCCCGGGGGTATTGCAGCAGCATCCGCAGCGAGCCACGCGCGGGCGCGGGCCTGCCACTCATCTCGTCCGCCGTGTCTCGACCGTGCGGCAGAGCGCTGGCCGTGTCGCTCCGCTCCGCCTCGACGACGGCCTCGAACTGCTCGGACTCGTCCATACCGCGCCGCAGCCACATCACCACCAGCGCACCGGCCGCGCCGATGACGAACGGAATCCGCCAGCCCCAGTTGTCCATCTGGGCGTTGTCGAGAAACTGCTGCAGGATGATCTGCACACCCAGCGCGACCAACTGGCCGGCGACCAGGGTGACGTACTGGAAGCTCGAGTAGAACCCGCGCTTGCCGGAAGAGGCCACCTCCGACAAATACGTTGCGCTGGTGGCGTATTCACCGCCGACCGACAATCCTTGCAGCAGTCGCGCCAGCAGTAGGATGATCGGGGCGGCGAGTCCGATCGTCTGATACCCGGGGGTCAGCGCGATCAGCAACGAGCCCGCCGCCATCACGCTGACCGACAGGGTCAGCGCCGAGCGGCGACCGAACCGGTCGGCGTAGCGGCCGAGCAGCCAGCCACCGATCGGACGCATCAAAAAGCCGACCGCGAACAGAGCGGCGGCCGACAACAGCTGCGCCGTCGGATCTTCCGCGGGGAAGAATGACTTCGCGAAGTACACGCTGAAAGCGGCGTAGACGTACCAGTCGTACCACTCGACGAGATTGCCGATCGATCCGCGAAGCACATTCGCAATCACCCGGCGCTCGCCTACGGGCTGTGTTGTAGTCACAAGATCTCCTTCATCGACGCGTCAGCGCGCCAGCTGAGATCGAGTGTGTCTGCTGTCACAATGGCCAGGGAATGGTCCCCGCGGGTTCCTTACAGTCCCTTAGGACGATCAGCTCGGCGAAATTTCCTGGTCGCGGGCTGCCGCCTGGATGCGCAAGGTCTGCCCGGCTCGGCCACATCCGCTTCGGTGCGGCCGAGCCTGCCCTGATACGCGCGGCAACTCTCGAGATCTCAGTAGCCGGTGCGCATCACACTCAGGGCGATTCTGATCAGCAGCCGTCCTGGATGTAGGTCAGATCGTTGGTGTATCCGACCGGGTACTCGCTGAATTCCTGACTCGAGGTCACGTATTCGTCCTTGTGCGCAGGCACGCAGTATGTCTGATCCACCGACCACGGGCGGTGGATGTTGATCAGCTGATTCTGATCACTGCAGTTGTTCCACCACAGTGCCCCTCCCGACTCCTCGTGGAAGCCGCACACCGAGGCGACTGCCTGATAGCCGTTCGCCGGGGTGACGTTGTCGGCCGATGCCACTGCGGATGGACCGCCGAACCCGGCGACTGCGACGATGACGCCGACTATCAGTTTCGCGATGGGCCGAGGCCGAGCCCGGTCGATCGAGGTAAGTCCGGTTCGAAGATCCACGTGCTGTCCGATCGCGTGGGACTGCCTCTGGCCGTGGGTATTTCGGCAGCCAATACCAACGACGCCGAAGCGCTGCGCCCGCTCGTGCGGGCGATCCCGGCAGTGCGGTCGCGGCGCGGGCCACGATGACGCCGACCGGCAAAGCTGCACGCCGACAAGGCGTACGACCCACCGAGCTGCGTGGATGGGTTCGTGACCGGGGCATCGGCGTCCGGATCGCCCGCAAGGGCATCGAATCCAGCGACCGCCTCGGCCGACACCGATGGGTCATCGAACGAACAATCTCTTGGCTGACCGGCTACCACCGGCTCAACATCCGCTACGTCCGCAAGGCCACGCACTTCCTGGGCTTCCTCACCCTCGCCGCAGCATTGACCGGCTACAAGAAACTCGCGAAGGCGAAATCAGCGACATGAGACACGGCCTTTTTGAACCCATTGACATACGCGTCCACAGCGGCCTGGTTCACGGCGACATCTGCAACCCGCTGCACTACGAATGAAATGTGTTCGGGCAACGCAAGATTGTGCTGATAGCTCGCCTTCATGGCATGCTTCTTTGAAACCGAGAGCACGGCAGCCCTGCATCGAACCGCGAAATAGACTGTGCAGTAACGCTTCTCCCGGATGCGCCTGAGAGTACGCCGCTGCGCGCGTTTCAACGCCATGCCCTCGGGTATGCTCTGTCACCCACCCCTCACCCGGCTGCCCCTGGCCATCCCGCCATCGGACGCACCACCGACCGAGTTGTCAACCGCCTACGGCGAGGCTGCCCGAGGAAGACCCGGTCGCGACCCAACGACATGAATCGGGGAATACCCGAATACGGGTCCTATACAAGGGTCGAAGAACATATCCGCCGAAACCGGCGCAAGCGACACTACCACCGTAGCTCAGCGTCATCTGGCAGACTTGGCTCAATTGCCGGGCTTCGGCCGCGGTGGTCCGCGGTGTCGCTTGCGCGCCAACCCGGAGACATGGTCGGCAGCCCGGCCGGATCTGATCAGCTGACGCCGAGGTGGTGATATGCGCGGCGCCAGGCCGGATCCCGGCGACTCGTATCTGCAGGAGCACCATCTCCCGATCTTCAGTGCCCGGGTGCTTGCCCAGCGCCTGGAGCGAATCATCCTGGAAATGGGCGAAGGGATATCCGAGA
Source organism: Nocardia sp. NPDC057440 (assembly GCF_042802915.1). Taxonomy (NCBI): domain Bacteria; kingdom Bacillati; phylum Actinomycetota; class Actinomycetes; order Mycobacteriales; family Nocardiaceae; genus Nocardia; species Nocardia sp. NPDC057440. The sequence continues at coordinate 327,384 of NZ_JBHVDF010000001.1, forward strand.
CCGTGTACCGAAGAACTCGCGATGCGGTCATGCGCGGAAATTACGAGTACATCCTTGCCGATCAGAACAACACGCGGGTTTTCGAGGCGCTACGGCGGGAACAGCCGCTTGCCGTCGCGTCCGGGCCTGCACGTCCCGACATCGGATTACCCCGTGATCCACGGCAGCTCCGCCACGCCTGGGAAGACCTTTCCGAGCCGATAGAGCAGAGCTATTCCACTTGGATCCGTTCCTGGGGAATCGGAATGGGATTCCACACGCTGACCGAGACCTACTCAACCGCCGCAACCTGGACGATCTGTTGCGGCGAGCCCATGAATCCCAGGATTTCAACCGGAGCAATTACTTTTCCCATCTCAGGCAAATGCTCGATGCGCAGCAACCCGGTGAGCCGCGGATCTACCTCGCCCATATCGACGAGAACAGAAGGGTCGCGTTTTCACTGGATGATCCGGACTTCGCCGACAATACCGCGGTTCTACTCGGGCCCGCCGGTCGCGATGGCGATGCGCTCGAGTACGCGAGTCCGACCGTCGCACAGTTACGGGAGCTAGCGCTGCTCAGCGCGCCCGGCGCCAGAACGTCGGTCTCCTACTGGGACGTCTACCAACAACCACAATCCTTTGTCGAAACGATTTTCCCGCAGTTCGCGCAGGACGGGGCTGCCGGAGCGCGCGAATTTCACACCGGCCTGCGCGCCACGCATGAGGGCTCGCCCGGACACATCACGACACTCGGCCACTCCTATGCCAGTGTCCTGACCGGCCATTCCGCCGGGGGCGGAGCGAGGCTCGACACCGACGACGTCGTGTTCATCGGTAGCTGGGGCACCGGTACCAACAACGCCAGCGAACTGAGTCTCGGCGGCGTCGCGCCGGAGAACACCGCCGACCACGTCTTCGCGACGATGTCTTCCGGCGATCACGTGCGCCTGATGCCCGATACACACGGCCCACTGCCCACCGATCCCGAGTACGGTGCGAGAACGTTCGAGTCGATGTCGCTGATCCCTGACCGCTGGAACGGTTACGACCATAGGTCGGATTTCTACCTGGCCTCCACAAATCCGGCCGCGCAAAATATCGGGCTCGTCATCACCGGCCGCGGCGATCTGGTTTCCTGATAGTTGCCGCGGGCCTATCGCGGCAGCATTGAGACGATCGGCGGTGTGATGAGTTCCGAACCTACCCGAGCGGCGGCTCTGGATCAGCTGTACGGGCATCTCCAGCGAACGGTGGGTGTGCTGCCGAGCGAATCCGCGTTGTCATTGGTACATCCGGCGATCCCGCAGGCTCGGCTGCACCGGGGTGTCACACTGCCCTACCGTGCGGGCGACCCGGGCGACATCACCGAGTTCTTCGATATCTCGTACTGGGTCGTCGGGATCGCTCCGGATGCCGTGGGTGCATGTTTCGATCACGTAGTGCGCTCCTGGATCGAGGCCGGCTGGCCGACCCGAACGGACCGTGACGCACCGCCGCGAGCGGCCTTTACCCAGACACCGGACCGGTTCGGGCTATCGGTGCGGGAAACCGCTGACCACTACATGAGCCTTTCGGGCTCGACTCCTCCGTTTGATCCCGGTGGCCCGATGGGAGCCCCTTTCCCGGAGTCCATCGGCCATCTTTTCTGACTTTCCGGCAGCGCACCCGGTCCAGCATCCTGCCCGGGCAGTATTCCTGCGGTACGTCGGGCCGCCGGTCGATCCGGGAACGCGACCCGGCCTCGGTGTGGTCGTTGTTCTCGCGCTGCCACTTGAGCCGGGCAGGGCAGGGCAGGTTTTGGTTGTCGGCACACCGGGCCGGCCAGGAGCCGACAGCGGCGCGGTTGCGATTCCAGGTCGTCGGTTTTACCTCGCCCCATAGTTCAGCGAGTGCGTCGCCGATATCGGTGTCGACCACCTCGGCGAACTTGCGGCCGGGACCGATCGCCTCGGCGGTCTGGTTGAGCACGTCAGCGTAGGCACGCAACGTGTTCGTGCTACCCGCAATTGAGCTACCACCGCCTTGGCATCCGATACGACCGCTACGTCAACCATTTCTGTGACTTCCTCGCCCTCGCAGCCACCCTCACCTGCTACCAGAAACTCGCGAAAGCGACCACGTAAGACACGCTCTTAGCGCGACAGAGCCTCCCATGGCCGCGAGGTCGGCGGCGGAGAGTCTCCGCCGCCGATCGCAACTCCGCTCAGCGACAGCTACCGAATTGCCCACGGAGACATAGCGACACCGACAGCTCGGGCCACGGCCAGTAGCTCGAACATCAATACTTCACATGTGCCGACGTGCCTCAGGGCAGCGCGGCGAGCGCTGCCGCCAGCGCGCGCAGTGTCTGCTGAGGGTCGTCGTCGAGCACCTGCACCACGACGTGATCGGCGCCCGCACGCAGATGCGCGGCCAGCTGATCGGCCACCGAATCGGCGGTGCCGTGGGCAACCAGCGCGTCGTAGAGCCGGTCGCTGCCCGGCCGGGAGAGGTCCTCGTCGGCGAACCCGAGGCGACGCAGATTCGCGACATAGTTCTGCAGATCCAGATAGAACTCGACGCGCGGACGAGCCGTCGCGCGTGCCCGCACCGGATCCGTGTCCAGCACGACCTTGTGCTCGGTCGCCAACAGCGCATCCGCGCCGAGCACCTGCCGAGCGCTCGCGGTGTGCGCGGGAGTGACCAGGTAGGGCAGCGCACCCGCGGTGCGATCCGCCGCCAGCTTCAGCACCCGGGGCCCGAGCGCGGCGAGGGCGCGCCGCTGCTTCGGCACTCCGGCCTCGTCCAGCTCATCCAGGTAGTCGACGAGCGCGTCATAGGGCTTGCGGTAGTTGCCTGCGTGTTCTGGATGACCGGCGCCGAGTCCGAGCAGGAAGCGGCCGGGAAAACGCGCCTCGATCCGATGGAACGACTCCGCCACCTGCTTCGCGGGCGCGGACCAGATGTTGACGATGCTGGTGGCCACGGTGATCGACTCGGTCGCGTCCAGCAGCGTCTCCACTTCGGACAGCTCGGCGGGCGGCGAGGCACCCAGCCACAGGGTGCCGTAGCCCAGCTCTTCCAACTCCCGCGCCTGCTCGGGGTCGAACCCCGTGTAGCCGCGCCATACGCCGAACCGTCCGAGCTGCTCGATAGCCATACCTGGAGCGAACGACCATGAGCTGATGGCTATTCCACCCGCCGAGGTGCCGATTTCAGATCTGGCACTCACCCATGGAGAGTGCTAGATTTGTCTGTGCACAGCTTCCGGCGCTCACCGCCGTGGTGAGTGTCACCGACGGGTATGGAGGTGATTGCTGTGCTGAGGTTCGATCCGTTTCATGACATCGATACCGTCGCCCGCCAGTTGCTGGGCGAAGCCGCCGGCACCACCCGCGCTCCGCGATTCATGCCGATGGATCTGTTCAGGGCAGGCGACCATTATGTGCTGAACGCCGACCTGCCCGGAGTCGACCCCGGTTCGGTCGACGTCAGTGTCGATAACGGCACACTCACGTTGCGCGCGCAGCGCAGCACGCCGAGCGACGAAGGCGTTCAGTGGATTGCCTCCGAGCGCTTCGCGGGCACATACATGCGCCAGCTCTCGCTCGGCGACAATGTCGATGCCGACAAGATCAGCGCGACCTACAACAACGGCGTGCTTTCGGTGACGATCCCGATCGCAGAGAAGGCGAAGCCGCGCCGCATCGAGATCTCCGGCTCGTCATCGCAGCCGAAGACCATCGAAGCGGGTTCGTCCAACTGACCTGTCTCCCGCTCCCGCGCCGTGTCATGATTCACGGTGCGGGAGCACCCTTTTCACGACTCGCGCGGGAACACAGGCACTCTGCTGGATGGCAGGCGGATCCGTGGCGCGATCAGACGGCGACCGCCCCGCCGCGACCGGATCCGATCAGTCGCCGCAGCAGCCCTCGTCCGACACCGGTACCGAACGCATTTCGCGAGTCTGGGCATTGCGAGCGGCGAGCTCGGCGTCGGCGGGGTAGTCGACGGCGATCAGGCTCAAGCCGTGCGCGGGGGCCACCGTGACCGAGCTCGAGCGCTCGGTTTCCTTCAGCAGACCGGCAACCCAATCGGGCGTGCGCCGCCCCTCCCCGACGGCGAGCGCGGCGCCGACCAAGCTGCGGACCATCGACCAGCAGAATGCATCGGCGCTGACATAGGCGGTCAATGCGTCACCGTCGCGTTCCCAGTCGTAGCGCTGGAGTTCGCGCACCGTGGTCGCGCCGTCGCGCCGTCGGCAGAATGCGGCAAAGTTGTGCAGTCCGAGGAGTTTTCGCGAAGCTTCACGCATGGCCTCGACATCGACGTCGGACCGGCAGGCGACCACGCTGCGTGATTGCAACGGTTCGGCGCCGTACGGCGCGGTGGTCAGTCGATAGGCGTAGTGGCGGCGGATCGCCGAGAAGCGGGCGTCGAATTCGGGCGGCGCGACACGAGCGGCCTTGATACGCACGTCTTTCGGCAGAAAGCGCGCCATCCGATGCACCAGCCTCCCGGCATCGAATTCGGCGGTCGTATCGAAATGCGCGACCTGCCCTTCGGCGTGCACGCCCGCGTCGGTGCGCCCCGCGACGGTCAACTGCACCGACTCGCGGTATACCTTGCTCAGCGATTCCTCCAGCACGCCCTGCACCGTGCGCAGCCCGGGCTGACGCGCCCAGCCGGTGAAATCGGTGCCGTCGTAACCGATATCGAGCCGGACACGGACCGATTCGGTCTGCGCGCCCGCCACAGGTAGCGAATCCCGCACCGGCTCAACCGAATCGGACGCCGCAGTCGAACCCACCGAATCTTCCACAGTCACAACGATCTCCTGGTCAACGCGAACGAGCCCGCCGACCCGGAAACGGGTGGCGGGCTCTTTCGAGAACTCCGACGCGAGGTCAGGCGTCCTTCTTGTCCTCAGCTGCCTCGTCGGCAGCCGGGGCCTCGGCCTCGGCGGTCTCGGCGACAGCCTCGTCGGCGGTCTCCTCGACAACCTCGGCGACAGGCGCCTCGGCCTTGGACGCGGCGACACGGCGAGCGCGGTCGGCCTCGTTGGTCACGGTCTTCTCGCGAACCAGCTCGATGATCGCCATCGGCGCGTTGTCACCCTTGCGGGGCAGCGTCTTGGTGATGCGGGTGTAACCACCCTCGCGACCCTCGAACGACGGGCCGATCGTGGCGAAGAGCTCGTGCACGACGTCCTTGTTGCGGATCACCTTGAGCACCTCGCGACGGTCGGCGAGAGTGCCGGCCTTCGCCTTGGTGACAAGCTTTTCGGCGTAGGGGCGCAGCGCCTTGGCCTTGGCCTCGGTGGTCGAAATACGACCGTGCTCGAAGAGCGCCGTCGCCAGATTGGCGAAGATCGCCTTCTGGTGCGACGCCGACCCGCCGAAGCGAGCACCCTTCTTGGGCTTGGGCATTGTTTGTTCTCCTTGTGTGAGGCCGGGCCGGGGTGCCTACCCCAGCGGCCTAGAGCTGTTCGGTCTCGGCGTAGTCCTGCTCGCCGCCATCGGTGTCACTGAACGTGCCGCTGTCGCTCCACGTTCCAGTGCTCGCGTCATAACCCACCACGGAAGAAGGATCGAACGACGCCGGGCTGTCCTTGAGCGAGAGGCCGAGCGCGTGCAGCTTGACCTTGACCTCGTCGATGGACTTCTGGCCGAAGTTGCGGATGTCCAGCAGGTCCGACTCGGTGCGGGCAACGAGCTCGCCCACCGTGTGCACACCCTCGCGCTTGAGGCAGTTGTAGGACCGGACGGTGAGGTCCAGATCCTCGATCGGCAGACCGAACGAAGCGATGTGATCCGCCTCGGCCGGCGACGGGCCGATCTCGATGCCTTCGGCCTCGACGTTCAGCTCACGGGCCAGGCCGAAGAGCTCGACCAGGGTCTTGCCCGCCGAAGCGAGCGCATCCCGTGCGGTGATGGAGTTCTTGGTCTCCACGTCCAGGATCAGACGGTCGAAGTCGGTGCGCTGCTCGACACGGGTGGCCTCGACCTTGTAGGTCACCTTGAGCACCGGCGAGTAGATCGAATCCACCGGGATCCGGCCGATTTCCGCGCCGGACGCCTTGTTCTGCACGGCAGGGACGTAACCGCGACCACGCTCGACGACGAGCTCGATCTCCAGCTTGCCCTTGTCGTTCAGGGTGGCGATGTGCATGTCCGGGTTGTGCACGACAACACCGGCGGGCGGGACGATGTCACCGGCGGTGACGGTGCCAGGACCCTGCTTGCGCACGTACATCGTGACCGGCTCGTCCTCTTCCGAGGACACGACCAGGCCCTTGAGGTTCAGGATGATGTCGGTGACATCTTCCTTCACACCGGGAACCGTGGTGAACTCGTGCAGGACGCCGTCGATGCGAATGCTCGTAACCGCGGCCCCCGGGATCGAGGACAGCAGGGTACGGCGCAGCGAGTTGCCGAGGGTGTAACCGAAGCCCGGCTCGAGCGGTTCGATGGTGAACTTCGAGCGGTTCTCGGCGACGACCTCTTCGGTCAGCGTCGGACGCTGTGAAATCAGCATTAGGAATCATCCTCCTGTACGGGCGCCCACTATTTGACGCCCACGTTCTGGGGGTTGTGTGTGGGGGGGGGGGGGGGGGGGGGGCCCCCCCCCCCCCCACACACCAGCAGCGGTTGAGCCGTTTACTTCGAGTAGTACTCGACGATCAGCTGTTCCTGCAGCGGCACATCGATCTGAGCGCGCTCCGGCACCTGGTGAACCAGGATGCGCAGACGGCCCGGGATCACCTGCAGCCAGCCGGGAACCGGACGGTCGCCGACGGTCTCGCGGGCAACCTGGAACGGCAGCGTGCCGAGCGACTTCTCCTTGACATCGATGATGTCGTACTGGGTCACCTGGAAGCTGGGCACGTTCACGCTCTTGTTGTTGACCGTGAAGTGGCCGTGGCTGACCAGCTGGCGAGCCTGACGACGGGTACGCGCGAGACCTGCGCGGTACACCACGTTGTCCAGTCGGCACTCGAGCAGACGCAGCAGGTTGTCGCCGGTCTTGCCCTTGAGGCGGTTGGCCTCCTTGTAGTACCGGCTGAACTGCTTCTCCATGACGCCGTAGGCGAAGCGAGCCTTCTGCTTCTCCTGCAGCTGGAGCAGGTACTCGCTCTCCTTGATCCGCGCGCGGCCGTGCTGGCCGGGCGGGTAGGGGCGACGCTCGAACGCCTGGTCGCCTCCGACGAGGTCGACACGCAGACGACGCGACTTGCGGGTGATGGGGCCTGTATAACGAGCCATTTGTTATCTAATCCTTTCCCGCTAGACGCGACGCCGCTTGGGCGGACGGCAGCCGTTGTGCGGCTGCGGGGTGACATCGGAAATCGTGCCGACCTCGAGGCCTGCGGCCTGCAGCGAACGGATCGCGGTCTCGCGACCCGAACCCGGGCCCTTCACGAAGACGTCGACCTTCTTGACGCCGTTCTCCTGCGCCTTGCGGGCAGCGTTCTCGGCGGCGAGCTGCGCGGCGAACGGGGTCGACTTGCGCGAACCCTTGAAGCCGACGTGGCCCGACGACGCCCAGGAAATGACGTTGCCTGCCGGATCGGTGATCGACACGATGGTGTTGTTGAACGTGCTCTTGATGTGCGCGTGGCCGTGCGGGACGTTCTTCTTTTCCCGGCGACGCGACTTCTGGGTCTTCTTCGGGCCGGAGGCCCGTGACTTCGGAGGCATCGGTTATCCCTACTTCTTCTTGCCGGCGACGGTGCGCTTCGGGCCCTTGCGGGTACGAGCGTTGGTCTTGGTGCGCTGACCACGCACGGGCAGGCCACGACGGTGGCGCAGACCCTGGTAGCAGCCGATCTCGATCTTGCGACGGATATCGGCCTGCACCTCACGGCGCAGGTCACCTTCGACCTTGAGCTCGGGCGAGCTCTCGATGTAGTCACGCAGCTGCGTCACCTGGTCGTCGCTGAGGTCCTTGCTGCGCAGGTCCGGGCTGACGCCGGTGGCCGCGAGGATCTCCTTGGAGCGGGTACGGCCGATGCCGAAAATGTAAGTCAGCGCGATCTCCATGCGCTTTTCGCGCGGGAGATCAACGCCCATGAGACGTGCCATGTGGCAGGTTCCTTAACTGTTGCGGAGGTCTGCTCCCTGTCCGTCCCCTCGTCTTGGTGGGGCCCCGGCCTCCGAACCGGGGGTTGGCACGCACACCTTCGGGCATTGAGATCCTCGACAGTTGGTCGAAGCCATCGCTACCCGAAATTCCGCAGTGTGCGGCTGGAGCTGGGAGTTCTTCTTTTTGTGGCCAAGCCGATCAGTGATCGGTGCCCGGCTGGTGATCGACTGCAAAGAGTCGGATCAGCCCTGGCGCTGCTTGTGGCGCAGGTTGTCGCAGATCACCATGACCCGCCCGTGACGGCGGATCACCTTGCACTTCTCGCAGATCTTCTTGACGCTCGGCTGAACCTTCACGTCCGTCCAATCTTCTTATGGTTCACACGGGTGTGAACACAGTTTTTCCCCAGCCGACGGCTGGGGAAGTCTCTGTGGGTGAGCCTTGCGGCTCATGCGTTCGCGCTGCACCCGAAGCGGGAGCAGGCGCGATCACTTGTAGCGGTAAACGATGCGGCCGCGCGACAGGTCGTAGGGCGAAAGCTCGACGACCACACGGTCCTCGGGGAGGATACGAATGTAGTGCTGCCGCATCTTCCCGCTGATGTGCGCGAGAACCTTGTGACCGTTCTCGAGCTCGATCCGGAACATCGCATTGGGCAGCGGCTCGACAACTCGACCCTCGACCTCGATGGCCCCGTCTTTCTTCGCCATGTCCTCCGCGATCCTGGTTTACGCTCAAACCTGGTTTGATTGCTTCGTGTCTGCTTGTATGAAGCCGTTGACCAACGAAACGGTGGCATGCAAACAGTCGGCGCATAGGTGCACCGCCGCTCCAGCTTACCGGGAGGTACGGGATCCGGCAAAAATGGCTCCGCGAGAACCCACCGAAGAGCCCACCGACCGGGGGAAGTCCCTCCCAACGACGGCAAGCAGCCTTCGCGTAAACTGGCCGCTGTCCAGGAATCGGTCCAGCAGATCCAAGGGGGATGGGTGAGCGAGCGTAGCGAGCGAGCCATGGACACAGCGCCCCCGGGCACGGCGGAATCGAGCGTAGCGAGGAGCAGCCGTGAGCCGTAATAACGACGGCCTCCCCATGCTTCCACCGTGGCTATCCGAGAGCGAAGTCACACAGGTCGGCTACGAAGCACCCGTACAGAACCTGCCACACCAAGAACTCATCGACGAAGCGCCCCGTCGCGGCCGTTTCAAGTCTCGCTCTCCCGAGAGCGATCGACCGGAGCCCAATCCCGGACGCCGGGACAAACGACGCAAGGGCTGGCGTAGGGACAAGGACGAACACGGCGAGGAGCAGCAGCAGGATCAGCTGCCGCGCCCCGGCTCTCCCGAACCGTCGCGTGGTCCCGAGCAGCAACGCGGGCCCGAGTTCCAGCGCGGGCCAGAGCAGCAACGCGAGCCAGAGCGGCAGCGCGGTCCGGAACCGCAGCATGGACCGCGATCGCAGCCGGAACCGCACCGCCAGAACGACTCCTGGCCGCCGCAGCAGCGCCAACAGGCGCCCGGCCAGCTGCCGCTCCATCCCGACAACTCATGGCAGTCGGGACCGCTGCCCACGCGCAACCCGAGCCGGCCGTCGGAGGGCTTCCAACCACTCGGTGCACGGCCGGTCGACGCGCCCCGAGAGCCACCGGCCTCGACCGACTCCACGGTGCGCTACCAGCAGCACCCCGATCTGCCGACGTCTGCGCCGAGACCGGATCCGGCTGCGGCACAAGCGTTGTCGCCGTCCGCGCCGTCGCATCCGTCGACCGGCGGGCAACCGGTTGCGCCGACCGACCTTTCGACACCGTCCGCCGAACTCCATGGCGTGCCGATGACGCCGGAGCCCGATGGGCCGCCGCCGTGGCTCGCCGGACCCGGTTCCGACCACGCCCGTATGGAATACGAGTCGGATGCCCCGAGCGGTCCACGCGACCTCACCGGCCCGCCGACTCCCCCGGTGCACGGACCCCAATCGACCGTCGCGCCCGAGCACGGCGGCCACGGGTTCGAGCCCGAAGCACCGAACACCGATCGCGTGGATGCCGCCTACGGATCAGCCGCTGCCGCAACGGAACAGAGCACGCGCACCGGCGAACTCGACGCTTCGGAGATCTCGCAGCGCGATGAGCCGCAGTCGTCGGTTCCACACAGCACGGACGGTCCGCCGCCGTGGCTGAGCGGCGAGCGCGCCGATAGCGGTCAGCAGGTTGCTGAGCCGCCGTCCGCGCCAGTGCGACATCGCCCCGAACTCCCGCCTCCCCCTGGCGAATTCGTCACGCGCGAGTCGGTGGACAACGCAGGATCGGCCGTCGCGGCAGGCGGTCGCTCGACGTGGGAGTCCTCGACCGTCGGCGCCGCACAGCAGGATCCGCGCGCACTGGAGGGGACAACGCAAGCGGGAACCGAGCCGACCGGGGACACAGCGGCCGCCGGAACCGGTGCCACGCCCATGGCCTCGCCCCAGTGGCCGGAACCGCGCGGCGCCACCTCGACACTCGACCAGAGCTCCAACACTTTCGAGCCGCCGACCGCACGGCCTGCCGCACCGGAGTCCGCGGTGCGGGGCCGCCACCGCCTCGCGTCCGAGATCGACGCCGACGAGGCAGCCGCCGAGCCCAACGATCACTCACGGACTCCGATACCCGGTCAGCAAGCGGCGTCCGACCAGCCGATGCCGCAAGGACCGGGCCAGCCGTGGCAGAACCCGGCGGCGTTCGCGCAACCGACGCCGGGCCCGCAGCCTCCGACCGGTTACGCCCAGCCTTCGACGCAGGCACAGGCACCGACTGGCGAGCCGTGGCAGAACCCGACCGGATACGGGCAGCGCCCCCCGGCGGGGTCACAGGCACCAGGCGGCCAGTGGGGCCCAACAGGATTCGGACAGCCACCGACAGGGCCGCGCGCACCGGAACAAGACCGCCGTGCCCCGTACCCCGCTGGCGGCAATCAGCCGACCCCGCACGCACCCGGTAACGCCCAGTGGCAGAACCCAGCAGGATTCGGACAGCCACCAACCGGACCGCACCACCCGGCCCACGATCAACCGATGCCGCAGGCACCGGGCGGCGGCCAGTGGGGCCCAACAGGATTCGGACAGCCACCGACAGGGCCGCGCGCACCGGAACAAGATCGCCATCCGCCGTACCCCCTTGGCGTCGACCAGTCCACGCCACAAGCACCCGCAGACGCCCCGTCGGGATTCGCGCAGTCACCCACAGGACCGTACGTATCGGGCAGCGCCCCTGCAGGATTCGCGCAGTCACCCACAGGAACGCACCCATCGGTCGGCGACCCGGCCGGGCTCGGACAACCGCCCACGGGAGCACCCGCAGCGGCCGGCGACCCAGCCGGATTCGGACAACCGCCCACGGGACCGCAGCCAGCAGGCGGCGGCCAGGCGACGCATTCGACGGGCAGCGACCAGTGGGGCAATCCAGCCGGCCCGGGACAGCCGCACGCGGCAGCGCAGGCACCGGTCGGCGACCCGGCCGGATTCGGGCAGTCGCACGCACCGGGCGGCTACCAGCCACAAGCGGCGGGCAGCGAGCAGTGGCAGGGCGCGGCGGGGCACGGGCAGCAGCCTCCGGCGGGGCCAGGCCCGGGTGCCGTGGGGTGGGGACAGCCGCAGGCCGGGCCACATCCTGGAGCGCCTGCGCAGCAGCATCACCAGCCGGGTCCGCACCACCTGCACATGCCGCAGCCGTCGCTCGACGATGTTCCGTTGCGGCGGGCCAAGAAGGCGCCGGGTAGCGGCTGGCGCAAGGCCGTGCACCATGTGTCCGGTGGTGCGATCAATCCGGGTCTGTCAGCGGAGGAGATGCGGCTGCAGGAATTGGTCGCACGAATCAGGCAGCCGGTGCGCGGCGACTACCGGATCGCGGTGCTGTCGCTGAAGGGCGGCGTCGGAAAGACCACCACGACAATGGGTCTCGGGTCGATCTTCTCGTCCATCCGTGGTGACCGGGTGATCGCGGTGGACGCCAACCCGGACTTCGGCACGCTCTCGCAGCGGGTACCGCTGCAGACGCGGTCGACGGTGCGTGATCTGCTGCTCGATCCGGCGATCCAGCGGTACTCGGATGTGCGCAGGCATACCTCGCAGGGCACGAGTCGACTGGAAGTTCTTGCCAGCGAACGGGATCCGGCGGCCTCCGAGGCGTTCAGCGACGACGAGTATCGTGCTGTCGCCCGAATCCTGCAGCGGTTCTACAACATCATCCTCACCGACTGCGGCACCGGGCTCATGCACTCGGCCATGAGCGGGGTGCTCGATCTGGCGCATTCCCTGGTACTGATCTCTTCGGCCGCGATCGACGGAGCTCGCAGCGCGGCGGCAACGCTCGACTGGTTGTCGCTGCACGGCCACGATCACCTGGTCCGCAATGCGGTGGTGGTGATCAACCTGCCGCGTGAGGGATCACCGAATGTCGGCATCCAGCAGCTGCGCGAATACTTTCTGTCGCGCTGTCGCGCCGTGCACGTCATCCCCTATGACGTGCATCTGTCGGAGGGCGCCGAGATCGACCTGCATCGCCTGCACAAGACCACCAAGCGCGCGTATGTCGAACTCGCCGCGACGGTCGCCGACGAATTCAGCGTCGATCACCGCCGCTACCGGAACTGATCGTTCACCACGACAGCCAGGAGGCTCGGATATCGGCGATACTTCTGCCGCGTCGGCGTCGGAAGAGGCCGCGCAGAGTACCCGCGTTGAGATATCCGACCTTGGCGGCCACCGAATCGATGGTCAGCTGGGTGTTTCGCAGCAGGTGCGTGGCACGTTCCAGCCGTATCTCGTTGACGAAATCCCTTGGGGACATCCCGAGTTCGGCATGGGTCGCACGTTGCAGACTGCGTTCGGTGACGCCGAGCCCCTGTGCCGCACCGGAAATCAGGAACTGCTCGGCGAGATGGTCACGGACCCAGCGTTCGAAGGCCGCGACCAGCGAATCGCCCTTGGCGATCACCTCGGATACAGCGAAGTCGGCCTGCGCATTTCGGACTCCGAACGCCAGGTATTTGGCCACCAGTTCGGCCAGTGCCGGACTCTTGGCGGAGATCAGGGACAAGGCAAGATCCACATGCGACAACGTTGCGCCCGCCGTGGTGACGTGATCACCTCGGCACAGGATCCGGCCCTCGTCGAGAACGATTCTCGGATACCTACGGCGAAAAGTCGGGCCGAGCCACCAGCTCGTCGTCGCTTGTAAACCGTCCAGCACACCCGCCTCGGCCAGGAAGAAGGTGCTGGTGCAGGCCGCAGCCAAGTGGACACCGGCACCGCGTGCTTGCGTAATCAGGTCCAGCACAGGCAGATTGGGCGCCGAGGAGACCATCCTGATCAGGGTTTCGGCATCCCGCACGTTCACCGCGGGAACGATCATCAGATCGAATTCGCCGGGCAGGTCGGCCAGCGGCGTAGTCGGCACGAGGTGGCCGTTACCCGATCGGACGCTCTCGCCCAGTGACACGGTCCGCACGTTCCATGGGTCGACGGAGGCTGCCCATTCGCCGCGCAGCGCGTTCGCGGTGTTGAAAGTTTCCAGCAGGGCGGCGAATCCGAAATCGGCCACCCCGTCGACGACGAATACCGCGACATCCATGTCGCCTACAGTACCGAATATGTCGTTTCCGACACTCGAAGATCTGCGATGTGCGCCCTAGTGTTCCTGAAGACGCCGAACCCGGCAGTCGTATCCAGGCCATCTCACGGCGGAGTTCTCATGACGATGATCGCGACCACCGGCATCCACCACGTTCGGCTGACGGTAACGAACCTGGCGCGTTCCCGCGCGTTCTACCAGGACGTACTCGGTTTCGAGATCGCGGCGCAATCGCCGGGCAGCCCGGACGATCCGCAGGTGCGCGCCGATCCGGCACAGCTCTACGGCGGTGTCGTTTTCCAGACCAACGGGATGCTGTTCGGCCTGCGGCCCGTGGCGTCGGAAGCCGACCGGTTCGACTCCGAGCGGGTCGGGCTCGATCACCTCAGCTTCGCCGTGTCATCGGTGGACGAGCTGGCCGACACGGCTGCCCGGCTGGACGCCGCCGGGATCGAACACGGCGAAGTCACGGCGCTCGACGCGTTCGGCATCGCGATCCTGTCTTTCAGCGACCCGGACGGCATCCATCTCGAACTCACCGCACCGCTAGGGAGCAGCGAGACACCACCGATCTCACCGGCGTCGTAGCCGACCGGTTTCACCATCATGTCTGTATTGCCGGAGCAACGCGAAGCGTGGCCGATCAGCCTCGGGCGCTGCGATATTGCGCCCGATCACCTGACACCGGCGAGCGCGCATCGGATCATGCAGACCCACGCACATTGGATGGGATCACCGTGCGCGCAACGCCGCGCGGCATTGCACTACCTGGTGCGCACGGGACGTTACGTGCTCGACTCACGGCGCCGCCATCTGCGGGTGTCCTTCCCGCATCTCGAGGCGCCGCTCGACTTCCAATGTGACTGTGCGGCCGCGGAAGAGCTCGCGACGATACTGGACAGAACCCGCACCGACCTCGACGTCGTCATCGACCGAAACGTGCATCCCGACATGCCCCCGCTGCCATGCGCGACGCTGTGGTCGGCATGACAACAGACGCCCAATGTGCCACTGACACTCGGTGATCAATGCGCCGGGCGGGTCACCACTCCGGCAAGCGCCTGCGGCCCGCCTGGATATCGCGAACCAGGTCGTCATAGGCGTCGGCCAGTTCCGCGAGGTGGTGCCAGGCGCAGTGCAACCGCTCGTTGTGCGCGTCCAGCGTCATCAGCGCGTGATGCGCACGCACCGAGGATTCGGCGATGCGGTCGATGACCGCGCCGACCGTCTCGGTGTGCAGCGTGGCGCCGAGCCGATGCTGCGGGACGCTGCGCGCCACCCAGTCGTCAACGGCCATAACCAATTCGGTTCTGCGCCGATCGATTTCGAGCACGGTGGCCGGGTCGGTCGGCACCGAGCCGCCGCGACCGACCAGCCGACGCTCGTGCAGCACCGCGAGATCACGGGCGAACCAGAGCAGCGGACCGCCGACCACGCGGTGCCCGCGACACGCCCGAACAAGTAGATCAGAGGTAGGCAGTAGTCCGAGGGTCAGTGACTGAACTGCCGAGTCGACACACCGCGGTGTGCCGGGGAGAGCCATAACGACTGTCGAAATCTCCGAACCTGCCACGTTGCCTCGCCGTTCGTCGCCGCACAACACCGGATCAGGACGTTCATTACAATAAACCTCTGAAGGCACCTGTCAAGCGTTACCGGGCCGTAGGGAGTCACGAAGAGTACACTTCGTTACCTGCACGACTGACCGAGGAGCAAGATGGCGGACGGTCCGACGTATCGCCGGATCGCAGACCTCCTCCGCGAGGAGATCCGCGCAGGCAAGTGGCGTCCGGGCGATCGACTGCCCAGTCACACCGAGCTGGCCGATCACATGGAAGTCTCGATAACGACAGCGCGCAACGCTATTCAGGTGCTTGTCGCCGAAAATCTGGTCTATACCGCTACTTCCCGTGGGACGATCGTACGAAGCCAGGAGGTACTGGAATCGGTTGTCACCGACCACATCCGGCCGAATCGCCCGCAGTCGGCGCACGACATTTTCGAGGAGATCGCACGGGCGGCGCGCCGGGAACCCGCCAAGGTGTTCAGCGCCAGGATGGAACCGGCCAGTCCGCAGGTCGCCCTGTGGCTCGGCGTGCCGGAGGACTCGTGGGTGCTGGCCCGAACGGTCGTTCAGTACCTCGACAACGAGCCGTGGTCGTGGGAGGTCAGCTTCTACCCGAGGGACCTCGCCGAGAGCACCGGCATCGACTCACCGCACGATATCCCCGAGGGCACGACCAGGCGGCTGGCCGATCGTGGCCACGCCGAGACCGCGCACCGGGACACCCTGGCCGCCAGGCCCGCCAGCGTCGAGGAGGCCATCGTCCTCGGTGTCGCGACCGGGACCATTCTGCTCGATCACCTGAGGATCGGCGCCAACCACGAGCGGGTCACCCGCGCCACCCGGCACCGGTCGATCGCCACGCGCAACCGGCTCGCCTACGAACTCGGCGACGACGAGGGCACCGCGGTCATCCGGCGCGCGCTAGGCACCTCGTACAGGCCAGGCATTTCGATGCCATGACTACCGTGCTTCGCCAAGCGACCTTCGGCGATCTCGGCATGATCTGCCGCCTGCGGGTCCAGCGCACGTCATGGCTCACCGCGCGCGGCTCCGACCAGTGGACGGTGGCAGGACGCGGGCTGCCCATCGAGATCTTCGCCAGGGCGGTCGGCCGGGCACTGGAAGCAGGGGAAACCTGGATCGCCGAGGTCGCGGGTGAACCGGCGGGGACGATCACCGTCAACCATCACGCCGACAACGGACTGTGGTCGCCGTGGGAACTAGCCGACGCGGTGGTCGTCCACTTCATGATCGTCGACCTCCGCTTCGCCGGCCAGCGCGTCGGTGACCGACTACTAGCCCACGCGGGCATGCTCGCCCGCCGCCGACAGCGCACCTGGGTCCGTCTCGACGCCTGGACCACCAACGACGACCTGCACGACTACTACCGCCGAGCGGGCTTCCGGATGGCCCGCATCGCGGGCCCGATCGCCACCGGCCCTTCCCGCGCACTTTTCGAACGGCGCGCCGACAGTTGGGATTACGAAGCCGCCGTGCCGATTCCGGCCACCGGGCAGCCGATCACAGAGATCGCGCTCGGGGCGGCGCTGCCCAACAACTGACGCCGAGGTCACAACGGCGGCAGATGCGCGATCTGCACCATTTCCTGCCCCCGCGAACGGGATACGAGGATGCCACGCCCCGGCGGTAGCTTGGTCGGGCGGACATCCCCGATGATCTTGCCTTCGTCCTTGGGTCCGCTCATGATCAGCGCGTCGACCGACAGATTCTTCATGCCGCCGAGCACGTGGTCATACAACGCTCTGGACACACCGCCGGTGCGGCGGGTGACGATCAGGTGCATGCCGATATCGCGGGCCTGGGGGAGGTACTCGAGGAGCGCGAACAGCGGGTTGCCGCTGGAGCCCGCGGCGATCATGTCGTAATCGTCGACGACAATGTAGATCTCGGGCCCGCTCCACCAACTGCGCTCGCGCAACTGCTGCGGCGTGATGTCGGAGCCCGGGATGCGCCTGGATAGATACCGGGCGAGCTCATTGATCATCGGACCGGACGTTTGCGACGAGGTGGAATAGCCCGCCAGCTGTTCCTCGTCGACGACGCCGAGCATGGTGCGGCGGTAGTCGATCATGATGATCCGCGCCTGCTCGCTCGTCGAGTTCTCGGTGATGCCCATGACGATATTGCGCAGGAGCGTCGTCTTGCCGGACTCGACGTCGGCGAAGGCCATGAAGTGCGGTTCGGCGCCGAAATCGAGGACGAACGGGTCCAATTCGTTCTCGCCGAGCCCGACGACGACCTTGGTCGGGCCGAGTTCGACATCGTGTTCCTTCGCGATCTTCAGCACCTGCTCGCGGCTGATCTCCAGTGGCAGCATCCGCACCTCGGGTGCGCGCCTGCCGCTGTACAACTGCTCCAGCTGCGCCTTCGCCTGGCCGACACCGTCGGCCAGGGTCTGCGGATCGGAGTCGGAATCCAGTCGCGGCAGCGCGATGAGCAGGTGCAGCTCATCGGGCGTCAGGCCGCGGCCCGGCCTGCCCACCGGCACCAGCCCCGCACTGCGCCTGCCCATTTCGGAGTCCGATGGGTCACCGAGGCGCAACTCCAGCCGGGTGCCGATCTGATCCTTGACGTTCGGCCGGATCTCCGCCCAGCGCGAAGCGCCCAGAACCAGGTGGATTCCGTAGGAAAGGCCCTGTGCCGCAATGGCATTGATCTGCGGTTCGAGAGTGTCGAATTCGTCGCGCACCACGGCCCAGCCGTCGATGACGAGAAAGACGTCACCGAACTGGTCGGCGGCGAGCGGATCGCCAGGCGCGGCCTGGGTGCCATTGATCAGTCGCGCCTCCAGCTGGGCGTACTTGCGCCGGCGGAACTCGACCATGGATTCGATGCCCAGTTCGCTGAACCGCTCCTCTCGCTGGCGCATCAGGCTGGTCAGCTCCGCGATGGTGCGGCGCACCCGGTCACTGTCCAGCCGACCGGCCACCGAACCGACGTGCGGCAGTCCGGACAGGCCGGCCAGGCTGCCGCCACCGAAATCCAGGCAGTAGAACTGGACCTGCTCGGGGCTGTGAGTGGCCGCGGCCGCCATGATGATGGTGCGCAGGGTCGTCGACTTGCCCGACTGCGGACCGCCGACGACGGCGACATTGCCCTGGGCGCCTGCCAATTGGATGGTCAGCACGTCACGTCGCTGCTCGTAAGGCTTGTCGATGACACCGATCGGCAGCCACAGCTGACCGTGCCGGTTGACCGGGGAACGCCAATCCGGGTCGGGCAGCAGCATGTCCACCGTCGGCGACTCGTCCAGCGGCGGCAGCCACACCTCGTGCGCCGGACGGCCGTGTCCGGTGAGACGTTTCACGACCACTTGGAGCAACGTCTCCGGAATGCCCTCTTCCTCGGGCGTTTCCGAGGGCGGCGGCGGCAGATCGGGCAGACCGACCCGCACCGTCTCCGATTCGGGCCGTGCCTGGGCCTCGACCGGTGCGGCGGTGAACACGGTCGGCGACTGCCCACCGAAAAGCCTGCCGTCCACCTGTCTCGCGCCACGCGGCGAGACATAGGGACCCGACACGTAGGTGGCGTTGAACCGCAGCGGATCGTCGGCATCGCTCTTGAGGTAAGCGGAACCGGGAATGCCGGGCAGGTGATAGGCATCGGTGATGCCGAGCACCGCGCGAGACTCGTTGGCGGAGAAGGTGCGCAGACCGATGCGGTAGGACAGGTGCGAGTCGAGTCCCCGCAGCTTGTTCTCCTCCAGCCGCTGCGATGCCAGCAGCAGGTGCACGTGCAGCGAACGGCCGAGGCGGCCGATCATCACGAATAGGTCCGCGAAATCGGGTTTCTGCGAGAGTAGTTCGGAGAACTCGTCGACCACCACGAACAGTGCGGGCAGCGGGTCGAGGGCCACCCCTGCGGCGCGCGCCTTCTCGTAGTCGGTGACGTTGGCATAGTTTCCCGCCGAACGCAGCAATTCCTGCCGGCGGTTCATCTCACCGGCGAGCGCGTCCTTCATGCGGTCGACCATCGAGAGCTCTTCCTCGAGGTTGGTGATAACCGCGGCGACGTGCGGCAATGAGTCCAGACCGAGGAAGGTCGCACCACCCTTGAAGTCGACGAGAACCAGGTTCAGCGCGTCGGGAGAATGCGTCGTCACCAGCGAGAGCACCAGCGTGCGCAGGAACTCCGACTTGCCGGAACCGGTCGCACCGATGCACAACCCGTGCGGCCCCATGCCGTTCTCCGCGGATTCCTTGATGTCGATGTCGACCGGCGTCCCGTCCGGCGTCACTCCGATGGGCACCCGCAGCCGCTCGCGCGCGGTGCGTGGCCGCCAGACCTTGGCCGGATCTATCTGTGCGGCATCCGGAATCTTCAACAGCGCCATCAGTCCGGGGTCCGCGCGGGTGTCATCGCCGAGGCTGACGATCTGCGCCGCGGTGGCGATCCGGTAGCGGGCCAGATCGCGGGCGAAGGCTTCGGACTCGGCCACGCTGACCGCATCGGCGGTGGCGAATTTCTCGGTGCCGCTGGCACTCTTGGCACTCACCTCGCCGCCCGTGGTCACCAGTTGCAGACCGCGGCGCGCGGCGAGGCCGTTCTCCGGCGCGGTCAGGTCGAGCACGGTGACCGAATCCAGCCCCGATTCGCTGATCAGCCGCTCGGTGCCATTGACGTATCCGTCATCGATCACGACGACCAGATGCAGCCTGCCTTGCGTCGGCTGCGGATTGCGCATGAAGCGGCCCCGCTCGAGCAGTTCCGAGGCCAGCGCCGTCTCCAGTTCGGCCAGCGACCCGTACATCATCCTGGCCGAGCCGACGCCGTCGCGCACGGTCGGATGTTGCAGGTGCGGAATCCATTTCGCCCATGCCCAGGCGGGGCCGTCCGGGTCGGCGCAGACGATGGCGACCGCGACATGATCGGGTCCGTGAAATGCGGTGAGCTCCATCAGCATGGCGCGCGCCAGCATTCTGGATTCTTCCGGACCGCCACCGATATTGATGGCGGGGAACGCGCGCAGCGAGACCGCGGTCGGCAAGCGGTGCACCACCGAGTGGGTGCGCACGAACCGGCGCAACGCGACCGTCGACACCGGTTCCAGATCCTCGAGCGGACCGGTCTCCGGCCGAGCCAGCTTGGTCGCCAGCCGATGACTGCCGACCCCGACCCGCACGTGTCCGAAATCCGGGTCGGCCGGGCGGCGCTCCCACATGCGGCGGGTGCCGATCACCGACGGCAGGTCGATCGGTTCGGGATGGCTCCAGATCAGCGCTTCCAACTGCTTGCCGCCGGTCCGCCTGACCTCCCTGCGCATCTGGTCCAGATACCGGAAGTAATCCTTGCGTTCCTCGTTGAGTTCGCCTGCGCCCTTGGGCCCTTGGCCCCGCATCCCCATCATCATGCCGACCATCGACATGAGCATCATCATCGGGAACATCATCATGAACGGGTTGGCGAGCAGGCTGCGGCCCATCATCACCATCATCGCGATCATGCCGACGACGGCGAACACCATGACGACCGGCATCACCTTCATCAGCAGCGGGCCCGGCACGGCGCGTTGAATCTCCGGCGGCGAGTTCAGTGCCACTTCGCCGCCGGGCGCACGCGGTGGTGCGATGCGGGGACGACGCACGAAACCTTCGGTAGCCATGGGTTCTACACCTCTGTCGCGTCGGAATCGAGGTCGACGGCAGCGGCTTCGCGCCGGAACGGAATCGACACCGCGGCACCGAGTCCCAGCACCACCAAACAGGTGATAGAACCGATGACGGCGATGCGGCGCGGCAGCGGATCGGGTCCAGGCGGGCGCACCGGTGCGGCGATCGGGCGGGGCATGTCCGCGCCCACGTTCACCGGCTGGTCCGGCAGCTGCGCGGTGAGCGCGGCCAGTGGATCGATCAGGCCGTGGCCGATCCGGTCGTCGCGCCCCTGTCCGGGGGCCAGCGCGGTGCGGGTGATCCGGTCGATGACCTGACCCGCGGTGAGTTCCGGAAATCTGGCGCGCACCAGCGCCGCGAGCCCGGAGACATAGGGCGCGGCGAAACTCGTGCCGTTGATGGGGCGCGGGCCTTCCTCGGTCTGCGCGCTGTCGACCAGTCCGGTGCCGCCCGGCTTGCTGTCGAGCGACACGATCTCTCTGCCGATCGCGGCCGCGCCGACCCATGGTCCGTGCAGCGATATCGGGGTGGCCTTGCCATCGGGGTCGACCGAGGCCACCGACAGCACGTAAGGCTGGAACCAGGCCGGGCTTGCGATGGTCTGCACGCTCCCCCAGCCCGACCCTTCGTTCTGCTTCTCGCACGCGCCGTCGGAGGTGATGTTGCCCGCCGCGGCCACCACGACCACGTTGCGTTCATAGGCGTATCCGACTGCGGCGCCGAGTGTCGCGTCGGCGGTGTCGCCACCGGCCGGGGTGCACGACACCTCGGAGATATTGATGACGGTGGCGCCCATGTCGACGGCGCGAATCACCGCCGCCGCCATGGTGAGCACGTTGCCGTAGCCGGAGCTGGCCACCGCGCCCGGCGTCTTGTCGTTGCGGCGGTCCTTGGCTTCATAGGCCAGGCTGTACTGGCGGATGGTCAGGATCTCCGCATCGGGCGCGACACCGGAGAAGGCGTCGTCGGGACTCGGCTTGGCCGCGATGATGCCCGCGACCAAGGTGCCGTGACCGTCGCAGTCGGCGGTGCCGTCGGTGTCGGACACGTAGTCACCGCCTGCCTGCACGGCAGGCAATCGGGGATGTCGATTGACTCCGGTGTCGATGACCGCGACCTTCTGACCCGCGCCACGACTGAACTGCCAGGCCGCAGGCAGCTCGAGCACCCGTTGGGCCAGCGGTGCGTCGACCGCGGCGCCACGCGTGTTCAGCGGTTCGCTGCACAACTGTTTCTGCTCGGTCGGCTCCGGTGGCGCGGCCCTGCCGCTGAGCGCCTGCGCGATGCCGAACGCGCCGGGGTCGATCACCGGCGGCGGCACCGCGGCGGCCGGAGCGGCCCACCCGAACGCGGATACGCTGAGTATCGCGGCGGTGCAAGCCATTCCGAGCGCGCGAGCTGTCATAGATTCCGGGCCATCGAATACACGCCCATGATCCAGAGCACCAGCGGTATCACCGCGACGATCAACAAGTACTCGACGATCTCCATGGCCCGCCTCGTCACCGGCGTCACCTCGAGGTGCGGACCGATCACCCCGAAGACCACCACCCCCGCCGCAAAGGCGAGCAGCAGCATCCCGGCGAGCAACACCAGGTCCGCATCGCCGAGCGCCAGCCCGGTGACGAGTCCGAGCACAATGAGGCAGCCGGCCGCGATCAGCACGCAGGCCTGGACCAGATCGGCGAACGAACGACCGCGCAGGGCGAGAATCACCGCGGCGATCACCGCGAGCGCAATACCTTGCCAGCGTGTGAATCCCAGCGGATCGGCCGCACCGAGCGCCCCGAACACCGCCGCGAGCGAGCAGCCGACCAGCATGCCGGTCTGGTAGTTGTTGGCCGCGCGCGCCCGCTGACCGAGTCCGGCGGCCGACGGCAGTGCGGTGGCGCCGATCGCGCCGATGCCCTCGATGGTCGGCCGCGGCTCGTGATCGGCGGGATCAATCGCGCCGCCCGCAGTCGGCACCGGCGGCACCGGCAAGCGCGCGAACACCGCGGCCAGCCTCGGCACCATGGAAATCATGGTGATCGCCGCGACCAGCATCCCGGCCGCGATCTTCGGCAGCGCCGGGTCCCAGACCATGCGCACCAGCGCCGCGACGCCGCCGAACAACGCCGTTGTCACCGCCGCCGCGCACAGCGCGGCCCCCGTCGCGGTGGCACGGTAGACGACGGCGGCGGCCACGACGGTCACCGAAAAGCCGAGCAGCAGAGGGGGACTGCCGACCCGGCCCGGCACGAACAGCACGGCGCCGCCGAAGAACAGCAGCAGCGCGCACAGCGACAGCCAGGTGGCGGTCAGTTGGTCGCGGTACTTGCGTGCCGCGATGCCCGCGGCCACGGTGGCGATGATCGCCACCCCGGTCGCCAGGAACGGCGCGGCGAGTCCGCCGGAGTGCGCGCGTCCCCCGGCGAGCACTGCGATGGCGAGCACCACCGCAACCACCGCGGCGATCAGACCGGTCCACCGCGCGGCGGCAGGCGACCAACCACGGAAGTCGTCGGCGGTGAGCCGCGACACCGCGTCGATGACATCGTCGAACAGCGCGGGCGACTCTTTCGCGGTCACCGAGCGCAGCACGAGCAGCTCGCCGTCATACACCTCGGCCTCGGTGAGACTTCGACTGGGCGCGATGGCATCTCGGCCGAGTCGGGCCAGGGTCCAATGCTCGGTGTGCAGCGGGGTGTCGCCGTCGTCGCTCTCGACGACATCGGGGTTACGGGACTCGATGAGTGCGACAAGATCACCGATGAAAGTGGCGATCGGCACCGTCGCGGGCAGTCCGACATCGAGCTGAGTATTTCCGCCGATGACGGAGACTCGGCACAGTTCGGGTTCAGCGGCTCGTGAGCCACTGCTCATCGGCTCGGTCAATTGCTGAACGACCCCAACTCATTTGTGAACGACCCAGACACTTGCTTCAGCAACCTACCTGTCGAACCAACTCAGAACTTCGGTCTTCGCACCTACCGCGCACTCGTTGTGCATAGACGGCGATGTGGTTGTCGCACACGTTGCAACGTACCGGCAGCAAAACCCAATGTATCGGACGGACCGTGCGCATGCGATCGCTAAGCTGAATCGGAAGATGAACTCAGTCAATCGTTCCAACCAAAAATAGCTCCAACAAGACTTCGGGGTTCGACTGCCATGACGGGTAATCGCCAAGCACAACGCGCCTTCGACGCCGGAATCCTGTCGCTGGGTCTGACCATCGATGGACAGGAATCGGCCCGCGACCTCGAGTACGCGAAATTGGCTTTTCAGCGGGCCACCGAATGGGATCCGACCATGTGCGACGCGTGGCTGGGGCGCGCGGCGGCGGGCGAGGTGACCACCGAGGTCCTCTACAACCTGTACAAGACCAGCGGCACAACCCTTTTCCGGGAGCAGCGCAGGCTCGGGCTCGCGCCGCGCGCGCTGGCAGGCCGCTTCCTCGCCGGTCTGTACATCGACTATCCGCTGGCCGGCTACACCGAGATCTGGTTGGCGCAGGCGGCGCAGCTGATCGCCGACCGGGAGTACGACGAGGCCGAGCGGGTGCTCGACGAGCTCGCCACCCATCGCAGGTCCATGCTCTCGGACACCGATCGCGAGATCGACGATCGGATCAGCGCTTATATCCGCGGCGTCCTGCATTTCACTACTCAGCGCTGGCCGGATGTCATGGCGGTGCTCGCGGGCTCCGCCGAGTGGGACGACACCTATCTGGCGGCAGGCGCGCATGTGATGGTCGGCTCGGCGTGTGCCCAGCTCGGTCTGTTCGGTGAGGCGATCCGCAGGATGGAGCAGGCCGAATCCGGCCCGATCCCG
The DNA here is from genome assembly GCF_042802915.1 of Nocardia sp. NPDC057440. NCBI lineage: Bacteria > Bacillati > Actinomycetota > Actinomycetes > Mycobacteriales > Nocardiaceae > Nocardia > Nocardia sp. NPDC057440. Next base: position 352,047 of record NZ_JBHVDF010000001.1, read on the forward strand.
GCGGCCCGTACCACCGCCATGTTCTGCCGCGGGCTGTGCCTGCGCGAGACCGGCAACGAGGAAGAAGCGCAGGCGCTGTTCGAGAAGGTGTATTCGCAGGCACCAGATTTCGCCGCGAACACAGCGGCCATGCGCGACCGCGCCTACCGCATCACGGTGACGAGCAAGGAATCGATCGACGCGCGCACCGATCGCTGGGATCCGGCCTCCGCGCCGTCGGTCGAACAGTTGCAGAGCGCCGACGCCGAGGACCGGGCCAAGCGGATCCTGGCCGAGGCGCGCGCCGAGCTGGACAAGCAGGTCGGGCTCGCCTCGGTGAAGACCCAGGTGGCCAAGCTGCAGGCCACCGCGCAACTGGCCAAGATCAGGACCGAGAAGGGCATGGCCAGCATGGCCCGCGGCAATCACCTGGTCTTCACCGGTCCGCCTGGCACCGGCAAAACGACGATCGCCAGGGTCGTCGCCAAAATCTATTGCGGTGTCGGCCTACTGAAGACCGACAAGGTGGTCGAGGCCAAGCGGATGGACTTCGTCGGCCAGCACCTCGGCAGCACCGCGATCAAGACCGACAAGCTGATCGACACCGCGATGGACGGCGTGCTGTTCATCGACGAGGCATACACGCTGATCCAGACCGGCTTGTCCGGTGGTGACGCCTTCGGTCGCGAGGCGGTGGACACGCTGCTGGCCAGGATGGAGAACGACCGTGATCGCCTGGTGGTGATCATCGCGGGCTACGACGGCGAGATCGATCGGCTGCTCGCCTCCAACGACGGTCTGTCCTCGCGTTTCGCCAAGCGTCTGCAGTTCCCGTCTTACACACCGGCCGAACTCGGCGAGATCGGTCAGCTCATCGCCGCGTCACGCGACTCCGAATTGTCCGAAGGCGCGCTCGAATTGCTGGAACGTGCCTGCGAAAACCTGTACAACTCCGAGCGCACCGACCAGAGCGGGCAGCCGCGGCGCGGCATCGATCTGGCAGGCAACGGCCGGTTCGTCCGCAACATCATCGAGGCTGCCGAGGAAGAGCGCGAGTTCCGGCTGGCCAACGACGATTCGCTCGACCTGACCGCCGTCGACAGGTCCGTGCTGATGCGCATCGAGGCGCCCGACATGGAGGCGGCGCTGAGCGCTGTGCTCGCCTCGCTCGGCGTCGCCTGACCGTCGACCGATCCCGCCTGCGGGTTACTTTGTCGTGGTTACGGTATCGCGTTCGACCAGCGCGTCCGGCTTGGCCAAGGTGGGTCCCGCGACGAGTCGACCGATGATGGCTCCTGGAGCCAGGCGCGGTTCCGTGCCGAGCCCGAGCACCTGGGCGGTCTCGATGTCCGGTATGCCATAGCGGATTCCATTGTCCGCGACATAGAACAGCGGGCCGCGGCGCAGGCTGCCCCCTTCAGTGCCGGTCACCTGCACGAATTCACCGGACGACGGCGGAATGTAGGCGGCGTCCACCCGCTCGCCGGTGCCGTCGGCGGTGGCGAGCGCTACCGGCTCGGCGGAGTCGGCCAGTGGCAATGTGGTACCGAGCAGCAGTGTGGCGGCGGCGCGGTCGACCGGTCCGTCGATGGCCTCTTCATTGCGCTGCTGGGTCTTCGACCAGGCGACACAGGCGACCGGGGCGTCCTCGGCCGACACGATCTTCGGTGTGTCAGCCGGGAAATCGTCCACCGGAATCCGGTGCAGCACCGGCATGTTGGTCAACACGTCCGGCGGCACCGAGCTGATCTCGCGCATGCCTTGGGAATTCGCGGAGCGGATCACCTGCGCGGTGAAGTCGGAGATGCGCTGCACACCGTCGGCGAGGACCACATACAGCTCCGCGCGATCGTCGCGGCCGACGCCGCCGACCGCGACGACGCCACCGACCGGCACCTGGGACAACCGCCCCGGCCCCGGCTGACCGGCCTGCGGAATGTCCGGCGGCGTCAGCGGCGGCACCGCAGTGACCGCGTCCAGCAGGCTGGTTCCGACGGGCCGCGGCTTGCGCCCGGCCAAGGTCATCGACCGAGCCATCACAGAGTTCGCCGGGTCGAGTTCCGCACGCTTGCCGTCGTAGATCAGGTAGGTCTTGTCGCCGCGCCGCACCAACAGGGATTCTTCGGCGGCCGCGACACGGATATGGTCGTCCAGCAGGGGTTTTCCCGCAAGAACCGTGGTACTCACGCCGGTGGCCGACGCCGCGCTTCCGGTGATCGACAGTTCGACCGACTCGCACAGCGACCAGTCCGATCGGTTGCCCTGCCGCGACCCTGGCAAAGCCGCTGGCGCACCGGGAATGCCCAGCATCGGCCCGCGCGGCAGCGCCGCCAGCTTGCCGTCCTTGACCGAGTTCGGCGACTCGCTGCTGCCGCTGATCAAACGGGCGGAGGCCAGATTGAGCACTGGATGCAGCGTCTTGTTCTTGTCGGCGTCGGTGACGACGACATACAGCGCGCCACTGTCCTTGCCCATCACGATGTTCGCGTCGCCGATGGAGCCCTGGGGACGCAGGAAAGCCAGGATCGCCGCGCCCGCCACCACGAGCAGGCCGAGGATGGCGCCGACGAACATCGACCTGACCTGAGAGCGCATCGGATCGTGCAGCATCCGAACATCGCGGCGCACCAGTGCGTGATCCAGACGCCGGAGCAAGAAACGGTATCCATTGACCTGGGCCTTGGTGGTCAGCTGAGCCGGCACGTGGCCTCCATCGAACTATGTCTCGATCCAATTGCGCTCTCGAAATTCACTGTATCGGCTCGACCACTCGCACCGCCAACACCATTGCGGCGCGGTACTGTTAGCGCAGCAGACCCCACGGCCGACAAACTCCGGCCACCGGTATTCGACCCAGGGCTAATTATCGTGAGCGAGGCCGTGCACGCGCAGGAAACCAACCCCGGTGAATCAATGGAAAATTCAGCGAACTCGCAATTACGTGACCCTGAATTCTGGTTGTTTCGGCAGATGCCATTGCGGCTCATCATCCCGATCGCGCTGGCCGCCGCCGCGGCGGCCTGGATCGCCACCGCGTTCGACTTACCAACCATAGCCGTGGTCGCAATCGGCGCGATGGTTTTTCTCGCAGGCGCCGCGCCGGCGCGACGACGAAATCCGCGCACGCTCGCGGGGATGCTCGGGCGCACCATCACTTTCCGCTGGCACCGCGCGCGGTCGAAGCCCGTCGACAGCAGCGCGGCGGCATTGGATGTGCCGCTGCCCGAGGGCGGCAGCTACGGCGTGCGCTGGGACGGCGATCTGCTGACCACGATGCTGCGCATCGACCCGCCGCCGGACGCGCTGACCCTGCTGCGCCGCGGCTCGCTGTCCACCGATCAGGTCCTTCCACTCACCGAGATCGCCCGCTGCCTCGGTCAATTCGACATCAGCCTGGCCTCCATCGATGTGATCAGCACCGGGGCGCGGACCGTCGGCGCAGGCGCGGTCGCCCAGCTCTACGACCGCATCCTCGGCCCGCTGCCCGCGATCGCGCACCGGACCGTGTGGCTGGTGCTTCGCCTCGACCCGCTGGCCAATGCCCAGGCGGTGGACAATCGCGGCGGTGGCGGCACCGGCGCGCTGCGCGCCGCGATCATCGCGACCCGCCGGGTGGCCAATCGGCTCGCGGCGCGCGACATCTCCGCTTCGGTGCTGACCGCGGTCGAGATGAACGCCGCAGTGCGCACGCTCATCCGCGGCGCGGCTATCGACGAGTTCACCGAAACACCGAAATCGCTTGTGCACGACGGTATCCACCTCACCAGCTACGAGATCGGGCCCGAGTTGATCGGCTCGCGCGGCTTCGCCGACATCTGGGCGACGCCGAGCCTCAGCACCACAGTGACCGTTCGGCTGCGGCCGGGCTCGACCCGTGCCACCGAAGCACGTGGCTCCGCATCACCGCCGGTCACCCTCGGCGCGCTGGTCCGTTTCGATACCGCCACCGAACCGCTCGACCCGCCCGTGCCCGGGCTGCGCACCCTGCCGGGGCAGCAATCCAGGGCGCTGCTCGATTGCCTGCCCATCCGCAGCGGGCACGGCGCCAGGGGCGCGGGCGACTATCGCGGCCCGCTGTCCGCACTCAGCGGGATCGCGGTGCCCACCGCCGGTTGCGGTCAGCTGATCGGCGCCGACGACCTCGGGCACGGCATCGCCGTGCCGCTGATCGGTGACGGCACCCGGCATCTCGAAGTCGTCGGCGAACTGGACCTGGCCCAGCAGGTGATCCTGCGCGCCATCGCGCTCGGGGCGCACGCCGTCGTGCACACCGACCGACCCGACGCCTGGCATTCCATGATCGCGAATGTCGATGCACCGCATCTACTTTCGCTGGCCTCGCGCTATACCACCGCGAGCCAGCACCCGACGCCGGTTCCGCAGTCCGGCACGCCCTTTCCCCCGGCGACCGTCGTGGTCTTCGACGGCATCGCGCCCACCGCGCTGACCGGCGGCGCGACCATCGTGCACGTGCGCCCGCCCGGGCAGTCGGCCGGACAATTCGACGCCGACGTCGTGCTGACCCAGGACCCCGCGGCGCGCAACCTCATCACGGTGCGCACCTCCACCGCGAGCGCGACCGTCAATATGGTCACCACACCGGACGAGATGCGCTACATCGGCGAATCCCTCACCGCCGCACGATAACCCGACACAGCGCATACCGCACAACGGCCGACCGAGAGCGGGCCGCTCCTGGCCGGCCATTGCCGTACCGCGGACGCGCAGCCCCGATCGCGGGTGAGAGCACGGTGCAGTGCGCTCTCGACCGCGGCCGGGGTGGCCGGATCGCCTCGATCAAAGACCGGCGAAGCCGTCGCCGATCTTGCCGTCGGTGCCAAGAGCGCGGTGCAGTGCGCTCTCGACCGCGGCGGCGATCTTGTTCAGGACCTGGAGCATGTGCTCGTGCTCGTCGGTCCAGCCCTTGTAGGTCTTTTCGAACTCCACCAGGGCGGCGTTGTCCTGCCAAGCCTTGCGCAGGTTGTTGCCCGCGTCGTTCATGTCCTGCGAACGGTCGATGAGGGCCTGACGAAAACCCTGCAGGTCGTGGAACAGCGTGACCATTTTGGCCTTGCTATATTCCATTGCTCCATCTGCCATGATGACATTCCTCCAAAAAATGAATTGCCTGGTGCCGCTTGACCGCTCAGAGGCGGATCATCTTGAACTCGTCCTCGCCCTCAGCGTCGGTGCGCTGGAACTGGACGGTGCCGGTGCCGACCTGCTCGCTGATCCGGTCGAGCCGGTCGTTGAGCACCTTGGCCTCGTCGTCCCACATGCGCGACGCGTCCATGAACGCCACGCGCGCATCGCCGGACCAGCCGGTCGCCGAGTGCACTTCGTCGGAAATCTGCTGAAGCACGAACTTCATCGCCGCCACCGCGTCCGCCATGTCGCCTTGAGCGCCTTTCGCGGTCGCATGATCGGCGTATACACCATCACCCATGATCAAACCTTTCGTATCGTGATTCGAGTACCCGGAAACGATGCCGATCGGCATCGCCGGAAGGTTGGCGAGCTACTGCGCGCCCTTCGGGTCTACTGCGGCAGCCACCTTCCCCCGGGCAGTGATTCGATCAGTGCCGAAATCGCTTGCGCGATACGGTGATCGGTGCCCGGTGTCACCGTGGACCACACCTGCTGATCCGCGGCGATCCCGGGCGCGGCCACCATGCGACCGCGCCCGGTGTCGTACACCGCGACCGCGCCGGGCGGCCGGGTGGTCTGGCCGTCGAGATGGGCGTAGGCCACGATCTCGGCGAAGCTGTGGCAGGAGGCGAAGGCCATCCCGTAGGCGACGGCGTCGCGATCGGCGACGCCGAGTGCGTAGACGGCATCGGTGAAGTCCGCGGAAGCCTGTGCCGCCGCGAGGCGTTCGCTCAGCTCACTCGACGGCGCGCTGAAACTGACCACATCCGCGGGCTTTCCCGGTCCGAGCGCGGCCAGCAGCGGACGGAGGAGGGCGGCGCCGGAGCCGTCGGCCCACACGGGCCCGATGTCGAAGCTGTCACCGGCGCGCACCGCGAGCGCATGCTGTTCGGCGCGCCTGGCCAGGCAGATCCTTGTCGAATCGGCGCCGGTGAAGATCCGCGCGACGAGTTCGACGTCCGGCTGCGCCAGCGTACGCAGCGCGGCCGCCAGGTCCGGATCGACCGCGCCGTCGGAGTCGATCACACCGGCGCCGACGAGCGCGGTCACCGCGCGCTGCTGGGCCGCGGTCCACTCGTCGAACGAATCCTGTTGCGGTGCGACCGAAAGCACCAGCGGCAGGGTCTGCACGCCGAGCCGGTCGGCCACCGCGAGCAGTCCATCGTTGGTCATCGTTGTCACGGGGAGCCTCCCGTGACGGCCCGACCCTCGGCAGGCGCGGGCGGTTCGGCCGCACCGAGTACCGCAGGGGCGGCGACGACTCCGAGTTCGGGGCCGAGCGCGTCGACGCCAGCATCGGACGCGCGCGACTGGTACTGCTGTTCCTCCTGCGCCATCGCCGCGCCGGGCGCCATGGCTCCCGGCACCATCGGCATCGCCGCCGCACTCGACGCGGACGCCGGAACCGGCTGCGGAGCGACCGTTTCCACCGGCTCATTGATCGGTGCCAGCACCGGCGCGCGATAGGCGGTCAGCACCCGAGACGGCGCGGCCGCGCCGAACCCGCCCGGCAGGAACATCCCCGGCGCGACGGCGGGCAGTGCGACCGTCGTCGCGGCTGTGGCCGCCGTCGTACTCGTCTGCTCGGCTTCCAGCGCGGCGGGTGTCGCGATCACCGGCGGCTGCTGTTGAATCCACGGCATCGCCAGTGGCTCGGTGGCCGCCTCATAGCTGCGCATCACCCTGGCGGCCGCCGCCTTGGCCATGTCCGCGTCCGCGTCGTGTTCCGCGGCCACCGCACGTAATGGCGCGCCGAGCGCGCCGGTGACCTGCTCCAGCATCCGCTGCACGGCCTGAATGGCCGCGATCTCGGCGGTGTGCGGCATGGTCAGCCTGGCGAGTTCATAGGCGGCGGCTTGTGTCTGGGCGTGCACGGCATTGTTGCCCGCGGCCGTCGCCGCATCCGTCAGCCATTCACGCAGCGTCGAAATGCGGTCCAGCACCGGACCACTCGTGGTGGACTGCCATGCGCCGCGTATCGATGCCACGATCAGTTCGTATTCCGCCACCGCAGTACCGAAACTCGCGGCCAGGCGGGTCCATGCCGCGCCCGCCTCGGCCATCGGCACCGCACCAGGCCCGGTGGAAATCTCGCGCGCCAGTCGATCCGGCTCGCGAGCTTCCCACACCACCCCGGTGAAGCCGGGCTGCGGTGGTTCGATCATTGCTGCTCCGTGTGGTAGTCCGCCGTCACGCCGCGCCGGCGCCGAAGTCGGCGGCGCTGTCGCTTTCGGCGCGACCGAACTGCGCCGCCTGGGTGCGCAGTGTCGCGGCCAGCTTCCTGATTTCCAGGATTCCCGCGGACGCGCTCTCGGTGTACGAGGACGCGACATCGCTCATGGTCCGCGCCGCACGCACCGATACCTCTTCGAGCCCTGCCGCAGGAACGGTCAGCGACGTCGCGCCGGAGCGCAGATCCCGCTCCAGCCGATCGGCCAGCCCATCGAGCCGAACGGCGGCATTACGCGCCGCCACCGGGTCGAACACCACTCCGTCGAAATCCGCACCGCTGCTTGCCATGGCAACCTCCTCCAGATCCGAACCGTGCCGCACACCCCTCAGAGCGTGAGTTCCTTGTCGGGCGGTGGTTCGGACACTTGCTCGGTCGCGCCGACCACCGGCAGCGAGACCCCATCGATATCGCCGACGACCTCGTCGCCGTGTTGCCCGGAAACCAGGAAGCCGGGCAGGTCGCTGCCCGCGTCCCCGGCGCGGCTGCCCGCGGCCCCCGCCGCGCCGTAGGGCATCATGCCCGGGCTGCCCGGCGCGGACCCGCCGGGACGAAGGCCGCCCGCGGGTTCCGTCGCGGACGAGCCGGTTCCGAGGCCCGGCGCACCCGGCAGCGGACCCACGCTCGCGACCCTGGTCCCGGAGTACGGGCTCAGCGGCGTCGCGGCCGCGGCCACACCACCGATGCCGCCACCACCGAAACCACCACCACCACCGCCACCACCGCCACCGCTTGCGGCCGCGGCCGCGTCTTCCTCGCGTGCTTTGCGGTCGGCTTCTTCTTCGGCCTTCGCGGCGATATCGGCCGGTTTGGGCGCCAGCAGCTGTGAACTCGCGGTCGCCAGCTGGCCGGCGGTCTGCACGCCGGTGGTCGCCAGCGTCATCAGCGGTGTGAGCATCTGCATCATCTGCGCCATCTGCTGCGCCGAGTCGACGCCCTTGGGTGCGTTGGTGACCTTCACCTTCTGACCGGTCTGCGTCATATTCGCCGAGTGCCCGGTCATCTCGACCCGAGTCTTGGCGACCACGGCGGTCGCCTCGGTCAGCGCCTCGGTGGTCGCGGCCACCAAGAACAGTTGTCCACCAGGGGTGCCGAGCAGTGGCGCCGCGGCGGTCATGGTGGCGAGGTATTTCGCGATGATCGCGGCGAGCAGTGCCCCACCGGTCGCCACGGAGGTGGCGGCGGTGCCGAGCACCGCCTTTTCCTGCGTGCCCTGCGCGGCGACCTGCCCGCCGTCCTCCTGGGCCTGCGCGGCCTTCTCCGCCGCCTGCATCGCGGCCATGCCCTGCCAGATCGACATCACGGTCTGAACCGCGGTGGTGCCCAGCGTCATCGCGGTCTGCAGCGCGGTCGTGATGCCCGAAAGCGCCTGCGTCGGGTCGGTTCCGCCGCCTGCGCCCGCGCCGAGCGCGCCGGTGCCGAAGCTACTTGCCAGATCGGTGAACGGCCTGGCGAGGGCCGAAAGATCGATGACGGGCAGCGGCGGTAGTTCGGGCAGTGGTGACAGGCCGGAGATTTCCGGCAGCGGCCCGAGCCCCATGTCCTTCAGGATGTCGTTGACGGGTCGATCGATCAGCGGCGCGAGCGCACTGCCGCGCAGCAGATCCACGATCGTCGGGTCTAGTGGCGGGTTCATCAGGCGCTGCCGGCGGCGCCGAATTCGGCGATGGAAGTCGCTTCGTTCACCTCGTACGCGGTGGCGCCCTGATGCGCGGTCAACGCGGTGCCCGCGTGCACCGCCGCGAGTTCGAACACCGAGGAGACATGATTGCCCTGCGCATAGGCGAAGGACATCAGGAAGTCCTGGCCGATCAGGCCGAAGACCGGCACGGCGGCGGCAATGGTCGCCGCTTGGTCGAAGGCCCCCGCCGTCGCGACTCCGGTCGCCATCGCTGCCGCGGCATCCCCGTACCGGCGAATCGCATCAGGTGTCGCCACGAGTTCGCTCATCGTAATCCCCGATCCAGTAATGCAATTGACCAACTATTTAAAGATACCAACCGATCTGCGCGAATCGGTAGGAAGTTTTCCGAAACAATGATGTAACTCCGCAAACAGCGGATGTCTACTCGGCAACCTCCTCGTTGAAGGCGGCGACGATCTCGCCACGTAGCTCGAAAGCACGCCGGGCGGCCGCCGCTGCCGTGGCTACCAGTGTGGTCTCGAATTCAGCCGGTGAAAGCCGTGAAATCGCCTGCGAGAATTCGAGATTCAGCAGTGCGCCATTACCGTCGACCTCGGCGGTGATCGACCCGTCCTGCGCCGTCTCGCGGGCCCGGACCGCCGCCATGTCCTCGGCGAGTCCGCGCATTCGGTACAGCCGTCGCTGCACACTGGCCATCAGTTCGTCCATCGTTTCGTACACGCCGTCGACCTCCGCTGGCGATCTACACCGATCGCAGCCAACTGCGCGGCTCGGTCTCGTACTCCTGCTCCTCGGCAATCTCGTGGCGGGCCACGTCTTCCGAGGTAGGCAGCCCGAGCAGGGCGAGCATGTCGCCCGACATCCCGGCCGCCTCCAGTTCCGCCCGCCGGATCAGACCCGCCCGGTTGGCCGCCTGTTTGCACAGTCGAAGCACCTCGGCGGCCAAACCGGCGGGATCGCGGCGCAATTCCGCGGGATCGACCGAAATTCCCAGCGGCAGGCCCTGTTCGGTGGTGCGCACCGATATCGCACCGGTCCGCGAGGTCGCGGTCCACCCGTCCGAATTTGTTTGCTGTTCATCCATTATGACACCTCTCAGATCCGTTCATCCTTGATCGCGCGCACAATCGCGGCAATCCTGGTGTTGATCATCAAGATCATTCTTTTGCGATCGGCGGCCACCGCAAGCGGTGGATTCTGATCATCGATCGCATATCGGCCGTCTTCTTCTAGATCACGCCATCCGATTCGATAGCGGGTGATACCGCGCGGACCGAAAAGCGAACGGCCCTGGACGATATCGATGACGCCGACACTCGGCGTCGGCGTGTCCAGAAACCGTTGGGCACGCTCGGCGAACGAAACGGCGAACGAATCGTGCACCGCCGACGCACCGTAGGAATAGTCCATATCGTCACTGCCCGGTGGTGCGGGCAGCGTGATGTCGGACAGCCGACCGGGGTCGGTCTCCGGCATCGCGTCCACCACCGCGTCCGCCAGCGCGACGGCATCGCATTCGGTGACCGTGAAACCGCGGGAGTCCCAATACGTCACACCGGGCTGCGCGGCGACGAGGTATCCACGATCACCACGCCGGACCGCGAGCATGCGCAGCAACGCGGCAGGCTTGCGCGGCTCGCGCCCGTCCCAGCCGCTGACCGCTACCCACACATCCGGGCGCACGATCGCGGCCAGCGGCTCGTCGAAGGACCTGCCGAGCCGGTGCCGCACGGCACCCGAGGCCTCGGCCTTCTGCCGTTCGAATTCGTCGTGCCGCGGCACCGTCGTCGTGAAGTAGAACGGCCACGGCAGAGCCTCGCCCTCCTCGGCGAACCAGAGGGCGTAGAACTCGAGGTCGGTGAACTTCCAGGTGCGGATCATTTCTCCACAACAGGTTTGGCGACAACGGGTGCCGCACCGAGCGCTTCGTCGAGGTGCTCGATGGAGTCGAGGTAGTCGGCGCGCTTGTGTTCCTTCTGGCCGCCCTGGTTAGCGCCCTGGCCCGCGGGCCCCATGCCGCCGGGCGCACCGGGCGCACCCGCGCCCGTGGCCAATCCGGCACGACCGGCCGCCGCGGCCGCGGCTTCGGTGAGCGCGGCCCTCGGAAACAGCTTGGCGCTCTGTGCCGCGGCGTTGGTCAGACCCGCGCCCGCGCCGGCACCGCCGCCACCAGCGCCGCCGCCGCCCTTGCCCGCACCGCCGCCACCGGCCTTGAGCGCATCCTTGCCCAGTGCCGACAACGCGGACGGCAGGCCGGACAGTCCCGAAAGGCCCGCTGTCTGCATATCTTTCGCCATGGCCTGCTGCGCCGCCGCCATACCCTGTTCCACGGCTTTCTGGGCAGCGTCCATGCCTTGCTGCATGCCCTGATGCACCTGCTGAACAGCCTGATCGGCGGCTTGCTTGGCGGCTTGCTGCTGCGCCTGCTGCTGCGCGATGCGCTGCTGCTCGGCGTAGCGCTGCTCTGCGGCCTTCTGTTGCTTCTCGTATTCGGCGTTGCGTGCCTTCGCGTCCTTCTCCGCCTGCTGCTGCGCCTTGTCGAATGCCTTCTGCTGATCGGCGAGAGCCTGCTGGGACTTCTTGAAGGCGGCTTGCTGGGCGGTGGTGGAGCCGGTTGCGTTGCCGCCCGTTCCACCGCCGTCGCCGCCGGGACGTTCGGTGGTGCGCGGGTCGGGCTTCGGCATCTGAATCCCGGTGGGCGGGGGAAGCACCGGGAGCACAGAACTGGCGTCGACGCCGGGCTTGTACCAATTCCGGAAGGTGTCCTGGGCGCGGCGGACCGCCGCGTTCTCCTCGTCGATCGTGGGGATCGCGTACTCACCGTTCGCGCCCGGCTGCGGCATTCCGGCCTTCATCACGGCCGTCCACACGGAGCCGTCCAACAAGAGCTGACCGATCTTGCGCATACTGACGGTGAGCTGGTGGCCGGTGCCGACGAGCCTATCGACAGCACCCTTGGCGGTGTCGGCGCCATCGCCCTTCCACTCGGTCTTGGTGAGTCCGTCGATACTGCTGCCCAGGGTGGAGAACGCCATCTCCAGCCGGGACGCCATTCGCCACCAGTCCCCGCCCATCATCACGAGGCCGTTGGACTTCTCGTTGAGCGCATACCACATCGCCACCGAGTTATCCCAGGTCATGATCTCGGGCGGTTCCATATTGGTGTTGATCGTTTGGGTGGCGGGCCCGTTCGCTGCGATCGCAGGGGGCCCGCCGTACTTGTCGCCCCCACCCCACTTCGGCATTTCGGGATCGGCGTCGATCCACTTCCACCCGTTGCCGGGGTCGTACTTGCGCATCATCATCTCGCCTGCGACGGCTGCGGCGTGCAGCGCGGTCCCTTTGCCCTTCAGGTTCTTCAGCTCTTCGAACGCTGCCTGCGAGGCATCCTCGGTGTTCTTCACCATGTGCCCGGCGATGATGAATGCTTCGGCCAGATCTTCCAGCGACTTCTTATAGGCAGGCAGGGTCTTGTCGATCAGCTCGACGCCGACGTCCTGAAAGGCGCGCGAAAGAATCTTGCCCGAACCGAGACTGCCGAAGTGGTCGACATGCTCCATGTCGGTGTACTGCGACTTCAGTTGCGCCGATGCGGAATCCCCATAAGGCCCCTTGAAGTCACCTGCCGCGACATCGAACACGGCAAGAGCGTCCGCCACGAACTGGGCCGCCTTGGGCGCCGTGTCCGGCTTGATCGTGAACACACCGTTCTTCGCCTGGTTCTTCAGGCCCGACCACGGGTTGTCGGCGTTACCGGCCATCGATCGACCTCCTGCCTAGCTCGACGTCGCCGCGCGCTGCCGCACCCGCCGATTTCCGCACGTCCCGACATCGATCGGCCGCGAGCTGTGCTGCGCGAATCTGCTCGGCTCCGGAACCCCGATCATCCCACGAACGAGTTGAACGGCCGGTGACCGAATCGTGATATCGCCGGGAGTGGCGCGCGTAGCGAATATGCCCGGCGCGCTGCGGCCCTGGTGTGCGCGGCCGCGCTCGATGTGCGCAACAATCGGGCATATTCGCTCCTTTCCTATCTGGTTACGTCGTTCCGATCGGATCGGCGTCCTGCGACCAGACCTGCAAGCCCTGGCCGCGTCGTTCCTCCCGAGTGCGGAAGTCATTGATGGTGCCGAGGAAGTCCTTCGAACTGACGGGATCGTCGCGATCGTCGGCCGCGGTCGCGACCGTGAACTCGGTGAGCCGCAAACGCTGTGTGCCGCGTTCGACCGACAGGTGGGCTAGGTAGTTTCGGCGCGACTTCCAATACCGCACCCGCGCCTGCTCGTCGAGTGCGATCGCGGTGGCGCCGGACTGCACGACGAAGCCGGTGCGATCGGCGTTGACGTAGAACGCGACCGGCTTGCCGAAGCATTTCCCGAGCAGGCCCGCAGTCGGTTTCGCCGACTCCGGCCGCAGGGACTCCACGATGCGGCCGGTGCCGGTCGCGTACAACACCCACTCGAATCGGTCGCTGCGGGTCAGCCAGATCTGGTCGCGGGTCATCTACCGCACCCCCAGCAATCGGTTGACGCGCCTGCTTGTTCGTCCCGCACCCTTGATGATGTCCACCGGTGTCTTGCCCCTCACGTCGTGTAGGAACTCGTAGGTCGGCCCGACCGGATCGTTGTAGTGCCCCATGTTGCGCCGCTCGGCCCAGATATTGAAGATCCTCGGCAGCTTCGCACGGGTGGCCAGCTTCATCGCGTTGCGCTGGTCGATGGCCCAGCGCGCCACCGTCTCCGGATCCTCGCCCGCCTCGACCCTGGCCAGACCGTCCACAGTGATCGCCCGTGTCGCATCGACGTAGGCCTGCCTTGCCGCGCCGATACCTCCCAGAGTACGGATCCGGCGCCACCAGCCGCCGCCACAGGCCGCGAGCCCGAGCGGATCCACCCAGGTGTGCGGATTGTGCACGTACGCTGTCGCGCTGACCGGATTCGGTTCCAGGCCCAGCGGATCCGGCGCGGTGAAGGTGGCCGTCGCGGGGTGGTAGTAGCGGTGGCGGTTGTAATGCAGGCCGGTTTCGGCATCGTGGAATTGCCCTGCGAAACGCAGGTCGGTGACCGCGCTGCCGTTCCAGTGCGTGCGGCCCCAGAGCGTGCTGGTCGACCATCCCGCGACCGCGCCCGTGTCCGGGTCGAGCAATTCGGTCGGGGCGCCTGCGAGATCGGTGACGATGGCGTAGAACTCGGCGTCGAGGTCGTCCGCGTCGCTGTGCCGGTGCTGGGTCAGCGGCTCGCCGGTGTCGGGGCGATAGGTCAGGCACCAGCTCGTGCCTGCGGCAGCACGCGGCGAATCGTGCTGGTACACCAGGTCGTCGCCGTCCCAGCCGAACACCACCGAGGCGAGGACCGCTCCGGTGCGGTCGGTGTGGGTCTTGGCGACGCGGCGGCCGAACGGGTCGTAGGCGTAGCGCCAGGTGGAGCCGTCCGGTGCCGACACGGTCCGGATGTGTCCCGCCGGAGTGTGGGTGAACTCGAATATCTCGGGGAGTCGGGATATCCGGGAGCGATAACTGCGCACGAGACGGCCCGCGGCGTCGTACCGGAAGCGGCGCGGGCCCGCCGTGCGAACCAGGGTGCCGGTCGAGGTGACACCACCGGCGGCCGCCGGGTCGTCGAGTCCGATGGGTGCGGTGTCCCGCGCCATGGTCAGCACGCCTGCCGGGTCATAGCAATAGCGCTCGGCGTCCGTCGGCGTGGCATCCACGCCGGACGGGGCGGTCACCGCTGTCACCCGCCCGACCGGGTTCACCTCGAAGCGGCGCGGTCCGCGCAGCACGTCGTCGACGCCGATCGCGTAGCCGTCCGCGCGATAGGACCAATCTTGCCCTGCCACCAGGCCGTTCGGGTTCGAGGCGTGCTGCGCGACAATCCGATCTCGCTCGTCGTAGCGGCGAGTCAGGCGGGCGGCGCCGATACCTCGTATCGTCTCGTTGCCCGCGGGGTCGTAGCCGAATCCCATGACCCGCGCGGGTCCGGAGCCGTCCACGGTGGCGGCGCTGACCAGCAGGCCGGTGGCGTCGTAGCCGAACGTGGTGCGCCAGGCCCGGCCGGCCACCGGCGTTTCGACCGTCCGCGCGATGCGCTTGCCCGCCGCGTCGTATGCCGTGCCGACCACCACATCGTTGATCTGCTCGGCGACCACACGGCCGGTAGCGTCGCGTGAAATCCGCACCACCGCATCACTGTTCGCCGCCTCGACCAGATCGCCGTGCCGGTCGTAGCGGTAGACCGCGAGACCGTCCTCGGTGCGTTCCTCCGCGAGCCTGCCCGCCGTGTCGAAAACGTAGGCGGTCGTCTGCCCGACGGCGTTGGTCGCGGCGCGCACCCGCCCGGCTCGGTCGCGCTGATATGTCGTCCGCGCGCCGTTGTAGTCGGTCTCGGCGATCATCCGGCCGGCGGCGTCGTATTCGTAGCGCCACACCAGCCCGGCCGGATTGGTCACCGAGATGATCCGCAACTGGGTGTCGTAGCCGATGCGCAGACGGGCGCCGTCCGCCGTCGTCACCCGCAGCGGGGAATCCAGCACGGTGTAGGCGGTTGTGCTGGTGTGCCCGGCTTCGTCGGTGCGGGAAACCTGGTTGCCCTCGCGGTCGTAGGTCCAGGACAGCGCGGTGCCGTCCGGATTGCGCTGTTCGAGCGGCTTGCCGTCCACGGTCCAGGTGTGGGTGGTGCGGCGGCCGAGCGGGTCGGTGACGGTCGTTATGCGGGCGAACGCGTCGCGCTCGTACTGCCAGACCTTGTCGCCCGGTGCGCTCACCCGGATCGGGAGACCGGCGGCGTCGCAGTCGATTTCGGTGATCAGTCCGGTCGGGTCGATGATCCGGCGCAGCACCGCCCCCGTCGGGCGGTATTCATAGTCGTAGCGGGTCAGCGCACCATCGGGGCCGAGAGTCGCGATCGTGTTGCCTGCCGCGTCGGACCGGTGCGCCCAGGTACGACCGCCGGGGCCGGTTTCGCCGATCGGCTCGCCCCATACGCCACGACGCACGGTGGTGGTCGCGCCGTCGGGGCCGGTCACGGCGGTGATCAGGCCGTAGCGGTCCCGCTGGTAGGTGACGGTGGCGCCGCTGGGGTCGACCTGACGGACCAGGTGATGGGCGGCGTCGCGCTCGAAGAGGCTGACGCCGCCCGCTCCATCGATGATCTGCCAGACGTCGCCGTGTGCGTCCGAACGGAACACCGACAGCCGGACCCTGCCGAAGGTGGGATCATCGGGCACCGCGAGCGGATTCAGCGCGGCCGGGCCCGCCGTTCGGAGCGCCGTCGCCACCGGCATGGCCTGCAGCGCCTCCAGCTCCGCCTGGACACGAGCGTCCGGAACCGAGCGGGCACTCGTCGAAACATCCAGCGACCGCGCGGTTTCGATCAATGCCGCCCACCCGCCGCCGGTGGCCGCGTCGGTGCCGTAGACGTAGGAGTTGGCGTAGACGCCGCCGGTGCCTATCTGCGCGACACAGCGACCGGCGCTGTCGTAGCGGTGGTGGTAGGAGACGCCGTTGCGGTCGGTCCAGGAGGCCAGCCGACGCGCGTTGTCGTAGGTGTACCCGGAGGCATGTCCGGCATGATCGACGACCTCGAGCAGATCGCCGTCGTCCGAGTATCGGTACCGCGCGAGCGGAATCGACGTGCTGCCGGATTCGATCGACAGCGCGGTCACGCGGGCGGCGTGCTGATCGGCGACCAGCCGAATCCGGGCGCCGCCGGAATGCCGCACTGTGTGCACGATTCCGCGTTCGTCGGCCTCGAAGAGCACGCTGTGCCCGGTGCGATGACGGTATGCCGAGATCGGCGCGATCGTCGGGCCCCTGTCGTGCGCACCGATCGCGAGACCGAACTCTCGGCTGACACCGTTGGACGGGTCGACGACGCGATACCCGTTGTCGCCCAGCGACAGCGGCCAGCGGGGGCCGGATGCGGGCAGGACCTCCACGCCGCCGGGCATCGCGAACGGATAGCAGAGCACCGCGCCGTCGGCACACACCAGCACGATGCCGTGGTCGTCGATTTCGAGCCGCTCGTCCAGCGCCGACAACCAGCCGGGTCCGAAGTGACGGCCGAGTCTGCGGGACGAAATGTGGGTGCGCCGGAGCTCGAACGGGAAGGCGCCCGCGATGCGCGCGTCGACACGGTCGAGCAGCACGTCACCCGAGGCCATATCTACCGGTTCGCCATCGGTGCACCGGTCCTCGGCTGAGGTCGAGGCCGAATCACCCACTGTCTCAGCGGTTTCCCGGCCGGTCATGGTCTCGACACCCAGACCGGATCCGGCCGCTGCCTGCTCCGGTGCGACTTCGCCCACCGGGGGCGTGTCCGCCGCGCCGTAGGCGACGGTGGCGCTCGGGCTCGGCGGTTCGCCCGCGTACGGCCATGCCGCGCCGGTGATCATGCCGTCGGCCTGTATCTCGGCCAGTCGCCGCAGCGCACCCTCCACCGCCGGTGGCCGGTGGCCGAGTTCGCGCAACATCGCCGCGACGTCTGCCGGGACGACTGCGCGCACCTGCGTCAGCAGTTCGGGCGGGACCGGCTTGTTGAGCGCCTCGACGACAAAGGTGAACCGGGTGCCGAGGAACGGCAGGTCGACACGCGCTTGCGGGTCGTCGGACAGGATCAGGTCTTCATCGGCCACCACGAAGGAGGTCGGCTGCTGCGGGAACGAGAAGTCGTTGTCGGCCGTGATGGCCAGATCCTCGACGGTGCCGTCGGTGGCCTGACGGTCGCATTCACCGGCGATGTAGTCCCGGATCGCGGCCTTGAATTGCTCGATACGCGAATACTTGTGGGGAGCGAGCGCTTCGCCGAGTCCGGAAACGAAGAACTGCAGCGACCCGGGCCCACGACTCCCGGTCCACGGAACGGTCGGCGGAACCTGATGAAATTCGAGCATCCGGTCGAGTCGATAGGTGCCGACCTCGCTCGCCACCGGCCCGGCTTCGGGCAACTCCATGCCGGGAATCGGCTCCCGCTCCCCCGGCCGGTACACCGCTCGCGCACCGTCGGCGAAATGCACGATAAGGATCTCGTTGAGATGGAAGTGCCCGGTGTCGAGCACCTCCTCCCGCACGACCGGACCGTGCCCGAGCAACTCCTGTTCCGGTGCGCTCATGGTCCACCCCGCCGCATCCGCCTGCGGGGACACCAGCGCCTCCGGCACCTCGGATATCAGCTCCGGCGACAGATTTCGGTCCGCATCCGCGCCCAGGTCCGTGGTGGTCTGTGCGGTACCCAGGACCGGCTCCCGCTCTGGCGACGCCGCCACCGGAATCTGCGGTGACCTGACAACCGACGCTGGCTCCGGAGCCGCTGCCTGCGTCGTTCCCACCACCGATTCCGGTTCCAGAGCGGCATCCGCGGGGGCCTGCCCAGCACCCACCAACCCTGACTCAGCAGCCGCCCGCACCGTGGTCTGGGACGCCCCGACCTCTCGCCCGGCCTCCGGAGCCGCCCGCACCGGGGTCTGCGCGGGCGTTCCCCAGGTCTGCCAGGCTTCCGACCACAGGTCGTCGACTTCCCACTCGGTGGCCCAGTGCTCGATATAGGCGAGGTCGAGGTCGTGGCCTGCCTCCAGGATCGATCGCACGTCGGCGCGATCCTTCGGACGCCACCAGATCAACTTGAAGACCAGCGCATCCTCGACCGAAATACGCCCGTTCACCGCGCGATTCAGCGCCTCGTGCTGGAACGGCGTTTCGGCCACGATCAAATCGACGGGAAAACCCTTGCCGCGCACGAACACCAGATACGGGTCCGCGCCGGGACGTTCGGACTTCGGCTCGATCTCATAGCCCTCCTCCCGCAGGCGAAGAGGCGCATCGTTGAGGGAACGCACGAGGAAGTCCACATCACGCGAAGGCCGCGGAGTGGACCGATAGTCGTTGAGCACGAGCCCGCCGACCAGCATCGGCTCGACACCGAGCGCTCGCAGCTTCGCGGCGAACGCTTCGGCATACTCGGCCAGCGCCCGCAGCGGATCGGGCGCGGCGACTTCGACGGTCGCGGGCGCCACCACGCCATCGTGAGCGGTTTGTCCTGGCGGCGCGGGGCCGCCGGGGCCGGGTGCGGCGACCGCGCGTTCCCGGGGTTCGGGCGTCGGATCGTCGGTGTGGCCATTGGTTCGACCGATATTCGATTCCGGGCGAACATCGGGAGCGTAGGTAGCGTTGGGATGCGACGGGTTTCCGGCGGCGTCGTAGTGGATGCCCCAGGTGCCCTTGATCTCACCCGCCGCAACACCCTCCGGATACGGGCGCGGCGCACCGTTGCGCTCATCGTGCACGACGACGTCGCCGTTCTCGATGGTCAGGACGTAGGCATGGGCCCCGACACCGTACCGATCGACAGGACCGTGATACTCGTCGACGACGAGCACCGTCGCGCCTTCACCCCGATCACGCAACTGGTCGACGATCTCGGCGTGTGAGCGAGCGCGGCGCAATCGGCCGCCCGCGTGGGACTCCAGCACTCCGGCCGACCAGCCCGACGGTCCGGCCCGGCCCTGCGGCACCCGCGCCGCGGTGCTTGCGGTCAGCATGATGACGGTCCGGACAGCAGCGGGCGCACAGTCGTTCACCACGGCATCCGGGACAGCGAGACCACGCTCGGTCAGGACCGCGCGCAGCCGATCCGGGAAGTCGGTGACGATCCCCGCGACGCCGAGATCGAGCTGGCGGCGCATCTGCGCCGGTTCATTGACCGTGTAGGGCACCACCGGGAGCCCGTGCGCCTGTCGCATGAGTTCCGGGGTGACCATGGTGCGTTCCGGTGACAGCATCGTCGCGCCCGCGGCCACAGCGGCCGCGGCGATATCGCCGCCCAGGGTGTGCGCGGCGCCCAACCGCTGCGCGGCGAGCCCGCGCAACCGCGACCACGACGACACATCGGGACGCTGTCCGGTCCAGGATTCGGTGGCGGTGCGCGGACTGACCAGCGCCACCCGCGCTGCCCGCGGTGCCAGGTCCGCGGCGTGGGTCAGCACGCGCCAGTCGAAACCGAGGATGCGGTAAGGCACCTGGTGCTCGTCGAGCACCCGCACGCTCGCCGCGACCAGGGCGCGCACATCCTCGTCGCGCCAGGACGGATCGGTCTTGATCTCCACCGACAGCGTCACACCGTGCCCGGCCACCAGTCGGGCCACCTCCGCCAACGACGGAATGTGACTGCCGGGGACCGCGGACTGGGTCTCGGCGTACTTTTCGTGCACGACGCCGGTGTCGAGGGTGCGAATCTGTTCGTAGGTCAGCTCCCGAATCGCCCGTCCCACATACGGATACTGCGGATCGCCCGGCGTGATCGGCGCGGTGTCGTGCACGGTGGCCGCGTCGATGTGCTGCTCGTGATGGATGACCGGAATACCGTCTTTGGTCGCGCCGACATCCAATTCGATCGCGTCGACACCGAGTTCCATGGCCTTGCGGAAGCCAGGGAGGGTGTTCTCCGACCACAATCCGCGGCCACCGCGATGCCCCTGCACCTCCGGGCGGGGCGCGGCCGTGCCGTCCGCGATATCGCTCGGCGCGGGCGCGGATGCGCTCTGCTGTCCTTTTCTCCTGGTGGCGTCATCGATCCGCCCGGGCCATTCCGCGCCGGTGATCATGCCGTTGGTCTGGATCTCCCGCAGCCTGCGGACCGCGCCGTCGATCGCCTCCGGCTCCATGACCGGTGTGCCCAGCCGCGCGGCGAGTTCCTCACCCCGCCTGCGCAACTGCGCGGCGAGCTGCTCGGCGGGCAGTGCGGTGGCCCGTTCCAGGGCGAGTGGATGCAGTGGTTGGTTCAGCGCGTCGAAGACGAAGCTGGATCTGATGCCGACCCTGCCGCTCGCGTCGATCGGGAAGGTGTGCTCGTTGTCGATCGCGCCCATGCGCTCGGGGCCGAGTGCACCGGCAGCGGCTTCCCCCCGCTCTGTCGTGGCCGCACGCTGCCCAGCGGTGACCTCGTCCCGCGGCGTCGTGACCACGCCGCGCCCCGTGGTCGCCTCGCCGCGCTCCGCGGTGACCGCCGACTGCTCGGTGGTGACATAGCCGCCGTGATTGCGGTCTCTGCTACCGCCGACGTAGTCCTCGATCGCCATCATGCTGCGCGCGAGCCAGGAGTACTCCTCGATCGGCCGTTGCGGATCGAACGGTACGACCCGCTGCAGCGATCCGGGACCACGGAAGCCATCCCATGCGACGGTATCGGGGACGATGTCGAACTCGAGCATGCGGTCCAGGTCACCGAAGCCGACTTCCCGGACGATGAAACCCGACGCGGGGACCGGGATCTGCCCCGCGGTCTGCCCGGCGACCGGCTTGTACACCCACACACTGCCGTCGGCGAACTCGACGGAGTACACCTCATTGTCCGGTGAGCCCGGCCCGCCACGCAGCAGCTGCCTGCGAACCGGCGGCCCCGTCGGCGCGACGGAATCCGGCTCGGGCACTGCTGTCCCCGCCATCGACGCAGCAGTGCCCGAGGCGGACTCGACCAAATCCGCACGTGCGGCATCCGATCCCGCCGAGTCCGGATTCGACTCGAGCGCAGGATGTTCCGGTATAGCCACAGTGCCCGGCGCGACGGCCTCATGGACCGTTTCGGCCGGATCGAGCACCGGGGTGCTTGCGTTCGGCACTGGTGCTGCCGTTCCCCAGGACTGCCAAACCTGGGCCCACCGGTCGCCGACTTCCCACTCGGCGGCCCAGCGCTCGATATAGGCGAGATCGAGGTCGTGCCCCGCCCGCAGTATCGACTCGACGTCGGCGCGGTCTTTCGAACGCCACCAGATCAGTTTGAAGACGAGCGCGTCCTCAACGGTGATGCGGCCGTTCACCGCACGATTCAGTGCCTCGTGCTGAAACGGCGTTTCGGCGACGATCAAGTCGACAGGGAACCCCTTGCCGCGCACATACACCAGATACGGTTGCGCGCCGCGCCGCTCCAGTTTCGGCTCGATCTCATAGCCCTCCTCGCGCAGGCGAAGATGCACGTCATCGAGGGAGCGGACGAGGAAGTCCACGTCGCCGGTCGGGCGTGGGGTGGCTCGGTAGTCATTGAGCACCAGCCCGCCGACGAGCATCGGCTCGACACCGAGCGCACGAAGTTTGGCAGCGAATTCGACCGCGTAGTCAGCCAGATCTTGTAACGAATCACCGCTGGGCGCGGCTGGTTCCACGGCGGCATCGTCGCGGCGCTGCGGCTCGGTCGGATCTTCGGGTGTCTGGCCGATGCCTACGCCGCGGTGGATGACGGGGTCGGGTCCATAGACGTCGGTGGGGCGCACCGGATCTCCGGCCGCCGTGTAGAAGATGCCGGAGCTGCTCAGCACTTCCGGTGCCGACAAGCCCCACTGATGTCGTTGCGGCCCGGCCGTATTGCGGTCGTAGACGCGAACGGTGTCGCGGTCGTTGATCATCACGTAGGCGTGCGCGCCGACGCCGTGGTCATCGACAGGACCGCGATACCGGTCGACCACGAGCACGGCCGCGCCGTGACCCATCCCGAGCAGCCGCTCGGCGATATCGTCGCGGGTGCCGACTGCCTCTAGGCGACCGCCCGCATGGTCTTCCAGCGCATCGGGCAGCATGCCGCCGGGGCCGATGTCGAGCACCGGCAGGTCGAGCACATCGGTGCGTCCGGATATCGCACGGAGCCAGGCCCGAATCAGCTCCAACGCCCATGGTGCGCACAGGTTGTCGTGCAGGAGCGGTCGGCCCGGCTCGGTGAGCGCCGGCTCGACCCCGAACTCGGCCAAGCTCGCCTCGATCGCGCGCAATGCCTCGTCCAACGCCGCGCCGGCACGCTGGGTCGCGGCGTCCAGCCCTTCGGCCGCGGCCCGTCCTGCCGCGCTCGTCGCCTCGATCGGCCAGGTCACGGCCGACGGCTCCATCGGCGATGGCCGCGGACCGGCTCTCGGCCGCGACCCGGCCGCGCCGGGAACAGCGAGTCCACGATCGGTCAGCACCGCACGCAGGCGGTCCGGGAAGTCGGTGACGATCCCGGCCACCCCGAGCTCGATGAGGCGGCCCATCTCGACGGGGCTGTTGACCGTCCACGGCACCACCGGCAGACCGACCGCCCCGGCCTGGCACATGAGCGCCTCGGTCACCATGGTGCGTTCCGGCGACAGCATCGTCGCGCCCGCCTGGAAGGCCGCCTTCGCGAGATCGCCGCCCAGCGAACGGGCGCGCCCCGCGGCCTGCGCGGCCAGCGATCCCAGCCGGCTCAGCCGTGGCACGCCGGGGTCGCGGCCGAGCCAGGCGTTGGTCACCGTGCGCGGCGCGACCAGCGCGACCCGGTCCACCGACGGCGCCAGTTCCTGTGCCGCGGTCAGCACCCGCCAGTCGAAGCCGAGCAGCCGATACCGGACACCGTGCCTGCTCATCGTCTCGACGGTCGCGCGGACCAGCGCCCGCACCTCTGCGGTGCGCCACTTCGGATCGGTCTTGACCTCGATGCACAGCGTGCCGTTCCAGCCGGAATCCAGCATCAGCCGCGCCACCTCGTCGAGTGTGGGCACCCGGCTGCCGGGTTCGGCCTGCTGGGTCGACGCGAACGCGGTGTTGACCACGCCCGTGTCGAGGGTGCGCACCTGTTCGAGGGTGAGTTCGCGAATCGGCTTGCCCACGTAGGGGAACCGCGGGTCGCCGGGCGTCGCGGGTGCGGTGTCGCGCACTGTTTTCGAGTCGATGCGCTGCTCGTGGTGAATGACCGGGGTGCCGTCGGCGGTCAGACCGACATCGAGCTCTATGGCATCGACACCCATGGCCATCGCCTGCCGGAACCCTGGCAGCGTGTTCTCCGCCCACAGCCCGCGACCGCCACGATGGCCCTGCACCTCCGGCCCCGATGGCAAACCCTGTGTCGCGGCCGAGGGCAGCGGCGGCAACCGGTAGTCGAACGCGCCCGCGACCGGAGCGGGCCTGCTCGCCTCTGGATCGTTCGGACGACCGGCGACCCGGCGCTGCAGCCAGGTCGGCTTGTCCACGCCGGGACGGTGCGCTACCTGCGGCACGGCGTCGCCGCGCCCGAGCGCGATCAGCGCGAAGTTGCCGAGCGACTCGGTCGGCATCCGCAGCGCCTCGTCGAGGAACTGCCAGTACTGCCGGTGTGTCCGTAGACCGTCGGAAAACCGGGGCAGGTCGGGGAATTCGGCGGCTATGCGGATCGCGCCGAACCGCCAAGTGGACGGGTCCATGCCCTGTCCGCGCCCCGCGAACCGCCCGAGCTGACCCGGCGTGTTGGCACCGAGCCAGGTCACCGGGTCCGCCGATCCGGCCGCGTCGTACACGGTGGCGACCCGGAATTCGTCGGCATGCCGCAGCGGACCCATACCGGGCGATCCGAGCAGGATCACATCGATGAAGTCCCCGATGTCCGCGAACCGGTCGCCTGCTGCCGCGTACGCCGTTGTGGTGGAGCCGAAGCTGTGCGCGAAGAGCCGATGGAAAGGCACCGGAGCGCCACCGGCCGACTGCGCCTGCAGGACTCGGGTCGTATGGAAACCCCAGAGGTCGCGTACCAGCAGTCGGCCGCCCTCCACCGCGGGCTTGGGTGACACGGTCTCGGTCATCATCGATCCGCCGCTCGGCGCGTCGTAGCCGAGCCATGCGATCGACAGCAGCTTCGCCTCCGGCGCCAGTCGCGCGGCGACCTCGTAGAGATTCCACGAGTTGGTCAGCCTGCCGCTGAGCCGTTGCAAGGTGGTGGTGATGCCCGGGATCTGCCAGAGGTCGATGCCGGCGGTGTCGGCATCGCCGAAGGCGACCACCGCCCGGCCTTCGCCACCGAATTCGGTGGCGTCGAACGACATCACCTGCACCGGTGGCGCGGGCACGAACGGTGTCATCGACCGCGCCTTGCGCTCGGCCCGTAGCAGCGCGCGATGGGTGTAGACCAGGTTTTCCAGCTGCAACCGCGCACGCGCGCTCAGTTGTTTCAGCCACGCGCCGAGGTCGGCGCCTTCGGTGTACCCGGCGCGGAAATCAGCCAGGTCACGGGCGATGCCGAGCCGATTGGCCCGGTCTCGCTCGGTGAAAGGAATACCGTCGGCGTTGCCGAGCTGGTTCGGAAACACCCGCCGCACCGCGGCCTGCTGCCGCGGGCCGAGCGAATGCCACCAGCGGTGGTTGATCTGCGTGCGCTCCAGCGTCTTGGCGACGACTTCGTCGTCGGCGTACTCGGGATGCAGCAGCTCCTGTACGTCAACGACCGGGCCGGACGGATCGAAGGCACTGCGCGCCAACGCGATTTCCCAGGCATCGGGTGGTGTCGCGGCCGCGAGAACCTGCTCCAGCTCCCGTCGATAGTCCAGATCCTGCTGTGTGACGCCGGGACGGACCTCGTCGCGATTGTCCGGGCGGAACGATGAGGGTGACCCGTTCTCGATCGCCGCGAAGCTGGCCTCGATGTCGCGCACCGATACCACCTTCGGCGCCCAGAAGGACTGCCGGTCCGGCAGCACCCTGGCACGCTCCGGATCGACCGGCCGTGAGGCGATCCGTTGCCACAGTGTCGGTTCGCCCACCGCGGGCCGGTGCTCGGCGCGCACCGCATCGGCACCGCGACCCACGGTGATCAGGCCGATATTGAGCAGCGCCTCGGTCGGCTCCCTGGTCTCCGGGTCGGCGAACGAGTTGTAGCCCTGATGAACTCGCATGCCGCTGCGGAAGTCCGGCGTGCGCGGCGGCTCGGCGGTGACGCGGACCGCGCCCCAACGGGCATTCGACGGGTCGGCGCCGAGCCCGCGGTTGAAGAACCGTCCGCGCCTACCCGGCTCGTCGGCGCCGAGCTTGGCGATCGGATCACGATGCGCGGTCAGCACATAGACGTTGTGCGCGCCGATCCCGAACTGGCGGGCGTGCAGCAGTGGCCCCGCACCGGGTGACCCCGACAGGATCACTTGGTCGATTTCGCCTCTGACATCAGGTTTTCCGGAGGGACGCCCGAGTCGGCCTCCGACACCCGCGTAGCTGAGAGTGGTCGAGCCGTAGCTGTGCCCATGCGCGGTGAGCAGCTCCGGATACGGTGCGAACCCGGGCAGGCCGGCCTGGAACTTCCTGGTCGCGTTGTAGGCCGCGACATCC
This sequence comes from Nocardia sp. NPDC057440, assembly GCF_042802915.1. NCBI lineage: Bacteria > Bacillati > Actinomycetota > Actinomycetes > Mycobacteriales > Nocardiaceae > Nocardia > Nocardia sp. NPDC057440. Next base: position 378,108 of record NZ_JBHVDF010000001.1, read on the forward strand.
CGGGCCACCACATACCCGCCGACCTCGGCGAAGATCGGATTCGCCGCTTCGGGCGGCGCGGTCGGATGGTGGTAGCCGATATCGATGATGGTCGCGGTTTCGATGCCGGGGTCGAGCCGCGTGGCCAGCTCGTACTGCCCACGCGCGAAGGCAGACCGATACAGCAGCGACTGCAGTGTGGTCCCGTATCCACCGATTTGCCTGGTCACCACGGGGGCTGTGTCGGCGTTGCCGATCGACACGGAGACTCGGCCGTTGCCGCCGTATGCCGACTCGTCGAACGCGACAAGCTGCACCTCCGGCGAGCCGATCATCTCGTTCGCACCGCGTTCGATGGCGGCAAGATGGTTGCGGGTGCTGATCAGGTTGCGCAGCTCGATGCGTTCGGCATCGGTCAGCACGGTGCGGAACCAGCTCATGATCCCGAGCTGGGCCGGCTTACGAGCCAGGAAGCGTTCCAGGCCACGGGTGATCGCCAACCGGTTGGCCACATCCCGCTCGCCATAGGAGACGCCGTCGGTGTTGCCGACCAGCTTCGGATGCACCCGCACCATCGCGGAATTCTCCTCGGCGGACAGCGAATGCCACCAGCGCGCGTTCGCGGTCGTACGGGCGCGCGAGTCGGCGACCGGATCCGCACGCGATACCGGGCGCTGCAGGACCGGGAACTCCGCGGCCTGCCCGAACTCCGCCTGCAGCTTGGCTTCCGCGCTCGTGACGTGTGCGCGCTCGGCGCCGGTGATCGGTGGCCAGTCCACCGGCAGGGCGGGGCCGAGGTGCCGTGGGTGCGCACGGGGATTTCTCGGCGCGGCCGGTCTTGTTGTTCCGTCGCCGGTTTCGGCAGGTGAGCGGGAAACTGCATGTCCGGCGCCATGTTCCGCCGCGATCTTGCCGAAAGCCGCCAATGACGGCGACGGAATCCTGGTGTCCGGGTCCGCGGAGAGGTAGCGCCCGAGCAGTGAGGATCGCGAGCCGGGTGCGGGATCGACGGTGATCCGCCGGATGCCCGTGCCGGTGCGCGGCTGCCGCGATGCGCCGCCGCGGCCGAGGCCCATACTCGGCCAGGACGCGCCCGGCGGGCTCGGCGCGGGGCCGACAACGGCCACGCTGCCCGGCCCGAGTCCGTAGGTCACCGCGTCCGGCACCCGGAACGAGCCGCGCGGGTCCGACATCGTCAGCGTGCTGATCTCACCGGCCAGCCGGGCATTCTCGGCGGCGGCGCTCGCCGTGGCCGCGCCGGGACCGTAGCCGAAGACGTGGTTGGACGGCAGCTGCGGATCGGGCAGATGCTGCCTGGCGATATTGAATCCGGCGATCTGCTCGCGCAGCAGCCCGGCCGCCGCCTGTGGTCCGATCGCAGCGGTGCCGGGCACGTCGTAGCGGTAGGTCAGGATCGAGGCCACCCGTGCGTCCGGATTCTGCCGCGAGGTCGTCTCGTAGTGGTTGCGCGGATAGACCACATCTTCGGGCAACGACCCGGTGCCCGAATTTCCGTCCAGCACATGCCAGGACACCGAGGTCGCCTTGTCGACATCGCCGAATGCGATCGCTACTTCGCCGTTGCCGTAGGACAGCAGCAGCACCGGCGGATGGTGCACGTCCGGATGCATCACCTGGGCAAGCTGATCGGCGCGGTGCAGCGCGGCGCGCGTATCGATGATGGCGCGCAACAGTTTCGGCTCACCACTGCCGAATTCCGGATTGACCAGCTGGCCGCTGCCGAGCCGCTCCGGGCGACGCGCACGGAAGGAATCGATGTCGCGTTCCAACGCCAGCCGGTTGGCGGCGTTCTTCGCTTCGCCGGGGAGGCCCTTGGCATTGCCCACTTCGGCGGGGTGAACCTCGATCATCGCTTCCTGCCGCGCCTGACCGAGCGAATGCCACCATGCGGCGTTCTTGGCCGCCAGCGCCTGTGCCTGTGTGACCGCCTCGCCCGTACGGTCCACCGGCACCAGGTCTTTGGCTGATCCGCCCAGTTGGCGTACCGCGTCCTCGGCGTAGGCCTGTGTCTCCACACCCGGTGGGCGGGGCGGTTCGGCTTCCGGACGCGCACCCGCTCTGGTGTAGGCGAAATCGACGCCCGCCATCCCCGCCGGCTTGCCCTCGAGCGGGATCACGGGGCGACCATCGGGGCCGTAGACAATGCCGTACACCCCGGCCACATTCGAATGGTCTTGCCCCCACTGGAATTCGTATTCGTAGGCTCGGTGTCCGTCGAATTCGCGCACCATCACCACATCCGGACGGCCCTCCGGCCGGAACAGCGTGAGCTGGTGCGCGCCGACCTTCATCGGCCCGTGCACACCCTTGAATTCCACCAATCCGAGCACCGATCCACCGGTATCCCGGACCAGCGTCGCTGCCTCGTCCAATGATCGGAACCCGCCGGGATGCCAATCCGCGCGAGCCGCGGTGGCGATCTGATCGGAACTGAAACCGACGGCCTTGATGCCGGCGCCGTCACCGCGCAGCGGCAGGATCCCGTCGAGCCCGAGTACTTCTCTGCCGTACCACAACCCGTATACCGCACAGCTTTTCGGCGCTTCTCCGGTGCGCGGCGTCAGCGGCCCGCCGGTGCCGGGCGGACGGGTTTCCAGCGGCGCTTTCGCGAACTCCTCCGCCAGCGAACCGGTCGAAGGGAACTGCTGGCGTTCGAGCGCGCCGGGACGTTGCGCGGCCTCGCCCACCGCGGGACCCTGCGTCGTCGACGTGTCGGGTCCGGCCCGCTGGTTGCTCTCGGCGGAGGTTCGCTCCGCGCCGGTAGTGTTCGGGCGCTGATCCAGCTCTGCGCCACGGGATTGCGGATCGGCGCTGCGTTGTTCGGGTGCGACATCGGCGCCACGCCCCGCCGGGGCCACATCGGTGCCGCGCCGCTCCGGGGCGACATCCGCGCCACGCTGCTGCTCGGGGGCCACATTCGCCCCGGTGCGCCCTTCGGCTTCGGCGCCGGAACGCCCCGGGGCCGGTTGCTCCTGTTGTCCGGTAGCGAGATTCGCAGTGCGATCGGCACCCTCGGCACTGTTCGCACCGGCCCGCGGTGCGCTCTTCTCGCCCGGCTGCGGGGCCGTGCCATCGCGCGCGGGTCCACCCCGGTCCGGTGCGGACGGCCGAGCGCCGCGTTCTGCGGGCGGTGCGGACTTGCCGCCACCCTCCGTGGGTGCAACGCCCGCACCGCGATCGGCAGGAGCCACCCCGGCACCGCGATCCGTGCCAGTCCTGGCACCCGAATCCGCCGATCTGGCACCGCTTTCCGTTGCGGTGGGCGCGGCTCCGGCGTCGGTGACGCCGCCGCCCTTCGCCGCGTCCCATTCGGCACGCAACTTATTGAGCTCGTACAGGTCGACAGGTTTGCCGGCTTCCGCGGTGTTGACCGCTCGCTCATACGCGTTGTTGACCTCGCGGTCGAACTCCCCGCCGGAGGAGGTCTTCGGCTTGGTTCCCTCGCCCGCCGTGTCGGGATGAACCTCGCGCATCATGTCGCGATAGATCTGCTTGGCCTCCTTGGCCGTGCCGTACTCGGGCACATGCGATGACCCGTCACCACCACCGCGCGGCCGTGGTCCGCCGTCGGGCAGACCCTCCCCGATACCTCCCAGCGTCGGCCCGCGACCTTCCTTCAGCCCGACTTTCGCGCCATGCATCCCACCCAGCGCCGCACCCACCACCAGCAGCTGCGGATTGAACGTCTTGTCGATCTTGTTCCAGTCGAAATAGCCGTGTGCCAGCTGGTTTCCGACCTGGTATCCGATGCCGCCCGCGTACATGCCGAGGCCGCCGGCCGCACCGCCGGTCATCCCGCTGAGCAACCCACGCAAGCCCGGCGACAGCGCAGTGCGACCGAGCAGGCGGGACATGCCGACACCCACCGGTGCGCCGAGGAATCCGCCTGCGCCCCACTCGACGCCCATCTTCAGGGTCTGGCCGAGGTCATAGCCCTTGTCGCGATGGCCCTCCAGGATCTGGCCGGTCTGGATCGCGAAGTCGAATCCGGCGCCCGCCAGGCCCATCTTCACCCCGGCCTTCGTCCCGATCTTCAGGCCGGTCTTCAATCCCTCCTTCAAACCGGCCAGGGTGATCTGTTTGAAGTAGGGCTTGAGCAGGTTCTTCAGACCGACCTTGCCTGCCTCCAGCGCGAGACGCTCGGCGCCCTCACCCGCGGCGATGGCCAGCGCCTCACGACCGGCGCCCAAGGCGAGCGGCACTCCGGCCTCACCCCACGGCCATGCCGCGATCAGTGCGATGACCGTATAGGCGGTGATTCCGGCGAAGCCGGCCTCGAGGCATTTGGTGTATTCGAGTTCGGTGCCACCGTTTCTGGTGTACGCGCCGAGCTCCTCCATGGCCTTCGCCGTCTCCTTGATGGAGACGGGTCCGTCGAACAGTTTGCCGAATTCGGTGGCGGCCTCGACAGCACCGTCACCGGTGTAGACCTTCTGGGTGCGATCGGTGACAGCCTTGAGTTCCGGTTCGAGCTTCCGCAATTCCTCGGCCGCCAGCTTCCAGGCGTCGCCCAAGTCGAACAGGTCGTCCTCGTCGCCCTCCGGATAGGCCTGACCGAAATTCAGCGCACTGAGAATCCATGACGGAATCCACTCCCACAAGGAGGTGATCGCAGACATCTCAGATCACCGCCGCACCACTGATATCCGGATTCACCAGCCCGACTCGGCGACGTTCGGCTGCGCCGAGGGCGGTTCGTCGTGATCGAACTGCTCGACGCCGGTGAACTCCAATGCCGTGACGGCTTCATCGGTGGGTTTCGCGCGGGCACGGGCCCGCGCGGCGGGTGGTTCGGTGGAGACCTCGGGTGCGGCCGGGATCATGTCCTGGACATCGGGCATGCCCGGGATGAATTCCGAAAGCCGTGGCAGCCGTGACTGTTCCCGCGTCAGTTCGGCGACCATCTCCTTGGTCTTACGGTGGACCTCGGCCGCGGCCTCCTGCGCAGCGGTCGTCACCGCCCTGGCGATCTCGGGGTAGGCCAGATCATCGATGTCCGCGGCGAAGCGCGTCTCGATGACAACGCCTTTGGCATTGACGACCACGGTCACCCGCTTGCCCGCCGCCGATGCCGACGCCATGAGCTGGGCTTGTCGATGCTGCGCGCGCTGAATCGACTTGATGCCGGCCTGGACCGAATCCATCAGATCGGCCAACCTGGCTTTCGCCGCCTCGTTCGCCATTCCGCGTCTCCTGCCTCGCCCCGCTCGTGCGTCGGACGTCGCTGCGATGTCTACTCGCGGAAGGTCGATTCGTTGAGGACGTCCATGGCATCGAGCAGGTCGGCGCCGCCCTGCAGACCCTCCGAATATGCCTGCAACAGCTTGATTCTGGAGTCGAGGACACCAGTGAGGTTCTCGTCGGAAGGCTTGTAGCCCTTGTCGCCGGCGAAATGGTCGCCGAATTCGTCGGAGCCCCACTTGCCCCAGTGCTTGCTCCGTGCGGCGTCCAACGTCGACAACACGTTCTGAATATGCCCGGCAGCGGTATCCAGGTCACCGGCGATGTGGCGCAGCTGGGGGGAGGTCACCTTCACTTCGTCGGCCATGCCAAATCCCTCACCATGCGTCAGAACCAACTCAGGTGATCATCGCACAAACGTCATGTGACACGAAAGGGAATCAGCCGGGAAACGCGGGATTCGATTCGGAATCCCCGGATTTCGCGCCGAATCGGTCAGTGCCGCACTCGATCGATTCGAGACGGCGATCAAGCCTGAACGGAACCGTGCCGTTGCTGGAATCGCCGCTCGAATTCGGTGATGTACACCGTCGGCGCCACCGATGACGAAGACTGTTCCAGCACACCGTCGTCGGCAATGTAGAAGATCGCGCGTCCGATCGAGATCTCACCGGGCCGGGTCGGCACGTAGACCATCCAGCCCACAGTGATCCGGTCCGCGCGCAGATCTTCCAGCGGGTAGCCGGTGGTGTCCATGCCCTGGTCCAGGATGAACTGCCGCACCTGAGCGATCGCGTCCTCCTGCGGCATCGGTTCCGGCAGCGTCATGGTCACCCCGGCCAGCATGAGCTGGTAGAGGGCGCTGTCGATGTCGAAAGCGCTGTCCTCGCCGAAGACACCGGCGACGGTGTCACGCGTGACGACACCGATCTCCGCGGCCGACACCAGGGTGGCGACCGCGGCACGCTGCTGGTCGGTCGGTTCGTCGGCGACCAGGCCCGAGACCACGTCCACCACGGTCTCGGTACTCCAGACTCCCGGAATCGCCGCGGCGAGCTGAACCGAGTCCGGCGAGTCGCCGCGATACCAGTTGCCGCCCTCCCACCAGTAGCAGAACGACAGAAGACCATTGGCCGCACGAGGATTCAGCACCGGGTTGGCCACCCAATCCGGTGCGCCCGCGTAGACGTCGGGCAGCGGCTCGTCCCCGTTGTAGGCGGCATCCAGCTCGGGCGCGTCCCACACACCACCCGACAGCACGGCCCGTCCACCCGGCAGCGCATAGAGTGTCGAGCCGCTACGTTTGGCGCCCTCGAACCAGCTCAATGCGGGCAGCACCCGCGGTCCCCACTCCGATCCGGCCGCGACGAATGCTGCCGCGATCACCGCCCATCGTGCCGACATAATGGGAAACGCCGGAAAATCCCGCTCGGACAACACACCTCGCACACCGCTGTCCCGATCGTCGCGCGCCTGTGCGGCCGCGACCTGCGCCGGGCGTGACTGCCGATCACCGTGACCGACGTAGGCGGCCAACCACACCGGTAGCGAATCGCGCGGGTAGACCTCCATATCCGCGAGGTACGCCTCCGGCGGGAACAGCTGATCATCCGGAAACGGTTCGTCGCCGTAGTCGTAGTCGACGTCGATCTCGCCCGCGTTCGACAACGTCAGCAGCAGTCGCCACCACGGCCCGTCACTGAGCCGCGCCGAAACATGCCGCTGCTCACGAACCAGTGTGAGCACCGCGTCGGTCGGCTGCACACGCGCCGAACGTTGCTGATCGTCGGAAAAGACCACCTGCGCCAATTCCCCCTCGGTGGTCAGCGCGAACACCGCCTCGAACTGCCGCCACCCTCGTGGCCCCAAAGCCGCGAGACTATAGGCGATCTGGTGGCTGAGCTGCTTGGCCCGCTCCGTGACCTCGACCGTCGGCGCACTCTCGACCAGCGAGAAACCGACATCCGGATCGTCGCCCGCCTGCTCTTCGAAGGACTTCATGAACTCGGATATGAAGTCCGCATCAGGGTCGGAGGTGTCCTCGGGTACGCGACCAGCAGACGCCTGGTCCTCGGGTACGCGACCATCCGACACCTGGTCATCGGGTACACCACCAACCGACGCCCGTTCATCGGACAGCGGCTCGATAGGCAGGCGGTCGTCCGAAATCTGCCTGCCAGAAGTTCGTTCGACAACGGTCCGATCATCGGATCCGCGCTCGTTGAATGATGTTCCGCCGAGAGCAACTCCGCCCGTCGCATCGGCGCTGTCGTCAACCAGGTCGGCTGGTGCGACCGCATCGCGTTCGCCCGGCGACACCGTTGCGGATTCCTCGCGACCCGGATCCGACTCGTCGCGGGCCTGGTTGTCAGGTACCTCGTCGCCTGGTCTGGTCACGTCGCCGCAGTCTCCCTCATCTGCGCACCGCGGGCAGCCCCACGCGGGGAAGCGCCGCTGTGCCCGAGAAGTATTACCGCTCCTATCCTGGCACAGCGGCCCTGCGAACGACCGCCGAACGTTCGGCGGAACCTGACATGGGCGCTGATCACCGACCCCGATCATTCGACGTCGACCGCCCGTTGAGAACACATGGTTGTGGCGAACTGCGAGCAGGGGTTTCGATGGTGTGCCGCGCGAGGGGCGATGCTTCGAGATCTGTTCAGCGGGTGAAGATTCCGGCGCGGTTGACCACGGCCATCGCGTCGCTCCTCGTGTGCTCCTGCGGGCGCCCCGCATCCTCCACTTCGGATACTTCGATTCGACGATGACACCCCTTGACGACGCACCTGTTGCCCCGAAATGAACGGCGAGTGCCATGGCAATGACGCCGAGCTCGCCGGTCGGTGGCAACCTCGCCGCGCGCCGGATGGTTTCGGACCGCGATCACCAGCGCACGGTGCCCGGATTTGTGGCAGACTCGGCGGGCATGGATGCGGCCGATCGACGACCGTACGCGGAAGGTTGATGCGGGAGTTGAGATCGCGATGGATCTGAGCTCGATCGAGCGCCGAGTGGCTGCGGATCGAGGGGCGGCGAGAGACCGGTCGATCGAAGCCCAGCTGCGATTGGCCACGTCGTTGGTCGAATTGGCCAAAGAGTTGGTCGCCACGAAGAACGGCTCCGGCCGCGACCGGACTGCCGAAGCCTTGGCGCCCGCACAAGAAGCAGTCGCCATTCGGTTGCACTGGCTGACCGCTGGGCAGGTGTCCGCACAGTTTGCGGGCGAGGTGCAGGACGCGCTGCGCGTGTTCGAACAGGCCGCCCGTCACATCGGCCACCGCGAACTGGCGGCAAGCACTATCCGCAGCGCCTGTGGCGCCTACCGGCAAGTGGCGCACACTCATCCGCAGGCGGCCGGCGTGTGCGCCGACGCACTGTCGAAGTGCGGTGTGTGGTTGTGCAGGCTGGATCCGAAGACCGCCGTCGCCGCGTCCGAGGATGCGGTGCGGATTCGCAGCAGGCTGTTCGCGGCGAATCCGGATCAATCCGGCAAGTACCTCGCCAGTCTGAGCACGCTGCTGCGCACCCTCATGGTCGGCAGAGAGCGTAAGCAGGCCATCGCGATGTATCGCGAGCGATATGCGGCACTGACCTCACCCGAAATGACGACACAACTGCGCCAGACGCGCATCGAGGACATCGACCTCACCATCAAGTCCTATAGCGCGCTCGCGAAGCTGGACTGCGCGACGCTCGAACGCGCCGGACGGCTGACCCAGCAGCAGATCCTCTACCAGACCGCGGGCGACCTCTCCACGATCGAAGAGATCAACTGGAAACTGGCCCTGGTCGGCATCAAACCGTTGACCCCCGGCGCGATGCCCGATCCGCCGTCGCGGCCGGTCGAGATCGCCACGACCTTCGGGGCGCTGAGCGTGCGCTGCTCGGCCGGTGACGCCGTCGCGCAGGTCCGCGCCGCGGTCATCGCCGCGTACGCGGCCGACAGCGCGCAGCCCGCGACCGGCTCGACCCATCTCGGCGGGGTGGAAATCATCTGGAGCGCAGCCGATCTCGAACTGAACTCCGCGACCGAGCTGGGCGATGACATGGTGCTCATCGAACAGCCCTACCCGGGCTCGGTGACCGTGATGAGCCTGAAATGGGAGCTGGCGAATGTCGGCAGACATCCACTGGCGCTGCAGCTTTCGAACCGCTGGCCGGTGATCAGCGTGGCCGCCACCGAAAACATGGCCTATGAACTGTGCCGGTACGAGGGCGGCAAGGCCACGCAGTACGCCGCTCTCGGCCGACCGAGCGGACAGGCGCCGCTCGACGAGCCGCTCGCGCCCATGGATTTCGCGACGCTGGCGGACTACGGCGCGGACTACGCGTCCGAAACCCAGGTCCGCGCCGCGTTCGGCAATTCGCCCATGTTCGCCAAGCTGACCCACCTGCCTGCCAATGGCATTCGGCAGACTGCCGAAACGGTGCCGCACACCGACCTGCTCTTCTTCAAGAAGGTGAAGGCTCCGGAACCGAGCTGAGACAGCACACCCGCCGGTGCGTCGACCGGACCGCACGGCATGATCACCGATGTGCGAGTCCTATTACAGCGAGTGTCCTCCGCCCGGGTGACGGTCGAGGAGGAGATCGTCGGCCGGATCGATCCCGCCGCCCACCATGCGCCCCACGGGCTGGTCGCCCTGGTCGGCGTCACCCACGGCGACACCGGCGCGACCGCGAAAGCCTTGGCGGACAAGGTGTGGCGGCTGCGCATCCTCGATGGCGAGCGCTCCGCCGCCGACCTGGCCGCACCCATCCTGGTGATCAGCCAGTTCACTCTTTACGCCGACACGTCGAAGGGCCGCCGCCCCTCCTGGAACGCGGCCGCACCCGGCTCGGTCGCCGAACCCATCGTCGACGCGTTCGCCCAGGCACTGCGCGACCTGGGCGCCACCGTCGCCACCGGCCGCTTCGGCGCCCATATGCATATCGACCTGACCAACGACGGGCCCGTCACCATGCTCCTGGAAGGCTGATGCCCGCTCACGCGGACAGCAGCCAGTCGGCAATGTCGACGACGACCTAGAAATTCACGTGTGTGGCCGGGCGTCGATGGCCCGGAATACCACCGGACAGGCAAAGTCGAGGCCCTATGGTGGAGAGATGGACGGCGAACTACACGCCCGTGCGGCCGCCTCATTCGGCGCACAGGCCTCCGCCTATGCCGAACATCGTCCGGACTACCCGGCGGCAGCCATTCGGTGGGCTTTGCAGCCGCTCGGGCGTCAGCGCTCGCCCGTGGTCCTCGATCTCGGCGCAGGGACCGGCAAGCTGACCGCGGGTCTGCTCGGCGCGGGAGCCGAGCCGATCGCGATCGAGCCCGACGCCGACATGCGCGGTGAACTGACTGCCCGATATCCCGGCGTGACCACGATTGCCGGCGCCGCGGAGTCGATTCCGCTGCCGGACAATTCGGTGGATGCGGTGCTGTCCGGACAGGCGTTCCACTGGTTCGACCAGGAGCGTGCCTTCCCCGAGATCGCCAGGGTGCTGCGCGACGGTGGCGTGTTCGCCGCACTCTGGAACACCGACGACAGCACGGTCGACTGGCTCGCGGGCCTGCTGGCGGTCTCCCGGCCGAGAGTCGCAGTTCCGCCACCGAAGCCCGGTGACCGGCTCCCGAAGCATCCGCTGTTCCTCGACTTCGAACGAGCCCAATTCCCGCACGCACACCGGCGGACCGCCGAATCCCTCACGACCACAATCGGAACCCACTCGCACACCCTGGTGATCACGGCGCCGGAACGCGCCGAACTGCTCGGCCGGATCCTCGACTACCTGCGCAGCAGGCCCGAGACCGCCGACGGCGAATTCGATATGCCCCTTGTCACCGACGTCATCCGCGCCGTCCCCAGGACCGAAACCCCGGTGTCACAAGGCAAATAAACGCTACGCCATCAGGATCGGCCGCAGCCCAAGGGAATTCGAGTAGTTCCCTACTCAGGTGAGCAGTCGGCGATGCGACATACGATCTCTACATCGTCAAGAGTTCATCTCGAACAGGGAAGGAAAAGCACTGACACACCACAGCGTTCGAACCGGCTGCTCGACCGAAAGGCGAGGTCGGGCGTGCAGACGCGGGTGGAAGGAACGACGTCACCGATCCAGCGATGAGCTGGGGTATCGCCCGGTGACACCGGCGGATCGGCCACTGTGCCGACGCGGGTGTCGCGAGGCGTAATCGCCCTGCGGATTACCCGCGGCGTCGGCGCGTATCGAGCCTCGCCGCGTAACGTCCCCATACCCTCGGTCGTCGATGTCGCTGCACCCCATGTCGGAGCGTCCCGAATGTCGGCGCTTTGTCACGTCGGGGTGTCCTGGGTAGCGGCCCGCCGGGTCCGTCGTCGATGTCGGCGGATCGATGTCGGAGCATGTTCGATGTCGGACGATCGCGCCCTGTCGATGTCGAGGCACCGCGAACGTTGGGCGCCGCACGAAGTCATGACGCCACCAACGTAGGGCATCGTCAATGTCACCGACGCCCAACGTAATTCACGGTCGAGTCGGCCACCGGGGCCGGCCGGTCAGCTATTCCGGACGCAACGTCAGAATGCGCGGTCCGTCTTCGGTAACGGCGACCGTGTGCTCCCAATGTGCGGCGCGGCTGCCGTCGATGGTCACCACGGTCCAATCGTCGCCGAGCACCTTGGTCTGGGTCGTGCCCAATGTCAGCATCGGCTCGATCGCAAGGACCGATCCGACAACGAGTCTCGGCCCTTTGCCCGGGTCACCCTCGTTCGCGAGGAACGGATCCATGTGCATTTCGCGGCCGATGGCATGCCCGCCGTAACCGTCGACGATGCCGTAGGCGCGACCGTGCAGTTCCTCTGCGGCGCGGGTGCCGAGCTCGATGGCGTGCGAGACGTCCGTCAGCCGGTTACCGGGCAGCATTGCCTCGATACCGGCCTCCATGGACAGCTTGGTTGCCTCGCTGAGCAGCCGATCGGCGTCGATGATCGGGCCGACGCCGAACGTCCACGCCGAATCACCGTGCCAGCCGTCGAGAATCGCGCCACAGTCGATGGAGACCAGATCGCCGTCGGTCAGGATCTCCTCGGCGGTCGGAATCCCGTGCACCACACGGTCGTTCACCGATGAGCAGATCGAACCGGGGAACCCGTGGTAGCCCTTGAAGGACGGCACCGCACCCGCATCGCGAATCACCTGCTCGGCGACCTCGTCCAGCTCCAGGGTGCTGACACCGGGCTTTGCCGCATCGCGCACCGCGACGAGCGCGCGGCCGACGATCGCGCCTGCCGCCGCCATGGCGTCCAGCTCGCCCGCGGTGCGGAACGGCACCACCTTCTTGTTCTTACGACCGAAGACCATGACGGTTCAGTGTCCCATCGCTGGTGCGGTGAGTGGCATCAGTGCCCGAGTGCGCGCAGCGCGCGGGCGTTGACCTCGTCGACTTCGCCGACACCGTCCACGGTGACGACCAACCCGTCGTAGTGCTCCAGCAGCGGCTCGGTCTCGTCCCGGTACACCCGGAGCCGGTTGCGGATCACGCCTTCGTTGTCGTCGGCGCGGCCACGGGCCAGCATCCGCTCGACCACGGTGTCCTCGGCGACGACGAAGCACAGCACCGCGTCGAGCTTGGTGTCCATGTCGGCGAGGATCTTCTCCAGTGCGTCGGCCTGATCGACCGTGCGCGGGTAGCCGTCGAGTACGAAACCGTTGGCGGCGTCGGGCTCGGCGACCCTGGCCTCGACCATGCGGTTGGTCACATCGCTCGGCACCAGATCGCCGGCGTCCATGTACTTCTGCGCTTCGCGCCCCAGCGGGGTCTGCTGGCTGATGTTCGCACGGAACAGGTCACCGGTGGAGATGTGCGGGACGCCCAGCTTTTCCGAAAGCAGGACGGCCTGGGTGCCCTTGCCTGCACCCGGCGGACCGAGAAGTACAACTCTCACTTGAGGAACCCTTCGTAATTTCGATTCATCAGCTGGCTCTCGATCTGCTTCACCGTGTCCAAGCCGACGCTCACCATGATGAGCACCGCGGTGCCGCCGAACGGAAGGTTCTGCGCACCACCGGACGAGCCGATGTCGAGGAACAGATTGGGCAGCACTGCCACTAGACCGAGGTAGATCGAGCCGGGGAGGGTGATGCGGCTCAGCACAAAATTGAGATAGTCGGCGGTCGGCCTACCGGGACGGTAGCCCGGAATGAAGCCGCCGAACTTCTTCATCTCGTCGGCGCGTTCCTCCGGGTTGAAGGTAATCGCGACATAGAAGTAAGTGAAGAACACGATCAGACTGAAATAGATCGCGATGTAGACCGGGTTGCCCGGAGTCACCAGGTATTTCTGAATGATCTCCTGCCACCAGCTCTGGTCTGCCGCGCCCTGCGACGACGTCAACTGGGCAACCAGATTCGGCAGGTACAGCAGCGATGACGCGAAGATCACCGGGATGACGCCCGCCTGGTTCACCTTCAGCGGCAAATACGTCGAGGAGCCACCGTACATCTTGCGGCCGACGACTCTCTTGGCGTACTGGACCGGGATCCGGCGCTGCCCCTGCTCGACGAAGATCACCGCGATGATGATGGCAAGTGCGGCGGCGCAGACGAGCCCGAAGACCAGCGGGCCACGGCCGTCCAGGATGGACTTGCCCTCGGTCGGGATGCGAGCGGCGATACCGGCGAAGATCAGCAGCGACATACCGTTACCGACACCACGCTCGGTGACCTGCTCACCGAACCACATCACCAGCGCGGCACCGGCGGTCATCACCAGCACGATGATGATCATGCCGAAGATGCTGGTATCGGCGAGGATGTCCTGCTGGCAGCCCTGCAGCAGCTGTCCGCGGGCCGCGAGCGCGACCAGACCGGTGGCCTGCAGGATCGCGAGGGCGATCGACAGGTACCTGGTGTACTGCGTCATCTTGTTCTGGCCTGCTTGGCCTTCTTTTCGCAGTTCCTCGAACCGCGGGATGACGACCGTCAACAGCTGAATAATGATGCTGGCGGTGATGTAGGGCATGATGCCGATCGCGAAGACCGACAACTGCAGCAGCGCACCACCGGAGAACAGATTGATCAGCTGGTAGATACCGCCGGACTCACCGCCGGAAACCAGGTCGATGCATTCCTGCACGGCCTGGTAATCAACGCCAGGGGACGGCAGCGCGGCACCCAAGCGGTACAACGCGATCAACCCCAGCGTGAAGAGAATCTTCCGCCGTAAGTCCGGAGTCCGGAAGGCCGATACGAAGGCGGAAAGCACAGATCCTCCTGGCGAACGACATGGTCATGCCATGGATATTTCAGCGATGTCCTGGTCGGAAGGCGCCGTATCCCATGACGAGGCTTGGCAGACAACAATTGAACTCTAACAGTGGCACCGGACGAGCCTTCACTCGTCCGGTGCCACTATGTGCAGAGTACCGTCAGCCCAGCTCGGTGACAGTGCCACCGGCCGCGGTGATCTTTTCCTTGGCGGCACCGGTGACCTTATCGACGGTCACCTGGACCGCGACACCGATCTCGCCGTCACCCAGGATCTTGACCAGCTGGTTCTTGCGAACCGCACCGGCCGCGACGAGCTCGGCCTTGCCGATCTCGCCACCCTCGGGGAACAACTTGGCGATCGAGCCGACATTCACGACCTGGTATTCCGTGCGGAATCGGTTCGTGAAGCCCTTGAGCTTGGGCAGCCGCATGTGCAGCGGCATCTGCCCGCCCTCGAAGGAGGCCGGAACGTTCTTGCGAGCCTTGGTGCCCTTGGTACCGCGACCCGCGGTCTTGCCCTTGGAGCCTTCACCGCGACCCACACGGGTCTTCTCGGTCTTGGCGCCGGGAGCCGGACGCAGGTGATGCAACTTGATGGTCATGTCAGACCTCCTCAACTGTTACGAGGTGGCGCACGACGTTGATCAGCCCACGGTTCTGAGGGTTGTCCTCACGAACCACGGTCTGGCGGATCTTCCGCAGGCCGAGCGTACGAAGGCTCTCCCGCTGGTTCGCCTTGGCGCCGATCGACGACTTGATCTGGGTCACCTTGAGATCTGCCATTTACCTGCCACCTCCCGCTGCCTGAGCGCGTGCGCGCAGCATGCCCGCGGGGGCAACGTCCTCGAGGGGCAGACCACGACGGGCCGCGACCTCTTCCGGACGCTGCAGCATCTTGAGTGCCGCAACCGTCGCGTGCACGACGTTGATGGCGTTATCGCTACCGAGCGACTTCGCCAGAATGTCATGAATGCCAGCGCATTCCAGCACGGCACGCGCCGCGCCACCGGCGATCACACCGGTACCGGGCGAAGCCGGACGCAGCATGACGACACCGGCCGCCGCCTCACCCTGAACGGGGTGGGTGATGGTCGAGCCGATCATCGGGACGCGGAAGAAGTTCTTACGAGCTTCCTCGACACCCTTCTGAATAGCCGCGGGAACTTCCTTGGCCTTGCCGTAGCCGACGCCGACCAGACCGTTGCCGTCACCGACGATCACGAGGGCGGTGAAGCTGAAGCGACGACCACCCTTCACGACCTTGGAGACACGGTTGATCGCGACGACACGCTCGAGCTGGTTCTTCTCGGCCTGCTGGTCGCGACGGTCACCGCCGCCACGACGATCACGGCCACCGCCGCGGCCGTCGCGGTTGTCGCCGCCACTGGCGGCACCATTCTGCTGTCCGGCGGGTCCGCTGCCGCCGTCACGCCTCTGACGTCCCGGCATCAGACGTTCCTTCCGTTGTTCTTGATCATCAGAATTTCAACCCACCTTCGCGAGCGGCGTCCGCCAGCGCGGCGATCCGTCCGTGGTAGTCGTGACCACCACGGTCGAAGACGACAGCCTCGATGCCGGCAGCCTTGGCACGCTCGGCCAGCAGAGCGCCGACCTTCTTGCCCTTGGCCGACTTGTCGCCGTCCAGTGCGCGCACATCGGCCTCGATCGAGGACGCGGCGGCAATGGTCTTGCCGATCGAGTCGTCGATGAGCTGTGCGTGCAGGTGACGCGAGGAGCGGTTGACCACCAGGCGCGGACGCTCGGTGGTGCCGACGACCTTCTTGCGCAGACGGAAGTGACGGCGCGTCTTGGACAGCCGACGCGTGGTCGAAACGTCCTTGCCGCGCGGGACGCGCTTGGCCTTCTGGTTTTCGGTTTGCGCCATGATCACTTACCCGTCTTTCCGACCTTGCGGCGAACGACCTCGCCGGCGTAGCGGATGCCCTTGCCCTTGTACGGGTCGGGCTTACGCAGTCCGTGGATCACAGCGGAGATCTGACCGACCTTCTGCTTGTCGATTCCGGACACAGAGAACTTGGTGGGCGTTTCCACCGCGAAGGTGATGCCTTCCGGCGCCTCGATCGGGACCGGGTGGCTGTAGCCGAGGGCGAACTCGAGGTTCGAACCCTTGGCCGCAACGCGGTAACCGACGCCGAAGATTTCCATCTTCTTCTCGTAGCCCTTGGTCACACCCTCGACCATGTTCGAGACCAGGGTGCGGGTCAGGCCGTGCAGTGCACGACTCTGGCGCTCGTCGTTAGGACGGGCGACCTCGAGCTGACCGTCCTCGCCCTTGGCGACGGTGATCGGCTCGGCGACGGTGTGCGACAGGGTGCCCTTGGGACCCTTCACCGACACGGTCTGGCCATCGATGGTGACATCGACGCCCGCGGGAATTGCGATGGGCTTCTTGCCGATACGCGACATTGTCCTACCTCCCCTTACCAGACGTAGGCGAGGACTTCCCCGCCTACACCTTGCTTGGCCGCCTGGCGATCCGTGAGCAGACCGGTCGACGTGGAGATGATCGCCACGCCGAGGCCGCCCAGGACCTTGGGCAGGTTGGTGGATTTCGCGTACACACGCAGACCCGGCTTCGAGACGCGACGCAGGCCCTGCAGGCTGCGCTCACGGCTCGGGCCGTACTTGAGGTCGACGATGAGGCTCTTGCCCACGGTCGCGTCCTCGGTCCGGTAGTCGGCGATGTAGCCCTCGCGCTTGAGGATCTCGGCGATGTTCGCCTTGAGCTTCGAGTGCGGCGCCTTCACCTGATCGTGGTACGCCGAGTTGGCGTTGCGCAGACGAGTCAGGAAGTCTGCGATCGGATCAGTCATGGTCATGTTTTTGACCGTTTACCTTTCTCGCAACGGTTCCCATGCAGGAGCCCCAGCGGGACTCGTGGGCCTATCACGAAGTGGGGGTTAGTTTCCCGTCGCGACCCGGCGTGTGCCGGACGACGGAAGTTGGTGGTGGCTACCAGGAGCTCTTGTGAACGCCCGGCAGCTCGCCGCGGTGCGCCATCTCGCGAACGCAGATACGGCACAGGCCGAACTTGCGGTACACCGCGTGCGGGCGACCGCAACGCTGGCAGCGGGTGTAGGCGCGGACGGCAAACTTCGGCTTGGCCTCCGCCTTGATACGCAGTGCTTTCTTGGCCATCGTCAGTTCTCCTTGAACGGGAAGCCGAGGTGCTTGAGAAGGGCGCGGCCCTCTTCGTTGTTCGTCGCGGTGGTCACGACGGTGATGTCCATACCGCGCGGACGGTCGATGGAGTCCACGTCGATCTCGTGGAACATCGACTGCTCGCTCAGGCCGAACGTGTAGTTGCCGTTGCCGTCGAACTGCTTCGGCGACAGGCCGCGGAAGTCGCGGATACGGGGCAGCGCGATGGAGACCAGGCGGTCGAGGAACTCCCACATGCGGTCGCCACGCAGCGTGACCTTCGCACCGATGGGCATGCCCTCACGCAGCTTGAACTGCGCGATCGACTTGGTCGCCTTGCGGACCTCGGGCTTCTGACCGGTGATCAGTTCCAGATCCTTGATGGCGCCGTTGATCAGCTTGGCGTCACGGGCGGCGTCGCCGACACCCATGTTGACGACAACCTTGACCACGCCCGGGATCTGCATCACGTTGGCGTACTCGAACTCGCCGTTCAGCGCGTCCTTGATCTCGGCCCGGTAGCGCGCCTTCAGGCGCGGCTGGGTCTTCTCAGAGGTAGTCATGTCAGATGTCCTTCCCGTTCTTACGGGAGATCCGGACCCGCTTGCCGCTCTCCTCATCGGTGCGGTAACCGACACGGGTCGGCTTGCCATCGGAATCGACGACCATCACGTTCGAGACCTGGATCGGGGCTTCCTGGGTCACGATGCCACCCGAGGAGGCGCCACGCTGGTTCGCGGAGTCCGCGACGTGCTTCTTGATGCGGTTCACGCCCTCGACCAGGATCTTGCCGGTCGCCGGGTAGGCCTGAATGACCTTGCCCTTCGCGCCCTTGTCCTTACCCGAGATGACGAGCACGGTATCGCCCTTGTGCACCTTCATGTCAGAGCACCTCCGGGGCCAGCGAAACGATCTTCATGAACTTCTTCTCGCGCAGCTCGCGGCCGACCGGGCCGAAGATGCGGGTGCCACGCGGGTCGTTGTCCGGCTTGATGAGCACGGCGGCGTTCTCATCGAACTTGATGTAGGACCCGTCCGGACGGCGGCGCTCCTTGGTGGTGCGCACGACGACGGCCTTGACGACCTCGCCCTTCTTGACGTTGCCGCCGGGCACAGCGTCCTTGACGGTGGCGACGATGATGTCGCCGATGCCGGCATAGCGACGTGACGAGCCACCGAGCACGCGGATGCAAAGGATTTCCTTCGCACCCGTGTTGTCGGCGACGCGCAGTCGCGACTCCTGCTGAATCACTTCAGCCTCCTTGACCTGGATGTATACGCACGCCGGATTGCCGACCCGACGGGCATGGTCCTGCTGCCACCCGAACGCGCGCCTGCCAGCGGTTATGTGGATCTCGATGACCCAACCACTGGGGGTTCACGGCCGGATTGCGGGCATAGCTCCCGCAGGCAACCGGTTCAGTGTAGGGGAATCCGCTGGTCATCCCAAAATCGGGGCCATTTCGGCGACCCTGACATTCAGCTGTGAAACCCCGCCGATCAGTGCTCGCGAGCCTTCTCGTTACTACCCTCGGTCCTGGCAGGATCACCAAAAATGTCACGCGTATTCGATATCGCCGCTGGAAGAGGGGTTTCTTGAGTTCGTCCACCGGTCCGTTTCGATTCGATCGCCGAGCTTTCCTGATCGCGATCGGAGTGATTCCCGCCACCGCGGTTCTGGCGTCCTGCTCCAAGGACGCGGCGACGCCGCCGACCGGGGTCGACATGAGCGGCGCCGACCAGGCGATTCGTCCGCAGGACGATCTATACCGGCACGTCAACGGGGCTTGGCTGCGCGATTTTCAGCTGCCGCCGGACCGGCCGTCTTACACCTCGTTCAATGAGGTCCGCGACCGTGTCCAGCAGCAGTTGCGCGACATCGTCGACAGCATTCGCGACCCGAAGCCGGGGTCGGCCGAACAGCAGATCCGCGATCTCTACGACGCCAGGCTCGATCTCGACGAGATCGAGCGACTCGGCATCACTCCGCTTGCCGACCTGTTCGCCGCGATCGACGGCGCCGCGACCAAGGCAGACCTCGCCGGGGTGATGGGCGCGCTGCCGGTCGGCGGCCTGATCGGGCTCGGGGTCGCGGTCGACCAGAAGAACTCCGGCGACTACATCGCCATGATCCAGCAATCCGGCATAGATCCGACCATGGGCGAGCAGTACTACCGGAAGCCCGAATACGCCGAGCAGCTGGCGGCCTACCTGGCCTATCTGGAGCGCATCGCCGCCGGGGCGGGCTTCCCCGATCCTGCGGGCACGGCACAGCGCGTGCTCGCAGTGGAGACCAGGATCGCCGCCGGGTATTGGGACGACGTTCGGCTGCGCAATCCCGACGCCACCTACAACCCGCTCGGCTGGACCGAATTGACCTCGCTCGCACCGCAATTCGACTGGGAACCATGGCTCGCGGGCCATACCGACCGACCCGGGCAGCTGTTCGGCGAGGTGGTGGTCGGGCAGCCGTCTTTCGTGACCGCGGCGGGACAGCTGTGGGCCGAGGTCGACATCGCGGGCTGGCGGGAATATTTGCGCATGGCCGTGGTGAAGAAATTCGCGGCCGAACTACCCAAAGCCATCTCCGAGGCCGCCTTCGACTTCATCGGCAAGGCGCTGCAGGGCCAGCAACAGCGTCAAGAGCCGTGGAAGGACGGCATCGACACCGTCGACGACACGCTCGGCCAGCAGCTCGGGAAGATATATGTGGGCGAGTACTTCCCGCCGGTCGCCAAGGAACGGGCGCAGGCGCTCGTCGCCGATCTCATGGCCGCCTATCGGGACAACTTCACCAACTCGTCGTGGATGTCGCCGCCGACCAGGGCTGCGTCGATCGCCAAATTGGACAAGATCGTCGCGAAGATCGGCTATCCGGACACCTGGATCGACTACTCCGGACTGCACATCACCAGGGGCAAATTGATCGAATCCCTCCGCGCGGCGGAAACTTTCGAGAACAAGCGAATGTTCGCGCGACTCGGCACACCCGTCGACAGATCCGAATGGGGCATATCGCCGCAGACGGTGAACGCCATGTACGACCCGAGCGCCAATGAGATTTCGTTCCCCGCCGCCATTCTGCAGCCACCGTTCTTCGACAAGGATGCTCAGGCGGCGGTCAACTACGGCGCGATCGGCGCGATCATCGGTCACGAGATCGGTCACGGCTTCGACGACCAAGGATCGGAATACGACGCCGAGGGCAACCTGCGCGACTGGTGGACCCCGGCGGATCGGGCCGCGTTCGACGCCAAGACCGCGCAGCTCATCGCACAGTACGACGTGCTCGTTCCCGTCGGCCTCGATCCGGGCAAGCACGTCGACGGCGCGCTCACCGTCGGCGAGAACCTCGCCGATCTGCGGGGGCTGAGCATCGCGCTGGCGGCCCTGCGGATCGCGGGACAGCGCGAGGGCACCGGCGACCCCGACTACCCGACGCTGTTCGGATCCTGGGCGCGCATCTGGCGGGACAAGTCGACCAAGCAGCGGCAGGAGCTGCGCCTGGCCATGGACGTCCACGCCCCCAATGAATTCCGATGCAATCAGGTGATCCGCAATATCCCCGAGTTCTACACCACCTTCGGCGTCACCGCCGCCGACCGGCTGTTCCTGCCCGAGGACCAGCGGGTCACGCTCTGATCCGCCGGGCCCGCATCGCTGCGGACAGGTAGCCTCGGGCAAGCAATATCGCGCCTGACGAGGATGCGGGACACCGCATCGGGAGAGGAATCCTCGTGACATCAACCGGTCGTCCCGGCCAGCTGGACCGTCGTGCCTTCCTGATCGCGCTCGGGGCCGTGCCGGCCGCCGTGGCGCTGGTTTCGTGCTCGAAGACCGACATCGTGCAGCTCACCGGTGTCGATCTGGGTGGCGCCGATGACGCTATCCGGCCGCAGGACGACCTGTATCGGCACGTCAACGGCAAGTGGCTGCGGGAGTACCAGCTGCCGCCGGACAAGGCCGCCGTCGGTGCGATCAGCGAGGCTTCCGACCGCACGCTGGACCAGTTGCGGGCGATCATCGAAGGCATCAAGGATCCGAAGGCGGGCTCGGAGGCGCAGCAGATTCGCGATCTCTACGACGCGCGCCTCGATCTCGACACGATCGAACGCCTCGGGATGACCCCGCTCGCCGATCTGTACGCCAAGATCGACGGCGCCGCGACCAAGCCCGACCTGGCCAAGGTGATGGCCGAACTGCCCATCTCGGGTCTGATCGGCATCGGTATCGGCATCGATCGCAAGAACTCCAACGCCTACATCCCGACCATCGGCCAATCCGGCCTCGGCCTCAGCGAGCAGTACTACCGCAAACCGGAGTACGCGACGCAACTCGCGGGCTACAAGACCTACGTGGAAAAGATGGCCGCGGCCGCAGGCTTCGCCGATCCGACCGGGCTGGCGCAGCGGGTGGTCGACCTGGAGACCAAGATCGCGGCCGCGCATTGGGACAGCGTGCGCAATCGGAACACCGACGCCACCTACAACCTGATGAGCTGGTCGGAATTGACCGCGCTCGGACCGCAATTCGACTGGGACCCGTGGATGGCGGGCAATACCGACCGGCCGCGCCAGCTGTTCGACAAGATCGTGGTTTCCCAGCCGTCGTTCGTGACGGGGGCGGCGCGGCTGTGGGCCGACGTCGATATCGCCGTCTGGCGGGAGTACCTGCGCACGAGCGTGACGGCGAATTTCGCCCGCTTCCTGCCCAAGCCCATCTCCGATGCGCGCTTCGATTTCGTCGGCCGGGTGCTGAGCGGGCTCGACGAACGCCCGGAGCTGTGGAAGTCGGCCGTCGGTGTCGTGGACGACAATCTCGGCGACCAGCTCGGCAAACTGTATGTCGCCGCGCACTTTCCGCCGGAGGCCAAGGAGCGCGCCAAGGAAATGGTCGCCGACCTCATGGCCGCGTACCGGGATAACTTCACCCATTCCACCTGGATGTCGCAGCCGACCAGGGAAGCGTCCCTCGTCAAGCTCGACAAGATCGAGTCCAGGATCGGCTACCCGGACAAGTGGGACGACTACTCCGACTTGAAGATCACCAGGGGCAAGTTGATCGAATCCCTGCTCGCGGTCAATGCTTTCGAGTCCAAGAAGGCCTTCAACCGGCTCGGCACCCCCGTCGACAAAGCCGAATGGGGTATGTCGCCGCAGACGGTGAATGCCTACTACTCCCCGACCAATAACCAGATCACCTTCCCGGCCGCCTATTTGCAGCCGCCGTTCTTCGACAAGGACGCCACCACAGCCGTCAATTACGGCGCGGTCGGGGCCACCATCGGCCACGAGATCGGACACGGCTTCGACGATCAGGGTGCCAAGTACGACGCCGACGGCAACCGGCGCGACTGGTGGACCGCCGAGGATCTGGCCGCGTTCGAGGCCAAGACCAAGCAGTTGATCGACCAGTACAACCCGCTTGTCCCGGAGGGCCTGGATCCCAAATATCACGTCGACGGCGCGCTCACGGTCGGCGAGAACCTCGCCGACCTGCGCGGGCTGCAGATCGCGCTGGAGGCCTACCGCATCGCGGCGAAGCGAGAGGGCAAGGAACCGGACTTCCAGCAGATGTTCTTCTCCCATGCCCGCAGCTGGCGCGAGAAGCAGACCGAGGAAGCCACCATCAATCAGCTGCAGGACACCCATTCCCCCAGCGAATTCCGTTGCAACCAGGTGATGCGCAATCTCGCCGAGTTCTACAACACCTTCGGAGTGAAGGAAGGCGACAAGTTGTTCATGCCGGAGAACCAGCGCGTCAGTTTCTGAGCGCTTGGTGGTTATCCACCATCCCGACCAGCAGCCCGGCCACAGTGCCGGGCTGCTAGCTTTCGCCGCCGGCGAGCAGACCGTCGACCAGGGCTCGGAGGCCGTAGTCGTAGGTGTCCACAGCGGTGAGTTCGACCCAGCGCGGGCCGAGAGCGGCTAGGCGGGGTAGGGTTTCGGGGTCGAGGTCGGCGAAGACCGATTCGCGGTAGGTGGGACGGTTTTCGGCGGCTCGGCGCCCGGATTTGGCGCGAACTATGAGGTCGCCCGCCGTGTAGTGCCAGATCACGCGGTAGGCGTACACGGCCCGGTCGGGACCGAGGCCGCTCGCGATGGCGGCATCGATGATGGTTTCGTTGATCCAGAGCGCCGAGACGCCGAACAGGTCGTCGGAGACGAGGACCTCGACGATCCAGGAGCGTGCGGCGAGCACCTCGTGCATTGCCTTGGCGGCGACGAGGATTCGCTCGCGTGGCGCGTCCGGCAGCGACGGCCAGACCACCTGGTCGGCGTAGTCGTTCAGTAGCAGCCGCAGCAGGTCTTCCTTGTCGTGCACGTGGTGGTAGAGCGCCATCGGGGTGCAGGCGAGTTCGGTGGCCAGGCGACGCATCGTCAGCTTCTCGACGCCATCGGCATCGATGACCGTGTGGGCCGCCGCGAGGATCTCCGGCAGGGAGATGCGCGGGGGCCTTCCGGTGCGGTTGTGCTGCGGCGACGGGTTCGGCATGGGGTCCATCATCGCCCATCGCCGAAGGGATGTGTGGACACGGGACCACTCTGCGGCTAGTTTTTATACGTGTATAAAAACTTGAGTGAGCGGCCAGGAGTCGCCCTGGCGGCCGTGGCCGTCGCACAGTTCATGGTGGCCCTCGATATGGCGGTCGTGAATGTCGCGCTGCCCGCGATCCGCGCCGATCTGGGATTCGCGCCGCTCGAGCTGGCCTGGGTGGTGCACATCTACGCGCTGACCTTCGGCGGGTTCCTGCTGCTCGGTGGCAAAGCCTGCGATCTGTTCGGACGGCGAAGGCTGTTCGCCGCCGGGCTGGTCGTGTTCGGAATCGCCTCGATGGCAGGCGGTTTCGCGCAGGCTCCGTGGCAACTGGTGGCCGCGCGCGCTGTGCAGGGCGTGGCGGCGGCGGGCGTCGCGCCCGCCGCACTCGCCACCCTGACCACCACCTTCACCGAAGGACCCGCCCGGCTGCGGGCGCTCGGCGTGTGGAGCGCGGTGAATGCCGCGGGCGGCGCGATGGGCGTGCTGGTCGGCGGGCTGCTGACCGAGTACGCGAACTGGCGCTGGGTCATGCTGATCAATATCCCGATCGTCGCGATCGCGCTCGCGGCGGTGGCGGCGGGAGTGGCGGCCGATCGTCGCGACCACGCCACCGGCCGCCTGGACGCGCTCGGCGCGGTGCTCGCGACCGCGGGCATCGGCCTGCTGGTGATCGGCGTGGTCCGCACCGATCGCTACGGCTGGACCTCGGGTGTCACGATTGCCACGCTGACCGCGAGCATTGTCGTGCTGGCCTGCTTCCTAGCGGTCGAGGCGCGGGTCGCCACTCCCCTTGTTCGCCTCGGACTGTTCCGCAGTCGCTGGGTCACCGGCGCGAACCTCTTCGTATTCCTCGCCGCCGCAGGACAATTCTCCGCCTTCTACCTGGTGTCGCTGTATATGCAGCAGGTACTGGGGATGAGTGCGGGCGCGACCGGCGCGGCCTTCCTGCCGTTCTCACTGACCGTGATCATCGGCACCGTGGTCGCCACCCGGGTCGGCGCGCGACGCTCACCCAAGTCCGCACTCATCGGCGGCGGCCTGCTCACCGCCGCGGGCATCGGCTGGTTCGCGCTGATCAGTCCCGACGGCGGCTTCGTCACCGACGTGCTCGGACCCTCGCTGGTCGGCGGCTTCGGCCTCGGCCTGTGCCTGGCCCCGGTCGCCGCAGCGGCGACCATGGGCGTCGCGGGACCAGAGGCGGGCATGG
Source organism: Nocardia sp. NPDC057440 (assembly GCF_042802915.1). Classification (NCBI taxonomy): domain Bacteria; kingdom Bacillati; phylum Actinomycetota; class Actinomycetes; order Mycobacteriales; family Nocardiaceae; genus Nocardia; species Nocardia sp. NPDC057440. Next base: position 403,438 of record NZ_JBHVDF010000001.1, read on the forward strand.
CGTCGGGTGTGTTCAACAGCGCACGACAACTCGGCGGCAGCGTCGGCGTCGCCGCGCTGGCCACCATCGCCGCGAGCCGCTCCGGCGCCCGCCTCGATCCCGCCGGACTCAACGACGGCTACGCGCTCGCCCTCGGTATCGCCGCACTCGTGTTCGGCACTGCCGCCCTTGTCGCCGCCGTGGTCCTGCCCGCCGCCCGCCGCGACGCGACAGTCACCCCGAAAGCGCCTCTGGGCGAAGAACTCTCCCCCGCACGTCCATAGCAGTACCCGAGGAAGGAAAACCATGAACAAGACACCGATCGACCTGTTCGACAGCGGCCTGCACTTTCGCCCCGACAGCACTATCCGCGCGGGCGAACGTCGCATGAGCACCGGCTCCGACGGCTGGCAGCTCGCGACATTCCATGTCGAGACCAACGCCGATGTACACGCCGACCACTGGGAAGTCCACCCGTCCTCCGAAGAGGCGGTGTGCTGCCTCTCCGGCGCGATGCGCCTGTACCTGCGACCGGAACATCCCGGCGACGACGAGACCATCGTCGACCTGACCTCCGGCACGGCTTACGTTGTGCCACGCGGCCGTTGGCACCGCATCGAACTCGACCAACCCTCCGACATCATGTCGATCGGGCTGCGCGGGGGCACCCGCCAAGAACCGGTCGCCAGTTCGGTAGCCGAGTAACTTTCGGAGGCACCCCGACAGCGACAGGAATCTCGCTGACTATCGAACGAGGTCCGCGAAGGTGATCTCGCCGAGCACGACATGCTCGAGCTGCAGGAATCCATCGCGATGCAGCCGATGCAGCCGATACTCGGCGGCATGGGCGTCGAGTCTGAACTCACGGACCTCTTCGATGTCGTACTTGGTGTCGAGTGCGATGACCAGGTAGAGCGGAATGCCGGCCCGGGCGTACTGGGCCTTCTTGTCCAGCAAGTCTTCGGCCGCGGTGGATGGAGACGAAACCTCGACCACGATCAACGCATCGCCGGACTCCGGCTTCGCGCCCCGTTCGGGCAAGCACCGGTACACCGTCACATCGGGCCGACGGAACGTGAACTTCGGCACTCGCCACAACACAACATCAATACCGGTCTCCACCCGGATGCACGGCTCGGTGCTCGGCAGCTGCTCCATGGCTCCTGCCAGTCTGCGCGCTACGCGATTGTGCTCCGGTACAGGGGACTCACAGACAATCACGTGCCCGTGCACAACTTCGATCTCGCGCGCCATCGCCTCGGGCAGCTGACGGTACTGCTCCTCGGTCATCTCGTGCGGCAAGTGGCCGGACGGTTCGATGGTCATGATGGAAGCCTACCCAGGCGGCAACCCGATGCGCTGCGGTCCGCAGGACAATGGGTCGGCCTAGGCTGACCGATGCTGGCACCACCGGAGACGCGCCGCGGCGAAAGGGTCACACGATGAAGTCTGTTCGGATAACCCGTGGCTTGGCACTGGCCGCGGCCGTTGTGCTCGCCGGTGGGCTGGCCCTCGGAGTCGTCACCTGGGGGCCTTCGAGCAACGACGAAGACCCCAGCAGCGGCGAACCCGTCACCATCACCCACGCACGTGGCGCGACCACAGTGGAAGGGACTCCGAAAAGGGTTGTCGCGCTGGGTAATCAGTGGATGGATACCGCCTTGGCGCTGGGGGTTACTCCGGTCGGCTATATCGATACGGCCGCGACGGTGCCCAACTCGGCTCCGCCGTGGGAGCCCGACTCACTGAGTGCCGCGGCGGCGTTGAACACCACCGGCGATATCGCCGCGCAGACCGCGGCGCTGGAACCGGATCTGATTCTGGTGGACGGGTTGCTCGCCGATCAGCGGTATTACGACGAGTTGTCCAAGATCGCACCGACGCTGCCCGCGCTGAGCAACGAGGCGATCGCGCCGTGGCGGGATCAGGTGACCGCGCTCGGCTCGGTGCTGCGCAGGACGGATCGGGCGAGCAAGGTCATCGCCGACGTGGATAAGAAGGTCGAGACCATCACACACGCGAACCCCGGGCTGCGGGGCAAGACCGTCGCGAGCACCTGGCTGGCGAGTCCGGCCCAGCTGATAGTGGTCACCGACCCGAACGCCGTCGCCGGTCAGATCTTCACCCAGCTCGGCCTCGGCATTCCGAAGAACCTTGCCGACCAACCGGCCAGTCAGGGCAGGCTGGCGCTGACGCCGGAACACGTCGACGAGCTCACCGCGGATCTGCTGCTGGCGGGCTATTCCCCCGGCATGGACGAAACCTACCGTCAGCTGCCGGGTTTCCGTGAGCTGCCCGCGGTGAAGAAGGGCGCTGTCACCTTCTTGACCATCCAAGAGCTCGGCGGCCTCAACCAGCCGACCGCGCTGTCGGTGCCGTATCTGCTCGACAAGCTGCAGCCCGCGTTCGCCAACGCCGCCAAGTAGGCGATGCCCGCGCACGGGCGCGGTGTCAGCGCACCGGGACCGGCACCGCGATCTCGGCCGGCGCATCCGCCTCGGCGAGCTCATCGCCCTCGTCATGGACGTACTTGTCGCCCGCGAAGTAGGAGGCGGCGGCGGCAAGGAACATCATGACGGCCGCCGCGACGAACACGACGATCAGACCGGAATGGAACGGCCCGGTGAGCAGATGCGGGAAGAACTCCTGGCCGGTCAGGGTATCGGCGTCGACGCCGGGCTTACTCAATTCGCCGGAGGGGCCGAGTAATTCCTGGATCGGGTTGAAGCCGAGGAAGGCGGCGAACATGCTGGCCACCGGGGGCATGCCGGCGAGCTGGGCGGCGGCGTCGGCCGAGACGCCCTGCGCGCGCAGCCCGGAGTCGAGCGCCGCGGGCAGGCCGGCGGCGAGGCCGACGACCATGAGGGAGAAGAAGATTCCCATGGACAGGGCGTTGCCGCCGTTGAACAGCGTGCCGCGCATGCCGGAGGCGGCCCCGCGCTGAGCGGCGGGGACGCTGGACATGATCGCGGCAGTGTTCGGCGAGAAGAACAACCCGCTGCCGATTCCGTTGATCAGGATGATCACCGCGAACAGCCAGTAGTCGAAGTCGACCGGGATCACCAGCAGCAACAGGAAGGTCAGCCCCGCGATCACGGCGCCGCCGGTGGTGAACAGCCTGGCCCCGTAGCGATCCGACAGCCAGCCCGAAATCGGGCCCGCGGCAAGGAATCCCACGGTCAGCGGCAGCAGGTAGATGCCTGCCCACAGCGGGGTCGATGCGAAGTCGTAGCCGTGCAACGGCAGCCAGATGCCCTGCAACCAGATGATCAGCATGAACTGCATGCCACCGCGGCCGATGGAGACCATGAGGTTGGCGAAGTTGCCGAAGCCGAACGCCCGGTTGCGGAACAAGGCCAGATTGAACATCGGATCGGCGATCCGACTCTCCACCACACAGAACACTCCGAGCAGCACGATGCCGCCGATCACCGCAGACAGCACCCACGGGCTGTACCAACCCGTGGCGTGCCCACCGTAGGGCTGGATGCCATAGGTGATGCCGGTGAGCAACGCGGTCAAGCCGAGCCCGAAGAGGATGGTGCCCGTCCAGTCCACCGCGCCTTCGGAGCGCACACCGACCTCGTGCAGCGACCGGTAGGACCAGACCGCGCCGAGGATGCCGATCGGGACGCTCACCCAGAACACCGCGCGCCAATCCCACTCCGACAGCACCCCGCCGATGAGCAGGCCGAGAAACGACCCTGCCACCGCGGCGACCATATTGATGCCGAGCGCGGTGCCACGCTGATTCGAGGGGAAGGCGTCGGTGAGGATCGCCGAGGAGTTGGCCATGAGCATGGCCCCGCCGACGCCCTGCACGACCCGCCAGACGATGATCCACATCGCCCCGGACCCGCCGTCCCATGGATCGAAGGACAGCGCGATCGCACAGAGTGCGAACACCGCGAAGCCGAGGTTATAGATGCGCACGCGTCCGAAGATGTCGCCGAGCCGCCCGAACATCACCACGAGCACGGCCGTCGCCAGCAGGTACCCCATCAGAATCCAGAGCAGGTAGCCGACATTTCCCGCATCGAGCGGGTTCAGACCGATGCCGCGGAAGATCGCGGGCAGCGAGATCAGCACGATCGAGGAATTGATCGCGGTGAGCAGCACGCCGAGGGTGGTGTTGGTCAGGACGATCCACTTGTAGCGCGGATGGTCCCGGTCGTAGCGCAACCGGCGGCGGATGGTTCGGACATCGCCGAGGTCGAGATCGGTGGATGGATTCGTCACGGCAGCCCCTCGCAGAAATATTAGCTCCGCAAACTATATAGTTAGCGGATGTAACGATCAAGTCGATGTCCCACCCTTCGGACGCGCACCTGCTCATCGAATCCGGCAGCAAGATAGGTTAGCCTTGGCTGATTTAATGCTGGTGGCTCGAAGGAGTCGAGTCGAGGAAGCTCCTCGACGAAGGAGGGTTCAACCATGAAGTCTGTTCGAGCATCCCGCAGGTGGGCGCGCGCGACGGTGGCCGTGCTGGCCGGCGCCCTCGCCCTCGGCGTCACCGCGTGCGGATCGTCCAGCGACGATTCGAGCTCGGGCGGCTCCTCGGTCACCATCACCCACGCTCGCGGGGAGACCACCATCGAGGGCACTCCCCAGAAGATCGTCGCGCTCGGCAACCAGTGGCTCGACACCACACTGGCGCTCGGTGTGACACCGATCGGCTACGTCGACAATGTCGCAGTCATGTCGAAGAGCGCGCCACCGTGGCAACCGAAAACGCTGGAGTCCGCGAAGGTATTGAACGCCTCGGGCAATCTGGTCGAGCAAGTCGCCGCGCTGGAGCCCGATCTCATTCTGGTCGACACTTTCATCGCCGACCAGAAGACCTACGACGAGCTCTCCCATATCGCAGCGACCCTCCCCGGACTCACCAAGGAGGCCATCACCCCGTGGCAGGACCAGGTCACCGCGCTCGGTAAGGCACTGCACAAACAGGACGAAGCGACCGAGGTGATCGCGAAGGTGGACGCGAAGATCACCGCGATCACCGCGGCGAACCCAGGCCTGAAGGGCAAGACCTTCGCGAGCACCTGGCTGGCAGGCCCCACGCAGTTGATGGTGTTGACCGACCCGAACGACGGCTCCTCCAAGGTGTTCACTCAACTCGGCCTCAGCATCCCCAAGAACCTCACCGACCTGCCCGCCAACCAGGGGCGCCTCGCGCTCTCCCCGGAACGCGTCAACGAACTCACCTCCGACGTGCTGTTGGCCGGCTACTCCACCGGTCTGGACGAGAAGTACCGGCAGCTGCCGGGCTACGCCGAGCTGCCCGCGGTGAAGAAAGGCTCGGTCGTATTCCTCACCACCCAGGAGATCAGCGCGGTGAACCAGCCGACCGCGCTTTCGGTGCCCTACATCCTGGACAAGCTCGAACCTGCCTTCGCCACCGCGGCGAAATAGGCAGCGCGCCAGTCATTTCGATCCCACAAGCAGAGGTTCGCGATTTTGCCCGCCGTCACATATCCCGACCAGACCAGATTCGCGCTGCGTGACGGTGTCACCTGCCTGACAACGACCGCGGGCGCGGTGCTGCTGAATCCGCCGCGCGACGAGAAGCTGGTCGGCCTGGCCGCCGGTCAAATCCAGGCACTCGAGACACTGAACCGCGGGCCCGCGACCGTCTCCGAAATGTCAGCGGCGGCGGGCGGCGACGACGTCGCCGGGCTGATGGACCGGCTCGCCGACGGCGGCTGGCTCTCGGTCACGGTGCGCGATGGCGGGCGCGATCTCTACACCGTCCGGCCATTCGGACAGCCCGCGCCCCGCCCGACCACCCCGTTGTCCTGGTCCGCGACGTTGTCCACATTCGCAGTGCTGCACCGGGACTCGAAGGGTTTCGTGCTCGAGCACCCACGGGCCTGGTGCGATCTGCGCATCCATGATCCGCGGCTGCTCGCCCTGCTCGACGGGCCGGGCGCGGCCGACGCCAATCTGCCGGTCGGCGTCAAGGCGCAGTTCGCCGAGGACCTGCACTGGTGCGGATTCCTGGTGTCGGACGCGGACGCGGAGGACCGCGAATTCAGCACGCGCAGTTGGAGCCTGCCCGACCTGTGGTTCCACCGTCGCAGCACGCTCGGCGAGCGCACCGTCACCTGGGAGCATTTCGGCCCGACCAAGTGGGCGAAGGGGCAGTTCCCGCAGCCGCCCGCCCGCAAGGCGAACTACCCGGGCGAGGCGGTGGCGTTGCCGGTCCCAGATCTGGCGGCGAACCGTGTCGAGGATCCGACGCTGACGGCCGTCCTGGAGGACCGGGTCTCGACCAGGACCTTCGACGATGCGCTCCCGATCACCATCGCGCAGCTGGCCGAATTGCTGTATCGCACAGCCAGAACGCGGAGCACCGGACCGGCGGACGGGGGCGAAGAGCTGCTCTCACGGCCCTATCCGTCGGGCGGCAGTGTCTACGAACTCGAGCTCTATCCGGTGGTGCGCAATGTCGCGGGACTGGCGCCGGGTATGTACCACTACGACTCGTTCGAGCATGTGCTGCGCCCCGTGGCCACGGCGGATTCGCCTGCGGTGGCACAACTCTTGAAGTCCACGTCGGCAACGTTGCCCCAGGGCGCCGAACCCCAGGTGCTCGTGGTCATGGCGGCCCGTTGCGGCCGGGTGATGTGGACCTACGAGCAGGTCGCCTATGCCACGATCCTCAAGGATGTCGGCGTGCTGATGCAGACGATCTACCTGACGGTGACCGCCATGGGGTTGGGTGCGTGCGCCCAAGGTTTCTGCGACACAGCGGCTTTCGCAGCCGCCGCGGGCGTGGACGAATTGGAGGAGTGCAGCGTCGGCAGCATGATCATCGGTTCCCCCGCGCCACGCTGAATCGCTGTCAATCCAGCAGGACTACACAAACGAGGTCCCAGCGCCCGTGCGCTGGGACCTCGGCTGTTTGTCATGCGGCAGCCTCAGAGCTGGGCAAGAACCTCCTCGTCGCTCATGGCCGCGATTTCCAGGTACAACCGCGCGACCGCGGCCAGTCGATCCGGCTCACCACGCCCGGTTTCCCGATCCACCAAACGAGTGGCGAGTCCGGCGACGGTGCGGGCCGCGAAGATGTCCGCGACCAGCGCGTGATCGACATCGAGCCATTCACGCACCCGGGCAATGACCGTGGTGGCAAGCACCGAATCGCCTCCGAGCCCGAAGAAGTCGTCGCGCACACCCACCGAATCGACGCCGAGCACCCCGGCGACAATATCGACCAGCGCCGCCTCGACGTCATTGCCCGGAACGCCGTCGTGGGCATCTGCGGCGTCGGGTTCGAGCAGCGCTACCACCGCCCGCCGGTCCAGTTTGGCGTTGGCGGTCAGCGGCATCTGCTCGAGGAATTCGATCCTGGTCGGAATCATGTAGCCCGGCAACAGGTCCGATAGGGCGGAGGTGATATCGCCGATCTCGTCCGGATCACCCGTGATCGCGGCGACCAGCTTAGGCGCGCCCGTACCGACCACCGCCGCGACGGCATGCCGGACCCCGGACACAGTGCGCAACGCGGTCTCCACCTCTCCCAGCTCGACCCGGTAGCCGCGGATCTGCACCTGATGATCGGCGCGACCGAGGAATTCGACGGTGCCGTCGGGCCAGTACCTCGCCATATCGCCGGTCTTATACCAGCGGACACCTTCGAATTCGACAAATCGCTGCGCGGTTCGCTCCGGATCATTGCGGTAGCCAGTGGCCACATTCGCACCACCTACCCAGAGTTCACCGGGCACCCAATCCGGGCAGTCCCGTCCCGACAGTGCGACGACCCGGCATCGGACATTGCGCAGTGGAACACCGAACGGCACCGTCACCCAGTGCGCGGGGGGTGCACCGACGACCTCGCAGACGGTGCTGTGAATCGCGGTCTCGGTCGCGCCACCCAGCCCGGAGAATCGGCAGCCAGGTACTTGGCGGGCCAACCGGCGAGCCAGGTCGGCGCCGACCCAGTCACCGCCGAGAATGACCGCGCGCAGGGAGTCACCCAGATTGTCCCCACCGATCTGCAGGATCGTGTCCAGCATGCTCGGCACACAGTTGATAATCGAAACCCGGTGGCGGCGAAGTAGTTCCACCCACGTGGTCGGCTCGGCACGCTGGTGCGGATCGACGGCGACCACCGCGCCACCCACCGAGAGCAAGCCGAAGATGTCGTATACCGAGAGATCGAATTCCAGGGCGGACAACCCGAAGGACCGGTCGGCGCTGCCCACATCGAACCATTCGTTGATCGCGTCGATAATGTTCATCGCCGCGCGGTGCGGGACCTCGACGCCCTTGGGCACGCCGGTCGAGCCGGAGGTGAAAAGCACGTAGGCGATCTGTTCGGTATCTGGACAGACCGGCCCATCGAGCGGTCGCGGATATGTACCGGCCGCGCCGATCGGCACGCACGGGATGGGTACGCCCACATCCGCACCCTCGACCACCAGCGCGGCGACAACCTCACCGGTGCGCAAGATCTCGGCGCGGCGGCCGACCGGCTGATCGAATCCGATCGGCACGTAGGTCGCGCCGACCGCGAGTACGCCGAGCACGGCCACGATCTGGTCCGGCCCCTTGGGCAGCTGAACAGCGACCGCGTCACCGGGGCACACGCCCTCGGCGTGCAGGGCGCCCGCGACCGCAAGCGCTCGCGCGGCCAGTTCCCCGTAGCTCCATGCGCCTGCGCCGTCGCCGAGCCCCCACACCACCGCGGGAAGATCGGCATCGGCCGCGGCGTGCTCGAAGAAGCCCTGGTGCAGGCAGCGTCCGCTGACCGGTCCGTCCGTCGCGTTGACCGCGGCACGCACCTCGGCCTGGGCGACCGGCAGCCGCACCGCGGCCTCCGCGTTCCACCCCGCGTCGCCGTCGCCGAGCCGTCCGATGGCCGCGGTGTACCTGGCGAACATCGCATCGACCATGCCTGCGGGGAACGCGTCCTCGCGGACGTCCCAGTTCAGTAGCAATCCGCCGCGCACCTCGGTGACCTGGGCGTCCAGCAGCACCTGCGGGCCCTGCGAGATGATCCACACCGGCTCGCCGAAGGTCTCGGTGACCCGGTCGGCGAACAGTTCACCCAGGTTCAGCGCGCTGGTGTAGACCACAGGGGCGAGTACCGGTTCGCCACGGTGCCTGCCGAGATCGCGCAACACCTCTAGCCCGGAATAGGCTGTGTGCGCGCCGCTTTCATGCATGCTGCGCTGTAGCGCACGGGCGCGGTCGGTCACGGACATGTTCTCGGTGACGTCGACCTCGAGCATGATCGACGAGGTGAAGTCACCGATCAGCCTGTCGATATCGGGATGGACCGGTTCCCGATGGAACAGCGGCACATTCAGCAAGAACCGACTCTGCGCCGACCAACCGCCGATGGTCTCGGCGAAGACCGCGGCCAGCGCCATGGCCGGGGTGATGCCGCGCTCGTGCGCGGCGGCGAGCAGACGCTGCTTGGCCTCCGGCGCCAACCAGTGGTCGTAGCGGACGGTGCGGTGCGGTGCCGTGCGCTCCGCGACCGGGACGGTGGGCAGCTCGGGCGCGCCGGGCAATTCGGGCAGTCGCCGCTGCCACCACTGCCGGTCGCGCTCGCGGACCGCGGTGTCCTCCTGACGTTCGGTGCGATAGCGCTGGTAGCTATAGCCGGGGACCGGCAACTGCGCACCGTGATACAGCTCGGCCAGGTCGGAGATGAGGACGCGGTAGCTCATCGCGTCGCCGGCCAGCATGTCGACGTCCAGGTGCAGCCGCGTGTGGTCGGCATCGCGCAGGGTCAGCGTGATGTCGATGACCTGGCCGTCTTCGATGGCGAGGCGCTGATGTGTCTTGTGGTCACGCAACTCGGCCAGTGTGGCCTCGGCGGCCGCTGGGGCGTGGTCGCGCAGGTCGACGACGGTGAACACAGGCTTGCCCGGTGCGGACATGGTCTGCTGTGTGCCGTCCGGCAGGAATCTGGTGCGCAGCATGGGATGCACCGCTATCAGCTCGGCCACCGCCCGCTCCAGCCGCGCGGGATCGATACGGCCGCCGTCGAATTCGACGTAGAGATGGGCCGCGACGCCGCCGAGCTCCTGTTCATCGGAGCGACCGATCCAGTACGCATGCTGCATCGTCGCCAGCGGGAAGGGCGTGTCATCGCCCACTGCCTCGGCGGGCGTCGGCTCGGCGGACCCGACCTCGGCGACCGACTCGGTCTCGGCCGACTCTGTTCCGAGCAGGTCGTGCCAGGACGCCACCGTTGGATTGGCCGCGAGCTGGGCGAAGTTGATGTCGGCCCCCCGCTTGCGCCACCCGCCCGCCAGCTTCATGGTGCGGATCGAGTCCAGCCCCAATTGGATGAGGTCGTCGTGATCGGCGATATCTGCGGCCGTCAGCCCGATTTGGCCTGCCACCGCGGCCCGGATCTCCTCCTTGCCGATCCCCGCCGTGCCGTCCCCCGGCCGCTGTGCCGACTCCATGCCGCTGCCACTCCTTGTCTGTCGCCGCCTCCGGCGAATCGAGACTGTTCAGCCGTAGCTTAACCCAACGAGATAGGGTTGCCTAACCTACATAAGGAGACTCTTCTCATGCGGTGCGAGCACCGCGCACTGGCCGGGCGCTCGGCCCGCGACTCGGCTCCGCACCGAATTCCTGGCCGACAAGTCCCACGACCGACCAGGCCGGCGCCCAGTTGACCAGGCGGCCGGGACACGATGTCCTCGACAAGCAGCCATCGGGCGATCGCGACGATGCCCACGACGATCGGGCACGCTCAACGCGCCTGTGCGGTCATCGATTCGGCACTCCCCTGGCGCCGCCGACCCGCGGCCACGCACGCGATAGTGCCAGCAGATGGCCGAGATCAGCGGACAAATCTTCGCCGCCGAGCAGGAAGAGATCGGTGGCCTGCCCGCTCGCGGCGGGTGCGGCACCGCTGGCCTTCTGGTGCACCGCGCGTGCCACCAGTCGCGCATAGCCTGCGGCGCCCTGATACTCGGAGCTGCCTTCGGGCGGTGCATATCGGCGCAGATGCAGCAATGCGTCCCGGATTTCGACAACCATGCGATACAGCTGGGCACGCGGGTCGGCGACGTGACCGACTTCTGAGCGCATCGCGATCTCCGGCACCGCGTCGGTGAGATCGCGCCACAGCGGCCGCAGTCGCCGCAGATCCCTTCCGGCACGATCCAAGCCGCACCGAGTCAGCAGCCCGTTCAGCAACGGCATCGCCGTGATGCCGGGGACCAGAATGCCGAAAGCACAAGACACGACGCCCCATTGGACAGCCGAGCCGCCGGGCGCGACCTGGTCTCGGATCTGCCACAGTGCCCGAATCGCAGCGAAGTACCAGCCGACCGCGAGTATCAGCAGTGCACCGTAGGCCACCAGTTCCCGCAGCCTGGCACCGCCGCGCAGTTCACGGATGCACGCGCGGATAAGCAGGGTGGCTGCCACCGTGGTCGGCACATTGAAGATCGCCCAGTAACACGCCGCCCGCCACCAGAACCCGGCTCCGGTGTAGTCCATAGGCTGGCCGATGACCAGTATCGCGCCGCCGCCGAGCACCCCGACGGCGTCATAGCGCCGCTGTCGAAGCCGAGCGGTGCCCGGGTCCGCACCAGCGAACATTCCAGCAAGACCGTAGAGGTTCGCCACGGCTATCGGGCACAGTGCGAGAAAGATCAGATGGCACATCTCGGCTGCCCCGAACCAGACGCCGAATTGGGCGACAATGACATCGAGGCTCACCCAACTCAGCGCCCGGTTGATGAGTCGATCGGCCACACTGTCGTCGGCGAACCGCCAGCGTGCGACGGTCACGACGCAGACAACGACAACGGTGAGCACGGCGAGCCAGGTCGGCGCCGGGGTGTTCATCGGCGCCCTCCATGCATCGCCCAAGTGACCATTTACCGACCGGACATGGGTTTCCGGTCTGTTTCACAGCAGTTGTCGCGGCAGGCGAAGACGACGACACCGGGATGCTCGGCCGCCTGGCCTACGGTAGTTGGCCAGGGGATCCGGACGCGGAGAACCATCAGCGTGCCATGGTGACTCTCATGTTCGCCAACGCGGCGACGTAGCCGCAGGCTATCCGCTGTAGAGGCCCGTGCGAGCCGCGATGCTCGCACGGGCCCTCGGCCATTCGTGCGCCAATTCGAGTAGCTGGCGCAATTCCTGGGCACGATCCCGGCCGCCAGGAGCCACGATGGCGCCGACATGGGCGCTCTGTCGGACCGGATGCCCCTCGGCTCTGGCGTGTACGGCATGCGCGATCCGGTGGGCGTAGCCGCTGACGTCGTCGGCCGGGGGGCCTTCTCGCCCGGGTATCGAGGCCGGGACGTACGGCTTCAAACGCAGTAGCGCGTCCTGGATCTCTACCGTCATCCGATAGAGCCGTGAGGCCGAACTGCTGTCGATCGCATCGCTGTGGCGAAGGACGACTTCCGGCACGGCAGTGGTCAGATCCCGCCACAGCGGTCGCAGCCGACGACAGCGCCAACCGAACCGATCCAGCTCTACTCGCGTCAGCACCGCGCTGAACAGTGGTATCGCGGTCAACGCTGTGACGAGCAGTAGGCACAACACTGCCGTAATTGCCCATATGTTCCCGGGATTGCTCGGCGAGGTCCCGTACGCCGCGCGGGCCACGGTGATGAATGCCGACACCGTCCAGTAGGACGCGAGGACGAACAGAACCGAATACGTCAGCTTCTCTTTCACCGTATGGCCGGCGGTTCGCAGTTCACGCAGACTGGCTCGCGCGATCAGGAAGCCGCTTACCGCGAGCGGAATTTCGGACAGCAGCCAGACGAACTCGTCGATGTCGAGACGCAGTACACGCTGGGCGACCGGCGAAATCGCCAGCGTCAGTGTCGCAATGAGAGCAGCGATGACACCGTAGATCTTCTGACTTCGGCGCACCGCCTCCGGGTCCGCGCCGTCGACCAGTTGGCCGACACCGACGACCACGGCGGCGGTCATCAGCCCACAGCACAGGAACAGCCGCTGCCCCAGCGCGGCAGACCCAACCCGCGCGGCGGCCGTATAGAGCACGAGGCCGACGAGGTCCCATGCCCAGGCACGATTGATCAGGCGGTCGGTGATGGTGTCGGCGACGAGAAACCAGCGCCCGACCGAGACCACCGCGACGACCACGATGACCGACAGCATCATCGAAAAAGGTACGGAATCCATCGCGGTCGACCATAGGTGGCCACTGCCGACCTGACCAATCGTCGAACGGCAGGCTCCGCGGGGGGGGGGGGGGCGGCCCCCGCCCCCCCCCGCGGGGGGGCGGGGGGTGGGGCGCTGGGGGCGCCCCGGGGCCGGGCGCGGGGGGGGCGGCCCCCCGGCGCC
>NZ_JBHVDF010000001.1:416740-457109 GCF_042802915.1 Nocardia sp. NPDC057440
CTCGCCCCCCACCCCGGCGGCGCCCAGGGGGGCGCCCCCCCCCCCCCCCCCCCGGGCCCCGGGGGGGGGGCGGGGGGGGGGGGCCCCCCCCCCGCCCCCCCCCCCCGCGGTTCAGCGCTGAGTTGTCCACGATTGCCGCAGCATGGCCAGTGCGTCGTCGGGCAGTCCCGAGACGGACATCGGCGCATGCTGGTGGTCCTCGGCCGGTTGCCCCGCGGCGTCGGCCTGATCGGCGCCCGCGACATCTACCGCCGCGGCCAATTCCCACAGGGTGAAGTGCTCGAACACCATCTGCGGGGTCATCGTCAGACCGGCCGCGCCGGCCCGTGCCGCCCATTGGATCGCGATTATGCTGTCGCCGCCGAGTGCGAAGAACCCGTCCGTTCTGCCGATGTCGGTGGTCTCGAGTAGTTCCTCCAGCACGGCGACCAGGGTGCGTTCGGTCTCGGTCCGCGGCGGGCCTGCCTCGGCCTCGGCGGCCGCTGCCTCGGACGCCGCATGGCGCACCACGGTGCGTGTGGTGTCCCAGCCCGCAGGCAGCACAGTCAGCTCACTAACGGCCGTATCGGGTTCGGTAGCGAACTGCGCAATGATCCGAACCAACGTGTCGGCGAACGCCGCGCCGGTCGCCGCATCATAGAGCTCGGAGTTGACCACCACCCGCACCAACAGCTCGCCACTGGATTCCACCAGGAAGTCCAGGTGGAAGTCCATGAATGCGGCGTCGTACTGCGGAACGAGCGCGGTCACGGTCGTCTCGCCATGCTCGGTGAAGTCGGCGGACGGCACAGTCTGCCCGAACTGCATTATCACCTGGAACAGCGGGTTGCGGCCGAGAACCCTTGGTGGGTTGAGTGTTTCGACGATCCGCTCGAAAGGCACGTCCTGATGGCCGAGCGCGCTGAGCGCCGACTCGCGCACCCGCTCGAGCACGGCGCGCAGCGTCGGGTCGCCCGAAAGGTCGTTGCGCAGCACCATCATGTCGGCGAAGAGTCCGACCAGGCGGTCCACCGGCCGCCCGGCCCGGTTGGCCGCGGTCGCGCCGAGCGGCACGTCCACTCCCCCGCCGAGGGTGTGCACCAGCACCGCGCTCGCCGCCTGGCACAGCATGAACTCGGTGGCGCCGGACGCCCCCGCCAACGACCGCAAGGCCTGCCAGGTCTGCGCCGGGACAATCCGGCTCGCGCTCACACCGGCGTGGCCGAGCCGAGCGGGACGCGGGCGATCGTGCGCGATCGCGATCTCCACCGGCAACCCGGCCAGAGCGGTGCGCCAGTAGTCGAGCTGGGCCCTGCCGTATCCGCTGAGGTCGTCGCGGCCGGGGGCGTGGTCGAAGGTGTCCCGTTGCCAGACCGCGAAATCGGCGAACTGCATGGTCAACTCCGGCCAGGACGGTGCCGCGCCGCCGAGCCGCGCTCGGTAGGCGAGCGTGAGGTCCTCGATGAAGACCCGGCAGGATTCCCGGTCGGTGACCATGTGATGCATGAGAACCGAGAGCACATGCGTCCGCTCGCCGAGAACGAACAGGCGCAACCGGACCAGCGAGTCCGAGGTGAGGTCGAAGATGTGACCTGCCTCAGCGGCCAGCGCCTCGTCCAGCCGAGCCGGCTCCCCACCGAGTTCGGTACGCAACAGCTCGACCGGCCCCGCGGCGGCGACCTGCTGATAAGGCGTCCCCTCGTGCTCAGGGAAGGTTGTGCGCATCGACTCGTGGCGGGCCGTCACGTCGGCAAGCGCGGCGTCGAGTGCCACCATGTCGAGCGGCCCGTCGAAACGAATGGCGAACCGGAAGTTCTCCCACCCGTACGGACCCTCCAGCTGCCGACGCAGCCACAACGCACGTTGCGAATAGGACAGCGGAATACGTTCGGGCCGTTCCTGTTTCGTCGGCACCGATGCGTCATCGACAGCCGACCGATCCGGAATCGGCGCCTCGTCGAGGTCGCCGCCGAACTGATCGCGATACCGCGCGACCAAATGCGCGGCCAGCCCGGCGACCGTCGGGGTGTCGAACGGCGCGCGCACATCGACGTCGATCCCGAATGCGGCGCGGACCATAGTGACCAGTCGCGTCGCGAGCAGCGAGTGGCCGCCGAGTTCGAAGAACGAATCGTCGGCGCCGACCCGGTCGGTGTCGAACAGTTCCCTGTACAGCCCGGCGACCCGAATCTCGGTGGGCGACTCGGGCTCTCGGTACGTGCGGGTCAGCGCGAGCACCGGTTCCGGTAGCGCACGCCGATCCAGCTTGCCGTGCGCGCTCACCGGCACCTCAGCGATTACGGCGAACGCCGCGGGCACCATATGTTCGGGCAGTGCCGCCGCGACGCTCGCGCGCACCTGCTGAAGATCGATATCGACGCCGGGCTTCGGCACAAGATACGCCGCAAGGATCGGACCGAGCGTCTCGTGCTCGGTGACTATCGCGACGCACTGCGCGACACCGGGGTGATCGGAGACCGCCGCCTCCACCTCACCGAGCTCGATGCGGAACCCACGCACCTTCACCTGTTCGTCGGCACGACCGATGAATTCGATCTCGCCATCGGCGGCGCGCCGTGCGAGGTCGCCGGTGCGGTACAGCCTGCCACCCGCAAGGAAGGGGTCGGCGACGAAGCGCTCCGCGGTCAGGGTCGGCCGATCCAGGTAGCCGCGCGCGAGTTGACTGCCACCGAGATAGATCTCGCCGACGACACCCGGCGGCACCAACTGCATCGAGTCATCGAGCAGATACACGTAGACGTTGCGGTTCGGGAACCCGATCGGCACGATCCTGGTGCCCTGCGGCCCCTCGACCGGCATCGACGTCGAGCACACGACCGCTTCGGTCGGCCCGTAGTGATTGCGCAGTTCGGCGTCGAACTGCGCGGCGAACCGGTCGGCGATCTCGCCGGGTAGCGCCTCGCCGCCGACCGGAACGTGTCGCAGCGCCCGCCAGTCGTTCGCCTCGGGCAGCAGCAGGAAGGTGGCCAGCAGCGAGGGCACCATGTGCAGCACGGTGATGCCGTGCCTGGCGATCAGCTCCGCGACATACGGAATGTCGCGGTAGGCGTTGGGTTTCGGGACGACGATGCTCGCACCGGCGATAAGCGGCAGGAAGATGTCGGCCAGCGACGCGTCGAAGCTCACCGAGGTCGCCTGCAATACCCGCTCCGGGATGCTCATGTCCCAGTCCGAGGCGAAGTTCACCAGGTGGTCGGCGATCGCGTCGTGCGGGACAGGAACGCCCTTCGGTTTGCCGGTCGAGCCCGAGGTGTAGATGACATACGCGAGGTTCGACGGGCGCAGCGGCGAGTTACGGTCCGGGTCGGCCGGATCGGCATCCGGCATCGCGGCCGCTTCGGCCTCCGCAGCGGCGATGGCGGTGGCATCGAGCGACAATGTCGGTTGCGCGTCGGACAGCAGGTATTCGACGCGGTCCGCGGGATAGGCGGGATCGATCGGCAAGTACGCCGCTCCCGACTTGAGTACCGCGAGGCTGGCGACGATGAATTCGACGGAGTTCGCGATGCGCAGCGCAACGAGCTGCTCGGCCGCGATGCCACGCCGAATAAACCAGTGCGCCAGACGATTCGCGCGCTGGTTCAACGCGCCGTAGGTGAGCTCGACACTGTCGGACACCACCGCGACACGGTCCGGCGTCGCCTTGACCTGCCGCTGCACCAGGTCGACCATCGTGATCGCGGGGGCATCGACGAGCGGACCGTGCGAGGCGGCGATGATCTCGGCGCGGTCGGCGGCGCCGAGCATGTCGATGTCACGCACCGGCCGCAGCGGATCACGCACTGCGCTGTCGAGCAATTGCACGTAGTGCTGCAGCAGCTGGGCCACCAGTGACCGGTCGAGCTCGTCGACGAGATAGGTGGCCTCGACGCGCGCGCCCGCATCGTCGAGGACAACCATCAGACCGAGTGTCTCCTGAGCAACCGTGCTGCCCCACGGCAGCTCGGTGGAGCCAACGTCGGCCAGCTCGAAGCCGTTGGCACCGCCACGCATGCTGAAACTCAGCTGCACCAGTTGGGCAAGGCCGTCGCGGCCTGCGACCCGGTCCTGGCTCACCTCCCGGACCACCCGCTCGACGCCGACACCCTGGTGCGCGAGCGCGTCGACGCAGGTGTCTCTGGTCGAATCCACCAGCCCGGCAAAGGTTTCCGATGGATCCGGGGTCGCACGCAGCAGCAAGGTGTTGCCGAAGTAGCCGATCAGCGCTTCGGCGTCACGCCCGCGGCGATCGGTCACCGGCATCGCGACGAGGAAATCCGTCGCTGCGGTGTATCGGTGGACAAGAGCCTGGAAAGCCGCGAGCAGCACCATGAACGGAGTCGCCGAGTGATCGCGCCCGATCGCGGCGACCCGGTCGAGTAGCTCCGCGGACAGCGGCAGCGCACACTTGTCCGCATTGCGCGTTGCGCCGGTCGAGCCGGGGGCTCCTGGCAACTCGAGGCGTTCCGGGGGCGGGGTCAGCGTCGCGTGCCAATAGGCCAGATCGGCCGCATCGTCGGCGGAGCGCTCGGTGAGCGCCACATCGACGTACTGGGAACGGATTTCGGGCAACGCACCACCGCGATAGGCGGCATTGAGCTCGGCGAAGAAGACCGCCCATGAGTCGTCGTCCCAGCCGATGTGGTGAATCACCAGCACCAGTACATGCTCGGCCGGACCGGTGCGCGCCAGTGTCACGCGCAATGGCAGCTCGGTCGTCAGGTCGAACGGGCGCGTGAATTCGCGCCTGGCCAGCACTTCGAGCCGCCTGCCTCGGCCCTCTTCGGACAGGTCGGCGAGATCGTGCTGCTGCCACGCGACCTCGGCATCGGCGTGCGAGATCTGGTACGGATCGCCGTTGGCGCCGACATGGTAAGTGGTGCGCAGGATTTCGTGCCGCGCGACGACGGTGTCAAAAGCGGTGCGCAGCCGCGCGGCGTCAAGCGGGCCGTCGAGACGATAGCCGACACAGACGTTCAATGTCGTGTCGTCCGGGTCGACCGTCTGCAGGAACCACATGCGCTGCTGTGCGGGCGAAAGCGGACCCGGTTCACCCGCACGCCTGGTCCGTTCGAGAGCAGGCGCCGATGTCGCCGCCTGGCGTTCCCGCAATCGCTGCTGGAGGAGTTGCTTGCGCCGCTCGAGAATTTCGTCAGACATGGTGGATCCTTCGGGCTGTGGATTCGAATGGGCTGAGCGGCTGGATACCGCGATTAGTCGGCGCCGACGGCGACCACGGACATCGCATGCTCCAGCGCCGCGACGGCGTCGTGCCAGAGCTCGGCGAGCCGGTCCATCTCCGTGGCGGTGAATACCGCCTCGCTCCAGCGCAGCATGGTGACCAGTTGCGGGCCGGCCGAGGTGCTTCGCACTGCCGCGATGACATCGAGGGCGTAGCGCAGCGGAAAGTCGGGTTCCGACACGTGCGGAAGACATTCGTGCAGCGCGAGATCCGGAATCGGCGCCCACGGCCTGCCCGCACCCGCCATGTCGAACCGACCGAGGTAGTCGAAGAGCACCTGCGGCTGCGGCGCGTCGACCAGTTCGGGCACTTCATCGAGAAAGCGCAGCACGCCGTAGTCCAAGCCGTTGTTCGGCAACTCGGCGAGATGCGTGGCGACGGCATCGAGGAGGGCGGTGGCAAGAGCCGGATCCGCCAGGGCCGCAGTCACATCCACACAATCGGCACCGACCCCGAGGCGCGCGGGGACGATGCTGGTGAACCAGCCAACCGTATGCGCGGTGTCGATATCGGCACCGAGGACCGCGTCCTCCCTACCGTGCCCTTCCAGCGCGATGTAGGCCCCCGCCGCGGGCTCCTGACCACGTTCGGCCCGCCAGCTCGCCAGGGTGATGGTCAATGCGGTGAGCAAGAACTCGCGCACGCCCGCCGTGCCGCTACCGAGCCCGTCCAGGATCGCTGCGGTCGTCTCCGCCGAGGCGGGCACCGGATGCACCCGGTAGGAAGCCCAGGTGTCCGATCGCGGGTTGGGCAGCCGGGCGCCGAGCACCGGATCCGGCGCGGCGACCTGTCGCGTCCAATATTCACGCTGGGCCGAAACCGCTTCCGTACCAGCCCGTTCGCGCAGCAGCCTGGCCCACTGCCGGTACCCGGTGTACTCCACGGGCGGAGTTGTTGCACGCCCCGCGGCGAACTGGGCCCAACTCGCGGCAAGATCGGCGCACACGATATGCCAGGAGACCGGATCGACGGCCAGGTGGTGGATGGTGAGCAGCAGTACGTCGGGAGCGCCGGACCTTACGAACCACACCGCACGCACCACGTCGCCGGAGCGCGGATCTATCTCATCGGCCGCCTCGCGTCCGCGGGCCGCCAGCGTTGCCTCGAAGTCCGCTCCGACCTCGACGCGGGACAGGATGTCGGCGGCGCGTACGCTGCCCGGCTCGCGCGTGTGAAAGTCGTATCCCTGTGGTGTGGAGGCGAACTGGGATCGCAGCAGGTCGTGCCCGTCGAGCAGGGCCTGCAGTACGGCGGTCAGCCCGTCCTGATCAATGTCGGCGGGCAGTTCGAGCAGATTGCTCAGCGCGAGCCTGCGGTAGCCGCCGTACTCGGACATCCACGACACGATCGGCGCCTTGCCGACCGCGCCGTAGCCCTCCGAGGTGACCACCCGTTCGGCGCGGGTGCCCGCATCGATTCGCGCGGCGAGCTCACGGATCGTCGATGCGCTGAGCACCAGCTTCGGACTGATCGAAATGCCATCTCGCCGTAGGAAATTTACCAGCGAGATGGCAACGATGCTGTCCAGGCCGATGCTGACAAGGTCGTCATCGATACCGGGGATCGCGCCCCCCGACAGCTCCGCCACCGCCGTGCACAGGCTGTGCTCGGTGGCGGTGCGAGCGGCCGCCGTGGCGGCCCCGGTATCGGCGGCCGAGTTCTCGGCAAGCACCATGAGCCGCTTGGTGTCGAGCTTGCCGTTGCTCGTCACCGGCAACTGGGCGATGACCAGAATCCGCTGCGGAACCATATAACCGGGCAGTCGGTCGGCCACTGCCGCGCGCAGATCCGTAGCAGTGCCGACCCCGCCGACCACGAAAGCCACCAGGCTGGGGCCGCTGGTTCGACGCACAACGACAACGGCGGCCGCCGCTACGCCGGGCAGGGCGAGCAACGCGGCTTCGATATCGCCGATCTCGATCCGATAGCCGCGGATCTTCACCTGATCGTCCGCGCGTCCCAGATAGACCAGATCGCCGGAGGGCAAGCGCCGCACCAGGTCTCCCGTGCGATACATCCGTTCGCCGATGCGGTGCGGGTCGGCGACGAATCGGTCGGCGGTGATCCCAGGTTTGCCCGCGTAGCCGCGCGCCACCTGGGCGCCGGACAGGTACAGCTCACCCGCGACACCGACCGGCACCTGGCGCAGCCGGGAATCGAAGACATAGCCGGTCATTCCGGCGACTGGCGCGCCGATGGTCGGTTCGGCATCGGCATCGGCCACTGCGGCGACGACCGCCTCGACCGTCGTCTCGGTGGGGCCGTAGCAGTTGTACACGGCCGTATCGGGTAACGCGCACAACTGTTTCCACATCGGAACGCCGATCGGCTCGCCACCGAGCGCGAGCACCGACAGCGGTGTGGTGGCGTCTACCAGCCCGGCCGCGGCCAGTTGGGCGAACATCGATGGCGTCGTGTCGATCATGTCCAGTCCGTGCCGCACGATGCCGTCGACCAACCGCCGCGCGTCGCGCATGTCCTCGGCGTCGAACAGGTGGATGGCATGTCCGTCCAACAGCCCGATCAGCGGCTGCCAGGACGCGTCGAAGCTCAGCGACCAGGCGTGCGCGATACGCAGTGGGCGGTCGAGCCTGGCCACCGCGGGCCGGTACACCCGCTCGCGATGGTCGGCGAAGTACGCGGCCACTGCGGCGTGGGTGCCCATGACGCCCTTGGGTTCACCGGTAGAACCCGAGGTGAAGATCAGGTAGGCGCACTGATCCGGGTGCCCTGCCACCGGGTCGACGACCGGCAGGCTATCGGAGATCTCGTCGAGCACCAGCGTCTGCGGCCGGCCTGCGACCTCGTCGAGCGCGGACAGCCCCGCGCGGTCGACCAGGATCAAACGCGGACGCGACTGGCGCACAATCGATTCGATGCGTGCGGCGGGAAGCGTGATATCTACGGGAACGTAGGCCGCGCCGGTGCCGAGCACAGCGAGAATGGCCACGATCGACTGTGCGGAACGCGGCAATGCCAGGGCGACGACCGCTTCCGGACCGACCCCGTGCGCAGCGAGTACACCGGCCAATCGGCCTGCGGCATCAGACAGTTCGCGGTAAGTGAACTGCTCGTTCCCGGTGCTGAGCGCAAGGGCCTCCGGCGTCGCGGCGACCTGGCACGCGAACAGCTCCGGCACGGTCGCGCCGCGCACATCCACGGCGAGCGCGCCGGGCTGCCGAGGCCGCTCGTCCGGCAGCAGGATGTCGAGGGCGTCGGGCCCGCTCGCACCGATATCCGGCAGCTGACGCAGTACCGCGATCAGCCTGGCGCCGATGTCGTGGCCCGACAGCGCGCCGAGCGCGGCCTGCACCGCTTCGATCGTCACCACCAGTTGCCCCTCGTACAGGAACGAGGTCACCGCGAGCGGATAGTGCGTCAGGCTCTCCGACGTGATCGGCCGGAACCTGGTCCCGTCCGTGGTGACAGTCGGGCGCAGGACGTCGGCCATGGGCGCGTTCTCGAACACGAACAGGGTGTCGAACAACGTGCCGGAACCCACCGCGCGCTGGATCGACGAAAGGCTCACGTAGGCGAGATCGCGCATCGGGGCGGACTCCCGCTGCATCCGCGCGCAGCCGCGCACCACGGTGTCGTCCCCGACGTCCACCCGAATGGGGATGGTGTTGATGAACAACCCGATCATGGTCTCGACGCCGGACAACTCCTCGGGGCGGCCGGAGACAGTGGTACCGAACACCACGTCACGCCGGTCGGTGAGCCTGCCGAGCAGGACCGCCCATGCATACTGCACAACGGTGTTCATGGTGAGCCCGTTCGCCCGCGCCCACGCCGTCAACCGGGCGGTGTCGGCCACGTCCAAGGTGAGCGTGTCGATCGTGGGCACGATCGTGTTCACCGTCGCTTCGGTGCGGTCGGCGAGGATCAAGGGGTCGAGATCACCGAGGTAGCCGGTCCAGCTGCGCAGCGCGCCTTCGGTGTCGCGGGTGGTGAGCCAGCCGATGTAGTCCCGGTAGGGCCGGGGCGCGGGCAACGCGTCGGCCGCGGCGCCGGCTTGGTAGAGGGCGAAAAGCTCGCGGAAGAACACGCCGAGCGACCAGCCGTCGAGCAGGATGTGATGAGCGGTCAGGACCATGCGCCGCGATTCGTCCGGCAGCCTCAGCAATAGCACCCGCAGCAGCGGGCCGCGGCTCAGATCGAACGGGACGCGCGCCTCCCCCGCGATGACGGCATCGAGTTCGCCGACATCGACGCCGCGTTCGGTCCACGGCAACTCCACCGCGGCGGGCACGATCTGCACCGGCTTCGGCAGGTCGCGATCCCAGAACGCGGCGCGCAGGTTGGCATGCCGCCGCAGAATCACCTCGACACTGCGGCGCAGCAGCCCGGCATCGACAGGACCTGCGACCTCGAACACGAACTGCAGCGCGTACAGATCGCCCTCACCCGCGAGCCTTGCCAGCGAGAACAGGCCCTCTTGCAGCGGGCTCAGCGCAAGCACGTCCTCGATCTCCGGCACGGTCGCCTCTGTGTTTTCCGACATGAGCGGCCTCCTCAGCCTCGGTTCTCGGACACGAGTAGGACGACGTCATCGAGTGACGCGCCGCCCAGAATCGCCGCCACCGGCAGCTCACGGTTCAGCGTTGCCTTGATCCGTGTGCGCAGATCCAGTGCCTGTAGCGAGTCGAAGCCCAACGCCACCAGCGGGACCGACCCGTCGATGTCATCGGCGCCGTCGGCGAGCATCACCCGATCGAGTTCGCGCCGAATGACTTCCGCCAAGCTCGACGCCACCTCGGCCGCAGGCTCGACCGCAGTCCGCGGCAGCTCCGTTGGTGCGGAGACCGGCGCCGACGGCTCTCGACTCGCCAGTGCCGGTGCGAAAATCGCCGCAAGGCCGACCGTATCGACTGTCTCGCCGAGACGCTTCCAATCCGCGGACAGCACAACACTGTTCACGCTGCGGTCGGCAAAACCCGCGGCAATCGCCGGCGCAGCGGGCATCCTGCGCAGGCCGGCGCCGAGAATTCGAGCTTCGACCTCAGCGTCCTCTTGGCCAGGCAGCCCCCACAGCCCCCACTGCACCGACACACAATCTTTCCCCTGTGCGCGCAGCCGCACGGCGAGGCCGTCGAGCATGCGATTCGTCGCGGCATACAGCGCCTGCCCTCGGCCACCGAGAGTGGCGGCGAACGAGGAACACAACAGCACAGCACAGTCCGCTGCCAGCGGGACCGTACGCAGCACCTTGCCCAAGCCGAGCACCTTCGCGGCGGCCGACTCTGTGACAGCCGCCGGATCCAGTTGTGCCCACACATAATTGACGGCGGCATGCACCACAACGCTCACGGGACGCTCACGGTAGCGCTCCGCCAGCGCCGCGACCGCTGCCGAGTCGGTGATATCGCAGGCCACCACATCGATGTCGGTGTGCGCTAGCGCGCGCATCGGGCGCAACCGTTCGGTGAGCGCCGCTGTCTCGCCAGTGCGGTTCACCAGCACGATTCGGCGGGCGCCGTCGCGCGCGAACTGTGCACAGAACTCCAGGCCGACGTGTCCGGTGCCACCGAGGATCAGTACCTCGCGCAGATCCGGAGGAGTCACCGCACCCGACGGCTCTGCCGCGACAAGACGTTTCGCGTGCAGCTTGCCGTCTCGCAGCGCGAGCTCCGGCTCGTTCACGATGTGGAAGGCGTCGAGGATCTTGTCCGCCAGCATGATCGGATCCGCTGCCGCGGCATCCGGCGGCAGATCGAGATGCCGGAAGGTGATTCCGAGATGGTCGAGCCCGAGACAGCGGAAAGCCGCACTCGCCGCAGCGTGGCCGAGCGCGGGGGTCTCGCCCGGTGCTATCGCCTCCGCGCCGGTTGTCACCAGCCAGCATTCGGTGACGCCGGGGGCGAACACGGTCAGCCGTTGCGCGGCGAGCGCGAACTCGGCGAGTTCGGTCACAGCGCCTGCCTCGTCCGCGGCCGCGGTGGTAGGCAGCAGCAGTGCCACGGTATCGATCTGTGTTGCGGTGTCGGATATTGCGGCGCCGTGGCGCGGAGCCCGCGCGCTCAGCGACGCGACGAGGTCGCTGACTCGATCATCGGGGTCGACGAGCAGTACCGTCCGTGGCGCGGCCAGCGAGCGCTGAGCCAATCTGTCCCACTCCTCCCGCAACCGGACAGGAGGAGCATCGGGTGCGGGGGGCACCACGTCCGATTGATACGGCGCCCATAGCCTTTTCGGGTTCATCACCGTCGCGGGGAAATCGCGCAGTGGCAGGGCCGGGGTCTGCTCGTCCGACCCGGTACGCAGGCTCTGCCAGGAATACTGCAGATCCTGCACCGCGACCTCGGCCAGGTTCCTGCTGAACTCGCCCAAGCCGGTCGCGCCGCGCAGCGAGGTGCCGACGACCCGGAAGTCGCGCGCGCCCAACGCAGGGTCGGACGCGACAAGCGACAGGTTCTCCCGCATCACCAGTTGCAAGGTCGGATGCTCGGCGATCTCGACGAAGGTGTCCGCCGCGTCGGCGGCCGCCGCGATCGCACGATCGAAGCGGACTCGGTTGCGCAGATTCCAGTACCAGTAGTCCCGATGCGTCAGTTCCGACGTGATCGGCGCGCCGAGTGTCGCTCCGTAGCAGGTGATCTCGGTCGGCGCAAAGTTCGTGCTGGTGAGCTCGTCGCCGAGCATCCGCTGGAAGTCGGTGCGTAACTGTGTCATCGCCGACGTGTGCGCGGGGAAGGACATCTGGATCTGCTTGGCGAACAGCCCTTTCGCGGTCGCGGCCGCCACCAGGTCGGCGATCGTCTCCTGCTCGCCGGAAATGCCGATCAGCTGAGGCGAATTGATGACGGAGACCTCCGCCCAGCCCGAATGCCGAGACAACAGCGTCTCGCACTCCTCGCGGTTGGCGCCGAGCACCGCGACCGCGTACCCGCGCGATAAGTTCTCTTCCAACAACCTCGCCCGATGCGTGACAACCAACACGGCCTCGCGCGGCGTCATCGCCCCTGATACCACGCAGGCGGCGAGCTCACCCTGACTGTGCCCGACGGTCGTGGTAGGGCGCACACCCGCGGCGCGCCACATCGCAGCCAGACCGATCAGATGAAACATCCTGGCGGGCTGCACTTCCCACAGGGTCTCGCCATGCTGTCCGTCGGCGCCGACCAGATAGTGCAGTGGCCGCGCATGGCCGTACCGGTCTTCGTGCAGCGCGCCGCACTCGTCGACCGCAGCCCGGTAGGCGGGAGACAGGTCGTAATACAGCTTGCCCATCCCGGGTTCCTGGCTGCCCTGGCCAGGGAAGACAAAGCCGATGCGGCGTGTCGTGGCAGGGCCGTCGGACGACACCACCGCGGGGTGCGCGGCATCCGCCACCAGCGACCGCAGCGCGTCGAGCAAATCCTCGCGCCCCGTGACCATGGCCAACGCGCGGTACCTGCGCGGGGTCCTGGTACGAAACAGCTGGTCCGCCAATCGATCCGGGGTGACCCGGTCATGGTCGTCCAGGTACCCCGATATCGCCGTGGCCTCGGCGCGCAGCCCGTCGGCGCTGTCGGAAGAGAGCAGGACGGGGATGGTGCCGTCCGGCAGCCGATAGCTAGACATCGAATTCCTCCTCCAGGACGGGCATCCCGACGATCGCGTGCGCATTGGTCCCAGCGACGCCGAAGGCGGACACCGCGCCGAAGCGGATGCCGTCCACCGGTTCCCACGGTGCGAATTTCGTGGCCAGTCGCAGACTTGTGGCAGTCCAGTCGACCGCGTCCGTCGGGTTTTCCGCCCACAAACTCGGCACCACATGTCCGTGCGCGCCACACAGCAGCATCTTGATCAGGCCGAGGATGCCCGCAGCCGCCTGCGTGTGGCCGATATTCGACTTGACCGACCCGAGGGCGGCGCCGCGCTCCCGCTCCGGGGAGCCGTACATCCGGGTCAGTGCGGTGAGCTCGAGCGGATCGCCGACCGGCGTACCGGTGCCGTGCCCTTCGACGAGCCCGATCTGGTCCGCGGATACCTTCGCGGCCGCGAGGGCGTCGCGAATCAGCCTTTCCTGCGCGTGCGCGCTCGGCACGGCCAGTGGCGCACCCTTGCCATTGTGATTGACACGGGAGCCGAGCAGCCTGGCATAGATCCGATGACCGAGCCGCCGCGCCCGCGACTCCCGCTCCAGCACAACGACCCCCGCACCTTCGCCCCACAACGTCCCGGTGGTGTCGGCGGCATAGGCGCGACAGTGACCGTCGGCCGACAGCGCGTGATTCTTCGAGAACTCGAAGAACATGCCCGGCGAGCCCATCACGCAGACACCACCCGCCAGCGCCCAGTCGCATTCGCCCGCACGAATCGCGGCCGCCGCCTGATGCAGCGCCGTCAGCCCCGAAGCACATGAGGTGTCCACACTGATCGAAGGGCCGATCAGACCGAGGCTGTGCGAGATTCGGCCCGAAACCGCACCGAGCGTGGTGCCGGTCATGCGATAACCGCTGTGCTCACTGACACTGGCCATGCGCGGGCCGTACTCCAGCGGCGTGACGCCCATCCAGCATCCCGCGACCGCATCGTCGAGGGCGCTCGGATTGAGGCCCGCATCTTCGATCGCCCGCCAGGCGACGCGCATCCCGACCCGCTGTTGTGGATCCATGGCGACCGCTTCGCGCGGTGTGATGCCGAAGAACGCCGCATCGAATTCCGCGGCATCACGAAGAAACCCACCCGCATCGGGGACATCGGTCCAGCCCTCGTTACGGCCGAGGGAAAGCAGTTGTTCGAGCGGCCATTCCCGATCCCGCGGAAACGGTCCGATGAGCTCCTTGGATTCGGCGAGCGCCGACCAGAATTCGTGTGGGCTATCAATTCCGCCGGGTGCCTCGACGCCTATTCCGACGACGACGATATGGTCTTCGTCCCCCGAAACCGATTCTGCCATGGTGAACCTAACTGAAAGAGCGGACTATCTCGCGTAAACAGCTGCGGAAGAAAGCAATTCGGCAACGCCGTCGATGTGATCGTAAAGATAGAAATGGCCACCGTCGAAGAGCGTGACCGCGCCGCCGCCGCCGCTGTGCCCGATCCACCGGCGCAGCTCGGCGACGGTCACGAAGTCGTCGTCGGCGCCACCGATGGCCTGAATCCGGGCCTGTACCCGCACTTCCGGATCACACTCGTAGGCGTCGAACGCGCGATAGTCGGCCTTGAGCGCGGGCAACGTCAGCCGCATGATCTCGCGATTGGCCAATACTTCCGCGCCGGTGCCGTTGAGCTCGGCGAGGCGGTCGAGCAGGGCCTCGTCCTCGGTCGGCAACGGCGTGCTGTCGGCGACCAACGCGGGCGCCACCGCGCTGGACGCGCCGAGCAGCGCAACCACTACGCCCGCGGCCTCGGCCTGCCGGACGAACTCGAACGCCACCATCGCGCCGACACTGTGACCGAACACGGTGATCGGAACGCCACGGTGATAAGGGGATTCAAGGAACTCCGCGAGTGCGCCACTGGCAAGTTCGGCGCAACTGGTCGCCATCGGTTCCGCTGCTCGGTCCTGACGTCCCGGATATTGCACGAGGACGACGTCGAAATCCTCACTCAGCCGCTTGGAAAAGGTGCGATAGGTCGAGGCACCGCTACCCGCGTGTGGAAATACCACCAGTGGCGGCAGTGTTTCGGCGGCGGGTTTGTGGAACTTTCGAATCCACCCAAGGTTCTTCGACATCAAAACGCTCCTACGCATAACGAGGCATCAGCGAATAGCCACCGCGGCAAGTAATTCGACCGTGGCGCGCTGCGACCCCCCGTCGATCTCCTCGGACGGCCTGGGGTCATACCGCCCGATGGAGGTTAGCATAGGATAACCTTACCGACATACCGCCAGGGTCACTACCGAATGGAGCTCGACACCGATGAACCCCACCGGGACGCCGTACATCCTCCCGCGCGAGCTGACCGACATCTCCGACGACGTGCGGGCAGCTCCGGCTCCTGCGCTCCCCATCCTGTCGGCGCCGTTCAGTATGCGCACCGCCGATCCGGACAGCGCCGACCCGGAGATGCTCACCGAGTGGATGAACCGACCGCACCTGATCGAGGCATGGGAACAATCGTGGACCGTTGATCGGCGCGAACAGGATCTCCGCGCACAACTGGCCGGAACCTATTCCCGGCCATGCATTGTCAGCTTCGACTTCGCCGCCGCCGACCGTCCCGAGCTCGGCAGTCGGGAAGTGGCGTATGTGGAGTTGTACCGTCCGGCCAAGGACGAGATTGCCCGGCTTTACCACGCCGATCCCTACGATGTGGCATTTCACGTCGCCACCGCGGAACAGGAACTGACCGGCCGCGGCGTAATAGCCTCGTTCATCGCCCACATGCTGCCCGCGATCTTTTCGGCAGAGCCGAATTGCCGTCGCCTGTTTGTCGATCCCGATCACCGCAATGTCGCGGTCCGCCGGTTGGCGGAGAAGTTCGGAGTCCCGCCCCTGGGCGAGTTCGACATTCGGCCGGATCGCCGGATCACCCTCTACACCCTGCCGCGGACCCCCGCGGACATGCCAACGCTGCGGCACTGACCGCGGGACCCGGCGCGGCGATCACCCGAGCGGCCGCATTCCCGCGCCGGCCAAGTGCGCGCCGGACTGTTGCCTGGCAGGCTCCGAACGCAGCACTCGATCCGAAAGTTCGCCGAGGCAGCTGAGATTCGGGAAGCCAGGCCCCTGCGCGACGGCGGCCAGATTGGGCAGGTAGAGCTTGGCCTCCATGCCGGCCACCGCCAGGTCGTAGCCGATCGACACCTCGATCCGCTGCTGGGTCGGCCTGCCGCCGACCGCCAACTCCAGCAGGTCCGCCGCGTCCTGATCGAACATGTCGAGGAACCACAGCGGCTGCCCGCCGGTGGCGTCGATCACCAGATCGAAGGTGTGCGACTGATCGGGGCGCATCTCGTTGCGCAGGGTCAGCGCTACCCCCTCGCCTTGCTCGGTCACCCGAACGGCCCGGCCCCGCAGGTGGTGCACCCGACTGTCGCCGAGCAAGGTCTCCTGCACCCGCACCGAGAAGACGCCGCGATCGGTCCTGCGGATGACCTCGCGGCGCTCCTGGACGGTCAGCCCTGCCCACTTGACCGGATCACTGAACAGCGCGTTCTCGAAATAGCTCTCACCGCGGGTATAGATCGTGGCCATCGGCGAGATCACCGAGATGGACAGCATGCCGTGGCGCACCAGTTCATCCAGCGCCGAGCCCGCGGTCTCGCCGCCGCCGATCACCGCGACCCGAGAGGAGACCGGCAGGCTGCGCCGACCGGCCAGGTCCCAGAACTGGGCGATGCTCAGCACTCTGGGATGGTCGGCGAGGGCTTTGGTGCTAGCGCCCGGTCCGGTGATCATCAGCTGGTCGGCGTCCAGCTGGATCGGGATGCCGTCGGGGTCGGTCGCGGTCACCAGCCAGCCGTCGGCGGCCGCGGCGATGGATCGCACAGTGCCGGATACCAGTTCGAGATCGATCTTGCGAGCCACCCACTGCAGGTACTTGGCCCAGACGTGATGGCGCGGACTCGGGCGGCCCCGATCAATCCATTCCGCGAAGGTGCCCTGCTCCACCAGGAACGATGTCCAGCTGTAGGCCGTCATGGCCGCGTCGATCTCCTGGTTTCGCCCGCGCGCCCAGGTCGAGTGGTAGGGGAAACCGATGTCCTTCTCCGGGCTCGTGCCGAGCTGATGCTGGCCATCGGTCCAACCACCGCTCGGCAGCCAGTTGCCGCCCACCGTGTGCGCCTCGACCACGACGACATGCGGGGCGGGCAGGCCGAGTTCCCGCAGCACGTGCGCTTTCGCCGCCACCGCAAGGGCTTTCGGCCCCGCTCCGACTACCAGAAGCGTTTCCACAGGTTCTCCACTCTTCTCCGACGCCATACGGCGGCCCTGCTGTGCGCACGGTCTGTTGTTCATGTGTCCGCGGCCACGAACTGAAACCCTCTCGGTTCATGTTTGCATAGGCTTACCTTATATTGCATTGTCGTACCCGCCCAGAGCGGCGACACTCACACCCGTGAACGATTGGATGGACCGATGACCAGCACCCCGAAGAAGCCGCTTGCACGCATCACCGCAACGGCATTCGCGCTCACCGCCGCCGCGATTGTCGGCGCGACGGGCATCGTTGTCACTGCGGCACCCGCCGCCGCCGCGCCCCTGGTGGCGCCGCTGCGCGTAGAGGCGCCCGGCGCGAGCCAGCTGACAGCGAAGCTGGGCGTCGCGCTCAATATGCGCGCCGCGCGCGCCACCCGTGCCGCAGAACTCGAATCGGGCGAGGCCGGCGTCGCGACGATGGACAAGATCGGCGGACTGCTCCTGGCCGCTCCACCGAGCTTGCGCTACAACGTCTTCGGCCCGTCCGTCTCCGGCGACCGAATCGACGCGCAGTTGCGGGTCAGCACGGAGGGCTACCCGGACTTCACCTACGACGTGTCCTGGAAGCAGATCGACGGCAGCTGGAAGCTGACCCGCGAGTCCGAGTGCAGCCTCGCCTCGGCGCTCGCGCTGTCCTGCTGACCGCAATCGCCCTGCCACGCAACGGCCGCCGCACTCCCTCGAGAGCGTCGGCGGCCGTTGCCGTCGCGCGGAGGGTGGGTACCACGCGACATCCAAGTGTCGTTAGGCTAACCTTACCCACATGGGCAAGGGATTCAACGGTCTGATGGTCAAAGCGTGGGGCGGCGACGACTACCGGCTCACGGTGACCTCCACCGACTATGTCACCGACAAGTACCTGCGGGTCGGCTTCACAGCCGGCGGTCTGCTCGCGCAGCATCCCGTACACCCCACGCAGTGGGTCCGGTGCTGGATTCCGGACAGCACCAGCGACAAGCTGCACCACCGCGGCTACACCCTGGTCGACCAGGACCCCGAGGGCGACCGTTTCGCCATCGAGTTCGCGCTGCACGATGGCCCCGCCTCGCAGTGGGCCCACAACGCCTCCGCCGGTGACGAACTCGATGTGACGGTGCTCGGCTCGGACTTCCAACTGCCCGAATCGACGCCGAGCGAGTACCTCATCTTCGGCGACACCGCCTCACTGCCCGCGATCAACACCCTGCTCGACGCGATCGGCGATACCCCGGCACGGGTCTGGCTGGAATGGCAGTACGAATCCGACACCACACTGCCCGTCCGCAATAAGCCCCATCACCAGGTCACCTGGCGGCAGCGCATCGACGACGGCCGCCTGCTGCGCGAGCAAGCCCAGGAGATCACCTGCCCGGCAGACGCGTTCGCCTGGGTCGCCTGCGACGGTCACACCACCCGCTCGATCGTCAAGACCCTCAAGCAGACCCACGGGCTGCCGAAAACCGCCGTCAAATTCCAGGCTTACTGGAAGTAGCCGCCCGGTCGATAGCAGGTGGGCTCGGAAATAGTTCGCTTGGTCGATCGGCAACGGCAGGAAACAGCAACGGATTCAGCACCGCCCCTGCGCAACACCATTGCGCAGGGGCGGTATGCAGCGCTGCCCATGCCAGGTGTGCCGCAGGCACCACCGGCCGATCCTGGAACAGTGCGCACCGCTTGCGTTCTACAGCGGGCAGTCACCGATGCTCCGTTATTCCTCACCACACCTGATTGTTTCGTCCTCGCCCGCGTCAGCGGAGGTGCGCACGGACCGTGCGGATACCCCGCGGGCGACCGACGACATCCTGGCGGCGTTTCCCCAGGAGCCGCTCCGCGGACCGCCTGCGGATGTTCGGGCGGTGGCACTCGCCACCCGAACATCCATGGCGAACCCGTCCCGGTAGTTCCTGAATTCCCTAGGCCGGCGCAGGCTCCAACCGCCATCCGGTGGCACGCGACCGCTCATTCCAGAAGTCGGCATACCGACCTTCCCGAGCCAACAGCTCCGCATGCGTGCCACGTTCGACGATCCGACCGCCATCCAGGAACAGGATCTGGTCGGCGTGCGCAACAGTGGCGAGCCGGTGCGCGACGACGATTACCGTTTTGTCCCTGGTGAGTTCGTGGATGCCGCGCACGACGACCGCCTCACTGTGTGGGTCGAGGGCGCTGGTCGCTTCGTCGAGCAGCACGATCGGAGCGTCCCTGAGCAGTGCCCGGGCGATCGAAACCCGTTGCCGCTCACCACCGGAGAGCGTGGCGCCACCCTCGCCGACCGCGGTCTCGAAACCGTCGGGCAGCCGATCGACGATCTCGTCCACCCTGGCCGCCTCCGCCGCGCGGCGCAGTTGGGCCTCGGTGGCACCGGGGCGGCCGATCCGAATGTTCTCCGCCACCGACTGATTGAACAGATAGACGTTCTGGAAGACCAGCGACAGCTGATTCAGCAGCGTCTCCGATGATTGTTCCCGCACATCGCGCTCACCGACAACGACGCGACCCGACTCGACATCGTAGAACCGCGCCACCAGCCGTAGCAACGTTGTCTTGCCCGCGCCGCTCGGTCCGACGATCGCGGTCGTGGTGCCTGTGGGCACAGAGAACGTCAACTCGGACAGCACTGGCTCGCCGGGTCGGTAACCGAAGGAGACGTCGTCGAAAACGACCGAAGAGGCTCCCGGGTCGACCGGCGACTTCGCCTCCGGCAGTACGGGTTCGGCCAGCAGTCCCGTGACCCGATCGGCGGCGGCCGCGGCCGACCGGAGCGCGCCGCCGAGTTGAGCGGCCTGATTCAGCGGTTCGATGAATCGGGAGCTCACCGCGACGAGCGCGATCGCGGCCGCCGCCGAAATGGCGCCGTCCGTAACCCGGCCCACCGCGATGTACACAAGCACGAGGAAGACCGCCTGCACGAACAGCCCGAAGACGATCAGGCCGGGCACTGTGACTGATATCAGCCGCGAAATGGCCGACCGCTGCCGCGCCAGCGCATTGTCCAGTGCACGGTTGCCCCGACCGACCGCGCCGAAGGCCCGCAGCACCGGTTGCGCCTGCGCGAATTCGACGACCCGCGAGTCGGCTTCGGCCGCCGCCTCGTGCATCTGCTGATCGGAGCGGGTGTACGCGCGGTTGCCCAGACTGTGGACCAGGAACAGGACCGGCGCAGCAAGCAGCATGGCCACCGAGATCCGCCAGTCGATGAACAGCATCCCGACCGCGACACCGAGCGGAACCACGATGTTGGTGAGCACCTTGGCCAGCAAGTACGCGATCAAGCCCTGAATCTCGCGCACGTTCTCGACAACGATCCTGGACAACGGTCCCGCACTCTGCGTCTCGAACCAGCCCAGCGGCAACGCATTCAGGTGATCGCCGAGCCTGGTCTGCAGGCCTCGCTGCATACCGACACCGATCCGCAGACCGATCGTGGCCTGTAAATAGCCGAAGACGGCCATTGCCGCGACGGCAACCACCATCCACGACACCCAGAACCAGGCGCGCCCGAGATCGTCGTCGAACAAGGCCTCCAACACCGGGACCAGTAGCAGGTACGCGACCGCCTGGCTCAGCGCCTGGGCGACGATAGCGCCGAACAGTTTCGGCGTCAGATGGGCATACTCGCTCGGAATCAGCCCGAGCACTTTACGAATCATCGTGTCCCCCTATTCTCGGCGGGTGCGGCATTGTCGACGAGTGCGGCATTCTCGACAAGTGCGATCGCACCGAGGGCCGCCTCATTGATTTCCCAGAGCCGCTGATAGGTGCCACCCGCATCGCGCAGGCTGTGTTGGTCACCCTGCTCGACCAAGGTCCCGTTCTCCAGTACCAGAATCCGGTCGACTGCGGTGATGGTGTGCAGCCGGTGCGCGATGACCAGCACGGTTCGGCCCGCGACCAGCACGGCCAGCGCATCCTGCACGGCCGCCTCCGATTCCGGATCAGCGAAGGCGGTCGCCTCGTCGAGGACCAGTACCGGGGTGTCTGCCAGCAGCGCACGCGCGATCGACAGTCGTTGCGCCTCACCGCCGGACAGGATCGCGTCGACACCGATCTCGGAGTCGTAGCCGCGGGGCAGTGACAGGATGCGGTCGTGGATCTGGGCGGCACGCGCGGCCAGCTCCAACGCGGCATCATCGGCATCGGGGCGAGCCAGCCGCAGGTTCTCACGAACCGTGCCACGGATCAGCCGCACATCCTGGAACACGAATCCGACTGTGCGATAGAGCTCATCGGCCGGGTAGTCGCGGATATCGCGGCCCGCGATCGTGATTCGGCCGGAACCGACGTCGTAGAAGCGGGGCAACAGCTTTGCCAGGGTCGACTTGCCCGACCCGCTCGGTCCGACCAACGCGGTGATGGTGCCGGGCGCCAACTCGAAGTCGATGCCGCGCAGCACCTCGTGATCCCTGCGGTAGCCGAAGGTGACGTTCTCGAACCGGACAACTCCCTTGGTCGAATCTCCCGAGTCCGCCAGTTCCGCACTGGGTTCGGGCGAGTGCAACTCTGGACTCTGCTGCAATTCGTGTAGCCGAACCGCGGCTGCGCCTGCCGCGCGCATTGCCTGAGCGCTGTATCCGATGCCGAGCAGCGAACTCCCCAAACCGAGACCGACCAGCAAGAACGGCAACATATCCAGCGGCGCCACCCAGTCGAGACCCACCGCCGCGAGCCCGGCAACGACAATGACCAGCATCACGAAGACCGGCGCGACCACGACTTCGGACGCCGACTGCACGCGGACGATCGGTGACTTCAAACGATCCAGACTCTTGGCTTGACCGTCCACCGCATCGTGAAACGCGGCGTGCGCCTGACCTGCCCGACCGAAGGCACGCACCACCTGAATGCCATCGACGAATTCGATGGTCGCATCCTGGGTACGGCGCTCCCATCGGTTGAATATCGCCATCCTGTCGCGGCCGTCCTGATCCATCATCCTGCTGAACAGCACCGCATAGGCGACCAGCGGGACGAGCAGCACCAGGGTGAGCCGCACGTCCACGGTGACCAGATAGCCGAGAGTGACCAGCGGGACGGTCAACGCGCCGACGAATTCCAGTCGCGCGTGCGCCACCAGATAGTGCAACGCCTCGACGTCGTCCTGGAGATACTTCTTCACCTCACCGGAGGACCGCTCGCCGAACCAGCCGAGCGGGACCCTCGTCAGCTTGGCCGCAAGCAACCTGCGCAGCGTGAGTTGATAGCTCGCATCCACCAGATGCGACCAGGTCAGCGCGGCGGCCTGCAGCAGGCCGCGTGCGACGAGCACGACAACGGCGATGAGCAACAGCCGCCACACCCGGTCGGTGTCCACCGAATCCGCGAGCAGTTCCCGGCACACCTCGACGATCAGGATGAATGGCACCACAGCGCACACCGAGGCGATCGCGACAATGATGCTCGCAAGCGTCAGCGTCCGCTGCACGGGCGCAAGGATTTCCTTGCGTGCCAAGGCTTCCTGCCGCTTGCGTTCCTTCTGTACCGCTTTGGGCGGCCGGTTTCCCGTCTCCGCCGCCGGTAGCGGCGCGAGCTCCACCGTCATTTGTCCTCGCCTCTCGACCCTTCGTGGTTCTGCCGGAATCGGCACCATCTTCACACACGAAGGACCACAAAGGTAGGTTAGGCTAAGTTATCCAAACTCCTGGAGGGCCTCACCCGAGGTCACACACATTTCCTTCCTCGAGCAATGCCCTTGACACCCTCGATCGGCAGCTCCGCGACACCACAGGTCGGCGGCTACGGCACGGGCGGCGCCGAACTCGCGCGGCGTGCCGCACCCCACCGGCCGCTGCTGCTCGCCGGTCGGAAACCGGCGCGCGGTGCCGCGCTCGGCACGACTACGTCGAATTCCTGGACCGGCTCGGTCAGGAATCGGGGTTGTCGACCGCGGCGTACGCCGGATGACGAATGTCACTGGGGATTTCCGGCCCGTACGGATCGGCGAAACAACCACCAGGGTGCACGAAAACTGCGTCGGGCCCGGTGCTTTCCGATGTTCGACGTGATGCGGAAGCCTCGGTGAACGGCAGGCCATACCGCCAACCCGCACCGTCGCCTCTGATTATCTTTCCACCGACAGCAATGCGACCCAACGGAATTCGATCAGCGCCGATCGCCATCCGGCTGTAGTCGCGAATATCAATAGGTGGAGTTGTGAAAATGTTCGTGACGCAAATCATTTCGACCAGTGCCGATTGCCGAACAGATCCCGGCGAACTCACCGCGGGCGAGGCTCATCGCGCGATGCAGGTGCATCTGTCCTGCGGCGTGGATGTGTGCAAGGTTCGCCGCAGGGCGCGCCGGACCTTGGTCGAGGCCCGCCTGATGGTGCTGGATGAGCGGGCGGAGCCGTAGCCGGGCCCGATGGAATCGGCGAAGGCACGACGGCGTTACCTACCGTCATGACCACCACGGAATCCGATCGCTCCCCTGTCGTCGACACCAGCACCGCCTTCGGCGCCAAGGTCTCCGCACGCCTCGACAACGAACAAGTCATCTGGCTGACCACCGTCGGCGCCAGCGGAACCCCCCAACCGAACCCCGTCTGGTTCCGCTGGGACGGCAAGGAATTTCTGTTCTTCAGCCAGGCCGACAAACCCAAGTTGCGCAATATCGCCCGCAATCCACGGGTCTCACTCAACCTCAACGCAACCGACACCGGCGGCGATGTCGTCGTCCTCACCGGCACCGCACGCATCGACGAATCCGGCGCCACCGCCGCGGAAATCGAGGCATATACCGAGAAATACACCCAGGGTCTGGTTGATATCGCGATGACCGACGAACAGTTCTATGCCGAATACTCCGTCGCGGTCCGGGTCGAGCCCGACCGGCTGCGCGGCTTCTGATCCACGAATCCGGCATCGGCGTCCAGGTCGGCGGAGCGAGCCGACTACTGTCATTCCCGATGAGAAGGAGGCAGCAGCCGCCGTTGCCCAAGCGGTACGGCCTGGATCCGGCCCGCCTCCGCCTGCCGGAGGAGGGCGATTGGGCGACCGTTCGTGACCATCTGGTCGAGCGGCTGCCCCGAGTGCCCGCGGCCAGAATCGACCAGCTGCTGCGCGAAGGCGGCATCGTCGATCTCGACGGCCCGCTCGCGCTCGACGCGCCCTATGTCCCCGGTGGCGCGGTGTGGTTTCACCGGGATTTGCCCGACGAGACCACAGTGCCCTTCGCCATCACCGTCGTACACCGCGACGACGACCTGCTCGTGGTGGACAAGCCGCATTTCCTTGCGACCATTCCGCGTGGTCAGCATATTTTGCAGACCGCGCTGGTCCGGTTGCGTCGCGAGCTCGACCTGCCCGATCTCATCCCGGCGCACCGGCTCGACCGCGTCACCGCCGGGCTGATCCTCTTCGTCGCGAATCCGGCGCGACGTGGGGCGTACCAGACGATGTTCCACAAGCGCACCGTCCGCAAGGAGTACGAGGCGATCGCCCCCTACGATCCCGCGCTCGAGCTGCCGCGCACTGTGCGCAGCCGGATCATCAAGGAAAAGCAGGTGCTCGTCGCGCAGGAAGTGGCCGGCGAGCCCAACGCCGAAACGCGCATCGAACTGCTGGAACACCGTGACGGGATCGGCCGCTATCGGCTGCGCCCGCTGACCGGGCGCACCCACCAGCTGCGGCTGCATATGAACGGCCTCGGCATCCCGATCCTCGGCGACGATTTCTACCCGGTGCTCACCGACAAGCCGGTGGACGATTTCACCAGGCCACTGCAATTGCTCGCGTCATCGCTGGAGTTCACCGACCCGATCACCGGTGTGCCACGCCGCTTCGAGACCACGCGCCGTCTGCAAGCCTGGACCGAGCCGGAAGCATGGGCTCACTGAAACACGTTTTAGTCAGATCGATCACAAGTCTTCCCAGGCCGCGGCCGTTACGTAGACTGGGCCGGATGCTTCAACAGGACTTCGAAGAAGCGGCTCCACCCCGCCACCGATTTCATGCCTACATCGACGTCGCCGTCGTTGTGGCCGTCCTGGCAGGCACCAATCTGATCGCCCACTTCACCACGGCGCTGGCCAGCATCGTGACCGTCCCGGTCGCCGCCCTCGTGCTGCTGGCACTGGTTCGACGTCGCGGACTCGGCTGGTCCGAGCTGGGACTCTCGCCGCGACACTGGCGCCGCGGCTCGATATACGCGCTGGCCGCTGTCGGCCTGGTGCTCACCGTCGTCGCGGTCGGTGCGATGTTGCCGATGACCCGTCCGTTCTTCCTCGCCGACCGCTACGCCACCATCTCCGGCGCGCTGATCGCGTCGATGATCGTCATCCCACTGCAAACGGTGATCCCTGAGGAGCTGGCGTTCCGCGGTGTGCTGCACGGCACCCTCGATCGGGCCTACGGCGCCCGTGGCGTGTTCGCCGCGGGGTCTCTGCTGTTCGGCCTGTGGCACGTCGCCTCGTCGTTCGGGCTGACCTCGGGCAACCGGGGACTGAGCGGACTCATCGGCGGCGGCGTCGCCGGCCAGATCATCGGCATCATGCTCGCCGTCGCGGCGACCGCCGCCGCGGGCGTGGTGTTCACCTGGCTGCGCAGGCGCAGCGGCAGCCTGCTCGCCCCGATCGCCCTGCACTGGTCGGTCAACGGAGCGGGAGCCCTCGCAGCCGCCATCGTCTGGCACACCACACTCAGCTGATCGGGCTACATTGCGAAGATGCCCCTAGGACACCTCGGCATCAACGTCGGCGATCTTGTTACCGCCCACGCCTATTACGACGAACTCATGCCGTTGCTCGACTACGAGCCACTGTTGCACGATGGCACGCAATTCGCCTTCCGGCCGAGCAATGGCAAGGTCGGCACCTTCCTCTTCTTCTATCCCGCCGAATCGTCCGGTTATTCGCGCGCGCACCCCGGACTCCAGCACCTGGCCTTCATGGTCCGCACCCGCGCGGCTGTCGACCGCGTGCACACCTGGGCCGCCACCCGCGGGGATGAAATCATCCACACTCCACAGGAATTCCCGCAGTATCCGCCGCCCTACTACGCCACATTCTGGACCGGTCCCGACGGCGTCATGCTCGAGGCGGTCTGCCACAAGAACGCCTGATGCGGCCACCGATCGCTCGCACGATTCGAATGGTTGGCCGATTGTTATTCGAGCACGTGTTCGAGCGCGGCATTGACCTCGCAGAGATCTCGGTTTAGTCTCACTGCGATCACACATATGTTCGAGCAAGTAGGTCTCACGATATGACACCTGCTCCTGGGAAGGCTCGCGATGCGCGACGGATCGTCGACCGATAATTCCGAGATCGCCAGTTCCGAGATCGCCGCATTGGCACAGCGAGTCGCCGCCGCGCGTGGCAAGTTGCCCCTGCAGCACGATGCGGCGCTCCTGGCGGTGTTGTCCGATGCGGAGATCGCGGCGGAACGCGAACTCGCGGAATGGGTTCGGGCCCAGCGGCGCGGGCAGCGGCGGCGGGCGGTCGAGGACGAGCTCGCGGCCGAGGAGCGCGACCGGCGTACCGCGGCTGCCATCAGGAAGGCCGACGACGCCGACGCGCGATGGCATCGGCGTGCGCTCGCGGCGCGGCGACGGGTGTCGAATCAGGATGCGCGACTTGCCCAGCTGTACCGGCGCGCGGAATGGTCGTCGCGGGCACTGATCGCGGTCGTGGTGCTCGGCATGGTGTGGGCCGGGGTCAACGTGCAGCACAATCTGGTCCCCAGCGGCGATATGACCGACCCGCTGTACTGGTTGAGCTACGGCATCGAGGCGATGATCTCGATCCCGATCATCACCATCATGGTCGCCGCGACGACGGCCGCGCGATGGGGTCGTGAACTCGCCCGCGGCAAAGTCATCTTCTTCGAGAGCGCATTGCTCGGCACCACCATCGCACTGAACGCGGGCCCACATCTGGCCGCGGGCGCGCTCGGTCGCGCCGCCGAATACGCGATCGCGCCGGTCATGGTCGGCGTCGTGATCTGGCTGCACGCATGGGTGTCAGGGCGCTATGCGGTGCTGATCGACAGCGCACCGGTAGTCGAGTCGAACGACCTGCCCGGTGTGCAGCCGAGTCACCGTGTCACCGCCGAGGTCCCGGTCGCGGCAATCCCGCGCGACGAACCCACCGACCTGCTGGAATTGCTCGCCGCACGGGATATCGAATCGATTGTCGACGCGGTTTCCGTAGAGCGTTGCGCGGAGGTCGCCGACCCTGGCGGCCGCAACGGCGCACCCACCGCCGAACCCGCGGCGAGCTATCCGCTGCACGCGGTGCCGCTTACTCGGCGCAATGGCAAGCAGCACACGGGAACCGCCGCCGCGCAGCAGAATTCCGATACGCAGCAGAATTCCGACGCTCGACCGAATGGCAACGTTCAGTCGATTGACAATGCGCAGCCGATTTCCGGCATTCGGCCGAATTCCCACGGCGCGCAGCACCCCTCGACGTCCGCCACGAATGCCAGCAGACGAGAGCC
The DNA here is from genome assembly GCF_042802915.1 of Nocardia sp. NPDC057440. Classification (NCBI taxonomy): domain Bacteria; kingdom Bacillati; phylum Actinomycetota; class Actinomycetes; order Mycobacteriales; family Nocardiaceae; genus Nocardia; species Nocardia sp. NPDC057440. Next base: position 444,232 of record NZ_JBHVDF010000001.1, read on the forward strand.
GGAGCCGCACAGCTCCACGAACCGCGGCGGGGACAACGAAAAGTCCGGGAACGGCGCGGGATCCGACCTGGACGAGCGCCGGAAATCCGCGCCGCGCAACCACACCGAAGCGGGCGGGAGCAATGGAAGGCCTGGCGTCGACCAGCGTCCCCGACCGGCCGATCGCCGGAATGCCCAGCCGCGCACTCCCCTCGACCCCACCGCGAGCGCGGAACCGCCCGACGACGAGCGCCGCAATTCCGTGGACGTGATCAACGAAACCGTCCACGCCCTCTCCGCGGACACCATCCTGTCCGAGAACGACGACATGGTCGCCGAGCTCGACGATGTCGAGGTGTGGGCGGTAGCACGGGAGATCGCGGAACGCGGCCTCTCCACCCTCCCGGTCGAGCAGCTCGCCGAAATCCTCATCCTCGCCGACCAGTCCTGGACCGAAACCGGCATCGGCAATGAGGTCGGACTGTCCCGTGCCGCGGTCTCGCGGGTGCTCGAGTCCGCACGCAAGGTGCGCCGCCCGTACGCCGTCAGCTGATCGCGGAGATGAAGCAGGCCGCACCGGCTCGAATCTTCCCCTTGGACGTTTCGGCCCTGTGACTGGCCGGGTCACCGAGTCGATCGACCAGCCCGATACCAACCAGCACAGTCGGCGCGCGACCTCGGGCAGATGCCGGTCGGAACGCCCTGACGCGGCGAACGGAACGAAAACGGCCGCCCGACTCGGATGTTCCGAGCGGACGGCCCTTTTCGTTGGCGAGCTACCGGCGCCGCTCCCCGGTGTTCGACCAACCCCCGTTCGACTGGCCACTGGTGGCCGGGATCTGCTGCGAGTCGTTGCGCCGCGGGGTGTAGGAGCCTTCGGCAGACCAGCCCGCATCGTTCTGCTTCGCACCCCGATCACCGTGACCCGGCCACCAGGCCCGGTGGCCGAGCAGCGCGGTGACCGCCGGAGTGAAGAACATCGCCATGACGAAGGCGGCGATGGCAATGCCGACCGAGATGGCGAAGCCCATCTGGGACAACACATTGTTGCCCGCCAACATCATCGAGGCGAAGGTCCCCGCCAGGATGACGCCCGCCGCGGCGATGGTCGGGCCGGTGTGGTGCACGCCGAGCGCGGCGGCCTGGCGCGGGTCGCGCCCCTCGCGGGCCTCTTCCCGCAACCGGGCGACCATCAGGATGTTGTAGTCGGTGCCGAGCGCGACCACGAACAGGTACATGATCACCGGAAGGGTGAAGATCAGACCCGAATTGCCTTGGAAGTGCTGGAAAACCAGCACCGCGGCGCCGAGCGTCGCGGCGAATCCGAGGAATACCGAAGCCATCAGGTACCACGGCGCGACCACGCTGCGCAGCAGCAGCGCGAGCACGATCATGATCAGAATGGCCGCCACCGGGAACACGATGGTGTAGTCGTGATTCATCGCGTCCTGGAAGTCGACGAAGACCGAGGTGATGCCACCCACGACGGCGGTCGTGCCCGCGGGCGCCGCGGCGTGTGCGATGTCACGCAATGGACCACGAACCGTGTCCAGCGCGGCATCCGATTCCGGCGCGGAATTCAGCGTCACCTGGAATTCGGCGACCGCGCCGTCACTCGACGGATGTGGCTCCGATACCTGGCCGACGCCCTGCACACCGGCCAGCGCGGCACGATAATCCGTGAGCTGAGCGGCGGTCAGTGCACCGCCCTCCGACCGCAGCAGCACATCCGAAGGCTGCGTGGCTCCCGCGGGCATGCCTTTGAGCAGTTCCTTGCTGTAGACGGCGGATTCGGAAGTATCCGAGGTCGAACCCGAGCTGAGATCGAAAGTGGGGTTGAAGCCGAAGGCAACCACGCCCAGTGCGACGAGCACGCCACCGGAGACCACGGCGAACGCACCGGGACGACGCCCGAGCGCCGCGCCGACCGCGGCGAACCGCGCTCCCTTCGGCTCCACCTGCCACGCCTTCGACGGCCAGAACACCTTGGTGCCGAGCAGCGAAACAATCGCGGGAACCAGGGTGAGTCCGGCCAGCAGCGCCACCGCGACCGCGATCGCCAGTGCCGGGCCGAGCGCACGGAACATGCCGAGGGTGGACAGCGTCAGCGCCATGAACGCGATGATCACCGCGCCCGCTGCCGAGGTGATCGCCTCACCGACCCGGGTGACGGCACTGACCATGGCAGTCTTCGGATCCTCGCCTGCCCGCAGCCGTTCGCGGTAGCGGAACATCAGGAACAGGATGTAGTCGGTGCCGACGCCGAACAGCACGACCAGCAGGATGGCGCTGACCGAACTGTCCACCTTGAGGTCGAAAGCCTTGCTCACCATGGCAATCAGGCCGCCGACGGTGCTGGAGACCCCGCCGATCACGATGATCGGCAACAGTGCGATCACCGGGCTGCGGAAAATGATCAGCAACAGCACCAGAATCAGCACGATAGTGGCGATGCCGATGATGGCCATGCCCTTCGCGCTGGATTCCGTCTGGTCCAGCATCTGTGCCGCCTGACCGGTGAGACCCGCCTTCAGATCCGTATCCTTCAGCTTCGCCTGGAGCGCGTCACGCAGCGCCTTGACCGCATCGCTCTGCGTCGTGTCACCTGCGGTGGTCACCTTCGTCATCTGCACCGCCGCAATCTGCACGAGCCGATTCTCGGCAGGTGGCGCGGGCTGAATTCCGGTGACGTCCTTGATCTTTTCATCACCGAGCTGTGCCGCGATCGCCGCGACCCGCGCCGCGTTCTCGTCGTTCAGCGGTGCGTTGTCGGCCCGCTTGAACACGATGATCGCCGCAGGCGCCGCACTCTGCGGAAAGGCCTTCTGCTGCAACTGCATCGCTTGAATCGACTCGTAATGCGAGGGCAGGAATTCGGATTGGTCGGTGGTCGAGGTGAGTTTCGGCGCCGAGGCCACCACCGCGATCACGATGAGCAGCCACGCGCCGATCACCTTCCACGGGTTGTGGACGACCACGCGTCCCAGTCGAGCGAACATGTCGGAGAAGTCCTTTCGAGACTTAGCGGTCAGATCCTGGCAGTTCAGACGTCGAGGTCTTGGGAATACGGGTGCTCGGTCACGTCGGCGAGCGTGCGGTAGATCTTCTCCGGCACCCGGTCGCGCAACTGTGCGAGCGAGTCCACCACCTCGACCGTGAAGTCACCCCGGCCCAACCCGTCGGCGCCGAGCATCCCGCGCCAGTTCTTCCAGTTCTGCCAGTCCTTGAACCAGTCGGTCGACTCGGCGAGGTCCGACCATTCGGACCGCTGAACATAGACCACATACTTGCCCTTACGGCTCAGGTAGACCCGAACCGTCTCGATCCCGGACTTGCTGTACTGCCGTGATTCACCGACAAGCCGACCGAAGAAGCGCTGCCGCCTGGCACCACCGGGCCCGACCTTCAGCACCACCTCACCGAACTCCTCCGAAGCACCCTTGTGCAGGTCGATCCCCTCGGCCGCCGACTGCTCCTCCGATGCGGCACTGGACAGCTTCTGCGTATCAGTGGACATATTCCCCTCATTTCATCAATCAATGCGCAAATGTGCATCGAAGTACCAGCGGCGGCACCCATCGACCCCGTCGCGGTTCATTGATCTGCTGTTTCCGGAATGCCAACCTTTGAATCGCCCAGCATTCCGACTGGACTCACTATAAGTAGATGTATACGTATAACGCAACCTGCCGCGCAACCAGCCGCCCCCGGCCACGCGTCGTCGACCCACGAGTGACACACCGTGGCGGGGCCACTCTCGGTTTCGGTCGGCCGCAGCGATATGCCGCTCACACCGCTGGTTCGGGGCGGGGCGCAGGAGCCGCTGGGGCTCAGGCGGTCTTCTCGAATGCTCGGCGCGCAGACTCCTGTCGCCGTACGGCGCTGCGCCGCTGCGCGGCACCGACCAGCAGCGCCAGCCCCACCCCGGGGATGAGCCCGAGGGCCGCGGACGCGCCGAAGCCCGCGGCATAGCCGCCCGCGTCGATGGCGATGCCCGCGACCGAACTACCGACGCCGTTGCCGAGAGTCATTGCCGCGCCATGCCAGCCGATGGCCTCACCGCGACCGGACTCCGGCACGATCCGGCTCAACTGGTCGACGGATGCGGTGAGGGTCGGTGCGCACAGCAGGCCGGCGAACAAGCCCGCCGCGCCGAGGAACACCGGGCCACCGGCGAAAGCCATCGGGATGGTTGTCGCGCCGAGGCCCGCGAGGAGCGGAAACGTCGAAATACGCCGGCGCAGTACGCCGTAGACCAGGCCGCCGACCAGCGAGCCGAAGCCCCAGATCGCCAGGATCACGCCGAGCCAGCGCTGCGCACCGAACTCTCGGATGGCGGAGACGAAAGTCAGCTCGGAGCCGGCGAGCACTGCTACGGCGGCGCACGCGCCGACGCACAGCGCCACGAACTCGATACGGAACCACGCGCGCCGCGCAACCGGAGTCGCGTCCGAGCGATCCTCGTCGGCAGACCGTAGCGGCGGATTCCGGAACCACACAAGAACGCCGGCGAGCACCAGGCACATCTGCACGCAGAACAACACGACGGTGGTGGACCAGATGGCGGTGGCGGCGACACCGAGCACCGGCCCGACCATGAACGCGGCCTCCACCGACACCGATTCCAAGGCGAGCGCGGGCTGCCGGTTCTGCTCGGTCGTGGCCGCGATGACCGCCTGGCGCACCACGGTGAAGATCGGAATGTCGAACAGTCCCGCGACCGCGGCGAGCACCAGCAGCGGGACGTAGTCGACGAACGGCGCGAAGGACCAGCACACCGCACCGACCAGGATCGAAGGCAGAATCGTGCGCCGCAGCCCCAGCCGATCGAGAAACCTGCCGCGCCATGGTCCACTCACCGCGACGCAGACGGTGACGATCGCACTCAGCACGCCCGCTTGAACGTAGGACCCATGCAGCGTCTGCACGACATGCAGCGCGAGCAGCACGGACCCGGCGAAGAACGGGATTCGAACCAGCGCACCCAGCAGTAGCACATCGCGCACCGCGGAGCTGGAAAGGACCTCCCGATAGGACCGCACCCCATCGAGCCTCGCACGCCCGCCGGTCAGCGCGCCAGCAATTTTTCCACCACCATCGGGTTTCCGGAAAAGATTGTGCGGCAACACGCCCTGGCCACCTGCCGCACCAACGACGAAGGCCCGCCTCCCGAACGGGAAGCGGGCCTTCGACCGGTGAACTCAGTTTTTCGAGATAAGGCTTACTTGGCCTTCTCGAGGACCTCGACCAGACGCCAGCGCTTGGTGGCCGACAGCGGACGGGTCTCCATCAGCTGAACGCGGTCACCGATACCGGCGATCTCGTTCTCGTCATGCGCCTTCACCTTGGAGGTGGTGCGAATGATCTTGCCGTAGAGCTTGTGCCGGTTACGGTCTTCCAGCTCGACGACAATCGTCTTGTTCATCTTGTCCGAGACAACGTAGCCGACACGTACCTTGCGGCTGTTGCGCTCTTCCTGCTTCTCGCTCATGCCGCATCTCCCTTGCCAGCGGGTGCCGTGGCCAGACCGAGCTCGCGCTCACGCATGACCGTGTAGATCCGCGCGATCTCGTGACGAACGACGCGCAGCCGACGGTTGTTGTCCAGCTGACCCGTCGCCATTTGGAAGCGCAGGTTGAACAGCTCTTCCTTCGACTCACGCAGGCGGGCGACGAGCTCCTCTTCGGTGAGCTCGCGGAGCTCTGCGGCCGGTGTTCCGGTAGCCATCAGAACTGCTCCTCCCTCGTGACGATCCTGCACTTCATCGGGAGCTTGTGCATCGCGCGGCGCAGGGCCTCGCGAGCGGTCTCCTCATTGGGGTAACTCATTTCGAACATCACGCGACCGGGCTTGACGTTCGCGATCCACCACTCCGGCGAACCCTTACCGGAACCCATGCGGGTCTCGGCAGGCTTCTTGGTGAGCGGGCGATCCGGGTAGATGTTGATCCAGATCTTGCCGCCACGCTTGATGTGGCGGGTCATCGCGATACGAGCCGACTCGATCTGCCGGTTGGTGACGTAGGCGGGCTCGAGAGCCTGGATGCCGTACTCACCGAACGCGACCGAGGTGCCGCCCTTTGCCATTCCGGAACGACCCGGGTGATGCTGCTTCCGGTGCTTGACCTTCCGTGGCATCAACATGCGTCAGCCCTCCTGCTTTTCTGCCGGAGCGTCGGCAACCGCAGTGGCGGTGGCTGCACGCCCGGCCTCAGTGCTGGTCGCGGTGGTGCCGGCCGAACCGGACCGACGCGGGCGGCTCGGCCGCTCGCGACGCTCGCGGCGGTCGCCGGCCGCGGGCGCGGCCGAAGCCGTGACCTCGCGCTTGCCACCGACGATGTCGCCCTTGTAGATCCAGACCTTCACACCGATGCGACCGAAGGTGGTCTTGGCCTCGTACAGGCCGTAGTCGATGTCCGCACGCAGCGTGTGCAGCGGAACCCGACCCTCACGGTAGAACTCCGAGCGCGACATTTCGGCGCCACCGAGGCGGCCCGAGCACTGCACGCGGATGCCCTTGACGTTCGGCGAACGCATGGCCGACTGGATGGCCTTACGCATCGCACGACGGAACGCCACACGGTTGGACAGCTGCTCGGCCACACCCTGGGCAACGAGCTGCGCATCCGACTCGGCGTTCTTCACCTCGAGGATGTTCAGCTGCACCTGCTTCTTGGTGAGCTTCTCCAGCTCCGCACGGATGCGGTCGGCCTCGGCGCCGCGGCGACCGATGACGATGCCGGGACGCGCGGTGTGGATGTCGACGCGAACCCGGTCACGGGTGCGCTCGATCTCGACCTTCGAGATTCCTGCCCGCTCCATGCCAGTGGCGAGGAGCTTGCGGATCTGGACGTCTTCCTTCACGTATTCCGCGTACTGCTTGTCCGCGTACCAACGCGACTTCCAGTCGGTGGTGATACCGAGGCGGAAGCCATGGGGGTTGATTTTCTGTCCCATTTACTTTGCCCCTCCCTTCCGGCGGTTACGAGTGGATCCACCGGCGGTGGGCACGCTCTCGACCTCGATGGTGATGTGGCTGGTGCGCTTCCGGATCCGGAACGCCCGACCCTGTGCACGCGGCTGGAACCGCTTCATGGTCGCGCCCTCATCGACGAAAGCCGTCGAGATAACGAGCGTGGCCGGGTTGAGGCCGAGGTTGTTCTCGGCGTTCGCCGCGGCACTCGCCACGACCTTGGCAACCGGCTCGCTCGCTGCCTGCGGCGCGAACTTCAGGATCGCCAGTGCGTCCTCGACTCGCTTGCCGCGGACCAAGTCCACAACGCGACGAGCCTTCATCGGGGTCACGCGAACGTGCTTGGCGGTCGCGCGAGCCGTCGGATTCTGAGTCTCAGTGGTCATCGCCGCTTGCTCTTCCGGTCGTCCTTGACGTGGCTCCTGAACGTGCGCGTCGGCGCAAACTCACCGAGCTTGTGCCCGACCATGTTGTCCGACACGAACACCGGGACATGCTTGCGACCGTCGTGGACGGCGAAAGTGTGACCGATGAAGTCGGGGATGATCGTGGAACGACGCGACCAGGTCTTGATGACCTGCTTGGTGCCCTTTTCGTTCTGAACGTCCACCTTCGCGAGGAGGTGATCGTCGACGAACGGGCCCTTCTTCAGACTGCGTGGCATCTTCTACTCCCTCCTGGTTATCGCTTGTTCTTGCCAGTGCGGCGGCGGCGGACGATGAGCTTGTCGCTCGGACGGTTGGGCTTGCGGGTGCGGCCTTCCGGCTGACCCCACGGGCTGACCGGGTGGCGACCACCGGAGGTCTTACCCTCACCACCACCGTGCGGGTGGTCGACCGGGTTCATGACGACACCACGGACGGTTGGGCGGCGACCCTTCCAGCGCATACGGCCGGCCTTGCCCCAGTTGATGTTCGACTGCTCGGCGTTGCCGACCTCGCCGACGGTGGCGCGGCAGCGCACGTCGACACGACGGATTTCGCCGGAGGGCATACGCAGCGTGGCGTAGGGGCCTTCCTTACCGAGCAGCTGGATGCTGGAGCCGGCGGAGCGAGCCATCTTCGCGCCACCGCCCGGACGCAGCTCCACGTTGTGAATCGTGGTACCGGTCGGGATGTTGCGCAGCGGCAGGTTGTTGCCCGGCTTGATGTCGGCCGTGGGCCCGGACTCGATCGGGGTGCCCTGCGCGATGCCCTTCGGCGCGATGATGTAGCGCTTCTCGCCGTCCACGTAGTGCAGCAGCGCGATGTTGGCGGTCCGGTTCGGGTCGTACTCGATGTGAGCGACCTTGGCCGGGATGCCGTCCTTGTCCAGTCGACGGAAGTCGATCAGACGGTAGGCGCGCTTGTGGCCGCCACCGCGGTGCCGAGTGGTGATGCGACCGTGCGCATTACGACCACCCTTGCTGTGCAGCGGGCGAATCAGCGACTTCTCGGGGGTCGACCGAGTGATCTCGGCGAAGTCCGAGACGGACGAGCCACGGCGACCGGGGGTTGTCGGCTTGTATTTACGGATTGCCATGAGTTCTTCTCTTCTTTCTGGAGTCCCAGGCGCTTACGCGACCGGGCCTCCGAAGATCTCGATGGGCTTGCTGTCGGCCGAGATGGTCACGAGCGCGCGCTTGGTGTTCTTGCGCTTGCCGTAACCGAAGCGGGTCCGCTTGCGCTTGCCCTGACGGTTGGCGGTGTTGACGCTCGTGACCGTGACACCGAAGACCTTCTCGACGGCAATCTTGATCTGCGTCTTGTTGGAGTCCGGGTGCACGATGAAGGTGTAGGTGCCTTCCTCGATCAGTCCGTAGGACTTCTCCGAGATGACCGGCGCCAGCAGGATGTCGCGGGGGTCGGCGATGGTGGTCACTTGCTCTCCTCCTGTGCAGCTTCGGCGGGGCCGTGCACGAAGGCATTCAAGGCCTCGACGCTGAACACCACTTCGTCGCTTTCCAGCACGTCGTAGGTGTTGAGCTGATCCGGCGCGATCGGGTGCACGAACTCCAGGTTCTGCACGCTCTTCCAGGCCGCGAGATCCTCACGTCCGAGGACGAGGAGGAACTTCTTGCGGTCCGAGAGCTCCGCGAGGAAGCTCTTGGCCGTCTTGGTCGACGGGGCCTGCCCGGCAACCAGTTCGGTGATCACGTGGATGCGCTCGTTGCGCGCCCGGTCAGACAGTGCTCCGCGCAAGGCAGCGCGGATCATCTTCTTGGGGGTGCGCTGGCTGTAGTCACGCGGCTGTGGGCCGTGGACGGTGCCACCACCGGTGAACTGCGGCGCGCGGGTCGAGCCCTGACGGGCGCGGCCGGTGCCCTTCTGCCGGTACGGCTTCTTGCCACCACCGCGGACTTCACCGCGGGTCTTGGTGGAGTGCGTGCCCTGACGGGCCGCGGCAAGCTGCGCGACGACGACCTGATGCATCAGCGAGATGTTGGCGGTCGCGTCGAAGATCTCCGCGGGGAGTTCGACGGTGCCATTGGTCTTGCCGCCCAGTTCTTTGACCGGAAGCGTCAGATTGGTCTTCTTCTCCAGGCTTGTCATGCGTGTGCACCACCCTTCACGGCGCTCTTGACGACGACGACGTTGCCGCGACGACCCGGGATCGCTCCCTTGATCAGCAGCAGGCCGTTCTCGACGTCCACCTTGTGAACCGACAGGTTCTGCGTGGTGACGCGATCGTTGCCCATCCGGCCCGACATCCGCATGCCCTTGAACACACGGCCGGGGGTGGCGCAACCACCGATGGAACCCGGGCGGCGGTGCACGGCCTGCGCACCGTGCGAGGCGCCCTGACCGGCGAAGCCGTGGCGCTTCATGGTGCCCGCGAAGCCCTTGCCCTTGCTGGTGCCGGTCACGTCCACGTACGCGCCCTCTTCGAACACCTCGGCAGTCAGCTCCTGGCCGACCTCGAAGGTGGAAGCATCCGCAACGCGGATTTCGGCGACGTGGCGACGCGGGGTGACACCGGCCTTGGCGAACTGGCCGGAGACCGGCTTGTTCACCTTGCGCGGGTCGATGGCGCCGAAAGCGACCTGGACGGCGCTGTAGCCGTCGCGCTCCACGGTGCGAATCTGGGTAACGACGTTCGGTCCGGCCTTGATGACGGTCACGGGAACGACGCGGTTCTTGTCGTCGAACACCTGGGTCATGCCGAGCTTGGTGCCCAGGATGCCGGCCGCTGGCCTGTTCTTGTTATCAGTCATGTCTCGAGTCCCCGTCACTGAATGTTGACGTCGACGCTGGCCGGCAGGTCGATGCGCATGAGCGCGTCAACCGTCTTCGGCGTCGGGTCGAGGATGTCGATCAGCCGCTTGTGCGTACGCATCTCGAAGTGCTCGCGCGAGTCCTTGTACTTGTGCGGCGAACGGATGACGCAGTACACGTTCTTCTCGGTCGGCAACGGCACCGGCCCGACGACACGGGCCCCGGTGCGGGTCACCGTCTCCACGATCTTGCGCGCTGAGGCGTCGATCGCTTCGTGGTCGTAGGCCTTGAGCCTGATGCGGATCTTCTGTCCCGCCACGCTAAGTGTCCTTTTCTCCGCTTTTCCTTCGTGATCCGGAAGCTGGCTTCCGTACCACCCTCAATTTGCACAGCCCGAACACACGAAGACGTCTCGCTAAGAGATCGCGACCGGGCACGCCCGATCCTCGCCGCTGTTCATCTGTCATGGTTCTCCGGTCCACGCGGTCGGGCGTGTCGCCCATCCGCTCATTCCTCTGCCCCGGAATCGAAATTCACCTCAGGCTTCGGAACACTGTCCCGGACGTACCCACGCTGGAATCCAGCGAGGTACACGATTGGGTACTGCTCGCCTCGCCACCCACCACAACCCGAAGAACAGGCATGGCCCGGTGCAAGGCAACCCGAACAGTATGCCCGACGCCGCCGGTGACTTCAAATCCGCCCCCCGCGCCACACCACCGGCCACCCACAGCGCAGGTCAGACCGCGAATCCCGGGCGCGCCCCCGAGCCGATCGCGCCCGAAATCCGGACGTCGGCACCCTATCGGCCGAGAACTTACTTATGAGTAAGATGTGGGCATGACGAAAGAGACCGCCACCTACCGCGGCTGGAAGAAGCTGCCGGATAACCGGCTCGGGCACGCGCTGTTCTCCCTCGGCATGGTCGCGCGGGTGCCGTACTTCGGCACGGTGCTGCCGAGCGTGGTGCGGCTGGAGCCCGGACTGTGCGAGGTGACCTCACCCAAGTGGTTCGGCATCCACAACCATCTGGGCACCTACCACGCCATCGCGGCGTGCAACCTGGCCGAGGTGGCGATGGGAATGCTCAGCGAGGCGACGGTGCCGGGCACGCACCGCTGGATCCCGAAGGCCATGAACGTCCAGTACCTGGCCAAGGCGGAGACCGGGCTGCGCGCGGTCGCGAAGCTGCCGGAGATTCCGGACTTCACTCGGATCACCGAGGGCCAGGACCTGATCGTGCCCGTCTCGATCTACGACAAGAACGGGCGCGAGGTCGTGCACGCCGACATCACCACCTGGGTCACCCCGAAGTAGCAGGCGATCGCCCTCGGCACCGCGTTTCCCGAGGATGACGACGGCCGCCTCGGGAAAAAGTGGTGATCGGTGTCGCAGACAGTTGCATCGGCGTGGCCGCGCGATTTGAATGCCGGTATGAGTGTCAGCGCCGGCTCCGATGTCGAACTCTGTGTGGTCGGACTCGGCCCGACCGGCCGGGCGCTGGCACACCGCGCGATGCGGGCCGGGCTGCGGGTCACCGCGGTCGACCCGCGACCCGACCGGCTGTGGCCGCCCACCTTCTCCTGCTGGATCGACGAGTTGCCGGAGTGGTTGCCGCCCAGCGCGATTGCCGCGAGGATCGCCGCGCCGACCGTCTGGACCAGCACCGAGCATCGCATCGAACGCCCCTACTGCGTGCTGTCGAAGACCGGCCTGCGTGCTGCGCTGCCGCTCGACGACGCCACCGTGGTCGCAGGCAGGGCCACCAGGGTCGATGCCAACGAGGTCGAGCTCGACGACGGGACAATCCTCAGGGCCGCAATGGTTTTCGACACCCGCGGGTTACCCACGCTCGGGCAGCGCCGCGCCGCGAGCGCGCACGGCATTTTCGTCGCCGCCGAGACCGCGGCGCCGATGATCGCCGACGGCGAAGGACTGCTGCTGGATTGGCGGCCGGAGAACGGCGCGGGAGCGGACGAGCCGCCGTCGTTCCTCTATGCCGTCCCACTCGGCGACGGCACGGTGATCTTCGAGGAAACCAGCCTCGGCCTGCGCGGCGGCATGCCACAGCACGAATTGCGCAAGCGCACCCTGAACAGGCTGGCCGCACACGGCATCACCCTCACCGGCGCGGAGCCGAGCGAGGCCGCGCACTACCCGCTCGACCAGCCGCCACCGAAAAAGGGTACGGCGCAAGCGATTCCGTTCGGATCGCGCGGCGGCATGATGCACCCGTGCACCGGATACAGCGTCGCCGATTCCCTCGCCCTCGTCGACACCGCGGTCAGCGCACTCCAGCAGGGCCGCGACCCCATCGCCGAACTATGGCCGTGGCAGGCCCGGCTGACCTACTGGATGCGCATGCGCGGCCTCTTCGGCCTCGGCCGCCTGACCACCGAACAGACCATGTCGATGTTCGACGCCTTCTTCACCGCCTCGCCCCGCGGCCAACGCGCCCTGCTCTCGGCCCACGCCGACTACACCGCACTCGGCGCGGTTCTGTTCAACACCGTCGCGCACACCTGGCCCTTCCGCTGGCGCTACGACCTCGTCGGCTGGACCAATCGGAATCGCTGGGCCGACTACCCGTTCACCGAGTCGCCGGAACGCGCCGAAGGGGGGGGGGGGGGGGGGGGGGGGGGGCCCCCCCCCCCCCCCACCCCCCCGTGTAGGCCGCGCCGGGGGGGGGCGGGGGGCGCGGCGCGCCCAGCGCGAGCGAGGGAGACCACACCA
>NZ_JBHVDF010000001.1:457119-556999 GCF_042802915.1 Nocardia sp. NPDC057440
CCGCCCCCCGCCGCCCCCCCCCCGCGCGCGGGCCGCGCGCGCCCCCCCCCCCCCCCCCCCCCCCCCCCCGCGGGCGGGGGGGGGGGGGCGGGGGCCCCCCCCCGCGGCGATAGCCGCGAATCGCGGGATAGGCGAAGACCACGATCAGGCCGATGGTCCAGGCGAGGCTCTTCATGAGGGGTTCGGCCACCGGCCCGCCATACGACAGGCCGCGCATCGCATCGATGGCACAGCTCATGGGCTGATTCTCGACCGTGCTCTGCAGCCAGACCGGGTAGGCGAAGACCGGGACGAAGCCCGAGTTGAAGAACATCAGCAAGGTATTCACGGTGCCGATGAGGCCGATCAGCAGTACGCCTTCGGTGATGGTCGCCAGTGCTGTGATCAGCACGGCGAAGCCGATTCCGAACAGCACCGGAATGCCGATCAAGGCGATGCCCGCCAGCGGCCCCTGCCCAAAGCGGAAGCCGATGACGACACCGACCGCGACGACGAACAGGGTGGTGAGGAAGACGCGAACGGCCTCGGCGAGTATCCGTCCGGTCAGGCCCGCGGCCCGGTGCACCGGCATCGTCCAGAAACGGCCGAGCAGGCCGGTGGCCTTTTCGGTCTTGAAGCCGAGTGCGCTGACCACGGCGCCGGTCATCGCCGCGATGAGGGTCATCATCGCGACCTGGCCGTAGATGCTCGGAATACCGGTGGCCGCGGTGATCGGTTTACCGAGCACAATGCGGAACATCAGCAGCGAGAGCGCCGGATAGATCAACGTCTGGATAGTGGTCGACGGATCACGCGACCAGGTCAGCAGCAATCGTTTGCACTGGATCACGCTGTGCAACGCCCAGGTGCTCAGCGCGCGTTCGGATCTGGCGGTCACCACGGGAAGCGGGGAGTTGCCTGCCGACTCGATATCGTCGGCGACCGGATGGGTCATGGTTGCCTCTGCTGTACTCATGCCCGCCTCACGCTCGCCCAGACCGCCAACGGGACGAACGCGATCGCTAGCCCGCCCAGCCACGCCAAGGGAACCCACAGGACCTGCCACGTCACCCCGTTGTGGGCCATGTCGGCCAACGCGAAGGAGAACTGGGAGATCGGCTGATTGCGCACGAACGGCTGGATCCACTCGGGGAAGCTCTTTTCCGGGACGAACCCGCAGGAGAGCATGCCGAAGATCAGGGTCGGCAGTGTCAGTGCCTGGCTCAGCGATTCCGGGTTCTTGCTGAGGCTGCCGAGCGTGTCGGCGCCGATCGCGAGCACGGTCCCGATCGCCAGCGAGAACGCGCAGAAGAGCACGGCCTGTTCGAGCCCTGCGACGAAACGGAAACCGATCATGTGACCGAAGAGCAGCGCCGCGGTCAACGAGGTGACCGAACGGACCATTCCGGCGCAGATCCGCGCCGTCAACGGGACCAGAGCGCCGATCGGCATGGTCTGCAACCGAGTGGTGAAGCCGGTCACCGACTCGAGTGCGGCCAGCTGCGCGTTCGACATCATGGTGAACGCCATCGTCTGCAACACGATGATCGGCATCACGAACTGCGCGTAATCGATGCCCTGGAAGACCTTCATCACATAGCGCAGCGGCAGATAGAAGCCGACGGTGAACACCAGCGGGGTGACGATGGCGACAGCCAACTCGCCTTTCATCACCATCGTCCTGACGATGCGGCCGGTCAGCGCGCGCCACTGCGCGAACGCCGACAGTGTGGCGGTGGGTAGCTCGGCGAACAGTGCGGGCGCGTCGACGTCGATGGGCCGCTCGGCGGTCGACGCGGTCACGCCGCACCACCCGAATGACCGGTGATGGAGAGGAAGACGTCATCGAGGGAGGGCCGCCGCAGCGCGATGTCGGCCAGGTCGATCCCGGCGGAGTCGAGCCGGCGCAGCGCCTCGGTGAGGGTGGCCGCGCCTTCGGGCGCGGGGATGGAGAGCCGGTCGCCGCCGTTGATTTCGGCGAGCACCGCGGCGGGCACCAGATCACCGAGCGCGGCCGCGGCGCTATCGAGCTGCTTGGGGTCCAGCGGAACAACCTCGCAATAGCTGCCGCCGGTCTTCGCCTTGAGCTCGTCGGCCGTGCCCTCGGCGATCACCCTGCCCTTGTCGATGACGATGATGTTGTCGCTGAGCACGTCGGCTTCTTCGAGGTACTGCGTAGTCAGCAGCACCGTGATGCCCTGGTTCTGCAGCGCGGTCACCAGATCCCAGACACCCTGGCGACTGCGTGGGTCGAGGCCGGTGGTCGGCTCGTCGAGAAACACGACCTCGGGCCGCACCACCAGACCACAGGCGATGTCGACACGGCGACGCATGCCGCCGGAATAGCCGTGCACCGGCCTGCGGCCCGCACCGACGAGGTCGAATTCCTCCAGCAGCACATCGGCGCGCTTGCGGGCGGCGGACTTGCCCAGCCCCATCAGCCGGCCGAACAGTTCCAGGTTCTCGCGGCCGGACAGGTGTTCGTCGAGCGCGGCGTACTGACCGGTCATCATGATCGATCGGCGCACCGCGGCCGGGTCCTTGCGGACGTCGTGCCCCGCGATGGTTGCCGTGCCGGAGTCCGGGCGCAGCAGCGTGGACAGGATCTTCACCGCGGTGGTCTTGCCCGCGCCGTTCGGACCGAGGATGCCGAGCACGCTCCCCCGCTCGGCGCGGAAGCTGACACCTTGCAGCGCGTGCACGTCACCGAACGATTTCCGGACATCGTCCACGACGACCGCGTACTCGGCGTCCCGGACCTCGCTGGTGCCGGACACGGCATCGTCAGGGTGTGAATCTGCTTGGTTCAAGCTCGGCATCAACTCTCCACTATCGGCCGGGGGGCGGCCAGGTCGTCGGCACGCACGCACAATTACGTCCGGGTTGGTGATCCGTAGCGCCTGGCGCGATGTTACCGGCCCGTTGATCCGCGAACGATCGCCAGCGCGATACCCACAGGACCGCGCACCCAACTGTGTGCTTGCTCACATTAGCCGCGGGCGATCGGCTCGGCGCTGGGTTGATGCCGCTCTCGGCCCTCTGGGGCAGCACAGGGGCGGCGGCAGTGCCTTGTCGGGCCGCCGTGGCGACCATAGTCTGCTATTCGGGGGACACACGCACTCATTCGTCGGCGACAGCGCCGCTTCTCCCCGAAGCGCCTGTGCCGGATCGACTCCGCGGGAGGTGACCATGGCCGAGACCGCGCAGCGATCGGGCCGATCGAACGTGCTGACGTCCTACGACCCGCGCACCGGCGAAGTCGTCGGGAATTACGCCGTGATGGGCACCGGCGAGTTGAACCGCACGGTGCGCGCGGCCCGCTCGGCCGAAAAGTGGTGGGCCGAACTGGGATTCAGCGGGCGCAAACGCTGGCTGCTCGACTGGAAGCGCAGCATTGCCAGGCGGGCAGGCGAATTGGTGGAAATCCTGTGCGAGGAGACCGGAAAACCGGAGGCGGACGCGGCAATCGAAGTAATGCTCGCCGTCGAGAACTTGGACTGGGCGGCACGTAATGCCGCCCGCGTACTGGACCGGCGCCGCCTCGGATCCACCTGGCTGACCCGCAATCAGCGCGCCTCCGTCGGCTATCTGCCGCTCGGCGTTGTCGGGGTGCTCGGGCCGTGGAACAACCCGGTGTTCACCCCGATGGGCTCGATCGCCTATGCGATGGCGGCGGGCAACACGGTGGTGTTCAAACCGAACGAACTCACCACCGGCGTCGGCGTGTGGCTGGCCGAGAGCTGGAGTCGGCTCGCACCGAACCAGCCTGTGCTGCAGGTGGTTACCGGCGACCACGGGACGGGCGCCGCCCTGTGCCGGACCAAGGTGGACAAGATCGCGTACGCGGGCTCCGACGCGGGTGCGCGTGAGGTGATCTCGCTGTGCGGGCAGACGATGACGCCGGTCGTCGTCGAGCGCAATGGCAAGGGCGCCATGATCGTCCATGTCGACGCGAAGCTCGACGACGCCGCGGAGGCCGCGGTGTTCGGCGCCATGGCCAATGCGGGCCAGAATGCCAACGGCATCCAGCGCGCCTACGTCGCGAGCTCGGTCTACGAACGATTCCTCGAATTGGTGACCGATCAGGCGCGGCGGCTGCGACCCGGCGCGGACAAGCGGGCGTCCTACGGCCCGATGATTCTGGAGTCGCAGGTCGATGTAGTCCGCAAACAGGTGCGCGACGCGCTGGCTCGCGGCGGCAGGGCGGTAGTCGGCGGGCTGGAGTCGATCCGCGAGCCCTATATCGAGCCCATCGTGCTCGCCGACGTGCCGGAGGAGAGCGTCGCGATCACCGGAGAGGGCATCGGGCCGGTGCTGATCGTCAACAAAGTGGCGAATGTGGACGAGGCCGTGCAACGCATCAACGCGGTCGGCAACGGTGTCGCGGTCTCGGTATTCACTCGCGACGTGCACGGCGCCGAGGCGTTCGCCGAGCAGCTCAGAGTCGGCGTTGTGACTGTGAATTCCGCAACCGCATACGCCGGGATTCCCGCGCTGCCGATCGGCGGGGTCGGGGAATACGGCCAGGGCCACCACCACGGCGACCAGGGCTTGCGCGAGTTCAGCCGGACGCTGGCCATCGCGCGCAAGCGCTACCAGGCGCCGGTGAACCTCTCGACCTTCGACCGCCATCCCCGCGATCTCCGCGTGGCCAAGGCCATCTTCCGGGTCCGCCACCGGCGTATGGGCTGACTCAGCTCGCGCCGAGAAGCACCGCTTCCATCAGCGCACAGACGCGGGCCAGTTGTTCGGGGCGCGAGTCGAACTTGGTCAGCCTGCCGACATCGATGACCTGGCCGATGGCGGCGTGCACCCGGAAGCGGGCCTCGACGGGGTCGCCGTCGAGCAGGTTGGCCCATTCGAGCACGTTCTGACGCTGAATGGCGCGCAGTTTGTGCTGCTCGGCCTGCGGCAGATTGCTGAACTCGGCGTAGTAGACCGGCATGATCTCGGGCATCGAGAAGGTGAGCCTGGCCTGGCGGTAGGCGATGCGCCGGACCGCGTCCGGACGGCTCGTCGCCTCGGCAAGCGCCTCGGTGATCGCGATGGCGACCCGGTCTCCGGTGCGATGGAAGGCCGCGGCGAGCAGGTCGGCCTTGCTGGTGAAGTACCGGTACACGCTGGAGGCGTTGATGCCCACAGCCGCGCCGATCTCCTCGATGCTGGCTTCGTGATAGCCCTGCCTGCCGAAGATCCGGATCGACTCGGTGAGCAGCTGTTCGCGTTTCGAGGTGACCGGAAGGCCGCGGGTGGCGGGGCCGGGATTCAGCTGCTGCGGTGCGGGCGGCAGCTCGGCGCGCAGGATCGACCAGCACATGTCGTGCAGCAACGGAAGCAGCCGGGCGGTGGACAACGCGGTGCGGTGCGCGGAGACGCTGGCGATCGCGCTGAGCACCGCGGCAGCGAGCATCGCCACGTCCTCGGGTGGCGCGGTCGGCCGCAGTAGCGCGATCGGCGCCGCGACCGTCGCGTTGAGATCGTCGTAGATCTTCCGGATCCGAAGCCGGTCGGCCTGCTCGAGGTAGCGCCGCTCCCAGCGGTACAGTCCCGCCTCGCGCCGAATGTCGATGGTGTGTTCGCTCATCGCCCTGATCAGGGCGTCCAGCCGCCGCGCAGGCTCCTGTTGCGGATCGTCCGCGGCCTCGGCGACCTTCAGCAGATGCCGGGCGCCCTCCTCCGCGGCCGCGACGAGCAGCGCGTACTTATTGCGGAAGTGCCGATATAGCGCGGGCCCGGAGATCCCGACCTCGGCCGCGATCTCGTCGACACCGACCGGGTAATACCCGCGTTCGCTGAACGCGCGCGCGGCCGCCCTGATGATCTGCACCTTGCGATCCTTCGGACGCCGCCGCACCGACTGGCCGGCATCAGGCCGCGCGGAAGCGAGATGTACCTCGCTGCGATCCGCGACCATGTACCTCTCCGTTCTGGGACGGCGCCGCTGGTTGACAGCGCCGGACAAATCAACCTAAGTTAACCACAATTCGCAAAGTTAACCATTATTCATGGCTTCCCGAAGCGATTGCTTACAGATGGCTCGCAAGAACCGGTCCACCGAATTCCAGACCAGGAGCACCCCATGAGCAACGCCGATTCCGCAACCACTCCTGCGGGCTTCTCGGCCGTCCACGACGGCAAGGTGCTCCGAGTGACCATCACCAAGCCCACGCGCAAGAACGCCGTCGACTACGACACGATGGTCGCGCTCGGTGATACCTTCCTCGCTGCCGCCGAGGACGCCTCGGTCCGGGTAATCGTACTGACCGGTGCGGGCGCCGACTTCTGCACCGGCGCCGATCTGGCGGCGACCGCATCGGAGGCGCAACGCGGCATCACCTCCGACCAGGTGATGGATGCGGCCAACCGGCTCGTGAAAGCCATTGTGGATGTGCCGATTCCGGTTATCGCGCGAGTCAAGGGCGCAGCGGCGGGCGTCGGAGTAGGCATCGCGCTTGCCGCCGACCTCGTCTACGCCAGCGAGGAGTCCTACCTGCTGCTCGCCTTCATCAATATCGGCCTGATGCCCGACGGCGGCGCCGCCGCGATGGTCGCCGCGGCCGCGGGACGCCCGCTCGCGGCCGAGATGGCACTGCTCGGCGAGCGACTGCCCGCACCACAGGCCAAGGCGGCGGGCCTGTTCACCGCGGTGCTCGGTGCGGACGAACTGGACGCGACGGTGGAGGCCGCCGCTGCGAAGATCGCCGCGGGCCCGCGGCGCGCCCTCGAGCTCACCAAGAAGGCGCTCAACGCGGCGACGCTGACCCAACTCGACGCCGCGCTCGCGGCCGAGAAGAGCGGCCAGATCGAACTCCTGCAATCCCCCGACTTCTTCGAAGGCGCGACGGCGATGCTCACCAAGCGCAAGCCGGTCTTCGGTGTTTGATTGGCAGCGCCCGCGGCGCTGCGTGTTCGCGGCCCCCTTGGTCTCGCTGCGCTGGGAAGGTGTCATCGTGCCGAGCGGTGCGTCGGTGGCGATAGTCGCGACTTATTGGATGCAGTGACCGTCCCGGCGGCGAACCCGACGAGCGGAGCGACTATGTTCATCGGCTATGGCTTACCTGGTTACCGGAGCAACTGGGTTTATCGGTCGATTCCTCATCCCCGGGCTGCTCGAACGCGAGGGTGATATCCATGTGCTTGTCCGGCCCGGCGCCGACTCGGCCGCGCGGTATGCCTGCTGCGCGCGCGAGTGGGACGGCGGCGACCGGGTGCGGCCGGTCCGCGGCGACCTCGGGGCCGACGGGCTCGGCATCGATCCGGCGTGGCTCGCCGAGCACCGCGGATCGATCGATCACGTCTTCCATCTGGCATCCAGCTACGACCTGACCGCGCGCGGCGGCGGCACCAGGCACGTGGTCGATGTCGCGGAGGACCTGAAAGCCGGTCTGCTGCATCATGTCTCGACGGTGGAGGTGGCAGGGTCGTGCACGGGCCTTTTCACCGAGGACATGTTCGACGAGGGCCAGGTGCTGACAACGCCGATGCAGCGGGCCAAGTTCGAGGCTGAGCGGATCGTGCGCGAGTCCGCGCTGAACTGGCGTATCTATCGGCCGCCGATCGTGGTCGGACACTCCCGCACCGGCGAAATCGACCGGATCGACGGGCCCTACTACTTCTTCCGGCTGCTGCGGATGGCTGCGCAGCTGCCCAGAATCCTGCCGGTGCTGGTGCCCAAGCTCGGCGAAACCAATATGGTGCCGGTCGACTTCGTCGCCCGTGCCCTGGATCACCTTGCTCACCAGCCGGGCTCGACGCCGGCCACCTACCACCTCGTCGATCCGCGCAGGCAGAGTGCGGTCGAGGCGCTGAACCTGTTCGCCGACGAGGCCGGGGCGCCACACCTGGTGGAGGTGATGCCCAAACGCACCCTGAACATGATGCTGCGGGTGCCGGGCACCAACTGGCTGCTCCCCCGCGTCGGCGTCCCGCTGGATGTGTTGGAGCACAGCGAATTCACCTGCTGGTTCGACTGCCGCCACGCCACCGCCGCGCTCAGCGGCACCGATATCAAGGTGCCGCCGCTGGCCGCCTATGCCCCGCTGATCTGGAAATACTGGATCGAGAACTGGGCCTGAGCCGCTCAGTTACCGGTGACCGTCAGGTAGATCAGCGCCACATTGAGCAGGCTGATGACGATCGCGACCAGCCAGGCGAGCGATGTCGTCACGCGATGGTTGACGTCGGCGCCCATCAGGGCGCGGTCGCTGGTGAAGCGGACGAGCGGGATCAGCGCGAACGGAATACCGAAGGACAGCACGACCTGCGAGATGATCAGGGCGCGCGTGGGATCGATGCCGATAGCGAGGATGGTGATCGCGGGGATCAGGGTCACCAGGCGACGCGTGAGCAGCGGAATCTTGCGGCGCAGCAGGCCTTCCATGATCATCGCGCCCGCGTAGGCGCCGACCGACGTGGAGGCCAGGCCCGAGGCCAGCAGGCCGATCGCCAGCAGCAGAGCGGCGACGGGACCGAGGACCTCGCCGACCGCGGCGTGGGCGCCCTCGAGGGTGTCGACATTCTCGCGGCCACGCAGGGTATTCGCGGCCATCAGCAGCATCGCCAGATTGACCGTGCCCGCCAGCACCATGGCGAGTCCGACATCATATTTGGTGACGCGCAGCAGCCGGACCCGCAGCGGGCCCGGCTCGGGGTGGCCGTGCCGGTCCCTGGCCAGTCCGGAGTGCAGGTACACCGCGTGCGGCATCACCGTCGCACCGATCATTGCCGCCGCGAGCAGCACGCTCTCGGTGCCCTGGAATCGCGGCAGCAGGCCACCGATCGTGCCGGACACCGAGGGCGGCGAGATCACCACGCTGGCGAGGAAGCCAATGGCGATGATGGCGAGCAAGCCGGTGATGACCCGCTCGAACGGCCGCTGTCCGCGCCGGTCCTGCACCAGCAGCAGTCCCATCGAGACCACACCGGTGATCACGCCGCCGACCACCAGCGGCAGCCCGAACAACAGCTTCAGCGCGATCGCGCCGCCGACCACTTCGGCGAGATCGGTCGCCATCGCGACGGTCTCGGCTTGACCCCAATACGCGAGTCGGACCGGGCGACTCGCCTTGTCCCGCACCGCCTCCGGCAGCGACATGCCGGTGACCAATCCCAGCTTCGCGGACAGGAACTGCACCAGCCCGGCCATCACATTGGCCATCACGATGACCCACACGAGCAGGTATCCGAACTGCGCGCCCGCGCTGATATTCGACGCCACATTTCCCGGGTCGACATAGGCGATGGCAGCTACGAATGCCGGACCGAGCAAGACACTGACAGATCTCGCCCGATGCGACGCGGTGCGCGCCGACTCGGCCAGGGTTGTACTCACAGAACAGAATTTTACGGGTTACCAAACTTTTTGGTTAGCCTGGGCCGCCGCTCCGGATCTTCGGGCCGGATTCGGGCGCTACAACGGTGTCGTCGGTAGCTAGCGGTCGGGGTTAGCCGGTGCCCGGTGAAGTTACCCAGGGACGAACGAGATCAGCCGCGGCGCAGAACCCTGGAATACGAAACGGCCGCCCTGATTGTGTCGGTCGACACAATCAGGGCGGCCGGGTTCGATCCGCCGGGCGATGGGATCAGATGCCGAGGCCCTTGGCCAGGACCGGCCAGGAGGCGTGCAGCTCGTCGTTCCAGTAGCCCCACGAGTGGGTGCCCGCGTTCCGGAAGTTGAAGGTCGCCGGGATGCCCAGCTGGTTCAGCTTGCCCTGGAGGTTGTGGGTGCAGAAGTTGGTGCCCGCCTCGATCACGCCGCCGATGAGGATCTGGTTGGCCAGGCCGAAGGAGCCGGGCAGCGCGTAGGGGTTGTTCAGCTGGTCGTACTGGCCGGGCAGTCCGTTGCCGGTCGAGATGTAGAGGTCGAGACCACGCAGACCCTCCGCATTCACGAACGGGTCGTTGGCAATCCACTCGGGCGAACCCGCCGGGCCCCACATGTTGTCGGTGCTACCGCCGCCCCAGGTCTCCACGGTCAGCTTCACGAACTCCGAGCCGACCGCGTCACTGGTCTGGGCGCAGCCGCTGTAGGCGGCGACGGCCTTGTACAGACCCGGCTTCGCGATCGGCAGGGCGAGCACGGTGGTGCCCGAAGTCGACAGGCCCGCGATGGCATTCACACCGTTGGTGCCCAGCGCGCCGTCGATCAGCGGAGGCAGCTCCTCGGTGAAGAAGGTCTTCCACTTGTTGCGGCCCAGCGTCGGGTCGTCCTTGATCCAGTCGGTGTAGTAGCTCCACTTGCCGCCGATGGGCTGCACGACATTGACGTTCTTGTCGGCGAGGAACTCCAGCGCGTCGGTCTTGGCCACCCACGACGCGTCGTCCTCACCGCCGCCCGCACCATTGAGCAGGTACAGGGTCGGCCGCGGCACCGACGCGTCGGCGGGGCGCTGCACGTCGATGGTGATGTTCTTGTCCATCGCCGCCGAGAACACGGTCAGGCGGATGCTGCGCGCGTCCTTGTATACGGCCTTCGTGATCTTCGAGCCGTCGGGCGCGGTCGGGTTGGCGAGCAGGGCCTTCTGATCAATGATCGGGTCAGCCGTCGCTGTGGATGTGCCGAATCCGGACATAACGCCCGCGAGAACTGCGGTGGCCGCGATCATCGCGGCGGCACGCGTGCCGAGGCGCCGAGTCTGTCGACGGATCAATTTCACACCTTCACTTCGTATCGAGATTACGGTTGGGCTTTCCCCTGGCCGCCGGGCATCCACAGTCGGCACCACGCCGACCATACGGCCTATGTAGTCGTGACAACAGGGGCCATCGTTACTGCGATGTTGCCTTATCATGCCTGACCTGGCCAATCATGAGCACCTCTGCCTCGCCGACCGAGACGGGCGTCACCGGCCCATCAGCTGCTGGCCATGCTCGGCCAGCCCGCCCAATGCCCGGATCCAATGCTCGGCGAAGGTCTTCACCTCGTCGCCGCCGAAGACGTCGGCGGCGTAGTCGAAGCGGATCAGCATGCCCTCGGCGGTCGCGTCGGCGGTGAGGTCGAGCAACAGGTCACCGATCGGCGCCTCGCTGTGCACCCGGGCCGGGCGCAGATCACGATACCGGAGCGCGAAGCGCCCCCGTGGCAGCGCCCGCAGCCGCGCGCCGGTGTCGGAGTTGAGATAGCGCAGCACGCCATAACCGACGCCGCGCCCCGGCGCTGACCGGCGCAGCTCTCTGACCTGGCTGATCGCGACGCCTGCCGCGGGTCCACCGATGAGTGCGTCCGCCACATCCACACCGTCCAGCCAGAGCGGGAGCGGGTAGTCCGTGGTGAACCCGCCGACGATGGTGTCGGTGACAGTCACCGAGCGGGCGTCGGCGGCCAGTCGGATCACCGGGCCGATGGTGCGGGTGACCGTCTCACCGGCGGCGGTGACCAGCGCGAGGGCCACCGCGGTCAGCAGGACCTCCTCGACCTCGGCTTGATACGCCGCGGCCGCGGCGGCCACGGCCGCGGTGCCCTCGGCGGTGATGGTCAGCGACACCCGGCGGCGTGATCGTGGATGCGAGTCGCCCACGGGATTGAGCGTCGCGGGCACCGCCCCCAATGTGGCCTGCCACCACGACATTTCATCGATGACGTCGGGGCCTTCCGACCGCCGCGACAACTCCCGCAGCAGCTCGCGCAGACCCGATTCCGGCACCGCGGGGGTGGCGTGCCTGCCACGCCACCAGGCGGTGGAGAGTTTGTCGATGATCGTGCGCCACGAGGAGTCGTCGACCACCAAACCGTTGGCCACCACCACCAGTGTCGCGTCCTTCTGGCCACGAACCAGGACGAAGCGGATATTGCGGCCGTGCGCGGGATCCAGTTCGGTGGCCACCTCGCGCACCACGTCATCCAGCGGTGGCGCGATCTCCGTGCTCGTCGCATCCAATTGCAGGAAGGCCTCGTCGAGCCGCTGGTCCGCGGCCGGGATCTCGAACTCCGGTGCACCGGAGCGCTCGTCGCGGCGCAATCGGACCCAGAGCATCGGATGCTGTTCGAGCACGGTGTCGACGGCCGACTGCACGGCTTCGGCCGAACAATTCGACGGCACATCGATCACGATCGCCCGCACCTCGACACCAGCCTCCAGCAAGCGCACAGCATTCGGCGTCAACGGCAGCGGACCCGATACATCGTCCTGTGGTTCCACCAGTCGCGGCGACTGTCGCGCAGCTTCCGGAGCCGCCTCGTGGGGGGCGGCGTCGACGAGTGGTTCGGCATTCGGTGCTGTCAAAACCCCCGGCGCCACAGCGCCCGCGGAGACGCCGGCCTCGGGTACGGCAGCGGCCTCTCGCGTTCCTTCATCGCTCGACGCTGTCGATGCCATCGGCACAACCGCAGCGCCCGGCACCCCGACCGCGGCAGGGGCCTCCCGCATACCTTCGACACTCGACGCTGTTGTACCCCTCGGCGCGAGGACAACGCGGGGCACGCTGACCTCGGGCGCGGGAACCACCGGTGTTTCCTCGACACCCGGCGCTGCCGCGGCTCCCGGCGCGAAGGCCGCGTCGGGTACCTCGGCCGCCGGGGCGGCGGTGGCCTCGGAGGCCCGTTCGATGCCGGGCGCCGTCGTGAACACCGGCGCGACACCCACTTCCGGCACCTCGATACTCGGAACGGTTTCCCGGTCGAGCAGGGCGGCGAGCTGTGGGCCGATGACGTCGAGCGCTTCGGGGGAGGTCAGCTGTTCGTGGCGGGCGGGAACCGGATGCGCGACGATCGCGCCGTCGACGTACGGCTGCCAGGCCGCGTGCTCGGTCTCGTGGCCTGCGGCGGTGAAGTAGTCCAGTCGGCCGTGGAAGACCCGATGCCGGTGGTCGACGGCGAGCTCGACAGAGCGCACCGCGGCGCGGTAGATCCGGCCGAGCCGTTCTGTGGTGAGGACGGCCAACTCGGGCGAGATGGCGGCGTGCAGGGCGGCCAGTGCGGCATCATCGAGCGCCTGCAGGTCATCGGCGCCGGGGAAGGCCTCGATACCGAGTTCGGCGAAGGCGGAGCGGATCTCGGCGCGGAAGTCGGCGATATCACCGCCCGTGCGACCGTCGAGCAGCGCGAGCAGCGCCACCTGCGCGCCCTCGGTCTGTAGCTCGACCGCGACCGCGTGTGCCAGCGTGCCGCCGAGGGACCAGCCGAGCAGGTGATAGGGCCCTTCCGGTTGCACCGCGCGAATCTCCGCCACGTAGCGGCCCACCATCGAGTCCAGTGAATCCGGCAGGTAACCCGGCTCGGACAGGGCGGGCGACTGCAGCCCGAATATCGCCCGATCCCTCGGCACGTACGACCCGAGACCCGCGTAGCACCACGCCAATCCGGCCATCGGGTGAATGCAGAACAGTGGCGCGACCGCGCCTTCCGCGCGAATCGACAGCAACACTTGCAGCGCGCCGTTCACACTCGACGCGGCATCGTCCTCGGCGGCGGTGTCCGAGACTCCGATCCGGCGAGCCAGCGCCGCGACGGTGGCGTCGGTGAAGAACCACTGCACCCGCACCTCGGCACCGGTCTCTCCGCGCAGTCGGCTCGCCGCGCGCGTCGCCACCAGCGAACTGCCGCCCAGTGCGAAGAAGTCGTCGTCCGCACCGATGCGCTCGACACCGAGTACCTCGGCGAACACCTCCGCGACAACCCGTTCCAGCGGGGTAGACGGCGCCAGGTACTGCCGCGGCGCGCGGTCGGGCTCGGGCAGCGCCGCGCGGTCGAGTTTGCCGACCGGGGTCAGCGGAATCTCGTCGAGCACGACGACCACCGCGGGCACCATGTGCGAAGGCAAGATGCTCGCGGCATATTCGGCGAGCTCGGCCGTATCGATGGTCCGGCCGGGTGCGGCAAGCGTATAGGCGACGAGCATCTGCTCACCGCTGCCGGTGTCACGACCGAGGGTGACCGCGAACTCCACATCGTCGTGACTCGCCAACACCTCGTCGATCTCGCCGAGCTCGATGCGCAAACCACGAATCTTCACCTGGAAGTCCGAGCGTCCGACCCAGTCGAGCTCCCAATCCACCGAGGGCACAGCGGCATTGCCCGCCCGCTCCCCCGGTTCGGCGTACCAGCGCACCACATCCCCGGTGCGATACATCCGCGCACCGGGACCGCCCCACGGATCGGCGACGAAGCGTTCCGCCGTCAGTCCGGCACGGTTGTGATAGCCGCGTGCCAGCGCCGCACCCGACAGATAGAGCTCACCGGCGACTCCGGGTGGCACCGGACGCAACCGCGAATCCAGCACCAGCACCGACATTCCGCGCACGGGCTTGCCGATCGTGACGCGTCGCCCCGGGTGCAGATCACCATAGGAGGCCGCGACCGTCGCCTCGGTCGGCCCATACCCGTTGACATACCGGCGACCCGGCTGCCACTTCTCCACCAGCTCCGATGTGGTCACATCACCGCCGACACAGAGGAATTCGAGCTCTGGCAGTCCCGTCGGATCGACCGTGCCGAGCACCGCGGGCGTGCAGATCGCATGGGTGACCCGTTCGGCCAGCAGTAATTCGGCCAGCTCCTGACCGGCGACCACGGTCGGCGGCGCGATCACCAGGGTCGCCCCGGTGTGGAAGGCGCACAGCCATTCCAGCACCGATGGGTCGAAGCTCGGCGAGCACAGATGCAGGAACCGGTGCCGCGGCTCGACCCTGAACACCTCTGTCGCGTCATCGATCAGGCCGCCGAGTCCGGCGTGGGTGACGGTGACGCCCTTGGGGATTCCGGTCGAACCGGAGGTGTAGATGACATACGCCGGATGCTGCGGCCGCAATGGCGTCAGCCGGTCGCGATCGGTGACCGGATCGGCCGCGTATGCCGTCACCACCGCTTGGGTGCCGGGATCGTCGAGCACCAGCCACCCGCGACCAGGAAGCTCCTCGGCGTGCGCGGCGGCGGTGACTCCGACGATCGCACCGGAGTCGGTCACCATGTGCCGAATCCGTTCCTCGGGATAGGTCGGGTCGATCGGCAGGTACGCGCCACCGGCCTTCGCCACGGCCCACACCATGGCGACCATGTCGTAGGAACGCGAGAAGGCGAGAGCGACAAGGCTCTCCGGGCCGACGCCGCGGTCGATCAGTACGCGCGCCAACCGCGAGGAGTATTTGTCGAGTTCGCGATAGCTCACCGAGCGGCCCTGGTGGCGAACGGCGATGGCGTAGGGGTCGGTGTGGACCGCACGCGTCAGCAGGTCGGGCAACAGCCCGGTGGCCATCGCCTGATCCCGGTGCGGGCGGGTCAGCAGCGCGCTTTCGGCGGCGTCGAGCAGCGGCAGGTCGCCGACGGGGATCTGCGGCGCGGCCGCGATCGCCGCGAGCAGCCGGGTGAATCGTTCGGCGAATACTCCGACCGTGGCGTCATCGAAAAGGTCTCGCGCATAGGTGAATTCGCCGTATAGGCCCGCGCCGTCACCGGATTCGCCCGCCGCTCGGATGGCAAGCGCCAGATCGTACGGCGCGACGGTGACGTCGAAATCGACGGTCTGGATGCTGAGCCCGGGTAGCTCGAAGCTGCTGTCGGGGAAATTGAGAAACGACAGCGCCACCTGGAACAGCGGATGTCGCGCGGTCGAGCGCGGCGGATCGAGCAGCTCGACCAGACGCTCGAACGGCAGGTCGGCGTGCGCGAAGGCCTGCAGGTCGGTGTCCTTGGTCCGGGCGAGCAACTCACCGAAGGTGAGTTCACCCGGCACCTGCGTACGCAGCACCAGGGTGTTGACGAACATGCCGATCATGTCGTCGAGCTCGGCGTCGCCGCGCCCGGCCACCGCGGTGCCGATGGCGATGTCGTCGCTGCCGGACAACCGGGCCAGGAAGACCGCGAGCGCGGCGTGCACCACCATGAACATGGTCGCGTCATGCTCGCGAGCCAGTCGGCGCAGGCCTGCGTACACCTGCGCGTCGACCACGAAATCCGTGGTGCCGCCTGCGAAGGACGGCACCACGGGGCGGGTGCGGTCGGTGGGCAGGTTCAGCTCGCCGGGCAACCCGGCAAGCGCGGTGCGCCAGTAACCGGCCTGCGCCGAAATCACGCTGTCCGTATCGGATTCCGTGCCGAGCAGCGCTCGCTGCCAGATGCTGTAGTCCGCGTACTGCACAGGCAGCGGCGCCCATGCCGGGGCCGCACCGCCGCTGCGGGCGGAGTAGGCGAGCATGACGTCGCGTACCAGCGGCCCCATCGACCAGCCGTCGACTCCGATGTGATGGGCGACGAAGACCAGGATGTATTCGCCGTCGTCGAGTTGGAACAGGGTGGCGCGGAACGCGACCTCCGCACTGACGTCGAAGCCCGCGGCCGCGAGGCGCTGCACCTGTCGGCCGACCTCCCCTTCCGCGATCCGCAGCGGCGCAAGATCGACAGGCACCTCGTGCGGTGCGAGCACCTGCTGAATCGGGCCGTCGGCGGTCTGCGGGTAGAGCGTGCGCAGCACTTCGTGCCTGGCGACCATGTCACGCACGGCCAGGTCGAGCGCGGCGATGTCCAGGTCGCCGGACAGCCGCAGCGCCACCGGGATGTTGTAGGCCGCCGATTCGACGTCGAATTGATTGAGGAACCACATTCGACGCTGGGCGAGCGACAACGGGATTCGCTCCGGTCGCGTTCCGGCGACCAACGCGGGTCGCCCGCCCACTCCGGCGTGCTGCTCGACTGTGGCGGCCAACCCCGCAACGGTCGGCGCTTCGAACAGCTGACGCACCAGCACTCGGGTATCCAGTGCCGCGCCCACCCGGGCCGTGGCCTGGGTGGCCAGCAGCGAGTTGCCGCCCAGCGCGAAGAAATCGTCGTCCGCGCCGACGAGCTCGACTCCGAGCACCTCGGCGAACACGCCCGCCACGATCTCCTCGACCGGAGTCGAGGCGGCACGGAAGACCCGCGTCTGGAATTCCGGTTCCGGCAATGCCTTGCGGTCGAGCTTGCCGTTGGCGGTCAGCGGCAGCGCGTCGAGCATCACGTAGGCGCTCGGCACCATGTACGACGGCAGGACCGCCGACAACGCCGCCTTGACCGAAACGCCGTCCGTATCGGAGCCGGGATCCGCCGCGACCAGGTACGCGACCAGCCGGTCACCGATTCTCGGATCGGATAGCGCGATGACGACGGCCTGCGCGATCTGCGGCAACGCCAGCAGCGCTGCCTCGATCTCCCCCAGCTCGATACGGAAACCGCGGATCTTCACCTGGAAATCGGTTCGAGCGAGGTCGACGTGCGCATGCGATGCCGGCACCGCATCGATCTCACCCAGTTCGACGTGGAACCCACGGATCTTCACCTGCGAGTCGTTGCGACCAAGGTATTCCAGCTCACCGCTGGGAGTACGGCGCACCAGATCGCCGGTGCGGTAGAGCCTGCCGCTGCCGGGATCGAACGGATTGGCCACAAAGCGAGCGGCAGTGAGCGCCGGCTGGTCGTGGTAGCCGCGAGCCAGTTGTGCTCCAGCGAGATACAGCTCGCCGATCACCCGATCGGGCACCGGGCGCAGCCGATCGTTGAGCACATGGGCGGTGACGCCACGGATCGGCGCACCAATGGTCACCGGCGCACCAGGAACCATCGGCGCGCTGATATTGGTCATGATGGTGGTCTCGGTCGGCCCGTAACCATTGCAGAACTCGCGCGTGCGCTCCTGCCCGATCGGCAACACCCAGCGCCGCACCAGCTCCGGCGGGCAGACGTCGCCGCCGACGATCACCACGGCCAGCTCGTCGAGACCGGCCGGATCCACCGAGGCCAATGCCGCCGGCGTGACGAACGCGTGGGTCACCGCTTCCCTGCGCAGGACGGTGGCGAGTTCCGCACCGCCGTACACCGTCGGCGCGACCACCACCATGGTGGCGGCGCCGCCGAGTGCGAGCAGCAGCTCGAGCACCGAGGCGTCGAAGGACAGGGACGCGAAGTGCAGGGTGCGCGCGGTGCGCGTGACCCGATAGCGGACCCGCTGCTCATCGCAGAAGCGGCCGAGCCCGGCCTGCGTGACGACCACGCCTTTCGGTGTGCCGGCGGAACCCGATGTATAGATGACGTACGCGGGATGTTCGGCATGCAGCGGCCGCACCCGATCCAGGTAGGTGACCAGATCCGCCGGATACTCCGCCAGCAGCTGTGCCGTATCCGGAGTATCGATGACCAGCCATTCGGCCAGGTCGGGCAGATCGTCATGGACCGCGGCGACGGTCAGCCCGAAGCGCACGCCGGAATCGCCGACCATGTGCGTGACCAGGTCGGCCGGATAGTTCGGGTCGATGGGAACGAACCCGGCGCCCGTCTTGGCCACCGCCCACACGGCGAGCACGGAATGCAGTGATCGCGGCATGGCCACCGCGACCAGGTCTTCGGGGCCGATGCCTCGCGCGATGAGCAACCGCGCGAGCCGGGTCGAGCGCTCGTCGAGCTCGGCGTAACTCAGCGCGACGGATCTGCTGGTCGCATCGGCGCAGACGATGGCGGTGCCTGCCGGATTCGCGTCCACGGCGGCCGCGATCAACTGCGGCAAGGTGGTCGCGCGCGCTCTGATCCTGGCAGGCCGGACCCTCGCCGTGCGCGTCACGCGTGCACCGCTATCGATGTCTCGTGCCGATATTGTCCGACCACGCGAAACATGAAGCAGCTCACCTTACCTATTCACACGAACACGCTCCCCTCCACAGCGCTACCGAGAGGATCGCCGAGGTCCACGGCGATCGCTACCGGAGGTACCGTGCCTGAGCTCGCGACGGACACGGTAACCGCTGTCGTAGGGGACCGCTACATTATGGGGGCGAGGACGAAGATTGGGGCCCTACTGCCGGAGCAGATCCGGCAGAGCGAGCACCTCGACGCTATCGCCCGCGATCAGCATCGGTCGGGCAGCACCGTCGTCGAGCACCACAACCTGCAGATCCGCGGGTTCGCCGACTTCGACGGCTGCCAGACCGGCGGCGTCGGTGAAGAGGTGGGTGACCCATTCGTCGGCAAGCACCTCGGGCAAATGGAGTTGCTCTCGTCCCGGTGTGACCACCGAGGCGCCCACCGCGCCCGTAGCGATCACCTCCAGCAGCGCGGCCATCGTCTCGGGGCGACCGTGCCGGAAAGTACGGGATTCGAAAGTGAGCCCGGCGCGGGCGACCAGCCGTTCCGCCGCGGTCGCCAATTCGTCGTAGGTCAACGTCGCGCCGGTGTCGGGAAGCATGATCGCCGGATCATCACCCCGCAGCGTCCTTGTTCGATTCGCATAGGTGACGGGTTTGGATGATTGAAGGTCGATTTCGGCGATCACCGCGGGATCGTCGAGGATGAGCCAGTCGATACCGCTGGTCGGCACCGACCCACGACGCGTGATACCGCTCGCCGAGCTGATGCCGACCTTCAGCGCGAGCTCGCCCGGCAGCGCCGAGTCCACCGCCCGCAGCGGAACCAGGGCGGCGCCCGCCTTCAGCACGGCCCAGATGGTGGTCGCCACGTCGGCGCTGCGGTCGAGTCGCACCGCGACGCCGGTGCCGGGTCCGCAGCCGTGCCCGATCAGTACCCGGGCCAGTCGCGACGATCCGGCATCGAGGTCCTGGTAGGACAGTACGGCTTCGCCGGACACCACCGCAGGCCCGAACGGATCGGATTCCACCGCGACAGCCAGCAATTGGGTCGGCGCGATCCGCGCGGTGGACGCGGAGTTCTCGGTGCCCGCCGCGGCCGCGGTGGGCACGGCCTGCGCTCGACTGCGCTCCTGCGCATCGAGAATGTCGATGTCACCGACGCACACCTGCGGGTCGGCGACGACTGCGGAAAGTATCCGCTCGAAGCGCCGCCCGAAGGCCTGCACCGTAGCGTGGTCGAAAATATCCGTCGCGTAGGCGAATACCGCGACCATCTCCTCGGGCGATCCGTCGCCGCGATGGCGCGGCTCGACGATCAACTGGAGATCGAACTTCGCGGTCACCGTGCCCGCGTCCAGTCCGGTCACCGTCAGTCCCGGCAGTTCCAGCGACGGCGGCTCGGTGTCCTCGAACGACAGCGCCACCTGGAACAGCGGATGATGCCCTGCCGCGCGCGCGAGCACGGTCTCCTCGACCACCCGCTCGAACGGGATGTCCGCGTTGGCGAATGCCGAAAGATCGGTCTCCCTGACCTGATCGACCAGCGCGGCGAAGCCGATCCCGGACGGCACCGCGGTACGCAGCGTCAGCGAATTGACGAACATGCCGACCAGATCGTCGAGAGCGCGCTCGGCGCGCCCGGCGAACGGGGTGCCGACCGCGATGTCGGAGCTGCCCGACAGCCGGGCGAGAAGCACGGCCAGCGCCGCGTGCACGACCATGAACAGCGTCGAATGCTGTTCGCGCGCAATACGCACGAGTCCTTCGTGCACTGCGGCAGGCACCCGGATCGCGGTCGATGCGCCACGCATGGACGGCGTAGCGGGCCGCGGCCGGTCCACCGGAAGTTCCAGTGCGCCGGAAAATCCATCCAGCTGCTCGCGCCAGTACGCCAATTGCCGTGCGGCAACCGAGTTCTCGTCGTCATCGGCTCCGATGACCTCGCGCTGCCAGATCGCGAAGTCCGCGTACTGCACCTCCAGCGGCTGCCAACCGGGCGAATTGCCGTGGATGTGTGCGAGATAGGCGGTCATCAGATCCCGTGACAACGGCGCCATCGACGTGCCATCGGCGGTGATGTGATGCACGACGAGAACCAGCAGGTGCACCTCCGCCGACCCCGCGCGGCGCACCGCCGCGGTGACGTTCAGCAACAGCACTCGCACCGGAACCTGTGCTGTCACATCGAATCCGGTGGACATCATCTCGGTGAGCCTGGCGACCGGGTCGGTGGTGACCTCCACCGCGAGGCCGCCGGGAAGTACCTCGTCGACCGGCAGGATCTCCTGGAACGCGGTCCCGCCAGGCCCGTCGGTCGGGTAGCGGGTGCGCAGCGACTCGTGCCGTTCGAGCACGTCCGCGATGGCGTAGCGCAGCGCGGCGACATCGAGTGCGCCGGTCAGCCGGATCGCCATCGGGATGTTGTAGGCGAGCGAGTTCGGATCGACCCGGTTCAGCACCCACATCCGCTGCTGGGCCAGCGACAGCGGAATCCGATCCGGCCGAGTCATGCGCACCAGCGGCGACCTCGCTTCGGCGGCTGCCGCGGCGCCGGGCACGATGCGCGCCGCGAGCGTGCCGACGGTGCTCGCCTCGAACAACTCTCGCACCACGATGTTCGCGTGCAGCGCCTCGTTGATCCTGGCGACAGCCTTGGTCGCCAGCAGCGAGTTGCCGCCGAGCAGGAAGAAGTCGTCATCCAGCCCCACCTCGGCGACGCCGAGCAGCCCGGCGAACACCTCCGCGACGGCCTGTTCGATCGGTGAGCCCGGCGCACGGAAGCTGGTGGCGCTGAGGAATGCCGGCGCGGGCAGCGCCCTTCGATCGAGCTTGCCATTGGGCGTGAGCGGCAGCGCCTCGATGATCTCGAACGCGTCGGGCACCATGTAGCCGGTCAGGAATTCGGCCACCTGACTGCGCAGTTCGGTCGGATCGAGCCGGGAGAGCCGCCCGCCCTCGGGCGCCGCGGGGACGACATAGCCGATGAGCCGATCGCCCGCGTATTCATCCGAATGGACGACCACCGCGGCCCGGCTCACTCCGGGACAGCGCAACAGCGCGGACTCGATCTCGCCGAGCTCGATGCGGAAGCCGCGCAACTGCACCTGCTGATCGCTGCGCCCCGCGTACTCCAGGCTCGCCTCGCCACCGAAACCGACCCAGCGGCCGATGTCGCCGCTGCGGTACATCCGAGATCCCGGCGCGCCGAACGGATTTGCGACGAAACGGGTCGCCGCGAGTCCCGGCCTGCCGAGATACCCCCGCGACAGCTGACCGCCCGCGACATAGATCTCCCCGGCCACCCCGACCGGGGCGGGATGCAACCGATTGTCCAGCACGAAGGCGTCCAGACCGGGCAGAGCACGGCCGATCACACTCGCGGCGTTGTGGATGTGTCGCTCGTCCAGCGACAGGAACGACACGTGCACCGTGGTTTCGGTGATGCCGTACATGTTCACCAGCCACGGCTCGTTCATCGCGTGCCGCTCGTACCAGGGTTGCAGCTGGCGCAGATCCAGTGCCTCGCCGCCGAATATCACGTAGCGCAGCGCCAGCGTGCCCGCACCGGCGGAATGCGCCGCGCGATCGGCCTCGGCCAACTGGTAGAACGCCGAGGGCGTCTGATTCAGCACGGTGACGCGTTCGCGAATCAGCAACTCCCGGAACTGTTCCGGAGCGCGTGCGGTGAAGTGGTCGACCATCACCACGCTGCCGCCGTTGGCCAGCGCACACCACAACTCCCACACCGAGAAGTCGAAGGCGAAGGAATGGAACAGCGTCCACACATCGGTTTCGTCGAATTCGAGAAGCAGCTGGGTGTTGGCGAACAACTCGAGGACATTGCGGTGCGCGACGCCGACGCCCTTCGGCTCGCCCGTCGAGCCGGACGTGTAAATGACGTAGGCCAGATTGTCCGGGCGCAGCGGCGCGATGCGATGGGCATCGATGATCCTGCCGTCGGCGAATTCGGACGTTTGCTCCAGCAGCACGAACGGAATATCGCCGGGGGGCACGGCATCCCGTTCACTCGCGGTGCTGAGCACGCACACCGGTGCGGCGTCGGCGAGTATGTACTCCAGCCGCTGCACCGGGTAGGCGGTATCGATGGGCAGGTACGCAGCCCCGGTCGTGAGCACCCCGAGCAGGGCGACCGGTAGCTCCTCGGTCCGTGAAACCGCCACGGCGACAAGTGTTTCCGGTCCTGCGCCGCGAGCTATCAAGGCCCGCGCCACCTGGTTGGCACGGCGCTGCAGCTCGCCGAAGGTCAGTGCGGCGTCCCCGCAACGCACGGCGACGGCGTCGGGCCGCTGTCGCACCTGAGCGGCGATGAGGTCGACCAAGGTCACCTCGGGCACCCGCACGCCGGGGGTGTTCCATGCGTGGAGCACCAGTTCGCGCTCACCGGGTGCGTACACGTCGATGTCGCCGACGACGACGGCGGAATCGGCGGCCACCGCGGCGAGGATCTTGCCGAAGCGGTCGGCGAAGTCGTGCACGGTAGCGGCGTCGAACAAGTCCGTCGCATAGGTGAACAACGCCGAAATACCGTGTGCGGCACCGTCGGCATCGATGTTCTCGGCGACTTCCAGCTGCAGGTCGAACTTGGCGCGCGGCAGCGCCATCTCCACGCCCGACACAGACAGGCCGGGAAGTTCCAGCTCCGGCCGTGCCAGGTTCTGGAAGGTCAGCATCACCTGGAACAGCGGATGCCGCGCGGTGGAACGGACCGGATCGAGCAACTCGACCAGTCGCTCGAACGGCACGTCGGCGTGGCCGAAGGCTTGCACATCGGTCTGCCGCACCGCGCGAAGCAGCTGCTCGAAGGTGCTGCCGGGGTCGACATCGGCGCGCAGCACAAGGGTATTGACGAACATGCCGATCAGATCGTCGAGTGCCTCCGCACTACGACCGGCGACCGGCGTGCCGATCGCGATGTCCCTGGTGCCCGACAACCGCGCGAGCAGCACCGCGAGCGCGGCGTGCACCACCATGAACAGCGTCGAATTGTGCTGCTGCGCAACATCGCGCAACAGCTGATGCACCTCGGCATCGAGATCGAAGGCGAGGACCGCGCCATTGTTGGTCGCGACCACGGGACGCGGCCGGTCCACCGGCAACTCCAATTGGCCTGGAAGACCGGCCAATTCGTGCTGCCAATAGGCAATCTGCCGGGCCGATAGGGAATTCGCGTCGTCCTCGCTGCCCAGAATCGCCCGCTGCCAGATCGTGTAATCGGGGTACTGCACGGCCGGCGGCTGCCAGTCCGGACGGCCACCCCGGGTACGAGTCACGTACGCGGCCATCAGGTCCCTGGTCAGCGGAGCCAGCGAGAAGCCGTCGCCCGCGATGTGGTGGACAACGCACACCAGCACGTGTTCGGCTTCGCTGGTCTGCAACAGCCGCACCCGCACCGGAGGTTCGGTCGTCACATCGAATCCATCGAGGATGGCCGCGGTGACGAAGCGGGTCAGATCGATCTCGGCGACCTGCTGTTGCTCGAGCTCGGGAACCGCCCGCGCATCCTCGACCGGCAGCACGACCTGGCAGCCTTCGCCGTCGATATCGGGATAGATCGTGCGCAGCGACTCGTGCCGCTCGACCACATCGCGCACCGCAGCGCGCAGCGCGTCGACATCGAGCAGGCCCGACAGCCGCACTACGACGGGAATGTGGTCGGTCGCGCTCGCCCGGTCGAAGCGGTTCAGGAACCACATCCGCCGCTGCGCGAACGACAGCGGAATCCGATCGGGTCGCGGCAGCGAGCCGAGCGCCGGACCGCCGTCGTCGGCCAGCCGCTGCACCCGCTCGGCAAGCCCGGCAACCGAAGACACCTCGAAAAGCATGTGCACCGGCACTCGCGCGTCCAGTGCGTTGCCGATGCGCGCCACCGCCTGCGCCGCGAGCACCGAGTTTCCGCCCAGCGCGAAGAAGTCGTCATCCACGCCGACCCGGCCACCGGTGTCGGTGGCGCCCGCCACCAGCAGCGCCGCGAAGACGTCGGCGACGATCTGCTCGGTCCGGGTGGCGGGTGTGCGGAATTGTTCGGTCGCGAACTCCGGTTCGGGCAGCGCGGCCCGGTCCAGCTTCCCCGCCGGGGTGAGCGGAATTTCGTCGAGCACCACGACGACGCTGGGAATCATATAGTCGGGCAACGATTTACCAGCGAAGTCCGCGACCTCGGCGGTATCGACGATGACGCCGGGATGTGGGAGCACGTAGGCGACCAGCGCCGTCGCGCCCGACGGGAGCGCGGTGCCGACGGTCGCGGCGAAATCGATGCCGGGATAGCTGGTCAGCACACTGTCGATCTCACCGAGTTCGACTCGCAAGCCGCCGATCTTCACCTGGAAGTCACAGCGGCCGAGATATTCGAGGACGCCATCGGATTCGTGCCGCCGGACCAGGTCGCCGGTGCGGTAGAGCCTGGCGCCCTCGCGGCCGGTGTCGGCGCCGAAGGGACTGGCGACGAACCGGTCCGCGGTCAGCGCGGGCCGCCCGAGATAGCCCTGCGCCAGCGCGGCCCCGGAGAGGTATAGCTCGCCGATCACGCCCGCGGGCACCGGGAGCAACCGCGAATCCAGCACGAACGCGGCGACTCCGGGGATGGCTTCGCCGATGGTGACTTCCGAGCGCGGCCGCATCGGCGCGCTGGTGGTGACCATGACCGTGGCCTCGGTCGGACCGTAGGCGTTGAACATCTCGCGGTCGCCGGTCGCCCAGCGTCCGACGAGTTCGGGATGGACCCGGTCGCCACCCACCACGACGACGCGCAGCTCGTCGAGGCCGGTGGGTTCGACCGTCTCCAGTGCGCCCGGCGTGATCAGCAGATGGGTGATCCGCTCGCGGCGGACGAGCTCGGCAAGGTCCGCGCCGCCGAACACCTTCGGCGGCACGATGACGAGCGTGGCGCCCGAGAAGAAGGTGAACAGCATCTCCATCAGCGAGAAGTCGAAGCTCGGCGAACTCAGCTGCGTGACCCGGGATTCGCCGGTCACCGCGTAGCGCTCGCACTGCGCGATGACCAGGCCGGAAAGCCCGGTGTGGGTGACGACGACGCCCTTGGGCAGTCCGGTCGATCCCGAGGTGTAGATGACGTAGGCCGGATGCTTGTCGATGAGCGGCCGGACCCGATCGGTGTAGGAGATCGGATGCGCGGGCCGAGCGGCGAAGCGTTCGGCGACCACCGGATCGTCGAGTTCGATCCAGTACACCGATCGCCCGAGGCCGGCGCGATGCGCCTGCGTGGTGAGTCCGAAAAGGACCTGCGAGTCGGACAGGATGTGCGCGATCCGGTCCGCGGGATAGGCCGGATCGACCGGCACGTACGCGGCCCCGGTCTTCGCGACAGCCCAGACCGCGAGCACCGATTCCACCGAGCGGGTGAT
Source organism: Nocardia sp. NPDC057440 (assembly GCF_042802915.1). Classification (NCBI taxonomy): domain Bacteria; kingdom Bacillati; phylum Actinomycetota; class Actinomycetes; order Mycobacteriales; family Nocardiaceae; genus Nocardia; species Nocardia sp. NPDC057440. Next base: position 483,024 of record NZ_JBHVDF010000001.1, read on the forward strand.
GGCGATCGCCACCAGGTCTCCCGGGCCCGCGCCGCGATCGATCAACTCACGCGCGAGACGTGAGGAAGCCTCGTCCAGCTCGCGGTAGGTGACCTCACGCTGATCGGCCGGATCACCGGTCGGATTGAACCGGATCGCCGCCGTATCCGCCGCCGACTCGACCGCTGCGGTCAGCAGCTGCCCGAGAAGCGGCGCCCCTGACCGCCGACGGCGGTTGACGCGAACAGAACGCCGAGCAGTATCCATTCGAGTGCATTCACCTCTCGCGTCAAGCCGGGCCGCGCGGCCGAACTATCTCCAAAGCCCCACTTCGAGGTCGTCGTTCTGGGCGAATGCGCCCGCGCAACGAGCTCAGTGTAGGCGTGCGCCGCGGGTAGGCGCGCCCACAGTGTTACGCGCAAGTAGCTTTCATTCAACCCGGGCACCGGGATGACACGAATCGCCTGCGAATGTTCCGACTAGCCGATGACTCAGAATGTCGTTGTGGCCGCCACGTCGCGGTCAGCACCTTAGCGATCCGGTTGAGCGCGGTGTCGGCCGGGATCGAGTCGGCCACTTCCGACTCGATCCCGACCGGCGTCGACTATCACCTGTTACCAGGTGTTATTCGACAGCGCCAGCACTATCGCGCGAACCTGCCCACACCTCGGCCAGTACCGATCCGATGCGGGCGAGCGCCGGGCCCGCCGTCATCCGCCAGTGTGTTTGCGCCACCGCGAAGTCGTGCACAGTGCCATCGACCGCTGCGACCCAGGTCGCGGCTCCGGCCATACCGACCGGCGCATCGTGGGCCGCGGTGAAGTAGACGAGGTCACCGTGGAAGGGGCGGGCCCGGTACTCGTACATGAGGGCCGCCGATCGAATACTCGCGTCGACCACTCGGGTAATCCGCTCGGGGCCGAACGAGGCGAACGGCTCCGGCAGTCCTGCCAACTGCTCGGCAAGCCTTGCCACGTCGATCTCCGCACCGAGGTCGAGGTCGACATCGCCGAACAATCCACCGACCAACTCGGCGATCGGCAGCGGCTCGGGCGCGGTGTCGGCTTCGACGGCCTCGCCGTCGATGGCGGTGGCCAAGAAGCTGTCCATCATCGCCAGCAGCCCGACCTGCTCGCCCTCGTCCTGGAGCTGCACAGCGATGGCGTGTGCGATGACACCACCGAGCGACCAGCCCAACACGTGGTACGGCCCCTGCGGCTGCACCGAACGAATCTCCTTGATGTAGCGCCGCGCCCAATCTTCGATCGAATCCGGCAGTGCTTCATCGGAGCCGAGCGAGGGTGACTGCAACCCGTAGATCGGCCGCTCCCGATCGACGTGCGCGGCCAGACCAGCGAACGACCAGGACAGACCGCCGACCGGATGAATGCAGAACAGTGGCTCCAGCGATCCCGACTGCCGCAACGGCAGCAACACCTCGAACGCGGAATCGTCGGCGACCTGGCCGCCGCGGCGCCGTTCCACCTCGGTGGCCAGCTCCGCCGGAGTAGGCGCGTTGAACACCCACATGACCGGAATACGTTCGCCGAGCGCCGTGCTCAGCAGGCGCACCAGTTTCGTCGCGACCAATGAGTTTCCGCCACGCTCGAAGAAGTTGTCGTCCAACCCGATTCGACCATCCGCCGCGCTACCGTCGGTGCTCTCGGTAAGACCGAGCGCCTCGGCGAACGTCCGCGCGACGATCTTCTCGACCGGCGTCGACGGCGCGCGGAACGTCCGCGCCGCGAATACCGGTTCGGGCAGCGCACGACGGTCCAGCTTGCCGACCGGCGTCAACGGAATACGGTCGAGCACGGTAATGGTGGTCGGGACCATGTGCGCGGGCAGCCGCTGCTGCGCGAACGCGGTCAACTCGTCGGCATCGACTTCGGCCGCGCCGACCACATGCACATAAGCGGCCAGAATCGTTGTGCCGTTGTCGAGTTCGTGGCCGATGGTCGCCGCGAAGTCGACGTTCTGGTGTGCGCTGAGCACCGCATCGATCTCGCCGAGCTCGATGCGGAAACCGCGAATCTTCACCTGGAAGTCATTGCGCCCCACGTATTCCAGTTCGCCGTCCGCAGTCCACCGCACCAGGTCGCCGGTGCGGTATATGCGAGAACCACTGGTGCCGAACGGATTGGGAATGAACCGTCCGGCGCTCAGCCCAGGGCGTGCGTGATAGCCGCGCGCCAGCTGTGCCCCGGCGATGTAGAGCTCGCCGATCACGCCATCGGGCACCGGCCGCAGCCGCTCGTCGAGAACATACTCGCCGATCTCGCGGATCGGGCCGCCGATCGTCACCGGCGCGCCCGGCACCATCGGGGCGCTGATGTTCGTCATGATCGTGGTCTCGGTCGGCCCGTAGCCATTGAAGAACTCGCGGGCGCCCCGCTGCCCGATCGGCAAGGCCCAACGCCGGACCAGATCCGGCGGGCATGCCTCACCGCCGGCAACCACGGCACGCAGGTCGTCGAGGCCGGTCGGATCCACCGAGGCAAGGGCTGCCGGGGTGACGAACGCGTGCGTCACCCGCTCACGGCCCAACAGCGCCGCCAGTTCGCCACCGCCGTAGACCGCGGGCGAGACCACCACCATCGTTGCCGCGCCGCCGAGTGCCAGGAGCAGCTCCAGCACCGACGCGTCGAAAGCGGGTGACGCGAAATGCAGGGTGCGCGAGGTATCGGTCACCCGGTACCGAACGCGCTGCTCCTCGCAGAAGCCCGCCAGCCCGGCTTGGGTGACCGTCACGCCTTTCGGCGTGCCTGTCGACCCTGATGTGTAGATCACGTAGGCCGGATGCTCGCCGCGCAGCGGCCGCACGCGGTCGTCGTCGGTAATCGGCGCGTCCGGATGCTCCGCCCCAGCGGCGTCGAATCCCTGCGCCTCGATATCCAGCCATTCGATCTGGTCCGGCAGGTCGTCGCGGACCGAAGCGACGCTGAGTCCGAGCACCGCACCGCAGTCCGACACCGTGTGCGCGATCCGCTCGGCCGGATAATTCGGGTCGACCGGCACGAATCCCGCACCGGTCTTGGCCACCGCCCACACCGCGAGCACGGACTCCACCGACCGCGGAATTCCTACCACCACAAGATCTTCGGGACCGATCCCGCGGTCGATCAGCGACCGCGCGAGCCGGGTCGACCTGGTGTCGAGTTCGGCGTAGGTCAGCTGCGCCGAGGTCGTCGTCGCATCGGCGAAGACGACGGCGGTACCGAGGGGGTTCGCGCGCACCGCGGCCGCCATCAGCTCCGGCATGGTGGCCGGCCGTGCTCGCTCGGTCCCGGCAGGACTCGCACCGGCCATCGACTGGCCGGGCCGCACCCGAGTCAGGTATTCGTATTCGGATTCAGCCAGCAGGGACACATCACCGACCGGCGCATCCGGCCGGGCGAGAATCGTGTCAAGCAATCGGACGAATCGCTGCGCGAACACCCGCACCGTGTCCTCGTCGAACAAGTCGCGTGCATAGGCGAACGCCGCGTGCACGCCCTCGTCCGTCCGGCGGATGTTCAGTGCCAGATCGAGCTTTTCGGTATCGACCCCCGCATCGGTGTCGACCGACAGCGCCACTTGGAACAGCGGGTGCCGAGCCGGCGAGCGCTGCGGGTTCAGCAGATCGACCAGCTGATCGAACGGAATATCGGCGTGCGCGAACGCATCCAGTTCCGCGGCGTGCGCCTGCGCGAGCAGTTCGGCGAACGTGGCGTTGCCGCGCACCAGGGTGCGCAGCACCACCGTATTGACGAATGCGCCTGTGGCTTCGCCTGATTCGGTTACGGCTCGACCTGTGGCCTGCGACCCGACGACGATATCGCCGGAGGCCGACATGCGCGCGAGGAACACCGCGAGCGCGGTGTGCACAACGGTGAAGATCGTCGTCTCCCGCTCGCGGGCCATGGCCTGAAGTCCCCGGTACACGGAATCCTCGACCTCGAAAAGCACCTGCCCGACCATGGCCGATCGGACTGCGGGACGTCGCCGATCCGCGGGCAGATTCAGCTCATCCGGCAGCTCGGCGAGTGCGCCGCGCCAGTACTTGGCCTGCGTGATCAGATCGGTGTGCGCGGCGTCGAGCACCGAGTTCGTCGCCGCGATGCTGCGCTGCGGCGCCGCGATCAATTCGGTGATCAGTATCCGCAATCGTTCCACGATGTCGCGCGCCACCGCATCGGTCACGGTGTCGCGCCGGTGCATCACCTTCACATGAATCTGGGCGCCCATCTCGACCTGCACGGAGAACGGGTAGTGCGTGAACTCGGCCGACTGCAACCCCGCGACCGCGAGGCCGTCGATATTGCTGCCCGCCTGCTGCAATCCGTCGGCATCGACAGGGTAGGACTGGAAAGCAACCAGTGTGTCGAACAATTCGCCGACACCGATGGCGCGCTGGACATCGGCCAATCCGAGGTAGTGATGATCCAGCAGCGCGACCTGCTCGCCCTGCAGCCTGCCCAGCAGCTCGTGCACCGTCATCCGCGGATCGACGCGGACCCGGACCGGGATGGTGTTCACGAACAGTCCGACCATGTCGTCGACACCGTCCAATTGCGGCGGCCGCCCGGAAACAGCGGCGCCGAACACCACATCGTCGCGGTCGGTGATGCCAGCGAGCACCAGCGCCCATGCGGCCTGTACCACCGTGTTGGCGGTGACCTCGGCCGCGGCGGCGAACGCCGTCAGCTCTGCTGAGGACAGCTCGAAGGTGTTGGTGCCGAAGCCGGCCGCCGAAGCCGGTGGCGACGGCAGCGCCGGGGCGAGCAGGGTCGGCTCCGCCCCGTCCATCGCCGCGCCCCAGGCCCGCACGGTGAGTTCCCGATCCTGCGCTGACAGCCAGGCCAGGTAATCGCGATAGGGCCGTACCCGCGGCAGCAACGACGCATCACCGTGCGTCGCGTAGAAGACCATGAGGTCTTTCATCAGCAGCGGCGTCGACCAGCCATCCAGCAGAATATGATGCGAAGTCAGCACCAGGTGGGTACGCCCGGTTTCGGTGCGGTACACCGTGAATCGCAACAGCGGCGCTGTCGCCGGTTCGAATCCGAGCCGTCGATCGGCCGCCATCATCGACGTCAGAGCGGCATCTGGAACCTCATCGACAATCCGCCACGGCACCTGGACGCCGTCGGCGATCAGTTGCACCTGGGTGCCGTCCGCGGCGGGTACGAAGGCGGCCCGCAGATTCGCGTGCCGGTCCAGCATCGCCTGCGCAGCACGACGCATCCGATCCAGATCGAGATCGCCGGACAGCTCGACCGCCAATTGCGTGACGTAGGCATCCACCGAACCGGCCAGCAGATCCATCAGGAAGAGCAACCCGGACTGCAGCGGTGACAGCGGCAATACATCCACCAGACCGGGATGCTCCCGCTGCCACATGTCCAACTCCGCCTGGGAAACTCGCACCAGCGGCACATCCGACGGCGTGAGACCACCGGCCGCCGGATCCGCCACATGCCGAGCCACCGCGCTCAGCGCGGCAAGCCAATCATCGGCCAGCTCGCGCACCGCCGCCTCGTCGAGAATCTCACCGGCGTACTGGAACACGACATTCATCAGCGGGCCCGCGTCCGTGTCGGTCACAATCGCGTTGATGTCCACCACCGCGGCGGCGGGCATGGCGGGATCCTGGTCCGCGCCGAGACTGCCCAGATCGCCGGTCGGCAGCCAGCCCGCATCGGCCAGCCCCTCGGGCACCCCGCCCGTGGAGACCCGCCCCAGGTAGTTGAACCCGATCTGCCCGAGATCGCCGGCCAGTGCGGCGGCGGTGTCGGGATTGAGATGGCGCAGCATACCGAAGCCGATGCCCTTGTCCGGCACCGTGAGCAGCTGCTCCTTCACCGACTTCAGCATGGCCGCCGTCGCTGCCCCGCCGGCGTTGGCCGCATCGATGTCGACACCGGACAGATCGACCGCCACGGGATAGAGACTGGTGAACCAGCCGACGGTGCGCGTCAGATCCGCACCGGGGACCGCATCCTCCTCGCGGCCGTGTCCTTCCAACCGCACCCGAGTGACCGGTGCGTCGATGCCGCGCCTGGCTCGCCATGAACGCACCGCGAGAGCGAGCGCCGCGAGCAAACCGTCGTTGACGCCACCCCGATACAGCGCGGGCACGGTGGTCAACACCGCCTCGGTCACCTCGGCCGGTACCTGGACCGAGAACTGGCGCACCGTCGCATGGGTGTCCACCGCAGGGTCGAGGGCGCGGACGCCGAGCAGCGGATCCGATGCCGCCAGCAAGCCGCGCCAGTAGTCGAGCTCACCGATCCGAATGGCGCCCGCGGCCTCCTCGACCAGACCGTGCGCCCAGCGCCGGAACGACGTGCCGGTGGCGGGCAGCGCGATAGGCTGCCCGGCCGCACGCTGAACCCAGGCCAGCACCAGATCCGGGATCAGAATGCGCCACGACACACCGTCGATCACATCGTGATGAGCCGCGACGATCAGCGCGTCACGTGCGTCCGGCCTGCGCAACCACCGCAACGCCAGCATCACGCCCGAGGCGGGATCCAGCGCGGCGAGCGCGGAATCCATAGCGACGCTGCCGATTCGGTTCAGCTCTGCGTCGTCGACACCGGCGGGTACCTCGACTTCGCGCACCAGCGCGGCCGCGTCGACGGCGCCGTGAGCCTGCACCTCGAAGCGCCAATGTCCATCGACCTGCGCTACGCGCGAGCGCAGCACGTCGTGATGATCGAGCACCGCGCCGACAGTCGCGACCACACCCGCGTGATCGATATCCGCAGGCAGCCCGAGCACCATGGCCTGGGCGAACCGGCCGAACGAACCGGCCGCGAGCGAAGCGGCCACCACCGGCGTCAACGGGACCTCACCGACACCACCACCGGGCAGCTCGGCCAACTCCACCCGGGCGATGTCCCCCACGTTCACCGCGACCCTGGCCAGCTGGGCCACCGTCTTCTGCTCGAACACATCACGCGGGGTGAACACGATTCCGGCCGCCTTGGCCCGCGACACCAACTGAATCGACATGATGCTGTCGCCACCGACCGCGAAGAACGAATCGTCGACACCGACCCGATCCACACCGAGCACCTGGGCGAACAACCCGGCGAGCCGCGACTCCACCTCGCCGACGGGTTCACGCGACACCGTCACCTTGAACTCCGGCTCCGGCAACGCCTTACGATCCAGCTTGCCGATCGGAGTCAACGGGACCTCGTCGAGCACCACGATCGCCGCGGGCACCATGTACGGCGCGAGACTGCGCGCGGCGAACTCGGTGAGGCGCGCCGTATCGACCACGCGACCGGGCACCGCCAGCACATACGACACCAAAATCTGTGCGCCCGCTGCGGTCTCACGACCCATCGTGACCACGTATTCGACGTCGTCATGGCTGCCGAGCACCGCGTCGATCTCACCGAGCTCGATGCGGAAACCGCGGATCTTCACCTGGAAGTCGGTGCGCCCCAGATACTCCAGTGTCCAACCGGCCGGACCGGTCAGCTCGGGCACCCGGCGCACCAGGTCACCGGTCCGGTACATCCTGGATCCCGGCTCGCCCCACGGATTGGCGGTAAAGCGCTCCGAAGTCAGCTCAGCGCGATTGTTGTAGCCGCGGGCCAGTCCGGCGCCGGCCAGATACAACTCGCCGACCACACCCGGCGGGACCGGATTGAGCCTGCCGTCGAGTACCAGGGCAGAGGTCCCCGGCACCGGCGGTCCGATGGTCACCGGCCGCCCGGCGACCAGATCACCGTAGGAGCAGGTGATGGTGGATTCGGTCGGACCATAGGCGTTGAGATACCTGCGGCCCGGCTGCCATTTGTCGACCAGTTCCGTTGTCGTGACATCTCCGCCGACATCGACGACAACCAGGTCGTCCATCCCGGTCGGATCCAAGGTGCCGAGCACCGCCGGGGTGATGATCGTGTGTGTCGCGCGCTCGACACGGATCAGTTCACTGAGGTCGGGTCCACCGATAATGGTCGACGGCACGATCACCAAGGTCGCGCCGGTGGCGAAGGCGCACATCCATTCCAGCACCGAAGGGTCGGCAATGGTGGTGCGCACGTGCAGCATTCGATGCTGCGGCCCGAACCGGTGCAGTTCGATCGCGTAGTCGAGCAGGCTGGTGAGGCCGGTATGGGTGACCACGACACCCTTGGGGCGTCCCGTCGAGCCGGACGTGTAGATCACGTAGGCGGGGTGCCGAATGTGCAACGGCGACAGCCGATCGGCATCGGTGACCGGGGCCGCGGATTGCGCCGCGCACAGCTGCTCGAGCTCCGGATCGTCGAGAACCAGCCACTCCACGTCGTCGGGCAGATCATCGACATATTCGGCGAAGGTGACGCCGACAACCGCGGTGGAATCGGTGACCATGTATCGCACCCGATCCCGCGGATGCGTCGGGTCGACCGGCACCCACGCGCCACCGGCTTTCGCTACCGCCATCATGGCCGCGACCGTCTCGTAGGAGCGCGGGCAGCACAGCACAACCAGCTGGTCGGGACCGACGCCGCGATCGATCAGCACCCGCGCCAATCGCGAAGTGTGCTCGTCCAATTCGCCGTAACTGATCGACCGTCCTTGATACCGCACCGCGATGCGGTCGGCGCCCGATCGCACACCACGGGTCAAGATATCCGGCAGCAGGTCCGCGCCCGTGACATCGACCGGATGCACCCGGGTGAGCATCTCGTACTCGTCCTGGGCCAGCACCGGCAGATCGCCGACCGGCGCGTCGGGACTACCGGTGATCGCCGCGAGCACCCGGGTGAATCGCTCGACGAAACCGGCGACGGTGGCGGCGTCGAACAGATCCTCGGCGAACGACAGCGAGGCCGCCATCCCGCCATCGGCGCCCGTCGTCGCCTGAATGGTCAGCGACAGATCGAATTTCGCGGTGTCGACCTCGAAATCCACCGCGCCGATCCGCAACCCGGGGAGCTCGAAATCGGCATCGGGCAGGTTCTGGAACGACAGCATCACCTGGAACAGCGGCTGCCGCGCCGAGGAGCGCTCCGGACTCAGCACATCGACCAACCGCTCGAACGGCAGATCGGCATGCGCGAAGGCCTGCAGGTCGGCTTCCCTTGTCCGGGCGAGCAACTCGGTGAAACTCAGCTGCCCGGCCACCTCGGTGCGCAGTACAAGGGTGTTGACGAACATGCCGATCACGTCGTCGAGCTCGGCCTCGCCACGACCGGCCACCGGAGTGCCGATGGCGATATCGTCCGTACCCGACAATCGCGCGAGCAGCACCGCGAGCGCGGCGTGCATCACCATGAACAGCGTGGCGTTGTGCTCCTTCGCCAGCTGTACCAACGCCGCGTGCCGCTCGGCATCGATCACGAAATCGATGCGGCCACCGGCGAAGGACTGCACCGCGGGACGCGGCCGGTCCGACGGCAGGTTCAGTTCATCCGCCAGCCCGGCCAACGCCTGCGTCCAGTACGACAACTGCTGTCCGGCAAGCGATTCCGGATCGGATTCGGAACCGAGCACAGCCCGCTGCCACAATGCGAAATCCGCGTACTGCACCGGCAGGGGAGCCCATGCCGGCGCATCGCCACCACTGCGTGCCGCATACGCCAGCATCAAGTCGCGGGTCAATGGTCCCATCGACCAGCCGTCGGCACTGATGTGATGCGCGACGAGCACCAGCACATATTCGTCTTCCGCATCGACACCATCGACCCGGAACAGCTTGGCGCGCAACGGAACCTCGGTGGTCACATCGAAGCCCGCGACAACCAGCCCGCCGATCCGTTCGCGCAACGCGGCGGCATCGACCCGCTCCGGGGAGACGTCCGGCACCGCCTGCCCGGGCGGCAGAACCGATTGGTACGCGATGCCGTCATGTGCCGGGTAGACCGTGCGCAGCACCTCGTGACGGGCCACGACATCCGCGACGGCCTGTTGCAGCGCGGCGAGATCCAGATCGCCGGACAGTCGCACGGCGATCGGAATGTTGTATGCCGCGGACGCGGTATCGAATTGGTTCAGGAACCACATCCGCTGCTGGGCGAGCGACAGTGGAATACGCTCCGGCCGCGGACCGGCTACCAGCGCGGCGCGGCCGCCGGAACCCGCGTGCTCGGCCAGCGTGGCGGCCAGCCCGGCGACGGTCGGCGTCTCGAACAGCCAGCGCGCCCGAACGCGAGTATCCAGGGCCGCCCCCAAGCGGGCCGTCAGCTGCGTGGCGATCAGTGAGTTGCCGCCGAGTGCGAAGAAATCGTCATCGGCGCCGACCTCGGCGTCGGTACCGAGCAGTTCGGCGAAAGTATCGGCGACCAACGTCTCGACCGCCCCCGACGGGGCGCGGAAAACCTTGGTACGCAACTGCGGCGTGGGCAGTGCCCCCCGATCCAGCTTGCCGACCGGCGTCAGCGGAATCTCATCGAGCACCATGATGGTGGTCGGCACCATATGCGCGGGCAGGCGGCGCTCGGCCAGCGCCGTCAGCTCCGCCGGATCCACCGGCACACCGTTCGCGGCATGCACATACGACACGAGGATCGTGCCTGCGTTCTCCAGTTGGTGCCCGATGGTCACGGCGAAATCGACGGTCTCGTGTTCGGCGAGGACCGCGTCGATCTCGCCGAGCTCGATCCGGAAGCCGCGGATCTTCACCTGGAAGTCGTTGCGCCCCAGATACTCCAGCTCCTGATCCGCGGTCCAGCGGACCAGGTCGCCGGTGCGATAGAGCCGAGAGCCGGGCGAGCCGAACGGATCGGCCACAAACCGGGTTGCCGTCAGCCCTGGCCGATCGTGATATCCGCGGGCCAGCTGCGCCCCGGAGACATAGAGTTCGCCGGCCACTCGGTCCGGTACCGGCGTCAGCTGCGCGTCCAACGCGTATTCGGTGATCGCCCGAATCGGGCTGCCGATGGTCACCGGCGCGCCCGGGGTCATCGGTGCGCTGATATTGACCATGATGGTGGTCTCGGTAGGCCCGTAACCATTGAAGAACTCGCGAGTTCCCGTGGATATCGGTAACACCCAGCGCCGCACCAGCTCTGGCGGGCATGCCTCGCCACCGGCCACCACAACCCGCAACTCATCGAGTCCCTCGGGTGGCAGCGAAGCAAGGACGGACGGGGTGATGAACCCATGCGTCACTCGCTCCCGGCGCAAGAGCTCGGCCAGCTCGTCACCGCCGTATACGGTCGGCGACACCACGACCATCGTCGCGGCCCCGCCGAGCGCCAGCAACAATTCCAGCACCGACGCGTCGAAGGAAGGCGACGCGAAGTGCAGAGTCCGCGATGCGGCAGTCACCCGATAGCGCTCACGCTGCTCATCGCAGAAACTCGACAGCCCCGCCTGTGTGACGATCACGCCCTTCGGCGTGCCCGTCGATCCGGAGGTATAGATCGCGTAGGCGGGGTGCTCAGCACGCAATGGCCGTACCCGGTCGGCATTGGTGACCGGATCCGCCGGGTACTCCCCCAGCAGCTGCCCCAGCTCGGCGGTGTCGATTTCCAGCCACTCGACCCGGTCGGGGAGGTCCGCGCGCACCGACGCCACGGTCAGTCCGAGCACAGCTCCGGAATCCGACACCATGTGCGCGACACGATCGGCAGGATAGTTCGGGTCGACGGGAACAAACCCGGCGCCGCACTTGGCGATCGCCCACACCGCGACCACCGACTCCACCGACCGCGGAATACCCACGGCGACCAAGTTCTCCGGCCCGACGCCGTGGTCGATCAGCAGTCTGGCCAGCCGGTTGGATCGGTTGTCGAGTTCGGCGTAGCTCAGCTGTGCGAAAGTCGTGGTGGCGTCGGCGAGAACGAGCGCGACGCCGCCGGGGTTCGACTCCACCGCGGTCGCCATGAGCTGCGGCAATGTTGTGACGCGGACTTTGCGGGTTCGGGTAGGACGAACGCGAGTGGGGCGGCTCATGCTTGCGTCACCGTTCGATCACAGCAACGCTGGGCCACCGGCCAATCCCCCAACACATCGAACATCGCAGAACTTTCCCAACCGCTTGTAAACGCAAGAACACGTGACGCGGGGCGTACCCCACAACAGCAGATACCGATTACGAACGCGGGTTCGTTACCGGCTCCCGGACGTCAGTAGCTCATCGAGCAAGACGAGCGCGACCGACCCCGGCACAGCTACCGACGCGACCGTCGACCCCGCATCGAGCACGACGGTCTGGAGATCCGCCGGCAAGGTCATATCCATCGCGTCGAGGGTCGCGCGATCGGCAAGCAGGTGGGTCAACCATTTCATCGGCCAGCGACGTCGCCGGATCGGCGGCGTCGCGAACAATGACCAGCGAGGCTCCCGCCGCGACCGCCTCGAGCGGCACGACAGGTGAGTCCGGCCGTCCGCGCTGGAAGGAAGGTGCGGGACTCGACGGTCAGGCCGGTACGGGTGCTGCTCGGTCTGCCGACCCGGCCGCGGCACCACAAAGCCGACCGACTGCGCCGGTGACCGACGACACCACCAGTGCCACCGCCTGGCTCACGCCAGGCTGAGCGAGCGGCGCCGTCTCGGTTTCACCTCCATCGAATGTGCGCACGCTGTGTTACTCCCCGGTAACTTACATTATCGCTCCAGGGCCGGCCCCGCGTGTCGCAATGGCAGATTTTCTGACTATTCGATGGTTCAGACTCTCGCCCAGGCGCTCGTCTAGACCGCGGAGCGAGGCAAGACCGCACCCAAGACCGCGCCGATCTCGGTCAGCGCGGAATCGGTCGTCATGCGCCAGTGCGTGGACTGCACCGGGTAGTTGTGCACAGCGCCCGATACCGCCTCGACCCATGTCCCGGCACCCGCACTGCCGGTCGCGTCATCGTGGGCGGCGGTGAAGTACACGACATCACCGACGAATGGTCGCGCACGGTATGCACCGATGAAGGTCGCCGAGCGAATACCGGCCTCCAGCACCCGGGCGATCCGCTCGGCTCCGAACGAGGCGAACGGCTCGGGCAGGTCGGCAAGTCGCCGCGCGAGCTCGGTCACGTCCACATCCGCGCCGAGGCTCAGATCGGTCGCCTGGCCGCCGAGCAGTCCGCCGAGCAGTTCGGCAATCGGCACGGCCGCCGTCGCACCATGCGTCGCAACCAGATGGCTGTCCATCATCGCGAGCAGCGCGACCTGCTGGCCTTCGCTCTGCAGCTGCACCGCCATGGCGTGCGCGAGCACGCCACCCAGCGACCAGCCGAGCAGGTGATAGGGCCCGTCGGGCTGTACCGCGCGGACTTCCTTGACGTAGCGGCGCGCCCAGTCGTCGATCGAATCCGGTAGCGCCTCATCCGAACCGAGTACCGGCGACTGTAAACCGTAGATCGGCCGGTTCTGATCGAGATGAGCCGCCAAGCCCGCGAACGACCAGGCGATGCCACCGATCGGATGGACACAGAACAGCGGCGCGGCCGTGCCGGATCGACGCAGCGGCAGCATCACATCGAACGCGGCGCCGACATCGAGCCGGCCGACTCCGCGTGCTTGCAACTGGGCAACCAGTTCCGCCGGGGTGGGTCCGGTGAACAACAGCATCACCGGAACCTGTTGGGCCAGTGCCGCACCCAGCCGTGCGGCCAACTTGGTGGCGACCAGCGAATTGCCACCGAGCTCGAAGAAGTTGTCATCCAAGCCGATTCGCTCGACACCGAGCACCTCGGCGAACGCATGACAGGCGAGTGTTTCCCACTCGGTGACCGGTGCCCGATAGACGCGCACGGTGGTCTCCGGCTCCGGCAACGCCTTTCGATCCAGCTTGCCGTTCATATTCAGCGGCAATGCGTCCAGCACCACGAAAGCGTCGGGGACCATGTAGGACGGCAGGGCAGCACTGAGCGCGGACCTCACCTCGGCCACATCGACACCCTCGGCAAGATCGGCAGGCACCAGATAGGCCACCAGGCGATCACCGGTCTTGGTGTCGGACTTCGCGAGTACGACGGTCTGAGCGAGTGACGGCAGCACCGCAAGCGCGGCCTCGATCTCACCCAGCTCGATACGGAAACCACGGACCTTCACCTGGAAGTCGGTGCGGCCCCGGTACTCCAACACGCCGTCGGTATTCCAGACCACCAGGTCACCGGTCCGATACATGCGGCTGCCCGATCCGAAGGGGTTGGCCACGAACCGATCCGCGGTCAGATCCGGTCGGCCGAAGTAGCCGCGGGCCAGTTGCGCGCCCGCGAGGTACAACTCCCCGGCGACGCCGGGCGGGACGGGCCGCAGTCGCGCATCGAGCACATAGATTTGGCTGTTCCACTCGGGCAGACCGATCGGCACCGACACCGTGTCGGCGGCGGTCACCCGATGGCTGGCGATGGACACCGCCGCCTCGGTCGGACCATAGAGGTTGAACAGGTCCTTCACCGGATAGGTGCGCAGGAAGCGTTGCGCGAGCGCGCGGGGCAGCGCCTCCCCGATGGCCAGCACCCGGCGCAGTGTGAAGGGCAGGCGGCCGTCCAACAGCGCGTCGAGCATCGACGGCACCACATGCAGTGTCGTGATCGATTCGCGCGCCATCAGGTCATTCAGGTAGGCCGGGTCGCGATGCCCGTCCGGCGCGGCGATGACCAGCCTGCCGCCACACACGGTCGCCGACCAGAACTCCCACACCGAAAGGTCGAATGTCGCGGCCGTCTTCAACAGCATGGCGTCACCCGGACCGAGCCCGAATTCTGCTGCCTTCCAGAGCAACTGGTTGGCAATGGCACCGTGTGAGACCGCGACGCCCTTGGGACGCCCGGTCGAACCGGACGTGAAAATCACATACGCGGTGTGCCGCGGATCCACCGGCGCGACGCGCTCCGCATCGGCGATCGGCGCGTCCGAAATACCTGCCTGCTCGAGCGCTTCCATCCGCACCACAGGTGCCACCGTGCCGACGAAGTCCTCGGCAGCGCTGGTCAGCACGCACACGGGCCGGGCAGTTTCGAGGATATAGCCGGTTCGCTCGGCAGGCTGATCCGGATCCACCGGCACATACGCACCACCGGCCCGTGCCACCGCATACATGGCGACCACAAGGTCCACCGAGCGGCGCAAGGCAAGAGCAACCCTGGCATCCGGGCCGACGCCCTGTGAAATCAGGTACCTGGCAAGGCGATTCACTCGCGAGTCCAGCTCACGGTAGGTCATCGAGTTGCCGTCGGCACCGACCAATGCCACCGCGCCCGGTGCGGCGGTCGTCGTCGCGTCCAGCAACGACACCAAGGTCGCCGCCGAATCCACCGGATGTTCGGTGGCGTTTCGGCCGACCACCAACGCGACCCGCTCGGCCGCGTCGAGCATGTCGATGTCACCGACCGCGCCGCGCGGCTCGGCGATAATCGCACTGAGCAACCGCTGGAACCGCTCGACGAAGTCACGCGCCGTCGACTCGTCGAACAATCCGATGGCGTAGGTGAGGGCTCCACCTATCCCGGCCGGATTTCCCTCCGCGTCGTAGCTGTCGCCCACGATCCAGTGCAGATCGAACTGCGACACCGCGGCATCGAAATCCACACCCGATACCGTCAGGTCCGCCAGCTCCAGTTCGGACTTGGCCAGGTTCTGGAACGACAGACCCACTTGGAACAGCGGATGGCGCGCGGTCGAGCGCACCGGGTTGAGCACCTCGACAAGGCGCTCGAACGGCACATCCGCATGCGCGAGCGCCTGGATATCCGATTCCCGTTGGCGCGCGAGTAAATCCGTGAACGACTCGTCCGCGTCGATCCGGGTGCGGAACACCAAGGTGTTGACGAACATGCCGATCAGGTCGTCGAGTTCACGCTCACCACGACCCGCCATCGGTGTACCGATCGCGATATCGTCGGTTCCGGACAAACGGGCCAACAGCAACGCGAGTGCGGTGTGCACGACCATGAACAGCGTCGCGCCTTCGCCCCGCGCCAATTGCACCAAGCCCTGGTGCGTTTCGGCGTCGATTCGCACCTCGACCTTGCCGCCGGCGAACGACTGCACCGCCGGCCGCGGCCTATCCGTCGGCAGATCCAACTGATCCGGCAGCTCCGCGAGCGCACCCCGCCAGTACGCGATCTGCTTGGCCGCCAACGACTCCGCGTCGTCCTCGCCACCCAGTAGTTCACGCTGCCAGATGCTGAAGTCCGCGTACTGCACTGCGAGCGGCGCCCACTCCGGCGCCAGGTCCACCGATCGCGCCGCGTACGCCGTCATCAGATCACGCGTCAACGGACCGATCGAGGACCCGTCGCCCGCGATATGGTGCACAACCAGCGCAAGGACGTATTCGCCATCGGACTCCTCGAGCCGGAACAACCCGGCTCGCAACGGCACCTCGGCGGTCACATCGAAGACCGTCGACAGGAACTGCGCCACCACGGACTCGATCTCCCGCGCGCCGACCACCTGGACGTCCAACTGCGGCGCGGCCTGCTCCGCGGACAGGATCGCCTGCACCGGACCGTCCGCGGTCTCCGGGTAAATGGTCCGCAACACCTCGTGCCTGGCAACGAGATCCGCGACAGCCGCGGCGAGAGCTCGGGTATCCAGCGCACCACGCAAGCGGACCGCGATCGGAATGTTGTAGGCCGTCGACTCCGGATCGAACCGGTTCAGGAACCACATCCGCTGCTGCGCGAGCGACAAGGGAATCCGCTCCGGCCGTGGACCGGCGACCAGCGCGGTACGTCCGCCGGAGCCCGTATGCTCCGCCAGCACGGCGGCCAGTCCTGCGACGGTCGGCGTCTCGAACAGCCAGCGCGCCTGAACGCGGGTATCCAGCGCCGCGCCCAAACGGGCCATCAGCTGGGTCGCGATCAGCGAGTTTCCGCCGAGCGCGAAGAAGTCATCGTCGGCGCCGACCTGCTCGTCGGTACCGAGTACCTCGGCGAACATACTCGCCACCACGGTCTCGAACGGATCCGAAGGGGCACGGAAAACCTTGGTGCGCAACTGTGGTGCGGGCAGCGCCCGGCGATCCAACTTGCCGACCGGCGTCAGCGGAATCTCGTCGAGCACCATGATGACGGTCGGCACCATATGGGCGGGCAGGCTCCGCTCGGCCAACGCCGTCAACTGCACCGGATCCGCGGACATGCCGTCCGCGCCATGCACATACGACACGAGAATCGTGCTGCCGCTGTCGAGTTCGTGACCGACGGTGACAGCGAAATCGGTGGTCTCATGGGCGGCCAAGATCGCGTCGATCTCGCCGAGTTCGATACGGAAGCCACGGATCTTTACCTGGAAATCGTTGCGCCCCAGGTATTCCAACTCCTGGTCCGGGGTCCAACGGACCAGGTCACCGGTGCGGTAGAGCCGAGAGCCGGGCGGGCCGAAGGGATCCGCGACGAACCGGACAGCGGTCAACCCCGGCCGGTCGTGATATCCGCGAGCCAGCTGTGCGCCGGAGATGTAGAGCTCGCCTGGCACCCGGTCCGGGACCGGAGCCAGCCGATCATCCAGCACGAACTCGGTGATCGCGCGGATCGGCCCACCGATCGTCACCGGCTCGCCGGGCGTCATCGGCGCGGAGATGTTGGTCATGATGGTGGTCTCAGTGGGACCGTAACCATTGAAGAACTCGCGAGTTCCACCGGGAATCGGTAAGGCCCAGCGCCGCACCAACTCCGGCGGGCACGCTTCACCACCCGCCACCACGACACGCAGTTCGTCGAGTCCCTCGGGCGGGAGCGAGGCGAGTGCCGCCGGGGTGATGAACCCGTGCGTCACCCGCTCCCTGCGCAGCAACTCGGCCAGCTCGTCACCGCCATAGACGGTTGGGGAAACCACCACCATCGTCGCGGCGCCACCGAGTGCAAGCAGCAACTCCAGCACCGACGCGTCGAACGACGGCGATGCGAAATGCAGCGTCCGCGACGCGGACGTCACCCGATACCGCTCGCGCTGCTCGTCACAGAAACTCGACAGGCCGGCCTGGGTGACGACCACGCCCTTCGGAAGGCCCGTCGATCCCGATGTGTAGATCGCATAGGCGGGATGCTCGGCGCGCAACTGGCGCGCCCGATCCGCGTTGGTGACCGGATCCGCCGGAAATTGCCGCAGCAGCTGCCCGAGCTCCGGGGTATCGATTTCCAGCCATTCGACCTGGCCGGGCAGGTCGGAGCGCGCCGACGCCACGGTCAGTCCGAGCACAGCTCCGGAATCGGAGACCATGTGCGCGACACGATCGGCCGGATAGTTCGGGTCGACGGGAACGAAGCCCGCACCGCTCTTGGCGATCGCCCACACCGCGACCACCGACTCCACCGACCGCGGAATGCCCACCACGACCAGATCTTCGGGTCCGATCCCATGGTCGATCAGCAGTCGGGCCAGTCGGGTCGACCGGTCGTCGAGTTCTGCATAGCTCAGCTGCGCGTGGGTCGTCGTGGCATCGGCGAAGACGAGCGCGACACCGCCGGGGTTCGACTCCACGGCGGTCGCCATCAGCTGCGGCAGCGTTGTGACGCGGGCTTTGCGGGTTCGGGTGGGACGTACGCGAGTGGGGCAGCTCATGCCACCGTCACCGCCCGACGGCAGTACCGCGGGGCTAGTCGCCCATTCCCGAACACACCGAGCATTGCAGAACTCTTCCTGTCGCTTGTTTTGCACAAGAACACAAGTAACTGGGCGTATGCCACAGAAGCGGCTACCGATCGCGAGTCTTGGTTCGCTACCAGCACCTGACCATCAGCAGTTCATCGAGCAGGACCACCTCGGCCGACACCGACGCCGACACCGACTCGACCGTAGACCCGTCATCGAGCACGACGGCCTGGAGGTCCTCCAGCAACGCGGTATCGATGGCGTCGAGGGTCGACCGATCGGCGAGCAGATGGGTAACCCACTCATCGGCCAGCGAAGTCGCCAGATCGGCCACCGCAAGCTCGGCGCCGGGAACCATGACCAGGGCGGCACCGGTCGCTCCCGCGGCCACCACTTCGAGCAGGGCGGCAGGCGAATCCGGCCGTCCGCACTGGAAGGTGCGGGACTCGACGGTCAGGCCGGTACGGGTGCGCAGCCGATCGGTGGCCCCTGCCAACTCGTCGTAGGTCATCGTCACGCCGCTCGCCGCGACGACCAGTGCCGGATCTTCGCCGCGCAGCACGCCGTTGCGCGCCGCGTAGGTCACCGGGCGCGCCGATTGCTCGGCGATCTCGGCGATCACCGCCGCGTCGTCCAGTCGCAGCCAGTCGACACCACCCATATCGACCGGCTTCTGTCCGGCGGTCAGCCCGATCTTGACGACCGGTGCGGCGGGCAACGGCATATCGGCCGTAGCGAGCAGTACCAGCGCGGCACCCGCCTTGAGCACCGCCCACACCGCGACCACCGAGTCGGTGCCGCGGTCCAGCCGGACCGCCACCCCGACACCGGGACCGCAACCATGTCCGATCAGTACCCTGGCCAGGCGCGAGGACTGAGCATCGAGCTGCTGGTAGGACATTTCTTCCTCGCCCCACACCAGCGCGGGTGCGTCGGGATCGTCGTCCACCGCCGCGGCCAGCGCCTGGGTCAGCCTGGTCCCACCGGAGGCCGCTACGACACTCGGTTCAGGGGCCGCGGCCGGTCCGATACGCACCCGGTCATGCTCCTCGGCATCGAGGATATCGATGTCGCCGATGAGCACCTGTTGATCGGCGGCCGCGGCCGCCATGATGCGCGTCAGCCTGCGACCGAACGCCTGCGCCGTCGACTCCTCGAAAAGGTCGGTGGCATAGGTGAATACCGCGACGATCTCGCCCGGCTTCCCGTCCTCGAGCACGTGCGGCTCGACCACGAGCTGCAGATCGAACTTTGCCGCGATCTCGCCCGAATCCAGCGCACCGACGGTCAATCCGGGCAGCTCCAGCGTGGGCTGTTCCAGGTTCTGGAACGCCAGCATCACCTGGAACAGCGGGTTCTGCGCGGCCGATCGACCGGGCAGGACGGCCTCGACCACCCGCTCGAAAGGAATGTCCGCATTGGCGAAGGCGGACAGATCCGCCTCGCGCGCCTGCAGCAGCAATTCCTCGAAGCTCGCCGTCCGCTCGACCGAGGTGCGCAACGTCAGCGTGTTGACGAACATGCCGACCAGCTCGTCCAGCGCCCGCTCGCCGCGACCGGCGATCGGCGTGCCGATCGTGACATCCGAACTGCCGGAGAGCCGGGCAAGCAGCACCGCGAGCGCCGCGTGCACCACCATGAACATCGAGGACCGGTGCTCGCGCGCGATGCGGATCAGACCCTCGTGCACCTCGGCGGGAATGGTGAAGCCCACCGACGCGCCGCGGTTGGACGGCACCGTCGGCCGCGGGCGATCCAGCGGCAACTCCAGCGTCCCCGACAATCCCGACAGCTGCTCGCGCCAGTACGCCAGTTGCCGTGCCGCCACCGAGTTCTCGTCGTCCTCGACGCCGATGACCGCGTGTTGCCAGAGCGCGAAATCGGCGTACTGCACCGGCAGTGATGCCCAGCCGGGGGCTTCGCCGCCGATCCGAGCGATGTACGCGGCCATCATGTCACGGGCCAGTGGCGCGAAGGACGCGCCATCGGCCGAAATGTGGTGCACCACAAGGACGAGCAGGTGGTCGTCGGCGGTGCCGTTGGCCAGCAGGCGGACCCGGACCGGCGCCTGCTCGGTGACGTCGAATCCGGCGGACACCAGCGCGGTGACCCGAGCGAGCACATCCGAAGGGGTCTCGACCTGCAGTCCGTCCGGCAATACTTCGGCCGCGGACAGGATCTCCTGACGGGCCTGGCCGCCGACACTCGTCGTCGGGAACCGCGTGCGCAAGGCTTCGTGCCGGACCAGCACATCCTCGACGGCCAGACGCAGCGCCGTCACGTCGAGCGCTCCGGTCAGCCGAAGCACGAAAGGCAGGTTGTAGGAGGCCGACTCGGTATCGAGCTGGTTGAGCACCCACATCCGCTGCTGAGCGAGCGACAGCGGAATCAGCTCCGGCCGTTCGGCCTTGGCCAACGCGGGGCGGGCCGCCGAATCACGGCCGACGCCGGGCACGATCCTGGCCGCGAGCGCGGCGACAGTCGAGGCTTCGAACAGATCGCGCACCGCGACATTGGTTTCCAACGCGTCGTTGATCCTGGCGACAGCGCGGGTGGCCAGCAGCGAGTTACCGCCCATGGCGAAGTAGTCGTCATCGGCGCCGACGCGTTCGACGCCGAGCACCTCGGCGAAAACGGCGGCGACGATCTCCTCCGACTGGGTGACCGGAGCCCGGAATTCGCGCGCGATGAAGGTCGGTGCGGGCAGCGCCTTGCGGTCGAGCTTGCCGCTGGTGTTGAGCGGGAAGGCGTCGAGCGCCACGAGTGCGGCCGGGACCATATAGGCGGGAAGGACTTCCGCGATCGCGGCGAGCAACTGTTGCTGCTCGATCTGCTGACCGGGCCGCGGCACCACATAGCCGACCAACTGATCGCCGGTGACCGACGGCACCACCAGTGCCGCCGCCTGGCTCACGGCAGGCTGAGCGAGCAGCGCCGTCTCGATTTCACCGAGCTCGATGCGCTGGCCACGGAACTTCACCTGGAAGTCGGTACGACCCAGATATTCGAGCCGCTGCGGGTTTTCCCGCCACACGACCAGGTCACCGGTGCGATACATCCTGGCGCCCTGCTCGAACGGGTTGGCCACGAACCGGTCCGCCGTCAGATCCGGACGGGCCACGTAGCCGCGCGCCAACTGGTCACCGGCCAGATAGAGCTCGCCGACCACACCGGCCGCCGTCGGCCGCAACCGCGAATCCAGCACGAATACCCGATTGTTCCACTGCGGCAGGCCGATCGGGACGGTGGCGAGCTCACCGACGCGAGCAGGCCAGTAGGTCACCGACACCGCGGCCTCGGTCGGCCCGTACAGGTTGTGCACCCTCGCGTCGGACACCGCGGCCAGTGCCGCCACCGTCTCCGGCGGCAGCGCCTCACCGATGGCGAACACCTCACGCAGCGTCGGGCAGGCGCCGGGCGCGGTATGCGTCGCGAACACCGTCAGCATCGAGGGCACGAAGTCGGTGACCGTGACACGTTGCGCGGCAATCGTTTCCGCGATGTAGGCGGGGTCGCGATGACCGTCGTGGGTGGCGACGACCAGCCTGGCCCCCGCGCGCAGCGGCATGAAGTAGCCCCACAGCGACACATCGAAGGTGGTCGCGGTCTTCTGCAAGTAGACGTCGTCGGGACCGAGCGGGTACTGCGCGAGCATCCATTCGATCTGGTTGTTGATGGCGGCGTGCGAAATCGCCACGCCCTTCGGTCGACCGGTGGAGCCCGAGGTGAAGATCACGTAGGCCGGGTTGTGTCCCGAGACCGGGCGCAACAGCTCGTCCGGTGCGATCGGGGCACCCGAGAACCGTTCCATGTCGATCGTGTCCAGATGCAGCACCGGCGCGTCGGCGTCGACCGCGTCGGCGGTTGTCGTCAGCACGCAGACCGGCGCGGCGGTATCGAGGATGTGCGCGATCCGCTCGCCGGGATGATCCGGATCCAGCGGCACATACGCGCCACCGGCGGCGACGATCGCGTACATGCCGACCACCAGATCGAGCGAACGCCGAACCGCGAGGCCGACCAGCGATTCCGCGCCGACACCCTCGCTGATCAGCAACCTGGCCAGCTTGTTGACCCGCTCGTCGAACTCGCGATAGGTGAGCTCGGCGCCCTCGTACACCACGGCCACCGCATCGGGGTGGGTCGCGGCCGCGCGCCGATACCCGTCCAGCAGCAGCTCCTGGGTGACCGGGTGACCGGTGTCGTTCCAGTCCACCAGGATTCGCTGCCGCTCGGCAGGCTCGAGCAACTCGACCGCACCGACGCCCTGCCCAGGGTTATCGGCCATCGCGGCGAGTACCTTGCTCAAGCGCTGCGCGAACCCGGCCACCGTGGCCTCGTCGAACAGGTCGGCGGCGTAGGTGAACGACGCCGACATGCCGCTCGGCACACCGCCTTCTTCACGCGGCACGATGGTCAGTTCGAGATCGAACTTGGCCATCGCGACACCGAGGTCGACACCCGACACCGCGAGCCCGGGCAGTTCCAGCTCGGTCTGCGCCGTGTTCTGGAAGAGCAGCATCACCTGGAACAGCGGATGCCTTGCCATCGAACGCACGGGGTCGAGCAGTTCGACCAGCCGCTCGAACGGCACGTCTACGTGTCCGAATGCCGCGATGTCGATCTGGCGGAACTTCTGCAGCAGCTCGTCGAGGGACAGCTCCGGGTCGACATCGCTGCGCAACACAACGGTATTGACGAACATGCCGATCAGGTCGTCGAGCGCGGCCTCGCCGCGACCGGCGACCGGGGTGCCGATCGCGATATCCCTGGTGCCGGAAAGTCGTGCGAGCAGCACAGCCAGGGCCGCGTGCACGACCATGAACAGCGTCGAATTATGTTTCTGAGCGAGCCGGTTCAGCGCGACATGGGTTTCGGCATCGATGTCGAAGTCGAAGAAATCGCCGCGGTTGGACATCACCGCGGGCCGGGGCCGATCGGCGGGCAGTTCCAATTGCTCGGGCAGCCCGGCCAATTCATCGCGCCAGAAGGCGATCTGCTTGGCGAGCAGTGACTCCGGATCGTCTTCGGCGCCGAGCACCTCGCGCTGCCAGATCGCGAAGTCCGCGTACTGCACCGCGAGCGGCGGCAGCTGCGGTTGCGCGCCCCGCGCACGATCGGAATAGGCGGCGATCAGGTCGCGGGTGAGCGGTCCCATCGAGAAGCCGTCGGCGGCGATGTGGTGCACGATGCAGACCAGCACGTGCTCGGATTCGCTCAGCCGGAATACCCGAAGCCGGATCGGCGGCGCGAGGGCGACATCGAATCCGGACACGGCCACACCGATGACGAGTTCGGCCAGCTCCGCCGTAGTGGTCGGCACGACGTCGAGTTCCGGCACGGCGCGAGCATCGTCGATCGGCAGCACGACCTGCGTGCCGTCGCCATCGATCTCCGGATACACCGTCCGCAGCACCTCGTGTCGGGCGACCAGGTCACGCGCGGCGGCCCGCAGTGCGTCGATATCGAGCGCACCCGACAACCGCACCGCGAGTGGAATGTTGTTGACACCGCTGGTCGTATCGAACCGGTTGAGGAACCACATCCGCTGCTGCGCGTACGACAGCGGAATCCGCTCCGGACGCACTCGGGCCTGCAAAGCTGGTCCGGTACCTGCGCCGGTCTCTTGCTCCACTCGTGCGGCGAGCGCCTCGACGGTGGATGCCTCGAACATCAGCCGCACCGGCACCCGCACGTCGAGCGCGCTACCGATGCGCGCCGCGGCCTGGGTGGCCAGTAGCGAGTTGCCGCCGAGCTCGAAGAAGTCGTCGTCGGCGCCGACACGGGCGTCCGGCTCGCCGGGTTGCAGCAGCGCCGCGAACACCTCGGCGACAACCTGCTCGGTCCTGGTGGTCGGCGCCCGGAACTCGCGCGCGGTGAACACCGGCTCCGGCAGTGCCGCACGATCGAGTTTGCCGACCGGGTTCAGCGGAATCGAGTCGAGCACCATGATTACCTGCGGAACCATGTAGGCGGGCAGCGTTTCCCCGACATGCGCGGCGAGTGCCGCGGTATCCACCCCGACCCGGTTCCCGCTCGCATCCGCCCGCGGCAGCACGTAGGACACCAGCGCGGTCACACCGGAGGGCAGCGTGCGCCCCACCGTCGCCGCGAAGTCGACATCCGGGTGAGTGCTCAGCACACTGTCGATCTCACCGAGCTCGATGCGAAGACCACGGATCTTCACCTGGAAGTCGGAGCGGCCCAAATGCTCGATATCACCGGACTCGGTGCGGCGCACCAGATCGCCGGTGCGGTACAGCCGCGCCCCCGGATTCCCAGCCTCGATACCGAACGGGCTGGCCACGAACCGCTCCGCGGTCAACCCGGGCCGCCCGAGATAGCCCTGGGTGAGGCCGGGGCCCGCCACATACAATTCGCCGGTCACGCCGACCGGGACGGGACGCAACCGCCCATCCAGAATGAAGGTGCCGATGCTGGCGGCCCAGGTCTTGCCGATCGTGATCGGATCACCGACGCTCAGCGGGTCGGAGGCGGTCATGATGACGGTGGTCTCGGTCGGACCGTAGAAGTTGTACACCTTGCGGCCATCGCGAACCCAGCGCCCGATCAGCTCGGGCAGCAAGCGCTCGCCACCGATCACGAGGGACCGCAGATCGTCCAGCCCGGTGGGATCGACCGAATCCAGCGCACCCGGCGTGATCATCACATGCGTGACCCGTTCGCGGCGCAACAGCTCGGCGAGCTCGGCGCCACCGAACACGCCCGGTGGCGCGACCACCAGCGTCGCTCCGCTGGTGAACGCCATGAAGAACTCCATGATGGAGAAGTCGAAGCTCGGCGAGCTCACATGCAGCACGCGGGCGTCGGCGGTGACCTCGAGCTTCTCCCGGACGCCCGCGACGGCGGACAGCCCGGAATGGGGGACCGCGACGCCCTTCGGCCGACCGGTGGAGCCGGAGGTATAGATGACGTAGGCGAGATGCTGTTCGGTGAGTGTGCCGATGCGGTCGGCGTAGGAAATGGGATGCTCGTGTCTGCCCGCGATGCGGTCGGCCTGCACGTCATCGTCCAGTTCGATCCACTCGATCGACGTCCCGAACACATCGCGGTGCGCCGTGGTGGTCACACCGAGACTCGCGCCGGAGTCCGACAGGATGTATTCGATGCGATCCTGCGGATAGGACGGATCGACTGGCACGAACGCCGCACCCGTCTTCGCGATTGCCCACATCGACACAATCGACTCGACCGAGCGGGTGATGCCCACCGCCACGAAGTCTCCAGGGCCGACGCCGCGGTCGATCAGTTCGCGTGCGAGCCGGGACGAGGCCTCATCCAACTCGCGGTAGCTCAGTTCGCGCTGATCGGCCGGGTCACCGGTCGGGTTGAATCGGATCGCCGCCGACTCGGCGGCGGACTCGACCGACGCGGTGAGCAGCTGTCCGAATAATGGGGCGCCCGACCGCCGTCGGCGGTTTCCACGCACAGCACGACGAGGACCATCCATTCGAGTACTTTCACCCTTCGCATAGAGCACAGCCGCACGACCGCACCAGGCCACCAAGAGACCAAGGACTCGAGATCCTTGGCGCGCGGCCCGACAATCATATAAGCAACGCACATCGCCGAGCCCGGCTCGGGCAGCTGCCGGACCGGCAGCGCATCGTGCGCGCCGATCGTTCGACTATCGGCCGGGATTCGTCCTATGTTGCTACCGATACCCAATCCGTGAGCGACTTCACAGCTCCGTGAGCAACTTCACAGCCAACCGCGACGAGTCGCTTGAACCCCGGCCTGAAAACGCGTGCTCGCACCGAGTCGCTCCAGCAATCGGGCGGTCCTGCGTACCACAGTGCGCCGCGACATTCCGAGCCTGCGCGCGATGGTGTCGTCGGTGGCGCCGAGGCCCATCAGGGTCAGGATCGCCTTGTCCTTGTCGTCGAGTTCATCGGCGGACGGATTCACCGAGATCGGCGCGGCCAGTGACCACAGCACATCGAAGGTCTTGATCGCCAGGCGCAACGCCGCGGAACCGTTGATACGCAGGCCCATCGGGTCCGGTCGCCGTTCATCGGCATGCAGCACCAGGCTGGCCCGTTCGTCATCGCTGATGATCAGCTTGAACGGCGGCTCGGGCAGCGTGCGCGCCTGTGCCCCACTGGCGTTGGTGGACAGCGCGTGCCGCAGCCGGTCCGGGTCCTGATAGATGGTGTCCTGGTACAGGGTCTGGTAGCGGATGCCCGCGCCGATCCTCGCCCGCTTCAGCTGGAAGAGCTGCTGTTCGCGTTCGATATCGCTGAGATACGGCCCGCGCTCGATCACCTTGACGCTGCTGCGCGCCGCGGTCTGCATCTCCTCGAAGTCGGCCAGCATTTCCAGCCGCTCGAATACCGGCACCACGGAGCCATTGGCGCGGGGCGAGCGGCGCACCGACCGGAAGGTCTCGCTGAGTCGCGATGCGGCGGCGTGCATGTGGTTGATGTCCTGCTGCCTGCGTCGAGCCTCGGCCTCCGACAGTGACTCCGGGGCGTGCGCATCCCACAGCGGCTCGCCGTCGGGACCGGCAAGACATTCCGCGGCGTCGAGGTCGCACAGTACTTTCAGCGATGCCTCGGCCACATCGACTGGCACACCTAAATATCCGGCGATATCGGACAGGCTCGATCGCGGATGATGCACCAGCACGGCGTAGATGCGGCCGTGCGGTGATCCAGGCTCGAAGATATCGCCAAGCGCGGTCACCGCCAGAGCCTAACGACCGATTGGTGTTCGCGTGAGGCTTGCGAACCGCCGAACATCAAGCCGGGCAACAAAAATCAGTGCGCCGACGGGCCCCACTGCAGGGGAACACCTTTGGAGGCCAGGTAGGGCATCGGGTCGATCTTGCGTCCCGCTTGGTCCCAGATCTCCAGGTGCAGGTGCGGGCCGGTCGAGTTGCCGCGGTTGCCGACGGTGGCGATGACATCGCCCGCGTTGACCCGCTGACCCTCGTGCACCAGCATCTCGTTCACGTGACCATAGACCGCGACGGTGCCGTCGTCTTGCTGCACGCGGACCCACAGGCCGAAGCCCGACGCCGGGCCCGCCTCGATGACGGTGCCGTTGCTCACCGAGTGAATCGGAGCGCCGAGCTGATCGGCGAAGTCGAGGCCGTAGTGGAACTCGCCCCACCGGCTGCCGTATCCGGAGCTGATCGCACCAGCGACCGGGCGAACCGCGGGGGCGGGCGCGAGCTGCTGCTGCGCACCCTTCAGGATCTGCTCGACCTGGGCCAGCGGGCCCGCGATCTCCGGCGGCAGGTTGCCGATACCGAACGGGGCGGCGACCGGCGCGGCCACCGGCTTCGCGACCTGCGGCGCGGGGAGGGACTCGGCGACGGGAGTCGCGGCGGCCCTGGCCTCCGAGACCGGCTGCGCGCCAGTGCCCTTGAAACTGATGGGAGCCGAAGCTTCGTCGGCGTCGTGCGAGCCGGGCAGCAGCGGTGCCGCGAGAGCCGGGGCAACCTGGGTTGCGGTGCCGAGCAGTGCGCCCGCCGCGACCGCGACGCCCGCGGCAACCTTCACCCGCTCGGTCGTGGTCGACTCGGCGCGATGCCGCGTCGGCCGACCCGAAACACCGTCGCCGATGAGGCTCATCACGGTTATGGAACTGGGGCCTACACGATGGTGCGACAAAGCTGCGTCCTAGCTTCCGACCTACATTGGTGGTCAACGGATCCCGGGCCGGAACCACACCGTTTATAACGATCTGGCGACTCCGGACTATGTAACGTTTCAGCATCCGTTGTGACGGGAACTCTACCCCGTCGTGACCATTCCGCAACCTTCTCTCGGGAAATCGCAGGTGGACCGGGGTCAACCGTCCAGATGAGCGACACTGGGACCGTGATCATCGACGAAATGCGCGTCCCGATCGTGCTGGCCCCGATGGCGGGCGGGCCCTCTACTCCCGAGCTGACCGCGGCCGTGTCCGCGGCGGGCGGACTAGGTCTGCTTGCCGCCGGCTACCTGAGCGCGACCGACACCGCGGCGCGCCTCGCCGCGACCCGCGAGCTGACCACCGCGCCATTCGGCGTCAACCTGTTCACCCCCGGACCGCAGACCCCGCCCACCGCCTTCGCCGGCTATCTGGCCGAGCTCGGCGCGACGCACGAGCTCGGCACGCCGAAGTACGACACCGACGACTGGGACGCGAAACTGGAACTGCTCATCGCGGCTCCCGTCGCGGTGGTCACCTTCACCTTCGGCTGTCCCACCGCCGCCGAGATCGCCCGACTGCACACGGCCGGGTCGGAAGCATGGGTGACGGTCACCTCCGCCGCCGAGGCGCGCATCGCGGCCGAGGCAGGGGCCGACGTGCTCATCGCCCAGGGCGCCGAGGCAGGCGGACATCGCGCCACCTTCGTCGACCGGGTCGCCGACGACAACGTCGACCCACTGGGGCTACTCGCGCTGCTGCAAATCCTCACCACCAGCGTCGAACTCCCGATCGTCGCCGCAGGCGGTATCAGCACCGGCGCGGGGATCGCGGCGACACTGGCCGCGGGCGCGGGCGCCGCCCAGCTCGGCACCGCATTTCTGCGCTGCCCCGAAGCGGGCACCAACCCGGTGCACCGCGCCGCCGTCGGCTCCGCCACTGCGACCATGCTGACCCGCGCGTTCACCGGTCGCCGGGCTCGCGGCCTGCGCAACCGGTTCCTGGACGAACACACCGCGACGGCGCCGGTCGCCTATCCGGAAATCCACTTTGCCACCGCGCCGCTGCGGGCCGCCGCGAGGGCAGCGGGCAATCCGGAGGAAGTGAATCTGTGGGCTGGTCAGACGCACACTCTCACCTCAGAGCTACCGGCCGGCGAACTGGTCGGCACCCTGGCTTCCGATACGAAAACCGCTCTGAAACGGGCACTTTCACGACGAATCCAGGATTGTTGACAACCACTTTCGATTAGAATGCAAGGGCATCGCACCGCCATCCACCCCATCCCCGGAGGAGAGCGTTATGTCCCTCGATGTTCCCACCGCACTACTCGAACGCGCCGAACGCGGCGAGGTCGACGACGCGGAATTCGTCGAATGTGTTCGCAATTCATTGCCCTACGCCTGGGAGGTAGTCAGCCGGGTGGCCGGTGAACTGCACTCCGGCACCGAGGAATACGCCGACAACGTGGTTCCGCCGCCGGACGAAGTGGCGCGCGGTCAACTGCTGCGCGCCATGGCCTCCGACGCGATCCGCGGCGGCTTGGAACGGCACTTCGGCGTAAAACTCGCCTTCCAGAACTGTCACCGAGTCGCGGCCTTCCCGCTGTCCGCGGTCGGCGGCGAGACATACAGCACGTTCATCGGCACCCGCGCTCAACTGCTCAATCAGAGCCCGGAGCTTCGTAACTGCTGATCGCCCACCATCGCACAGGCCCGGCGCGGCAACATATTTCGCCCGCGCCGGGCCCGCTGCGGTGTAGCTCAGGACAGGGTGGTGACCGTCAGCTCGCCGTCGGCGTACTGCGCGCGCAGGCGCTTCTTGTCGAACTTGCCGACACTGGTCTTCGGCACCTCCGCGATGAAGGTCCAGTGTTCCGGCAGTTGCCATTTGGCGAACTTGTCGGCCAGGAATTCGCGCAGCTCCTCCGGCTTGGCCTCGACGCCTTCCCGCAACACGATGGCGACCAGCGGGCGTTCGTCCCACTTCTCGTCCGGGACGCCGATGACCGCGGCCTCGGCGACGGCCGGATGACCCACGACCGCGTTCTCCAGGTCCACCGAGGAGATCCACTCACCGCCGGACTTGATCACGTCCTTGGACCGATCGACCAGCGTGAGGTAGCCGTTCGGGCTGATCTTGCCGACATCGCCGGTGCGCAGCCAACCGTCATCGAACTTGTCCGGATCGACCGATGACCCGTCCGGCGAATAGTAGGACGCGGTGATCCAGGGCCCGCGAATCTCCAGCTCACCCAACGCTTCCCCGTCATTGGGCAGCACGCTGCCGTCGTCGGCGACCAGCCGCGCCTGCACGTTCGCCGGGAACCGGCCCTGGGTGAAGCGATAGGCCCACTCCTCCTCACCGGTGGCGCTTGCGGGCGGGTGCGCGACGCTGCCGAGCGGCGAGGTTTCGGTCATGCCCCAGGCGTGCAGGATCTTCACGCCGTGCTTTTCCTGGAACGCCCGCATCATCGACGGCGGCACCGCCGAGCCACCGACCACCACCGTTCGCAGATGCGAGATGTCCTGCGGCTGCGCGGCCAGGCCGGCAAGCACGCCGCCCCAGATGGTCGGCACGGCGGCGCCGAAGGTGGGCTTTTGCGATGCCATCAGCTCCAGCAGCGGCCCCGGCTGCAGGAAACGATCGGGCATCAGCACATTCGCCCCGGACATCAGTGCCGCGTAGGGCAGACCCCACGCGTTGGCGTGGAAAAGCGGGACGATGGCGAGCACATTGTCGGCCTCGCTGAAACCCATGCTGTTCGGCGAGCACACCTGCATGGCGTGCAGCCAGTTGGAGCGGTGCGAATACACAACGCCCTTCGGGTCACCGGTGGTGCCGGAGGTGTAACACATTGCGGCGGCGGATCGCTCGTCGATCACCGGGAAGTCGTAGGAGTCCGGCTGCGCGGCGAGCAGCTCGGTGTAGGAGTGCACCTGCACCCCGGCGGGCGCCTCCAGCGCGGCGGCATCCCCGTTGGCCACGATCACGTGGCGAACCGTCTTCAGGTTCGGCAGGTATTGGGCGAACATCGGCAGCAGCGTGCCATCGACGATGACCACCTGGTCCTCGGCGTGATTGGCCACGTAGACCACCTGCTCGGGGAAGAGCCGGATATTGAGCGCGTGCAGTACCGCCCCCATCGCGGGCACCGCGATGTAGGCGACCATGTGCTCGTTGTTGTTCCACATGAACGTGCCGACACGATCACCGATCCCGATCCCGAACCCGCGCAGCGCATTCGCCAGCCGGGCCGATTCGGCCCCCAGCTCGCGATAGGTCATGGTGCGCACATCGGTGCCGGTCCAGGTGGACACGGTGGAATCACCCGCGAACGTCGATGCGTAGCGCAGCAACGTCGCCAGCGACAACGGCTCGTCCTGCATGGTGCTCAACATCGGAACTCCTTTTCCTTCGGTGGCTGGCCTACCGGCATATATCGACCATGAGCCACATCACATCGGCGATGCTACCCAACGGTAGGCCACAGTCGAGGTGCGCTGGAAAACTTTGTGCCGCCGCCTATAGGCGACTGCCATCAGTTTCCCGAGGTCAGCCCGAATGCGCCGGATAGGCGTGGACCAGGGCGGTGTCCAACTTGGGGACCGCGTGGGTGAGGGTGTGCTCGGCGCCGTGGGCCACCCGGTGCGCATCGGCGAGGGAGGTGGTCGCAGCGACGTCCAACTCCACATCGGCGTGCAGACGATGACCGATCCAGCGCATTCGAAGGCTGCGCACACCGAGCACACCCGGCTCGGCGACAAGTGCCTGCTCCGCGGTGGCCACCAAACTCGGTTCCACGCCGTCCATCAAGCGGCGGAACACATCCCTGGCGGCGGTGCGCAGCACCGCGAGAATGGCGACGGTGATCAGCAGGCCGACAATCGGATCGGCCAACGGGAACCCGAGCGCCACCCCGGCAACCCCGAGAAGCACTGCCAGCGAGGTGAAT
Organism: Nocardia sp. NPDC057440; assembly: GCF_042802915.1. Taxonomy (NCBI): domain Bacteria; kingdom Bacillati; phylum Actinomycetota; class Actinomycetes; order Mycobacteriales; family Nocardiaceae; genus Nocardia; species Nocardia sp. NPDC057440. The sequence continues at coordinate 515,083 of NZ_JBHVDF010000001.1, forward strand.
CCATCGGTCCGCGCGTGCAGGCCGTCGGCGACGAGCGCGGCAGAACCGATCCGCCGCCCCACCCTGATCCGATACAGCGCCACCGTCTCGTTTCCGAGGAACCCGATCATCCCCGCCGCGGCAACCCATCCGAGATGCTCGATCGGCACCGGATCCAGCAGCCGCCGCACCGCCTCGTACCCGGCGATCACCGCCGACAACGCGATCATGGCGACCACGAACAGGCCCGCGAGATCCTCCGCGCGTCCGAACCCATAGGTATAGCGCCTGGTGGCCGCCCGCCGCCCCAGCGCGAACGCGATCCACAGCGGCACCGCGGTCAACGCATCGGAAAAGTTGTGAATGGTGTCCGCCGCCAACGCCACCGACCCGGACATCGCCACGATCAGCACCTGCACCAGCGCCGTCGCCCCGAGCACGCCGAGACTGATCTTCACTGCTCGAATACCGACCGCACTGGCCTCCAACGCATCATCGACACTGTCGGCGGCGTCATGGCTGTGCGGGGCGAAGATCTCCCGCAGGATGCCACGTAAGCCATTCGGGTGATCGTGCCCGTGCCCGTGCCCGTGCCCATGGTCGTGCGCGTGCTCGTGTCCGTGGCCGCGGCCGTGGTGTTGCGCAGGGTCGTGATCATCCGCACCGGCCCGGCCGTGGTCGTGGCCATGCGCACCCGCCCGGCCGTCGTCGTGGCCATGCGCACCCGCCCGGCCGTCGTCGTAGCCATGCGCACCGGCCCGGCCTTGCCCGTGGCCGTTTTCCTGCGCCTCGCCGTGGTGGTGCACGTCGTGGTCGTGCCCGCGACCCTCTCCACAGTCGTGGTCATACCGCTGACCATGTTCGGAGCCGTCCGGATGACTGTGGCCGTCCTCAGCACTGTGTATGTGCCCGTTGCCATCCCGGCCGGCGAGCCTGCTCTGTGCCTGGCCGTCTCGAAGCGGCAGGTCGAGCCCGCGCCAGCGGGAACCATTGCGCTCGTGGCTCATTCCGACACCGCCCGATCCCGCGTGGGCAGCTCGCGCACCGCGCTGACGCCGCGATGGTGCGGCGGGATACCGGGACCCGCGTGCTCGGCGTTGTACACCGCGTCCACCACCAGCTGCCGGACGTGCTCGTTCTCGAGGCTGTAGAAGATCGTCGTCCCGGCCCGCCTGGTTCGAACCAGCCGCGCCATCCGCAGCTTGGACAGGTGCTGGGACACCGACGGCGCGGGCTTCCCGATGTGCCCGGCGAGGTCGTTCACCGACAGCTCCCGATCGACCAGCGCCCACAGCACCTGCACCCGGGTCGCATCGGCCAACATCCGGAAAACCTCGACAACCAGCCCCACCTGGTCCTCCGCCAGCGGCGGAGCGAGTGGCTCGTTATCTGCATTCATACGCAGATAATAGGACAGGAACGCAGACTCCGATACCCGCCCCGGAATCCGGAAGCTGTCAGAAAGTGCAAAGTAAGGGTGTGAACCGAATGCGTCGGAAAGGGGCCGTGGCCCTTCATCTCTCCGTCGGGTTCCGCTTCCCTTCACCCGGACGGCCGTGGACGCGTGGCTTGAACGACGCGGCCACCGTCGCCGACGACGAGATGGTCGCGGGGTGGAGCAAGCTCGGCGTGCTCAGCCCACGCCGTCTTCCGGACGGCCGAGTCGTCGTGGTCGAGGGGGAATCGGCGAGCACCATGGCAGAACCCACTCTCCCTCGACAAGGGCGGCACATGAGTCAGATATCCGACGCAAACTCCTTCAGCAGCTGCGTCACCGACGCCGGATCCTCCAGCATCGGCAGGTGCCCCGTCGGCAACTCGCGGCGGAACTCGGAAGCCAGCTCGGCTGCGTACTTTCGTTGCCACTCGGCGGGGAACTCCTGGTCCGCCGACGTCGTGACATACCCACTGCGCGCCGGGAGCGTACGCGGGGACACACCGTCCCGATAGAGGCGCTGCGATTCCGGCTCGAACTCCGCGACAATGCGCGCGATATCGGCGTCACCGAGCCCGGCGCCCAACCCCGAGCGAATCGCCTTCTCGGGAGGCCGAGTTCCGACGAATCGCATGATGAGGCCGATGATATAGCGCTGCGGCGCGGGCAAGGCGCCGAGAAATGACGACCCTGCGGCGGGCACCGACGCTGCGATGCCGAGCAGTCCGTCGACACGCTCGGGTGCGATCGCCACGATCTCGCTGGCCACGACTCCGCCGATCGAGTGAGCAACGATCGTGAACGTCCCGTCGGGCGCCTGCGCCAACGCGGTGTCGGCGTAGTCGCGCAAGGAAGCATCGGTCCGTTTCGGGTAGACCGCGACGACTGATTCAACCGGCAGACCGGCGCGCACGCCATCCCAAATCCACGCCGGAAGCCCAGCGCCACTGAGGAAAAGGATCGGCGACGTTCTGGGCTCGGTATTCATACACGCTCCTTGGCGACTCGGGTGTCTCGCAACAGTAAAGGCAGACAGCGCCACGCACGAACGGCCGCCTCCCCGCGTTACCTGGACATCAAGGCGCTACCGCAGCGCGGGTCGCGACAAGCCCGAGGTCAGTCTGGCTGGGTTCGTTCGTGCAGGGTGAGGAGTCGATGGTCGAAGCGGGTGCGGAAGACAGGAATTTCATCGGTGAGCGTCCGCAATTCGGTGACCAGCTGGGCAGCGAGGGTGCGCAGTTTGGTGTTGGTTTCTTGTGATCGCCACCTGAGCAATCGGAATGCCTGGTCGGCGCTGACGCCATAGATGAGCATCAGTGCGCCTTTGGCCTGCTCGATCGTTTCGCGGCCCTCGTAGAATTCGGGCTGGACTTCCTCGGGGGTTTCCTCTCCGCCCTCGGTGAGGGTAGCGGTGAGGTCGATGTAGTAGCCGAGGGTGCCGACCACGTCGCCCTCGTCGTCGACCATCAGGTCGGCGACGGCGATCACCTCATGCTCGGTTCCGCCGGTGTCGATGATCCGGTGCCGACTGGAGAACGGTTCGCCGTTCTCGATCATTGTGGCGATAGCACCGGCTACCCGATCGCGGTCATCAGGGTGTTTGTGTGCGAGCAGCAGTGTGGTGGTCGGCTCGACCTCCCCGGGTTGGTAGCCGTGCATGGCGGCGACCTCGTCGGACCACTCCCACCGCTGATCGCCGAACCAAAAGCGGAAGCTGCCGATGTTCTGGGCCGTACCGGCGCCGATGACCTGCTCGGCCTCGACCGCAATCTGCGGCATCGCCTGTTCCGAATCCGTCACAGCCTCAGTGTGCACCCGCGACACGACCTGCGGAACGAACTTCGAGGTCCGGTGCGATCTGCCGAGACGACGCTCGCGTACGCGTCGATCGTTTCAGAGGGTCGGCGGAAGCGCCGCTCGCTCCACACCCCGGTCGGCGAAGTATCACCGTGAACAGATCCGTGCGGCATACGGCTCCCGTGTGACCGGGCTGCCGCTCGCTGACAGGACGTGGCTGCCCGGAGCAGGCTCGGGGGCGGACGGTAGAACAGGCGGCTGTGCAGCAGGTACAGGTCTGGAAGAGCGGTCGTTCACCTAGCGACGCAGGCGTTGTGTGATCGCGGTCCGTAGGACCGACGCCGCGCCACGCACCACCAGGCCCGCCGCGACCAGCGGCGCGAACAGCAGCCACGGCGAGCCCTGGTGGTAGTCGCAGTAGAACCGCAAGGCGCTGCGGTGGTGGCTGCGGATCTTCCGGAACGGGGCCGACCGCATACTGCCGCCTTCGCGATGGCGAATCTCGACGGTGGGGTCCAGCACGACCCGCCACCCGGCGCGGTGCATGTCGAGTGCCATCTTGGTTTCCTCGAAGTAGAGGAAATAGCGGGTGTCGAACCCACCGACGGCGTCGAACGCCGCACGCCGGAACAGCATGCAGCACCCGGAGATCCAGTCGACATCGCTGACCGTGGTCACCGGCTTTCCGAAGTACTGCCGAGTGGCGGGATTGCCCGGCCACACACCGCCCAGCAACGCGTGCGCGACACCCACCGCGAGCGACGGGAACCGGCGCCCGGTCGGGTAGTGCGTCCCGTCGAGCCGGGTCACCTGCGGCCCGATCATGCCGATCTTGTCGTCCGCGCGAGCGGTTTCGACAAGCGCGGCTATCGAGCCCGGTGCGAGGTGGGTATCAGGGTTGGCGACCAGGATCCATTCGGCGTTCGTCGCGGCGGCACCCTGGTTGATCGCGGCGGACAGGCCGACGTTCTTGCGATTGCGGATCACTGTCCCGCCGAACTGCTCGACGAGGCCGGCGCTGCCGTCGGTCGATGTGTTGTCGACACCGACGACATCGACCGTCAGCGGCTCGACCGCCGCTGTCAGCGACTCCAAGAAAGGCGGCAGATCCTCTGCGCTCTGATAGGTAACCAGGACAAGGCCGACGGTCTTCTCATCGCGGCGAGACATGCCGGGCAACCTATCACCTCGGCTGGATCGCCACACCTACGAGCGTGTCGAACATCAGCAGCTCACCTGCGTGCCGAACCTGAATCGGGCACAACTACCGTCATCGGCCCGCCGCGTAACCAGGCCGGCTGAGCGGGGCTGCCCGGAGCGGGCTCGTGGGGCGGACGGTAGAACAGGTGGCATGGCTGTTGAACGGATGCTGCCGACGCCGGAGGCGCGGGATCTGCTCGAGTTGACTCGCGATATCGCCGACAAGGTGCTCGAGCCCCGGGTGGTCGAGTGTGAGAAGACCGGGACGTTTCCCGACGGGGTCTTCCCCGCGCTCGGCGCGGCGGGGCTGCTGAGCCTGCCGTATCCGGAGGAATTCGGCGGTGGCGAGCAACCGTACGAGGTGTATCTGCAGGTGCTCGAGGAGTTGGCGAGTCGATGGGCCGCGGTCGCGGTCGCGGTCAGCGTGCACAGCCTGTCGTGCCATCCGCTGTTCGTCTTCGGCACCGACGCACAGAAACAGCGTTGGCTGCCCGAGATGCTGTCGGGGGAAACCGTCGGCGCTTACAGCCTTTCCGAAGCGCACGCCGGATCGGATGCGGCCGCGTTGCGGTGCCGGGCCACCGCGGTGGACGGCGGATACCGGATCAACGGCACCAAGGCCTGGATCACCAATGGCGGTCGCGCCGACTTCTACTCGCTGTTCGCCAGGACCGGCGAGGGCTCGCGCGGCATCTCCTGTTTCCTGGTTCCCCGCGACACCGAGGGGCTGAGCTTCGGCAAGCCCGAGGAGAAGATGGGGCTGCGCGGCATTCCGACGACCACCGCCGCCTACGACGACGCGTTACTGCCCGCCGACCGGCTGATCGGCGATGCGGGACAGGGACTTTCGATCGCTTTCAGCGCATTGGACTCGGGCCGCCTCGGTATCTCGGCCGTCGCCGTCGGGCTGGCCCAGCGCGCACTCGACGACGCCGTCGCCTACGCCAAGGAGCGGGCCGCGTTCGGCCGCCGCATCATCGACCACCAGGGCCTCGGTTTCGTGCTCGCCGACATGGCCGCCGCGGTCGATTCGGCCCGCGCCACCTACCTGGACGCCGCCCGCCGCCGCGACGCCGGACTCCCCTACTCGCGCCAGGCCAGTGTCGCCAAGCTGATCGCCACCGATGCCGCCATGAAGGTCACCACCGACGCCGTCCAGGTCTTCGGCGGCTACGGCTACACCCAGGACTTCCCGGTGGAGCGCTACATGCGCGAGGCCAAGGTCATGCAGATCTTCGAGGGCACCAATCAAATCCAGCGCCTGGTCATCGCCCGCCAACTCGCGGACAGCTGAGCACCTCCGGCATGGCCGAAAATGTTGATTCGACGTCCTGGAATGTCTTCGTGCCCGGTGGTCGCCCGCTTAGGCTCTAGCCATGACGACGCCGTCCATCATCATTATCGGAGCCGGGTTCGCCGGGCTCGGTATGGCACTCGAGCTGCGCCGGGCCGGGGTGGATGACTTCACCATCCTGGAGCGCGCCGCGGATCTCGGCGGCGTGTGGCGGGAGAACACTTATCCCGGCGCGGCCTGCGACGTGCCCTCACCGCTGTATTCTTGGTCGTTCGAGCCCAAATCCGATTGGCCGCGGCGGTTTTCGGAGCAGCGCGATATCCACGACTACATGCGCGGCGTCGCAGACAAGCACGACCTGCGGCGCCACATTCGATTCGGCACCGAGGTAACCGACGCCGAGTTCGACGAGCAGACCGGCGGCTGGACCGTCAGCACCGCCGACGGCGCACGCCTCACCGCGGAAATCCTCATCCCCGCCGTCGGCCAGCTGTCGCGTCCCGCCATACCGAATATCCCCGGCGTCGACACCTTCACCGGAGCCGCCTTCCACTCCGCCGAGTGGGACCACGGCGTCGACCTCACCGGCAAGCGAGTGGCCTGTATCGGCACCGGAGCCAGTGCGATCCAATACATTCCGCGCATCCAGCCGAAGGTCGCGCACCTCACGCTGTTCCAGCGCTCGGCGGCGTGGGTGCTGCCCAAATTCGACGTCGAGTACAGCGCGGCACACAAGGCCGTGTTCAAATACCTGCCGCCGACCCGGCTGGCCGAACGGTTCGCGATCTGGTCGACCTTCGAGGTGCTCGCGCTGGCACTGACCGACATCCCGGCTATGAGGGCGCCCGTGATCGCGCTTGCCGACCGGCACCGCGCCAAGCAGGTACCGGACGCCGAATTGCGAGCGAAGCTGACGCCCGACTATGCGGCGGGCTGTAAGCGCGGCCTGTTCTCCAACGAGTACTTCCCGGCGCTGGCACAGTCGAACGTCGCCGTGGAGACAACAGCAATCGAGGCGATCACCCCGACCGGTATCCGCACCGCGGACGGCGTCGAGCACCCCGTGGATGTAATCATCTACGGCACCGGATTCAAGGGGACCGAGTTCCTCGCGCCGATGAATATCTACGGCATCGGCGGACGCAAGCTCGCCGACGTCTGGAGTGACGAGGGTGCCCGCGCCTTCCTCGGCCTTTCGGTCCCCCACTTCCCGAACATGTTCATGATGTACGGCCCGAACACCAACGTCGGCTCGGGATCCATCATCTACATGCTCGAATCCCAGGCCCGCTACATCCGTCAGGTCATCGGGTACCTCACCGACCGGCCCGGCCGCTACCTCGCGGCCCGAGCGAGCGTCGAGCAGAGCTGGGACGGGTGGCTGCAACGGCGGCTGAAGGACACGCCGTGGAACTTCTGCTCCAGCTGGTATCGCAACGCCGCGGGTCGCATCACCAACAACTGGCCGGGTGCCACCGCGCTCTATCGTTGGAAGACAAAGAGTTTCGACCTCGCGGATTACGACGAAGCGCAGGCCACCGGCCCGGAGTCCGCGACGAACTGACCCGGATCCGCGCTCATCTCGCCCGCCGCGGAGCTCAGCTCGGTCTCAGCAATCCCCCAGTAAACTGGGCATGACTGGACCCGAAGGGCGAAAGGGGCGCGAGCGGTGGAGTGGCTACTGATCGTCGTGATCATCGTGCTGGCCGTCGTATTTGTCGTCATACGTGCACAGCAGACCAAGCAGCGCGCGGCGACCGAACTCGCGGATGCGGCCGCCGACGCCAGGCAGCTGATCGAACGGCTCGGCGGCCAGGTGTACAACCTGACCGGCAGCAACGACGCGGCGAAGCAGGCGCTCGCGGATGCCTCCGAACGTCATATCGCCGCAGGCTCACAGATCGACCAGGCGCGCACGCCCGCGCAGACGCGATTGGCGAAACAGACCGCGCTCGAGGGCATGTACTACATCCGCGCCGCCCGTTCGGCCATGGGCATGGATCCCGGCCCCGCGATGCCCGCGCTCGACGGACAGGACGCGGCCGGTCAGGTCACCGAAAAGCGAACGGTCGAATACGAAGGCCGAGCCGTCGCGGCCTCGCCGAATCCGTCCTCGGAAACACCGAACTACTACCCGGGCGGCCGAGTCGCCGGACGTCCGGTGCCCGCAGGCTGGTACTCCGAGCCGTGGTGGAGGCCCGCCTTGATCGGCGGTGCTTGGGGACTCGGCTCCACACTGCTGTTCTCGTCGCTGTTCTCCGGGATGTCCGGGGTCGGCTACGACGCGCAAGGCTTCGAAAGTGGTTACGGCGAGGGCTATCAGGACGGGCTCGACGCGAGCGGTAACGATGCCGCCGGGTACGACTCCGGCAATGAGGCGAGCGGTTACGACGCCGGAGGAGGCGACCAAGGTGGCTACGACAGCGGCTCAGGCGGCGGCGGGTTCGACGGCGGCGGCGGGTTCGACAGCTTCTGACCATCAGCGGCCACCCACAGCATCCCCAACCCGCCCCAGCCATGGCGCGCCGAGCGGCCACAGCAGTAGACAGCTGACCCCACCCACCGTGCCCGGACAGCAGGCCCGGCCTTGCTGGAGGCCAACGCGACACCCACCCACGACTGGCCCATCGCACCCTCGACGCGCCAGCGATTCTGAACCTCGGTCCCCAACCCGGTAGACTCCCCGACGTCCACTGATAGGCCCTCGTAGCTCAGGGGATAGAGCACCGCTCTCCTAAAGCGGGTGTCGCAGGTTCGAATCCTGCCGAGGGCACCAACCTGTGACTGCATTCACGCAGTTCAGGGTGGTTTTTGGCGTCGCAGGTTCGATTCCTCAGGGGCACCATCCACCGTTCGTCTACGATTTCGCCTACCGAAACGCGCAAGTCAAACGACCGTCCCTGGTACGACCTCTTGAAACACAAGGCCTGGGAAACCGGGTCGGCAGTGCGCTGGATTCAGCACTGGGTCGGCGTCACAGTGATCCGCTTGCCATTTCAACAGTGCGGCAAGCACTTTCGCCTGGGCGGCGGCGATGCGTTCTCCTTCCGCACTGCCGACGTACCGAACCTCGAAACACCGCCAGCCCGGAACACACCGCGTCTACAGCCTGCTCGACAGCTAATTCGGTCTGGCCACCACCCGATCCGGCAACTGCATGACCTCCGTCTCCGCCCGCGGCGCTCACCGGGCCCTGGCTCACCGGCACGTCCGGCAAGGACCCAGCAAATCCTGGCCAGAAGTTCCCAATCACCTCACGCCATGTCGCCGATTCAATCGACTGGATCGAACTGATTGCCGCAGTCATGCTGCGGGTACTGGACGCATCATAGAAGTACGGACCTGCCAGCTGCTGTTTGAAGCCGACTGCTCAGCCCCAAACGACGTTAGAGCACCAACCACGCCGATGACAGCGACGGGACTGTCGGACGCTGATCGATTGTGGGCAGTTGTGTAGGGCGATGTGACTCGGAGCTCAGCGAACGATCGGCCGCAGCTCGTCGGCTGTGGCCATTGATCGAGCTTGGTGACTTCCCCCGGCAAACACATGGGGCAGGCTATGGCCCGCCGCCGCGCCGACCGAAGCTCGACTACCCGGACGCCAGCCCCCTGACCACAGCGCTCGGCAAGTCGGTTGTCCGCATCCAGTACGCCGCAGTCACGGCAACAGTGGTAGACACATTGCGGCACGCCACCGGGCACGGTCAGGCCCTGCTGCCTCGGATCAAACAGTCTCGGTGGATCGTTCGTGGTCCAATCCAAGTCGGGGGTTACAGTGCTCCCGACATCGTCAATCCATAAGGGAGGCCCCTCCTCCGTCGGCCAATGCCGCCACGGCGATCGGATCGACAGACCGTAGGGCGTTCGAATCCGTCTTGTCCCCATGACTACAGGCTATGGATCGCTCTCCCCCGACGCACGAGTCTTGTTCCAGATGCTTATCAAATGCGCCGGTCATTCCACAACTCGCGCCCAGGCATCTCGAACCGCGGCCAGCGCAGTCTCAGCCGTAATCACCAGCCGGGTCTGCCCGGCCAATTGTGTATTCCAGTCGTCTTCGCTCGGTGCACGATCGAATAATTGCGGGCTGGGGAACCGCTTTGTCGGACCGTATCTCCTGTACAGCACTCCCGCAGCACCGTCGATCGCACCGATGCCGCTCAACGCCCAAAGGTCCCAGAGGTCGCGTGATGCGCGCCGGTCGTGCCATGTCGCCGTCTTCCCTGCAACAAAGGCCGGCAAAGTGGGCACGAACAGCTCGGCCGGCGGCGCGTCGCTGTATCGCTGCTCGAGACCGCGGAGTTCGGTCGGCCACACCGTTCGGCCGCGTCCCGACAGCAACTGGATCTTGACGGACACACCGGACGCGGAGCGGAGGTTGGCGACCCCCGTGTCCGAGACATTGCTCAGCGACGGCGCCCATTCCAGCCGACCGTACCTCCGCGCGACCGATCGCGGCAAAGCTGCGTCGAGTTCGGCTGCCAGTACCGTTCGGTTGTCCAACGCAACCAGATCGATGTCTTCACTGAGCCTGCCGCTCACCAGATGCGTACGGGCAAGGGCAGTTCCGCCGATGAAGTGCAACCGGTCACCGAACCCTCGGCTGACTGCCGCCAGCAGATGGGAGATCAGATGGTCGCGCTCGACCTGCTCCGGGGAAACTCCGAATTGGATTGCGACACTGTCACGTTCGTCGATGCTCATGCTCCGCTCCAACTTTCCACACGTCGAAGCGCCACACCCAGACGCTGAGCAGTAGCGAGCTGTATGAGTCTCGCCGAATCACTCCGGCGGTAGAGCGTCTCGATCGCTGAACGAACCTCCGCCTCGGCATTGCCCAGCTCCGGGCGCCGGGCAAGGTCGAGCACGGTCTGTTCCGGAGTAGTGACCAGCGTTGGCCCCAGTGAAGTCTCGATCCGCTCGGCGTCGAGAGCGTCGGTATCTCGGCGGACGAACCGAACCCGTGCCGAACGGTCGGTCAGTGCGATCGGCCGGTGCTGACTCGGAACCGCGACAACCGCAGTCGCCAACGCACGAGCTACGGCTCCCAGCATGCGGGCCGCGCTGATGCCCATGACGACTATCTGATCCGCCCCGTAAATCGATGACGCGATACCTGCGGCCGCCGCCTCGAGACCGGGCAGCCAGGTCCGGCCGATGTAGTCCGGTGGGACGACGATGTAGTAGCCGTGAGCGACGCGGTGCAGCACGCCCCGATCAACGAGCCGCGCGACCTCGGGCCGCGGTTGGGCGTAGATGTCGGCCAAGTCCTGCGGCCGCACGGTTCGAAGCGGCGCCCGCCAGAGCTCACTAGGCAGCAGTGCACTGCGACGCTCGGTCACCAGCACCACCTCCCAGCACTATGCATATAGTTGGCAATTACCCAACGAAATGCATACTACCGAACAACTGGCCACCGCATCTTCCGCCACCCGGATTTGTCGCCGGCCTGCGGTTGCCAACGGAAACTGTGCGATCAGCAGCGCTCAGACCGGGTATACCTCTGCGATGACCAGGCGTTTTCCGGTTGCCCATGTTTTGCGTTTCCTGCCGAGGGCACAGAGCTGTGATGGTGTTTCCTCAGGTCAGCAGGTTTTCCTGACCTGCGCATCGCTCTCGGATCACCAACAAAAACCGATATATGCAGGTCAAACAGTTGCCTGGTTCGAGCCCTCAGGAAACACGGAACATGGGCAACCAGGCCGGCGACTCGCGGGATTTCAGGGCCGGCCGTCAGCCCGTCGCACACCACGTCCACACTCCATGGGACAGGCATCCCGGCCCGGCGAAGGGCCAAATATTTCGACGCCTACCCGATGATCGACATCCACTCCCGCTACCTTGTCAGCGATCACGTCCGCATTCACAAATCCGGTATCCGGACAACGGAATCGATGAACGAGAATCGGGCGGGCCGAGGCCGCGGTCGCCGGTGCGACAACAGCCAAGACGGTCGCCTGCCGGTCCCGGGAGACCTCGCCCCTGCACGAGAAGACTTTTCGCCCTTCGCGACCGATCGCGGCAAAGCAGCGTCGAGTTCGGCCGCCGATACAGTTCGGTTGCCGCACTGCACGGACTCGCTATGCAGGTGAATCCACGAAAGCCGGTTCGCGTACCGCCTGGCGCAGGAACTCTCCGGTCAACCGCATGGCTTCACGGCTTTCGGGCAGCAGTTCGACAGCGCCGCCGAGGGCCGCGAGTGGGATCGTCACGGCTGCTGGCGGAAAGCCCAGCCTCACAGCCGGAACGAGGTGAACAACGACAAACTGACTGCACTGACCGGATGTAGGTCGAGGGCTACGGCCTGCACCCGGTCTCGCAGATCCTGCGTCCGGGGCGGTAAACACCCACTGCCGGAATCGAACTCGAGCTAGGCCCCGCAGGTGCGGGGCGCGCACGGCTCAGTCGCAGTGGCTCGAACCCGAGTACCATTCGACGCTCCTTGGTGCGCCGGGCTTATGTGCGGAACCTCCCCACCCGATGCATTTGCCGGGGGCATCCACCTTCACGGGACCGGCGTAGTAAGCGAACATTCCCTGGTCTATCGGCCCGTTGTTGGATCCCCAGATTCCGACTGAGGCCATCGTGCCGGTCTTCGTGCCGATGTTGGCCGTCTTCCAGGTGACGACGCAGTTCGTTCGGCCGTTGTAGAGCAGGTAGATGGTAGCCAGACCATCGAGGTTGTGGCTGTCGATGGTCTGGTAGCCGCCTCCGCACGCGGCGGCCGGGGATGACGCGGCATTCGCGGGAGCGGCCATGGTCAGCGATCCAGCAAGAATTGCCATGACGGCAAGGCCCAACCTGGCTCCGTGTTCGAACACACGCATCGTTCAATTTCCTTCCGAGACACCATCGATCAACCACCCCACCGCAGCGGTCGTTGACCGTCTGCCAATCGGTGATCTGTCAAGATCCTGCCCCGACCCCCCTCGGAAAGCTTCCCACTAGTGGTAGGTGGAAGACGAATGCGGCCACGGGCGACCCTGTACGTGAACGGATTCGCGCGCTGGCCGATGCAGTCCGTCAGCTCGGCCCGCTCGCGCCGTGATCAACACCCGATCCGACGCGGAACGCCGTTTCACACTGCTGCGCCGGTTTCTCGCCGCGGGCGGTCAGCCGGGCCGCGCGGCGGGACAGCGCCTTGACCGCCGCGATTCCGACCGCACAAAAGGCCGCGATGTAGGCGGCGACCGCCATGCTGCCGAAGTGCGTGACGAGCCATGTCGCGACGAACGGGGCCGGGCCGCCACCGATGACGCCCGCGAGGTTGAAGCCGAGAGACGCTCCGCTATAGCGGGTTTCGGGTGGGAAGCTGCCCGCGATCAGCATGGGCTCCGACGCGATCATCGCGGCGCACGGCACCAGCGACAGCACGATCACGATCGCGGCTCCCACCGGCGATCCGGAATCGATGATCCTGAAGTAGGCGAAGACGAACAACGCCACAGCGGCGGCGCCCGCCGTGAAAACGCGCCCATGTCCGACTCGGTCGGCGTACCACGCGATCATCGGCATCGTCGACGCCGCGATCAACGCGCCGAGCGATACCAGCAATAGCAGGATGTTCCGGTCGTAGGAAAGCGCCTGTGTTCCATGGGAAAGGATGAAGGTGATGAAGATATAGATCGGAATCATTTCCGCGCTCTTGAGCAGCGCGGTGAACGCGATCTCCGCCGGAGAGTCCCGCACAAGCTGTATCAGTGGAGCCTTGCTGATCCGACCGGAATGTTCGAGTTCACGGAACTCCTCGGTCTCCGGCACTTGGTGGCGGATCCACAACCCTACGGCGACAAGGACCGCACTCGTCAGAAAGGGGATGCGCCAACCCCAACTCATGAACGTCTCGCTCGACATGCCGAGGCCCACGGCCAGAAATACGACGTTGGCGGCGCTGATTCCCAATACGCCCGCAGCCTGCGGAAAGCTGGCTCGAAACCCCCTGCCGGTCCTGGAACCCGATTCCATGGCGAGCAGGATCGCCCCGCCCCATTCGCCACCTACCCCGATACCCTGCAGGGCGCGCAGGAATACCAGCAGGACAGGGCCGAGGACACCGATCGTTTCGTAGCTCGGAACAAGCCCGATACCCACCGTTCCGACGCCCATCAGGACGATCGTCGCGAGCAGGGATTTCTTGCGCCCGACTCGATCACCCACGTGACCGAAGATCGCCGCCCCCAGCGGGCGGACGAGGAATCCGACAAAGTAGGTGGAGAATGCCAGCAGAATCCCGGTGACCGGGCTGGCGTGCGGGAAAAAGAGTTTCGGGAAGACGAGCGCGGCGGCCGCGCCGTACAACATGAAGTCGTACCACTCGATACCCGCTCCGACCGTACTGGCGAGGACAGAGCGTTTGACGTTGTTGTGAAGCATTGTCCGTCGAACAATAGCCGGTCATTATTCGCCGCGCCGATCTGATGGTGACGCGGCGAAGCCGCGATCGAAGCCTCGATCGCGGCAGGCCGGGTTGGAGCACTACCGGACGGTCGCCGGCTCGAGGAATGAAGTGAGCAGAGGCAGGATCAGATCGGACCGGTACATGATGTCGTAATGTGTTGTGCCCTGAACTATTTCGAGTCGAGCGCTGCCGGGCTTTCCGGCGTTCAGCCGAGTGACCATATCGGTGACGTGGTCTCGATACAGGGCATCGGATTCGGCGGTCATGACTAGGGCGGGCGCTTTGATCTTCGCCAGCTGCGCGGTCCAGTCGTAATCCTCGGTGAGAAGCTGCTTGGTCTTGGTGACAAGGGCGTTCCAGCCGGCCGGGTCCGGTGCGACGCTGCTGTAGAGCTGGTACATGGGGCTGTCGCGCATGGCATCGGGGTTGATGGCGGCGATGCCCGCACGGGTCTCGGGCATCCAGCCGTCGGAACGGTAGGGAGCCGAAGTGATGGCCAGCCGATTGACCAGGTCCGGCATCCGGGCGGCCACCTGCAGGGCCACGGCCCCGCCGAGTGAGTAACCGAACAGATCGGCCTTGCCGAGTTTCAAGTGGGCGATCAGCGCCGCGACATCATCGGCCAGCGACTCGTAGCTCATCGGGCCCCCGCGATCGGGTGTGTGGCCGTGGGCCTGCAGATCCACCCCGATGACCTGGCGATTCTTGGACAGCTCGGGGATGAATGCGCTGAAGGTGGATTCGGCGGTCGAGTACCCGCCATGCAGCAGAATCAACGGCTGCCCGGTGCCGTGCGTCTCGTAGTAGAGCCGACTGCCATTGATCTCGGCATAGCGGCCTTTGCCGTCTGCGGATACCTGGTCGGCCGTAGCGGGCCGGGTTTCCGACGTCGACGCGGCACCGCCGGTGGTTTCGTCGCTGCTGCAGCCGCTGATCAGCAGGGCGGACAAGGCCACGGCGCTCAGGGCGGCCAGCGACACGATGCGGGTTCGCATAGTTCGATCCTCTTTCGGAAATAGGTGTCGGCGGGAAAGCAGGCGGGAGGGCTCAGGCCGCAAATCGGTCTGCGCTGATGAGGAATTCGCCGGAAACCGGAACCAGCAGTTCGATATTCGGGTTGTGGCTCAGCTTCGCAACTTCCTCGTGCCGCGCATTCGGCAGCACGGCGGTAATGGCGCGCGCGGCGGTACGCAGCACGGCTCCGCTCTTGCTGCCGGAAATGACCAGAGTCGGAACCTCGACGTTCGACCAATCGGCGGAACGCAGCGCCTCACCGCGCATATACGGACCCATGATCGCCCAATCATGGGCAGTGGCAGGGGCGGTGGCCAGCAGACTCTTCCAGAAGGGTGTGAAGCGCATGATCGCGGCGAACACGCGCGGCATACCCATGGCCTTGGTCATGTAGTAACCCACCACATCGGCGCGCCGGTCCGCGGCGATCATCTCGTGCAGATTCACAGCCAGATCCGCTGGGGGAACGAAGTTTTCATGGTTCGTGATAAACGGCGGCTCGAAGGCGACCACCTTGGTGATGCCCGGTATCCGCCGCGAGGCGGCGGCCAGCAGCGCCAAGCCCGCTCCTGAGGACCAGCCGAAGATCGCGGCCTTGCCGCCGACCGCCTCGACCAGTGCGGCGAGGTCGTCGATCTCGTTCTCGACGTCGTACGCGCCGGGCGAATCGGTGCTGTCACCACGGCCGCGCCGGTCGTAATTCACAACCGTGAGCCCGTACCCATGGGCCAATTTCTCGGCCAACTCCACCATTTTGGGAAATTTTCGGTAGCTGAATGCTCCGCCGACCAAGATCACCGTTCCAGCGTTGCCGCCGACGATACGATCGAATGCCAGATCGATGCCCCCGGGCGTGGTTATGGTCTCCAACGTTCATGCCTTTCTCGGCAAACAGTTTCAGCGGCGATGTCCGGCACGCTCACCCATGAAGACGACGGCTCCTTCCAGGATTCATCGCGAATCCACTGTGACGCATGTCACATATGGAGAGCACGCCGTCGAGCAAAATCCAGCGTTCCCCGGTCACTCCGAAAGAGCCGTCTCGGCGATCGTCCCGAGGAACGGTTGGCATTCATCGAATCTTGTTGTCTATCAACAAGATTGGCTCAATGTCGCGGCGCGAACGTCACGGCGGCGATTGCCGCCAGGCATCGGCATGGAAGTCCTCCGGGCTGACCGGCCATCCGTCGTCGCCGACGAACGACCATGACCCGTCGCTGTAGTGGAGGTAGCGCGGGCCGTCGCCGTCCGGGGCCAGAGCTAGTTTCTGAGCGTCTTCGTCGTCGAGTTGTGCGGGGAAGGTTCATCTCCTGTCCCCTTCAGCCGTCCGATCGGCGTGCACTGCCGCCGGGGACCACCAAGGCATCGACCCGGCGGCGGGCTGAAAAACACGCTAGGCGTGTGTCTTTCACACACGGAGTAGTTCGTCGCTACAAGCGGGACGACCGCGACAACGCACGGTTTACCGTCGATCTCATGAACCCGGTTGTGACCCAGCCGCCGGTTGCTCGTCACGGTCGGCCGGCTCTCGCTGCTGGCGAGCACCTGCCATATCGACCTGGGAGAGCTACGCCGCAGCGGCGCGCGGTCGCCTGGCGTGGAAACTCGCTGACGAAGCACAGCACTCGGAGATATAGCGGCGTGGTGCCTCGAAACACGGGCATGGCAACAGCTCACGGACGACGCGTTCACGGAGGCGGCCGAGCTGTCGCGCGCCGCTCAGGCCATCGCTCCGGAGGACAGTTCGGCGTTCACACCCAGGCGACGGCTCAGGAGGGCCGAGCTGGCACGGCTCGCAGACAGCAGGGGCACCTATGGGGCGTTGCGCAGAGTCGCCGGGCCGGTGTCCGGGCTGAGCGTTCCTGACCGGCTCTCTCATTGATCATCGGATGTCAGGAGCAATGCTCATGTAGCGCGAGCGGCACCGATACTCGTGAAGATTGATCCTGCTCAGACGGCGATTGCCTCGATGTTTCGGCTCAACGCCTCCATGGTGCACGCAGGCGGAACCATCGTGCTGCCGTCCCCGGCCGAAAGCGGTGGGATGTCCCGGCGCTGGGTCGAACCTTCCCGGTGGATGTTCCGCCCGTCTGGGAACGGACTTCACACCCGGCGGCATCGCTGTCGCGCGCCGATGATCGAGATCGAACCGCCTCGGCGAAACGAAATCGCCTCATCCGTCGCGGCGCTGCTCGCCGTCTTCCCAAGGAGCCGCCCGGTTCGAACCCGGACTCACTCCTGTGGACAGCTCTCCGCTGCACCAGCGCGCGAATGGTTCGCTCTGCGACATGGGCGACAACGGCTACCGCGCCGAATATGACGACCTCGACGAAGCCGACACGATCCCCGTCGAGCCGACCAACGATGGCGACTTTGCCATGGTCCGCCCGATCTCGGGCTGAATGGCCTGCGGGTGGGCCGGAAGCGCGCCCGTCGTACGCGAACGGAGAGCTAGGGGTGTCTGCGAAAGCCATGTGGTCCATCGGAGCCTCGACTCGCAATTCGGGTGGATTCGGGTGCGGCCGCGTACATGGGCGGGCCGGTGGGCGCATTCACTGGGGCGGTCACAACCGGCGAGCACCGGCCACCGGCATCGACGAGAGCGGCGACGTGGTCACTCCGGTGCCGTAGGTCGATGCGTGGATGACTTCGCCGTCACCGGCGTAGAGGGCAGAGTGGCTGCCGCCGTAGAACGACACCAGATCGCCCGGTTGCAGGTCGTCCAGGGGTACCGGCGTTCCGGCGGCGAGCTGCCCGTAGCTGGTGCGCGGCACGTCCACGCCGGCCTGCTCGTAGGACCACTGCACCAGACCCGAGCAGTCGAAGGCGCGTGGGCCCACCGCGCCGTAGGAGTAGTCAGCACCAAGCCTCGTCCGCGCGGCGTCAACGGCGACCTCGCCGGTGGTCTTCTGCGGCTTCACCACGGCGGGAGCGGCCTGCGCCGGAGGAGCCATTCCGGGAAAGCCGGTCATCCCGGGAAAGCTGGTAAGGAATGGGAGCTCAATACGAGGAAGGCCGCTGGGGAACAGGAGTTCCATTCCCGGAATGGTCGCAGGCAGCGAAAGCTGCGCGCCCGGAGTCGGCAAGGCCGCCGAAGGCTCAATTCCCGGAGCATTGGCGGGCGTCACAATTTCGATGACAGGAACGAGCGCGGGATCGAGAAACTCGATTCCGACAGCATCGGCTCCGATCGGGGTTTCGAATTCCGGCAATATAGCGTTGTGCCGTACATCGATTCCGAGAATATCAGCTCCGACCGGGGCTTCGAATTCCGGCAATATAGCGTTGTGCCGTACATCGATTCCGAGAAAATCGGCTCCGATTGGGGCTTCGAATTCCGGCAATATAGCGTTATGCCGTACGTCGATTGCGACGATATCAGCGGGGATCGAAATTTCGTCGGGGATCTCGAATGTTCCGACGCTCGGGATCGTCACCGGCTGGGCCGATGCCTGACCGGGATTCAGCAACGTTGCGATGAATGCGACAGCTCCTGCAGCAAGGGCCCAAAGAACAGCGCGCCGCAGGAAGCAAAAATATCGGACGTCGGTAGTTGATGCCATGATACGGTCCTCCGATTTTCATATCGACTGCCGATGACGAGTCGTGCGACGCCGCATTTCATGACGTCCAGGACTTCACCAAGACCTCGAACTGATTCGAATACCATCACGGTGATCTGTTTATCCAGCGGATCCGATCCGAGCGTCTACCTTTCGGTACATAATGGACGACGTAAAGCGCGACACACTCCCTTTTCGATAACGAAACAATAACTACTTTTGACGGCCTCGCCGTCCAATTCGGAGATACATATTCCGCACAGCATTTTCGACCCGTTACACAAAGTGCCCCGCAGCGGAAATTCATTCCACTGCGGGGCACCATCGATGGTGGATCTCAGGCGGTGATCTGCTCCTCGATCTGTTCCGCGATCGTGCGGAGCTTCGCCGCGAATTCGCGCGCGGCGACCGGGTCGCCGCTCGACCCCTTGACAACTCGCCGGGTCAGCGCGACGAGCCGCGATTCCATGGCGGTGAACATGTCCGCCGCTCGGTCGTTCGAATCGTCCGGCAATTCACCACGCAGCCACGCCTGGAGTCGCTCGACCACCGTGGCTTCGTCGTAACGCTCGGGAATGAGCGCGACCGCTTCCCGGAGCTTGCCCGCGGTGACCTTCACATCGGCGCCACCAGCGATTGTGGTGTATACCGTGATCGCCGCATCTTCGCCGTGTTCGGCGGCTACCGGCAGCAATTCGCGGACCTGCCCCTCGTTGATGGCAGGCGCCAGCGGGTGCAGCCGGGCCGCAAGGGGCCAGGCTCGAATGAGTTTGTGCGCGTAAGACCGCTGCATATCCCACCGCTGTTCCACGTACTCGTCGAATGTCTCGTGGTTGTCGCGGTACAGCCGCCCGTCGCGCACGATCTGCAGCGCCCGCCCGGCGGCCCAGAATGCGATGCGCAGCGTGTCGATCGACGACTCGCACAATGTCAACTGCGACCGCTCCCGCTCGCTCAGCGGGCCATCACCGGCGATCGGCACCGGCATAGTCAAGACATTCAGACCCGGGGCCGGCTCCGGGGCTCGCCCCGGGGGCGGCTCCTTGGGCGCGGCGGAAGCAGCAGAGGCGACGAAAGCGGCGGAAGCGACAGAAGCCGGCGCGACCGTCTCGGTAGCACCCTGCCGCCGCCATTCGGCGTCGCGCAGCGGCGAAACCGGCGGAGTGTGCTCAGCGCCGTCGGCCAGTGGATTGAGGCCGCCTATCGAACCCTTCCTACGTTGGGGAGGCATCAGGCCGGCACCTCCACCGCGATCCGATATGCGCTCACCAGCTCGTCGCCCACCTGCCGATACTCTCCCAGATCTTCGATCGGGTTCTCGGCGCCGTCGCCGACCTCCCCGTCGGCCGCCTCTCGATACCATTTCCAAGAGCTCAAATAGGATTGGAATACGTCGTACCCAGCGCTCTCCAGATTCCCCCGTTGCGTCCGGTATTCGGTAGAGACATTCACGCCTTTCTTCATCGTCACCGGAACCTTGGTCATCAGGACTCGCACTCGAATCTCCCGATTACCTTCGGCCGCTGCCTCCTCGGCGGCCCTATATGTACTCGGCACTCGCTTGACCTCAGAGGGGCTCACACTCGTCAGCAGCACGAGCTCATCGCTCGCGGGGATGGCAGCTTTGAATATTTCAGCCGACTCACCACCGGCATCCACGATGATGACATCGAAATCGGCGGCATTGTCGGTGATGCAATCGTTGACGTGCCTGGACGGGAAGGCAATCAACTCGAACGGCACCTCGATTTCCCCCTTGATCAGCCGCCGATGCCACGAGTATCCGGTTTGACTGAGCGGGTCGGCGTCGATTACCAGCACCCGCAGCCCGTGAATCGAAGCGAAGTAACTTGCCAAGAAAAACGCTGATGTCGTCTTTCCGACACCCCCCTTGAGATTCCCCAGCGTAATAACCAGAGGTTCGGGCAGATCGAGTGCTGCAACAGAATTCGTCATGGACGGTCCTCCGAGGGTGAGGAGTTAAATTACTGTGCCGGGCAAGTTTCGCACAGCGTCAGCGAATTACAACGGATTGCGGCAGACTATTTCGCGGGCGTGGCGCACACCGAATGTGTCCAATTGGACACACTGTGTCCAATGGACACTATTTTCGATTTCACACTCCGCCGCGTCGGCCCCGAGTTCGGCGCGCGGCCGCAACCACACCGGCCAGCTGGCGAATGGCCGCGACAAGTGTCGGCGACCAGCAAACGCATGCGGCATAGCCGCCGGAGTATGAGTTCAGTCCGGGTCCGTATCCGTGGAGGGCGAAGGGAAACACCGCGCGCCATCGCGAGCGGCCCTGCGTCATACCCGCTGCGATATACACACCACACGACGGACTCCCCCGATAACCGCTACGGGTCCCAGGGGTCGAGTCCGCCGTGGGGTTCCAGGTGGTCGAGGTTGGAGACTCTCCTGACCGACGCCATCAGCCGGGCACGGTTGAGATCGGAGGGGTTGGCGTAGTATTCCTGCGCCGCACCCTGATGCAGCGTCGCTACCTTGTGCCCGATAGCCCAGCGGGTGTCACGGCCAACTTTGTTCCATTGTTCGGGCGTGATCGCGGCGCGCAGCGCTTTATCCGAATCCCAGTGCTGTTCAACGGTTCTGACAAAACCAGTGTCGATCACAGCACCGGGCGCCGGCTCGTTGGCGTGCCTGGCGAAGCTGTCGGCCGACACCAAGGCTTGGGCGGCGAAGGACATATGCGCCTCGTCGCCCACGTGATTCTGCACTGCTCGCGCGGCGGCGACGGCCTTCTGTAGAGGCGCGAACCCGTAGGGGTTCTGCGACATACTGGATTTCTGGGCGCCCGATGCGCGCATGGCGCTGCTGACCATGTCGTGACTCGCTCCAGCGGCCAGCAGAGCAGCAGGCAACTGCGCGCCAGGAATCTTGCCGTCCTCCAGGCTCTTCAATGCTTTCGCGACCGCCAGCTCCGTACTGATCCCCTCCGACTTGCTGGTTCCTGCGACTATCGACTTCCAGTTGTCCCGAGCCAACTGGTTCCAGGTGTGCGATTCCTGCCGCTTGGGTGCGACGTTGATATTGGTGCGGTCGACGCCTTTACGCCCGCGCGCGAGCGGGTTCAATGGACTACCAACGCCTCCGGCGAGCCACGCGGTGATCGGCGAGCTGTTGATGGTATTGAGGGCGGCGAGGCCCGCTACCGCTCCCAGTCCGCTCTTGGCGCGCGCACCGCTGCTCCCCATACCAAGGGCGGTGCCGCCGCCGGATCTGGCCTGGCCGCCTTGTATCGCAAGAGCAAAGCGGTTGGCGATCCATTCATTGCCACTGTCGAGGCTGCGGTTGAGTCGCTTCAATTGGGAGATGGCGACGACCTCGGCCGCGCCCGCGATGACGATCACCGCCATGACCTGCCCCGGTGCCTGCCGAAATAGGTTGCCCAGGAACAGGACATATACACCGAGGAAAACGGTGAAGGCGGTCATCCGCGCCGCCGCGACGAAGCTGTCCACGATATTGCGGACCAGGAACGTCTGCGTCGGCCCGTAGACGAAACCACCTGCGGCGAAACCGAAGATCGACATGAATGCGTGGTAGAGCGCATCCAGCGCGGCCTTGATGACTTTGATCGCCAGATACGCCGCGAACATCAACAGAATCCCGGCGCAGACCAACAGCATCAGTCCGGTGCCGACCTGGCCCATGGTCGGGTTGTCGGCCTTGGCATAAGCGGCGGTGTCCCCGCACGCCTTCATGCCGTTCTTGATCCGCTCGTCGTCGCCGGAAACGACACCGGCCGACCACGCCGACTGGCACGCCGGGCGCTCGTCGACCACGTGCCCGAAATTCCACACCTGCAACGGACGCCGCGCGAAGTTGTCCGCCAGGTCCCCCTGCATCGTCGCAACCAATTGGGTCGGGTTCGGATGATTGTTGCCGTTCAAACCCGCGGCGACCGAGATACCGACATTTCGCCCCTGCGCAAGCAACCCGTCCGAGGACAGCACATCCGCGAGCGGATCGGAAAGGAACACCGGACCGACTATCGCTACCGCGACCATGGTGACAACCTGCACAGTGGCCTTGGAGTGATAGCCACGAATGATGAACCAGCCCACGAAGAACGCGCCGATCGCCGCCGCCGTCACCAGCATCAGCGGCGTCGCGATCTGACCGGTCAACGCATGGGCGACGCCACGCAATGCCGAGCCGAACATATCCAGCCATCGAAAGCTCAACGCGAACCCGATCAACCAGATCGCCGTGGTCACAATGGCCATGTAGCCGATGAACTCCAGCCCGAGAATGGCCCACAGGATCGTGGCGCCCGCGTTGAACGGCCCACCATGGTTGGTACTGAACTGGTAGCCGGCCAGCGGAACGCCGGACGAGTCACGGATTTTCATCCAGCTCAGTCCGTCGATCTCCGAGACTCCCGGCGATGGGCTGGCTGCCTCGTACTGCGCGGTGGCCACCGCGCCAACCGCGCCCGGAAACACAATCAGCACGCAAAATAACAGCCCGAGCCATGCAACTCTTCGCCGCCAAACTCCGCGATCGATTGAAAATAGCGAGTGCCGAAGTCCGGCAAACATGCGGCGAAAAATGTCGTTGAGGGATCGTGTCTGCTGTCCGGCTCCCGTGCGAGGCACACGTAAACCCTAAACCGGGGTGAACGATTGTAATAGGCAATGTTGCAAGACATCCATGTGAACAGACGGTGATGTCCGGAGAGCATCGCGGTAAAGTCGCTGGTGCGCCGCGTGGGCTGGGTCACAGCGATGAAATCGCCTCTGCTGCTGGATGTTCCGCAGCAGCGGCCGACAGCGCGACCCCGGCGCCGAACCCCGGCGGCGCACCAGCGCCATCGAGGTTGCGGCCGTTGAGGTTCCGGCCGCGCCGGACACCGTCGACGTTGCTCTTGTGCCGGATTGCACTGCGGGCGTTGATGAATAACGTGACGCCGGTCGGGCCGCCGTCGGCGTGGCGTCGAAGGCGCGCGGAGATCGCCCGCGCGTCGGAAAGAGCGAACCACACAAATTGGTATCAACAATATTTGCTGCCAAAACGACATTATCGCGCTAATGCGCACCATTAATGCCGAGACCGTTCCGCGCACTAAGTTTCCACGCACGGGAATGACCGATCACCATTAAGCCGATCAGAACCGGTGCACACGACACCGGAATAGCGGTTGGGGCTTCGGCGACATGAAAGGCAGTTTCGCGAGATAGCGGCCGGGCTCGTAGCCTGGCAACAGAATATGACTATGAATCATACGGTTCGAGCCGCGTTATTGGCGCGGTGGGATCGACTGGATGCGCTATATCCCTGACACCGGCAGTGGCGGAGACTCCGTTTCTCGGCCAACCCCGGGGGGCCCTGCACCAGGCCACCCGGGGTCTACGCCTATCGGTCCGGACCAATCGCCGGCGCCGTCTCGGCTACCGGACGACATGCCGTCGGACCGGCAGACGGAAGTTTATTGC
Source organism: Nocardia sp. NPDC057440 (assembly GCF_042802915.1). NCBI lineage: Bacteria > Bacillati > Actinomycetota > Actinomycetes > Mycobacteriales > Nocardiaceae > Nocardia > Nocardia sp. NPDC057440. The sequence continues at coordinate 539,222 of NZ_JBHVDF010000001.1, forward strand.
GGCACAACACCATCGCCGGTGATCGTGGCTCCCATCGGTGGGAATTGGAGAGTCCCGAGCCAAGGCAGCCATTACAGCCTTCCACCTGCCGGGGCCTGCCCGAATGCGGCGGTCAGCAAGGCCGCGCCGGCCAGCCCGCCACCGAGCCACATCGCGGCGGTGATGCCGATACCGTCGGCCGCGAACCCGCCGACCAGTGCGCCCATCGCGATCGCAGCGTTGAAAACGCTCGTGAGCAAGGCGGATACACCCTCACGGAAGTCGGGAGCGCCTGCGACGACCCAGGTCAGACTGCTGACCGAGACGCCACCATAGGCCAAGCCCCACACCACCATCAGCAGTCCGGCAACCAGCATCGATCCGCCCAGCGCGGGGAGCACGATCACGGTGATCGCCAGCACCGTGCTGATCGCGACGAGTGTCGTTCTCGGCGCGCGCGCCACGGAGCTGCCCGCGACAAAATTACCTACGACACCGGCGATTCCGTATACCAGCAGCAGCACGCCGATCATCTCCGAGCGCGCCCCCGAGACCTCCTCCAGCACCGGACGGACGTAGGTATATGCCGCGAAATGGCCCGTCACGAGGAACGCGACGATGAGCAGACCGGTCCGCACCCGAGGGTTCCCGGCCAGTCCGAGCACTCCGCCCAGCGAAACAACCCGATCCGCGGGCAGACCCGGCAGCAGCACCGCCGCCACCACCAAGACAAGCAGCGCCAGGCCTGCGGCGGCCGCGAACGCCATCCGCCAGCCTGCGAGCGCACCGATGAAGGCGCCCGCCGGAATGCCGAGCACCGACGCCACCGCGACGCCGCTGAACACCAGGGAGGTCGCCGATCCCGCGGACTTGGGTGGAACAAGGCGAACAGCCACCGCCGCCGCCATCGCCCACACTCCGCCCATCCCGATGCCGACGAGGACCCGCGCGAGGACCATCACTCCGAAATTCGGGGACCACGCGGCCCCCAGATTGCCGAGCACCAACACTGCCAGCAACCCGCCGAACACCCACCGCCGGTCGAACCGACCGAGCCCGGAGGTCAGCAGCGGCGCGGACACGGCCGCGACGACTCCCGTCACCGTCAGCGTTAGCCCGGCGGTACCCTCGCTGACCCGCAATCCGTCGCTCATCGGAGTGAGCAGCCCGACCGGAAGCATCTCCGAGGTGACGACCGTGAAGGTCGCCGCGGCCACTGCCCCGACGCCCAGCCAGCCGCGCGGCGTCGAGTCCTGTTCTGCGGGTGGCTCGCTCGCGACTTCATCGACCTGTGTCATGTCTTTCACTCAAGAGATCGACCGCACAGGAAACAACGGCGAAGCCCTCATAGTTCTATGAGCTGGGCTCATCGACCGTTGTCAACGGTGGAGCCCGGTACTGCGGCGGTGAGAGGAATGCGGATGGGCAGCCTGGAAGTACGCGAGATGGAGGCGTTTCTCGCGCTGGCCGAGGAACTCCACTTCGGCCGCGCAGGCGAGCGGCTCTACCTGTCGCAGAGTCGGGTGAGCCAGCTGTTGCGCACACTGGAACAGCGGGTCGGCGCGCGGCTTGTCGAACGCAGCAGCCGCCGGGTTAGGCTGACACCGCTCGGCGAGGACTTCCTCGCCGAACTGCGCCCCGCGTATTCCGCGCTCCAGGCAACAGTAGACGGGGCCCGCGCCGCCGCCCGCGGTGTACAAGGGCTGTTGCGCATCGGTTTTCAGGGCTCCTCGAGCAATGAGCTGATGGCGGCGATCGAGCTGTTCCACCGCAGGCATCCCGACTGCGCCACCGAATTGGTGGAGATCTCGCTGTCGGACCCCTTCGGCCCGGTGTATCGCAACGAGGTCGACGCGGCGCTGGTTCTCATGCCGATGCAGGAGCCGGATCTTGTGCTCGCGCAGGCCTTCCCGGCACAACCGCAAACCCTCGCGGTGGCGAGCAGGCATCCGTTCGCGACACGGGCGAGCTTATCGGCCGAGGAGCTCACCGAGTGCCCGCTGATCGGTCCGCGCGGACCGGCGCCGCACTACTGGCGCAGCGCCATCGCGCTGGAGGCCACCCCGGCCGGTCGCGCCATTCCCACCGGCCCCGCTGTCGGCACGCTGGAAGAGGGACTCGCCCTGGTGGCGGCGGGCCGCGGCGCGATGCTGCTGTGCCAGGCCGCCGCCGAGGAACACCGTCGCAGATCGGTCACGTTCGTGCCCGTCAGCGGGCTGGAGGGTTCACGCCTCGGCCTCGTCTGGCATCGCAACCACGAGACGGCCAGGGTGCGCGCCTTCGGAAAGGCCGTCGCGGCGGTGGAGTGAGTCAGCGCATCAGAATGGTGAGCCCGGCGATTGCGGCCATTACTTCCCGGCATGACGCGAAGTGCCCCGACCCCGATGGACAGGGTTGGGGCACTTGGCTTTTCAGGCCGAGGTGTTGGCCGGATCGGCGACGGTCGGGGTGCGGTCTTCGCGACGGGCGCGGCGGGCGTCTTCGAAGAACTCGCGGGAGAACATGGCCGAGAGAACGGCGACGCCCGCACGGTGAACGCGGAACTCGCTGCGAGCGCAGGTGCCGGTGAGGCGAATGACAGGGCCTGCCGCGTCCTTGGGGCGGGCGAAGTCCTTGACCCGGCCGCGGCCGGTCCACTGCAGATCGGTCTGGTCGATGACGGCGTCGTCGGGGACGAGCAGCTTGACCATCGCGTGGTCGAGGTCGGCATGCACCGCGATATCGCCGGTGATCCGCGGCGAGCGCAGGTCGATGACGAGGCTGCCGTAGCGGGCGGCCACCTCGAAAGTGTTGGCGTCGGTCCAGTTGCCGAGGCGCTTGGCGGTCTCGTGATCGACGTGGATTCGAGTGCTGCCTGCGGTGGGCTTGGTGGTCATTTCGGTGTCCTTTCGAGCGGCTTCGCTGATGAGTTGATAGTGACATAGGAACTAGTTTCTTGGCAACTAGTTTCCAAGAATCTAGTTGTCCGGATACCACTAGAATGGGTGCCATGACGGCATCGACGCAGTTCAAACGGTCTCCACTGGCGATGGCGCTGCTGGGCATCCTGCATCTGGAGCCGATGCACCCGTACGCCATCCAGCGCCGGATCAAGGAGTGGGGCAAGGACAAGGTCGTCAACGTCAGCCAGCGCGCCGCGCTCTACAAGACGATCGGCAGATTGCAGGACGCCGGACTGGTCGCGGTCCGCGAGACCGGACGCGACCAGCAGTACCCCGAGCGAACCGTCTACGCGATCACCGAAGCGGGCCGCGCGGCCTGCGGCGCCTGGCTGGCCGACATGATCGGCGATCCACGTAACGAGTACCCCGAATTCCCTGCGGCACTGTCGTTTCTGATGCTGCTCGGCCCGGACGGCGCCCGCATCGAACTGGAGCGGCGCGCACAATCCCTGCGCACCAAGCTCGCTGAGATGACGGCCGACGCCGAACAAGCCGCCGCCATGGCGTTGCCACGCGTGGTGATGCTGGAGGACGAATACCTGCGCGCCATCACCGAAGCCGAATCACGCTGGCTCGAAGGCGTTATCGCCGACCTGACCGCGGGCACTCTCACGTGGTCCTGGGAATCGCTCGCCCCGCATCACGACACCTATCCGGAAACGTCTTAGCACCATCCACTTTCACAGCAACACTGCCGCCGACGACGACGCACCCTCGAACAGACCCACGAAGCCACCGGCTCGGTACCCGAATCCCCGCGTCTCCGTCGTGATGAACGCATCGGTCGGAAATGCGTCCGGCCCAATGGATTCCGACACCGTCGACTCAGCATCGATGCCGCAACACAGTCGTCGGCCGGCTCTTGCGGCAGATCGGACGAAAGCTCGCACTGGATACGCGGCAACCGACGACCATGGATCCCGTGGCAGGACAATTTGTTCCGGTTCCGGACTGGGCAGCATGGGAAAACCAGGACTGTGGAGTCGCGATCGCGGACGTCAGCGGTGACGGCACGTCGGATGTCGTCGTCCTCACGGTGGATGACCCGCAAGGACAGAACATCGGACGCTACCGAGTCGGCGCCGGGGTCGCGGCCGATGGATCGGTGCAGGGTTGGGGGCCGTGGCTGGAGGTGCCGGACTGGTTCGGCTGGGAGAACCAGGGCGCCGGGGTCGCCGTCGCGGATCTGAACGGCAACGGCCGGGCCGATCTGGTGGTGTTCGTGGTCGACAACCCGCCGGGTCAGAATCAGGGGTACTACCGCATCGGGCGCGATCTGGCCGCCGATGGCACGGTGACCGGCGGCTGGACACCGTGGCTCGCGGTGAAGGACTGGTACGGATGGGAGAACCAGGGCGCCGACATCTGCCTCACCAGCATCGACGGGCAGCCGACGCTCGTAGTGCTTACGGTCGACAATCCGCCCGGCCAGAATACGGGGCAGTTCCGGCTTGCCAAGGGTCTGACGGTGGATGGCGCGGTCGACGAGTGGACACCATGGGTCGCGGTGCCCGATTGGTATGGCTGGGAAAACCAGGGCGCGGGTGTCGCGGCCGTGGACCTGGACGGCGACGGCAGGCCGGAGTTGATCGTCTTCGCGGTGGACAACCCCGACGGCGTCAACACGGGCCGCTACACCGTCGGCTGGGGCCTGGACGGCACCGGGCATGCCATCGACGGCTGGAGCGGCTGGGCGGCGGCGCCGCAGTGGGGACTGTACGAAAACCAAGGTGCGGCAATCACTGTGCTGCCTGCCGAGGAGGCCGCGCCGGAGTTGGTGGTGTTCACCATCGATGCGCCGCCCGGCGTCAACGCGGGCCTGCTGCGGGTGCTCGAACTCGACACCGATCTGCGGCATGCCGCGCACCTGGGGGTGTGGCGGATCCTCGATTTCGACACCGAGGTCAACCCGGTGCACGCCGCGCTGCTGCACACCGGCGACGTGCTGTTCTTCGCTGGTTCCGGCAACGACCCGGATCGCCATAACGCGCACGAATTCCGCACGCGCGTCTGGCATTACCCCAACCCGGGCCTCAGCGCGCCGGACACTCCGATCGATCTGTTCTGCGTCGGACAGGCATTCCTGCCGGACGGCAGACTGCTCGCGGCAGGCGGCACCGAGCGATACGACCCGTTCTACGGACTGCCGGACGCGCTCATCTTCGATCCCATCGCACTGACCTGGACCACGGTGCCGGACATGGCTTTCGGTCGTTGGTACCCGACGCTCGCGCCGCTGCCGAATGGCGATGTGCTCGCGGTCTCGGGCCTCGGCGCAGACAATTTCCTTTCGGTGGTTCCAGAACTGTTCGACCACACGACCGAAACCTGGTCGCCACTGCCGTCACCCGGCCCGATCCCGATGTACGGCCATCTGCAGTTGCTCGCCGACGGCAGGTTCTTCTACAGCGGCGGCCAGTACGGCGCGAACAACGGTATGCGCCCGTCGATCTGGGACCCGGCGACCGGAGCCACCGTCGAGGTGCCCGGGCTCGCCGACCCTGGTTCCCGCAATCAGGCCGCCAGCGTGCTGCTGCCGCCCGCCCAACTTCAACAGGTGATGATCCTCGGCGGCGGTGGGTTCGATATGCACAGTCCGGCACCGGCTTTGGCAGACACCAGGATCGTCGACTGCACCGCCGCGGCTCCCGCCTATCAGCCCGCGTCACCGATGGATCACGCCAGGATGCATCTGAGCGCGGTGCTCCTGCCGGACCGGACGGTGCTGGCGACCGGCGGCTCCGGCATGGAAGAGATGGCGCACGATGCGCCGCCGCATGCCGAGATCTTCGATCCGGCGATGGGCGCCTGGATGCACACCGGGCCCTCCCGGGTGCCCCGGCTCTACCACTCGATCGCGCTGCTCACCCCGGACGGCAAGGTGGTCACCGCGGGTTCGAACCCCGCCCGCAAGACCGAAGAACTCCGGATCGAAATCTTCTGGCCGTCCTATCTCTTCCGCGGACCGCGGCCACAGCTCGAACTGACCTCCGCCGCAGCGAGTTACGGCGCGACCGTCACCGCGACGACCACGGCCGACGTCCGCGAAGCCGCCCTCATGCGCCCCAGCGCCTGCACCCATTCCTGCGACAACGAGCAACGCCTCGTCGACCTCGAATTCACCACCACCGCACCGGGTTCGGTCACGTTCACCCTCCCGGTCAACCGAGCACTCGCTCCCCCGGGTTGGTATCTGATCAGCGTCGTGGACCAGCAGGGCATCCCCTCGCCCGGACAGTGGCTGCACCTGAGCTGAACCACCGCCGCGATGCCGAGCTTGTGATCGGCCACGACTTCTCCTCGCCCCGACTGTGGCCTGACGCTGATCCAGCGCTCCCTGGTCGGTTGACCGCCTGCGCCGGCTGGCGTGGCCGTAAGGTACCGGCCATGGTTCCCACCGAGAATTCCGAGCTGGTGCAGTCGGTCGTGGAGTCGTATCTGCTCGACGGACCGCGTCGCTACAGCAGGAACGAGGTCGCCGCGCAAGCCGGGGCGTCAACCCAGCTCACCGGGCGGCTGTGGGCGGCGCTCGGCTTTCCCGCTGTCGCCGACGATGCCGTCGACTACACCGACGCCGATGTCGCCGCGGTCCGTAATTTTCGCGCGCTGAATGTGCTGTCCTCGGCCGATGCCAGGCAGCAGGCCGCGACGGTGCGCACCCTTGGCCAGGGCGTGGCCAGGCTCGCGGAATGGCAGGTCGACCTGGTGCTCGCGGAGATCAACGCCCGCGTGGCCGAGGCCGAGCCCGGCGCCGACCCGGCCGATACGGTCCGCACCGCCACCGAAGCGGCGATTTCGACGCTCGAACACCTCAACGGCTACGCCTGGCGCCGCCACCTCGCCGCCGCGCTCGCCCGGTCACTCGACCCGGGGACGACGGCGGGCGAATCCGTCCGCGAGTTGGCGGTCGGCTTCGCCGATATGGTCGGCTATACCCGGCTGACCAGGCATCTACACCCCGATGAACTCGCGATGCTGCTCGAAGCGTTCGAATCGACCACGACCGCGGCGATCACCGAGAATGGCGGCTGGGTGATCAAGAACGTCGGCGACGAAGTTATGTTCGCCGCCGAGGATCCAGCCGATGCCGCACACATCGCACTGGCGATCCAGGAAAGCACCATGATGGTCGGCGGCACCCCCGACCTGCGCGTCGCCGTCGCCTACGGGCCCGTCCTGCAGCGCTTCGGCGACCTGTACGGCTCCGTGGTGAACATCGCATCCCGCCTCACCGGCGTCGCCCGCCCCGGCACCGTCCTGGTCGACGATGTAGCCGCCACTGCCCTGGCCGACAACCCCGAGTTCGACATCCGCAATCTCCGCAGTGTCCGCGTCCGCGGCTTCAACCGGCTGCGCCCGCACACCCTGCGCCGCAACGGCAAGAACAGGTAACCCACCACAACCTCGCGCCACCACTCGTCGCCGGGCGTGGAATGCGGCCCCTAAGCTCGTCGGGTGGATGTGGACTGGGCGCAGGTGCGACGGCAGTGTGTCGTGTTCGAGGACGCGGCGGTGGTGGCGTTGAACAAGCCCGCCGGGATTTCGGTGACCGGGGAGCGTCACGACAGCGATATCGTCGAGGCCGCGGCGGCGGCGGGCGAGACGCTGTATCCGGTGCATCGGATCGATAAAGTGACCTCCGGATTGGTGTTGCTCGCCAAGGAGCTCGGCGCGCACGGACAGTTGACCAGGCAGTTCAACAAGCAGACCGCAGAGAAGGCGTACCTGGCGATCGTCGAGTCGACCGGGCTGCCCGACCGCGGGGTCATCGAGCTGCCGCTCAGCGTCGGACGGAAGAACCGGGTCCGCATCGCGGCGCCGCGCGAGAGCATCCGCACCGTGGCGGATCGCTGGTTCGTCGACCAGGCAGACCTGTTGGACACCAAGAACTATCCGTCGATCACCCGGTTCTGGACGGTCCACCGCGCCGAGGACCACACAGTGCTGGCACTGCGCCCGATCACCGGCCGCCGCCACCAGATCCGCGTGCACCTGGCCTGGATCGGACACCCGATCGTCGGCGACCCGCTGTTCGACAAGTCCGGCCGCCACGAGCGCACGCACCTGCACTCATGGCAGCTCGGCTTGGCCGCACCGTGGCGCACTCCCCCGGAGCTCGCATTGACGGCGACACCGGGCCCGGATTTCTGGCGGCCCGTGCGCGCCGAGCAGCACGACGTCGAGGCGATCCTCGACCGAGCCGACCAGCTATTGCGCGACAGGTAATTTCGCAACGCGCCCCTGGCCGCCGTGCGGCAGCACGGACATCGCACCTTCGGCGGCGCCGATACCACGTTGTGCGGCGCGACAAGCGTTGCGCGACAGTTGATTATGTAACTCGTATTGCGAGTCGGCGCGGCGGCCGCGCATCGATTCAGTGGGGCCAGTTCGGTGAACGGCCCAGCATGGCGACGATGCCGTCGAGGGCGGAGTCGCCGGAGAAGCTGATTTCCGGGGCGAAGGCAGCACCGGGGGCGAGGCGGACTTCGCCCCCGGGGACAGCTTCCGCGACGACACGCGCCGCGGCCAGCAGGCGGTCGTCGAAACTCACTGTCCGGCCGAGAGTTCGGGCGACATCCCAGGAATGCACGACATAGTCGATGAAGTGGAAGCCGACGGCTTGGGCACCGGAGAATTCGAAGTCCGTGGTGAATTCCGGCAGCGGGAACTTCCGTTCGGGCACACCGTCCTCAGCAAAGGCCGCGATGACGTGCTCCGCGGCCGCCCGATAGCTCTCGGCGGGGTCATCGCCGAGCCGGCGCAGCTTCCACAGCGCCGGATCGCCCTCGCCTCGCGAAGCGGCCGCGAAGCCGTAGTGCTGGGCGATCATGTGCGTCAGCAGGCCGTGCAGCGTCCAGTCGGCGCAGGGCGTCGGCTTGGCGAGATCGGTCGTGGTCACGTGCGATACGAGTTCGATGCTGGTGCGCACCGCCTGCGCGTCGAGCGCGACCAGATCGGTGTCGATGGCATCGAGAATGCGCAGTGCGGCGCGGGGGTCCGAATCGATAGTCATGTCCTGCCCTTCCTCCAAATAGTAAGCTCACGCTCATCGTATGCATGCGCTTACTATTTGCCAAGCAGTATTTTCTACCTATGCCCGAAGCCAAGCGCCCAGATCTCGCCGCGATGATCGGGCCGCTCGGCCGCGCGCTCGTCGCGGCGGAGCTGCCCGTACTCGAGCGCCACAACCTGACCATGTGGGGCTACGTGGTGCTGCTCGGACTCGGCGACGAACCCGTCTATACCCAATCCGCGCTGGCCAAGGCGATCCGTGCGGACAAAACCCGCATCATCGGCGTGCTCGACGAACTACAACAGCGCGGGCTCATCCACCGCGCGCCCGATCCGGCCGACCGTCGCGCCCACCTGGTGTCGCTGACGCCCGCGGGCCGCAGCACCCGCGAACGCGCACAACGCGAGATCCAAGAGCAGGAAGATCGACTGCTCGCCCAGCTGAGTCCAGCGGATCGGCGCGCGTTCCTGCGCGCCTTGCAGACGCTGGCGGCAGCGACCGAGCAGCGATGACCCGGCGCGGCCCTATCACGGCCGCGGGGGCGTGCGTGCCGACACAAACCGCCGATATGGTTTCGGCCGGTGGCGAGGCTCATGGCGACGCGTAATGCGCAGGTCATCTAGCCTGATGGCGTGCCGTCTACACGACGCGGGCACACTCTGACGCAACGGAGCGATCCCCCAGAGAAAGCGAACGCCGATGATCCTGGTGGCTCAGGTCAGCGATACCCATTTCGATCTCGGCGCCCGCAACGCCGAACGCGTCGAACGAGTGCTGGCGTTCCTGGCCGACCTGCGACGCAAGCCCGACGCCATCCTGCTGACCGGCGACATCACCGATTCCGGCAAGCCCGATCAGTACGCCGAAGCGCGCGCGGCGCTGCGCACCGAGATCCCGGTATTCGCCATTCCGGGCAATCACGATGAGCGAGCCGCCTTCCGCACCGAACTGCTCGGCGAACCGGCCTCGACCGCACCGATCAACCACGCGCACCGCATCGGCGAGTTGACCGTCGTGCTGCTGGATTCGAGCATCCCCGGCCAGTCGCAAGGCCGCCTGAGCGACGAGACCTACGATTGGCTGCGTGGCGTGCTCGCCACGGCTCCCGCCGACGCACCAGTGCTGCTCGCGCTGCATCACCCGCCCGCCTATCTCTTCAGTCCTGTCATCGATGACATCTTGCTGACCGAGCCGGATCGCCTCGCCGATCTGGTCGCGGGCGACCAGCGCATCGTCGGCGTCGTCACCGGCCACGCCCACTCCGCGGTGGCGACGACCTTCGCCGGGCGGCCGCTGCTTGTGGCCCCGAGCACGGCGTCCGTACTCGGCGGCGAATGGGAACTAGACCTCCCCGACCACGTGATGGACTACGCTCCGGATCCCGCCCTCGCCCTGCACGTCATCGACGAAAACCACCGCATGACAACGCATTTCCGCAGCGTGCCGATGGGCGGCTGGATCGGAGTGCAACCGAACTGACCGCTATCGCCGCAGCGCGCGCTCGCGCCGGTAGGCGGCGGGTGTCGCACCGGTCCAGCGTTTGAAGGCGAAAATGAAGGTCGAAGACTCGGCGTACCCGAGGCGAATGGCGACGTCGCTCACCGAAAGCGGTGTGGCGGTGAGCATTTCCTCCGCGAGGGCGCGGCGTACCTCGTCGAGAAGGGCACGATAGCTGGTGCCCGCGGCGTCCAGGTGGCGGCGCAGTGTGCGGGTGCTCATATTGAGATTGCGTGCGACGGTGTCGATTCCGGCCGGCGCGGCGAATCCTTCGGCGCCGCCGGGCACCAGCAGCTCGCGCACCTCCGCCGCGATGCCGGTGCGGGCACGGCGGCGGTCGACCAGGTCACGGCACTGCGCGAGACAGATCGCCCAGGTGTGCTCGTTCGCCTGCGGCAGTGGTTGTTCCAGCATCGCGGGCTCGATGGCGAACAGGTTGTGCATGCGCCCGAACTGCGCTCGCACCCCCAAGACCTCCGTGAGCCGGTCGGCGTATACCGGTTCGGCGAAACGGAATTCGGCGCGAGCGAGCGAGAAAGGCGTGCCGAGCAGGTCGCTCATGACCTGATGCATGGCGGTCACGTCACGTTCCACCAGGAACTGCCGTACATCGGCGGGTATCGACTCGTCGTGCACCCAGGCGACGAATTCGCCCGCCCGCCATTGCGCGACGGGCAGGCAGAAGGTGAAACTCAGCTCCAGATAGCGCAGCGCGAACAGGATCGCCTCGCCGAGGGTCGGGCTGCTGACGCAGGCGAAGCCGAAGATCCCGAAGGTGGTGATCCGGTAGCGGCGGCCGACCTCGACGCCGAGGGCGGGATGATCGGCCAGCGCGCGCACCAGGTTGCGCACGACGGTGAGCTCGATGTGCGCGTCGATCTGCGCGTCCGGGTCCCGCAGCGTCGCCTCGGTCAGCCCGGTGCCCGCGAGCATCCGCGCCGCGGGCACGCCCTGCTCACCCGCGTAGCCGACCATGAGCACCACGCTGGCGATCCCGCGCGGGAAGTTCCAGTCGCGGATTCCCGGATCCTGCACCCGTTCCACAGGAGCCATTATGGCCGAAAATCTCGATCCTCCGTGCCGGACGGTCCTAGAGTGGTAGGGAAAGCACTGCTGTGAGGGGTGTCACATGAACGCGGACAACCAGCCGTCGGTCATCATCATCGGATCCGGCTTCGGCGGCATCGGGATGGCCATAGAACTGCGCCGCAACGGTTTCGACGACATCACCATCCTGGAGCGGGCCGCCGATATCGGCGGCGTCTGGCGGGAGAACACCTACCCCGGCGCCGCCTGTGACGTGCCGTCGCCGCTGTATTCGTTCTCCTATGAGCCGAAGCCGGACTGGCCGCAGCGCTACTCCGGACGGGCCGCCATCCACGACTATCTGCGCGGCGTCGCCGACCGGCACCACCTGCTCGAGCGCATCCACTTCGGCGCCGAGGTGACCGATGCCGAGTTCGACGACGTCACGGGCCGCTGGACCGTGCGGACCACCGACGGGACCGCGAGAACCGCCGATGTGCTGATCCCCGCCGTCGGCCAGCTCTCACGCCCCGCCATGCCCAATATCCCCGGCATCGACACCTTCGCGGGCCGGGCCTTCCACTCCGCCGAATGGGACCACGGCGTCGAGCTCACCGGAAAACGGGTGGCCTGCATCGGCACCGGCGCCAGCGCCGTCCAATACATCCCGCAGATCCAGCCGTCGGTCGCTCACCTGACGCTGTTCCAGCGCACTCCGGCCTGGGTGCTGCCCAAGTTCGACACCGACTACAAGCCGATCCAGCACAAATTATTCGCACGGTTGCCCGGCGCGCTACTGGCCGAGCGATTCGGATGGTGGGCCATCGCCGAATTCGTGGCGCTCGGTCTGGTCGAATTCCCGCGGATCGCCGGGATGGTCGGCGGCGTCGCGACACGGCACCTGGAAGAGCAGATCACCGATCCGGAACTGCGTGCCAAGCTCAGCCCGGACTATCCGATCGGCTGCAAGCGCGGGCTGTTCTCCAATGACTATTTCCCCGCGCTGACCCAACCGAACGTGCGGGTGGAGACCGCGGCCATCACCGAGATCACCCCTGACGGCCTGCGCACCGCCGACGGCACGGCACACCGCGCGGACGTGATCATCTACGGGACCGGCTTCAAGGGCACCGAATTCCTGTGGCCCATCAATATCTACGGCCGCGCGGGCCGCAAGCTCTCCGATGCCTGGCAGGGCGGCGCGCACGCCTACTACGGCATCACGGTGCCGGATTTCCCGAATCTGTTCCTCGTCTACGGGCCGAACACCAATCTCGGTGTCGGCTCGATCATCTACATGATCGAATCCCAGGCCCGCTATATCCGCAAAGCGATCGAACTGCTCGCCGCCAACCCCGGCCACTACCTCGAGGTACGCGCCGAGCCGGAACAGCGCTTCAACACCGCCCTGCAACAACGTCTGGCCAAGACACCGTGGAACTTCTGTTCCAGCTGGTACCGCAACGCGTCGGGCCGCATCACCAACAACTGGCCGGGCACTCAGATCAGCTACCGCCGCAAACTCCGCAGGGTGAACGCCGCCGACTACACCCTGACTCACGCCGCCTGACCGCGCCGTCGCGGGGCGGCTGTGGCCCGGCGACGGCGCCTCCCGGCCCACACCACGACCGGCTCCGAGCGCGGCGATGGGCGGGCCGCAACCTCGGCGGACCCGAGCGCGGCGCGGTGGGAACGGGCAGACTTGTTGCGTGAACGATCTGCCCTCGGCCGCAGGCCCCATCGAGCGCGGACCGCTGCGCCCGATCGAATTGGCCACCGCTGCGGTGCTGGGCGGTGTCACGGTAGGGCTGGTCACGATCGGATCGGTGATCCCGTTCGCCGCCGGACTACAACTGGTCGCCGCAGTGCCGCTCGCCCTGCTGGCTTACCGCTATCGGCTGCGTGCCCTGCTCACCGCCACCATCGCCGCCGCCCTGGTCACCTTCGTCGCCGCGGGCATCGCGCCGGCCATCAGCCTGGTGAGCGCCGCCACTCTCGCGGGCATCATCGGCACGGTCAAGCGCCGTGGCGGCGGGCTGTTCGCGGTGCTCGCACTCGCGGTGCTCGCCGGGCTGGCGTGGGCCGCCTTCGCCGTCGGAAACCTGCTGGTTTTCTCCCGGTCCCGCAACCTGCTGTTCGACAGCATCCGCAATCTCGCGCACGGCTTCGAGAACCTCGCGGCGCGGCAGCCACAAACGGAGCCGCTCGGGCGGCTCGCCGCCGACCTCACCGACACCGTGATCGCATCGTGGTGGGTCTGGATCGCCGTGGCGATGACCGCCGGGATCGTGCTGAGCGCGGTGTTCTCCTGGTTCGTCCTCGGCTCGGTATTGGACCGGCTTGCCGACCTGCCCGGCCGCGATCGGCTCGATGCGCCGCCCGACGACCGCCCCATCGCACCGCTGCCGGTGACGCTGCGCGATGTCACCTTCCGCTACCCGGGGGCGGCGGTGGACGCCTTGCACGGCATCGACCTCACCGTCGCCATCGATGAGTTCGTGGCGATCGTGGGCCACAACGGCTCCGGCAAATCGACGCTGACCCGGCTGCTCGCCGGCCACCCGCCGACTTCGGGCGCCGTGCACCGTCCGGGATCCGCGGGTCTCGGCCACCTCGGCGGGACCGCGCTGGTGCTGCAGCGGCCCGAGAGCCAGACCCTCGGCGTGCTCGTGGCCGACGACGTGGTGTGGGGCCTGTCCGAGGCGCTGGCCGCCGCGGTCGACATCGACGCGCTGCTGCGCGAGGTCGGCCTCGAGGACATGGGCGACAAGGAGACCGCGACCCTCTCCGGCGGCCAGCAGCAGCGGCTCGCGGTCGCCGCGGCGCTGGCGCGGCGTCCGACGCTGCTCATCGCCGACGAGGCCACCTCGATGATCGATCCCGACGGCCGCCGGGACCTGGTCACGCTGCTGGCCGGACTGCCGAAACGACACCATATGGCCGTGGTGCTGGTGACCCATCACGAAGCCGATGCCGCGGCCGCCGATCGGGTCGTGCACCTGTCGAGCGGGCGCACCGTCGAGCACTTGCCCGCCTGGCCGCTGCCGGTGCGTGACGCACGCCGCAGGCCCATGGGCGAGCCGGTGCTGGAGCTGCGCGACGTCCGGCACACCTACAACCGTGGAACGCCTTGGGAGACACCGGCATTGCACTCGGTCGACCTCTCGGTCCGGCGCGGTGAAGCGCTGCTGATCGTCGGCGGCAATGGATCAGGCAAATCCACCCTCGCCTGGATCATGGCCGGACTGATCGAACCGAGCTCGGGCCGCTGCGAACTCGCGGGCAAGCCGATCGCCAAACGAATCGGCCGAGTCGCGCTGGCGTTCCAGCATTCTCGGTTGCAGATGCAGAAGCAGACGGTCGGCGCGGAAATCGCCGACTGGGGCGGGCGGGCCACCGGCTCCGGCGCGGTGGGGCGCGCCTTGGACGCCGTCGGCCTGGATCGGCGGCTGGCCGCGCGATCCATCGAGGAGCTCAGCGGCGGGCAGGCGAAGCGGGTGGTGCTTGCGGCCATCGTGGCCAGCAACCCGCAGGTCGTCGTACTCGACGAACCGCTGGCAGGCCTGGACCCCGAGGGGCGCGCCGATGTCGTCGAACTCCTCGCCCGCCTCCGCGATTCCGGTCTCACCCTGATCGTCATCTCGCACGACGTCGACGATCTGGCCGGAGTGTGTGATCGGACCGTGCACTTGCAGTCCGGACGCGTCCTCGGGGCCGCGCCGGTGCCCGACACCGCCGATGCGCCCGATGTGCCCGCACCACACCTCGATCCACGTGCCGCGACAGCGTGGCGCCTCGAGCACGGAGGACGATGATGAGCGCAGTCCTCTTCCGCGAAGTCCCGGTGTCCAGCCCGGTGCACAGCCTCTGGGCGGGCACCAAAATGATTGCGGCGTTTCTGATCAGCCTGCTGCTGATGTTCCAGCCGTCGTGGCCGGTACTCGGCGTCGTCGTCGTGTTTCTGCTGCTGATCGGCGTGATCGCCCGGCTGCCGCTCGGCACGCTGCCGCGACTGCCCTGGTGGTTCTGGGCGTTGCTCGGCGTCGGCGCGCTGATCAATGTCCCGGTCGGCGGCACGGCCGTGTTGCGCTATACGCAGATCGCGACATTCGGCCTGGTCCTGCTCGCCGCGTCGCTCATGATCGCCTGGACCACACCGCTCGGCGATGTCGCACCCGCCCTCGCCAAGATGGCGGCGCCACTGCGCAGACTTCGGTTGCCCGTGGATGAATGGGCCGTTGTCGTCGCCCTCACGCTGCGTGGTCTGCCGCTGCTCATGGACGAGATGCGGGTACTGCGAGCGGCCCGCAGGCTGCGGCCGAAGGATGGCATGTTGCAGCGCGCCGCCGATAATCCGCTGATCGATATCCTCACCGCCGCGATGGCGGTGTCCACCCGCCGCGCAGGCGAATTGGGTGAGGCGATCACCGCCCGCGGCGGCACCGGCCAACTCACCGCGCACCCCAGCGCTCCCGGTCGCCGCGACGCGATCGCGCTTGCCGTCGTCGTCGCTGTCTGCGTCGGCGCGATCGGGCTCGATCTGCTGCTCTGACTCCCCCGTTGGCACCCGTGCGCGGCAGCCGACGGGGCTCGTCGCCCTGCGGCACTGCTGGTCGCGACCAACGCGTGGCAGACGTCGGATTCGCCCGCGGCAGGGCGATACTGGCCGGTGTGACCGACAGCGACGACGACGTTCCGGCCTGGCAGCGCAGGACGGCGGGTGAGTCGCGGATCGCGGCCACCGCCGCGGTGTTGGCGATCGTGGTGCTGCAAGTCCTGCTGCCGAATCAGTTCATGCCGGAGCCCGTGTGGCTGTTGCCCGCGCTGGAGGTGGTGGTCCTCGGGTTCCTCCTGGCGGCGAATCCCGTGCGGATCGACCGCGAGGAGACCTGGCTGCGGTGGGGCGGACTTGCCCTCATCGGGCTGTTGGCGCTGGCGACCGCGTGGTCGGCCGATCGGCTGGTGGTCGGGCTGATCGATAGGACGCTCAGCGATGACCCGGCGAAATTGCTCGGCTCCGGCGGCGCCATCTGGTTGACCAATGTGGTCGTGTTCGGGTTGGGCTATTGGGAGTTCGACCGCGGCGGTCCCGCCGCGCGAGCGCACGCGCGCACAACGTTGCCGGACTTCCTGTTCGTGCAGATGCAGAACCCGGAACTGGCCGAGCCCGAATGGGAGCCGCAGTTCGTGGACTACCTGTACCTGGCGTTCACCAACGCGACAGCCTTCAGTCCGACCGATGTGATGCCGATGTCACGATGGGCGAAGACGATGATGATGGCGCAGTCGTCGATATCACTTGTCCTGGCGGCGTTGGTGATCGCGCGCGCGATCAATGTGCTGAACTGACCACAGTCGGCCACGCCTGGCCGTATAGCGAAGCGCTATAGCGGATTTCGCAACCTGAAACAGAAATGATTACCCCTCAAACAGTGGTCCAAACACTCGTCCGCGCGGTACGGTGACCTTCGCAGTCCCTGTTCTCTGGATCACATCAAGTCTCTACACGCACGTTCGGGGGAAGGAATTTCGGCGTGTGTGGCGTTGGGTAGAGCTTGAAACCTGATGAAGATTGGAACACTCCAATGATTCTCCGCAAGATCACTGCGGCCGCAGTCCCGATCGTCGCCGCGGTGGCGGTCGGCGCGGGCACCTCCCATGCGCAACCGGCGACCGCACCCGAGATCGGGTACGAGACAAAGGTGGTCGGCGGCAAGGTCGTCACCACGCTGACCGGCGGGGTGTTCGAGGTGGCCGGCAACTCGGTCGACATCAAGGACCCGGCGGGCAACACGGTGGTCACGCTGCCGCTGTCGTTCCGCCAGGACGGACTCGAGTTCCCGCTGCCGCACGCCGTGCACAACGCGGGCCGGGTACTCGAGCTGACCCCGGTCAAGGACTACGCGCAGGCCCGCCAGGCGCCCTTGGCCGCGATCGCATCGCCCTCGGAGAACCAGCAGGCCCAGGACACATTCCTGTCGCAGTTCGGAATCGCCACGGCGGTGGGCGGTTTCATCGGCACGGTGCTCGGCGCTCTGGTCGGGCTGACCGGCATCGTCAGCGGACCGGGCGTGATCGCCAGCGTTGTCGCGGGCGCCGCGATCGGTGGCGTCATCGGCACCATCGTGGTGGGCGGGCCCGCACTCGTGATCGCGGGCATCGACCTGGTCAGCACCCTGACCGCCCCGCCGGGAACCACGAAGTTCGCCGAACCGGCGAACCCGGTGCGCTAGGTCGACACCCCCAGGGCGGGGGGGGGGGGGGGCCCCCCGGGGGGGGGGGGGGGGGTTTTTGGGTTTAATAAAGCGGCAACAAGCCGCC